>NZ_CANNAI010000001.1:0-1015359 GCF_947502515.1 uncultured Pontibacter sp. | reverse complement strand
AAGGTATTGCCTGTCTGGAAATCTCCCCCATTGATAGCGTATTCAAAACTTCGGTTACCTGAAGACGTCACACCCGTTACCTTGATCTCGCCGTTACGGTCGCCGCAGGTAGTAGCCTTTAGCTCAACTGTAAAATCAGCAGGGCCTGGCACTTGTGTGATGGTAAACGGTACAGTGACTGCGCAGCCGTTAACTTCGGTTACAGTAACGGTGTAGTTACCGGCAACTTTATTAGTAATAGAAGCAGTAGTTTCGCCGGAACTCCAGCGATAGCTCAAAGCCCCCTGACTACCTGTAACATTAGCACTGATCGTTCCTAATGTACCATTACAGATTACTGGCGTTCCTGTCAGGGTCACTTCCATTCTGTAGAATGAGATTACCACCTCGTCCTGCACCGGACCACAATCGCCGTTTCCGGTTGATTCTAATGTCAGTGTAACAGAACCTGCATTTAACTCTGTCTCTGTTGGAGTATAGGTAGCGCTCAGGTCTGTCCTGCTTGAGAAGGTACCGTTACCACCTATCCAGCGGCCACCTGTGGCGGCTGTAACTGTGCCTGCCAGTTGAACGGTACTGCCTGCGCACACCAATTGGTCCGGGCCAGCGTTGGCAGTGAGATTGGAAACCACCTCCACTGTGGCAGAGAACTCTTCGCAGTCTCTTGAATCTTTAGGTATAGCAATTAACTTATAAGTGCCTACAGCTGTAGCCGTATAATTCAGGTTGCTTCCTACCTGATTACCAGCAGCATTTTTCCAGACATAATCAAAACCAGTGGTCTGGTCGCCGCCTGTTACATTGCCTCTAAGCACTACGCCACCGCCACCAGGGCATATAATAGCAGGTGTTGGCGCTATCGTGACAACAGGCCTGCGATGAAACGTAACTTCGATGTCATCATAATAAAGGTTGTCGGAGCATGAACTCTGGAAAGCTTTACCCCGAACACGGTATATCACTCTAGCTGGGGCATCATCGTCGCCTGTTACAATCGCCTCTTTTTTACCATTCGGGAAACTCAGGTATTTAAGATAAGCTCCGTTACCTGTCAGGTCCTCCCATACAATGCTTTCTTCATTAAAAGTATCAGGCGCTTTCAAGATGTCGGAGCAACCTGCTGTGAGAGACACATCGGCCTGCGGCTCAAAGGCAGCAATAGACCTGATGGAATATGTAGTTGCATTACCACCAGGCTTACAGAAAGTGATCGTAAAGATACCCGTATTAGGAGCGCAAACTTCTTGGCCCACTCTAGTTTCTGGGCCACAGTTTATGGTGTAATCCATGGCACCCTTGCCGCCATCAACTGTAACAACTATTTGGCCAGCCCTTTCATCCAGTATTACATTAAACTGAATACAATTATTATCTCTACAAGCGCTACCATTCCTACTTACTGGTGGGGATGTGTATTCTCCATTAGGCTCTCCGCGCAGATCCACATCAAAGGTCGGAACAGTTGCGAGCACTACTGCTATAGTAGCTGTAGTGGTACATCCGTTCACATTGACAGTGAGGGTATAAGTGCCTGCATCACTGGTTCTCATATTAGGTCGGGTTGGTTCCCGCAGAGTGGAAGTGAAGTTGTTCGGACCCGCCCAAGAGTAGGTAGCTCCGGGTATTTCCGTCGCAGACAAATAGAGTGTTCCAGTAACACTTGGACTACTGGCTGTCAGTTCAGGCACTGGAGGCTTAGCATTAATGATAAGATCGGTGCCATTGTCAGTGCCAGCTCTCCTTAATCCATTTGAGTACACCCGAATTCTATATTTATCTCCTGCTGGTATATTATCAGGGATGATTGCACTAATTGAACCGGCATTATTGCTAATAGAGCCAATGATAATGGGGTCTGCAAAGCTGCCATTAGCATCAGAAAGCTCTGCTCTGTAACCATTCCCAAGATTTCTGGAAGTGTTATAACGTACAGTCACAGCCTGCCCAGGGCAGTAAGGGCCCGCAGTGACACTAGTTGTGCTCAACAGAGGCACCAGTTGGGAGATAAATGTTTCTTCACCGCCTCTGTTTACAATCACAATACCACCAAAGTTTGGCGTATTTTCCTGAAAGTAACCGGTAACATATACATTCTGAGCCGCATCTGACGCAATACCCCAACCACGGTCATCGCGTGCACTACCGGCTCCAATAGACCATACGCCGTTGCCATTCCCATCATAGTGTGCCGCATAAATATCAAGCGCACCCGTTGTTGACAGAGGACTTCCGCCAATGTTGGCACTACCACCAAAGCTACCAGTCAGGTACAAATTACCATCTCTATCTACAGACAAGCCTCCAAGTTCGTCAGCAGCGTTTCCGCCTGCTCCTTTCGCCCATATAACTGTGCCTGTATTAGAGTACTTTGCCAGAAAGATATCCTGACTAGATCCGCTGTTGTTAAAAGAGATTGAGCCAAAAGTAGTCCTTGCTGAGAAATTACCGCCCAGATACAAGTTAGCAGCACCATCTATACCTAATGCGGTTACTTTTTCTGCGCCATTTCCACCGGCTTTCTGTGCCCATCTTATAGCACCACTGTTGGTATAAGATGCAAGAAATATGTCTTGGTTGCCCGAATGTGAAAGTGGCGTAATGCCAAGCGTGAAATCCTCATTAAAGTTACCGGCCACATATATATTGTTGCTGCCGTCAATCGCAATGCCTCTGCCTTCGTCGGCTGCAGTGCCGCCGATCTTTTGCGCCCAGACAAAAACGCCGTTTGCATTCAGCATCGCTACAAAGCCGTCTGTGTTGCCGGCACTTGCAAAAGAGGTGTTTCCGAAACTAGCCGTACCCGTGAAGCTACCCGTGATGTAGCTATTCCCGGATGCGTCTATTGTTATACCTGTTCCTCTGTCTGCAGCGCCACCTCCTGCTTTGGTTGCCCAAACCACATTACCGCTTGTGCTATACTTAACAATAACAATGTCGCTGGAACCACTACTGGTCAGCGCTGTACTGCCTAATTGGGTGGAGCCTGTAAACGAGGTCACAACATAGCTGTTTCCGGCTGCGTCCGTTTTCAGTGCGCCTTCGTCTGTCAGGTTGGTGTCGGATATCTTACGAGCCCACACAAAATTGCCTGCGTTGCTATACTTTGTGAGATAAGTCCCTATACCTGAGGCATTAAGCGTTGTTGATCCGAATTCGGCAGAAGGAGCAGAAAAATGCCCAAGCACGTATAAGCTGCCGGCACCGTCTACCTGGATAGACCGACCGTGATCGTGGGAAGCCCCCCCGACCGTTTTCACCCAATTTATGTCCTGCCCAGACGCAATCGTGCTGTTGCTAATCAACAGAGCAACCGCAAGAATAAACTGTAGAAGTTTGTTCATATAATAATCAATAAATTACAAATAGATTTTCTGACCGGCTTGTAGAATCAGGCGGCGTGGTGAAACACATACAAGTAGACCACAGTGCGTAGCCTACTCTATCAGTTGTCAATAAATGAGAAAGAGTGTGTAAAGTTTGTTGTCATGCGATAGGGGTTATAGTGAACGATGTTGTTATCATGTGTGCTATTTGCTTAAGCGTATGCTGTAATATTTTTATACACCTTTATAAATAGTACTATTTAATTAATAAAATAAACATTTTAAATGCTTTACTTTTTATCTATATCCTTACAAATCATAAAGATTGAAAAAGGCATCAAAAAGTCCTTTATAACTAATTTTCAGCGGCTTATTCAGCAAACAGAAATTTCAGCCTGTAAATAAAGCAAAAAAATAGTATGCAAAACAATACAAAATTACGTTTCCCATATATTTAAAAACTCCAAATCAGTATTTGCAATTTTCTCATTTAAATCATTCAATATTTTACTTAAATTACAATATTCGTACTTCGAAAATGCCAGTATAAACCATTACCTTTGCAGCATCTCTCACTTAAGATAGATTTTGATATGAGCGCCAAAAGCTTTGAGCTATTACTTGATACTGCCTTCGCCCCCGAAACACCGCAAGTTTTTGAGGTGCAGGCTGCTGTTGTATACCAACAACTGGAGCAAGCGCTCAAGAATGCACGCTTAAAAGGAGGGCAAGCGGGAGACGAGATTGGATTTCGGTTCGAACGCCTGCGGCTAGGTGTAGCGATTGCTTTTATAAAGGCTTATGCCCGACTGGCTGACAACGAAGGCGCAAAAGATGTACTGAAATTGCTACTGGAAGCTGTTAATGCCAAAAACACCCGCGAAATCGATAAGATCATCCAGAAGAAAATCAGCCTGTTCGACAACCTCTATCACGAAATATTTGTGAACGAACAACGTGAGCATTTGCTGGCTATGTTCGAACAGACGCTGGATGCGACTTCAAAAGAGGAAATTGATGAACTGATACTCGAAGGGCTGGGAGCACTGCAGGATATCGATTTTGAAGCAGCCCATCATGAAGACGATGACGATGAGCCGCTTGACGAAGACTTCCTGAAAAGTATACAGTAATATTACCCATTCATTAGGTCTATGGAGATCACGCTGACCACCCCTGCCCTGCTGTTTCCGGCCATTTCATTATTGCTGCTCGCCTATACCAATCGGTTTATGGCGCTCGCTAACCTGATCAGGAGCCTGAAAAGCCGCTATGCCTCCACGCACAGCCATCTGGTATACGGGCAAATCGAGAACTTGCGTATTCGCCTGGTCCTGATCCGGAACATGCAGGCCTTTGGCATTGCCAGTATGTTTGGTTGCGTGTTTTGCATGTTCATTCTTTTTGCAGGGTATAACACTGTCGGCAAGTACACCTTCGGCCTGAGTTTGCTGTTGCTTATGATCTCGCTGGCACTTGCCATCCGCGAAATTCAAATCTCGGTGAAGGCGCTGGAACTAGAGTTGAATGACCTGGAGGAGACTTCGGCACAATAGCCTGAAGTTTACATGCTGACAAAAGTATCTCTATCCTATAATTGCCCCTTGTAGTCGTTTTGATTGCAACTCTCATATCTCCAACACAACAGGGAGGTATAACTTTACCCATCATTGCTTACCTTTGTGGCTATTTAGCTTAGAGTTAGAACTTAAAGTGAGACAGCCCTCTCGAACAATTTCTGACGAATAACTATAGACTCTTATTTCAAACAAATGACCGCTAACCCGAAAAATCTGGCCATTAAGGATTTTGTGTACGAGCTGCCAGATGAGCGTATAGCCAAGTACCCGCTGCCAGAGCGCGATCAGTCGAAGCTACTCTATTATAAGAGCCACAACATAGCCGATCATACTTTTACTGATTTGCCGGACCTACTGCCTGCCGGCAGTTTGCTGGTGTTCAACAATACGAAGGTGGTCCAGGCTCGCCTGATCTTTCATAAACCAACAGGTGGTGCAGTGGAGATTTTCTGTCTGGAGCCGGTTAAGCCCCACCGCGAGGTGCAGCTGGCTATGCAGCAGACACGCAGTTGCACGTGGAAATGCCTGGTAGGCAACAACAAGCGCTGGAAAGAAGGTGTACTGAAAATATTCTTTGAAGGTGGCGTTGTAACAGCCGAGCGGGAAGCACAGCAAGAAGGTCATTTCCTGATCCGTTTCACGTGGACACCCGCCGAGCTTACTTTTGCCGAAGTACTGGAGCACTGCGGACGCTTGCCGCTGCCTCCTTACCTGAACCGCGAACTTACACTTGAAGATCGCACCCGCTACCAGACCATCTATGCCCGCAACGAAGGTGCTGTAGCTGCACCTACTGCCGGACTTCATTTTACAGACCAGGTAATGGCATCTTTGCAAGCCAAAGGTATAGAGAGCACCTACCTGACCCTGCACGTGGGCGCCGGTACTTTCAAGCCTGTGAAAGCTGACACCATGGAAGACCACGAAATGCACGCGGAGCAACTTATGGTCTCGAAGCAGGTGGTGGAGCAACTGTTGCAACACCTGGGCAAGCCCATTATACCTGTCGGGACAACTTCGATGCGCAGCCTCGAGAGTCTATACTGGCTGGGCACGTTGCTTCAACAGCAGCCTGGGTTAAAACCAGAAGAGCTGCATGTAACCCAATGGCTACCTTACGATACCAACACGCCTCCTGCCACACCCGAAGCACTGCAGACTTTGCTCGAATACATGGAGCGGTACCAGGTTGAACATTTGCATGCCAGCACACAGATTATCATCGCGCCAGGCTATACCTTCCGGATCTGCAACGGACTCGTGACGAACTTCCACCAGCCGGAAAGCACACTCCTGCTACTCGTATCTGCCCTTATCGGTGGCGACTGGAAACAGGTATACCAACACGCCCTGGACAATGACTACCGCTTCCTGAGCTACGGCGATAGTTCGCTGCTGCTACCATGAAGTCGCGCGATGACCTCACAGGTCTGGGAGACACTGTGAGGTCTTTTGAGCACCTTTTCTGGCAACTCCAACAAAAAAAGCCAGTTCTATATCAGGTATAGAACTGGCTTTTTGATGATTTAAAGTCGGCTACTTTCCAGCCTTGGCATCACCGCCATTCAGACCATGCTCCGAAATCAGGTATACGAGTGCAGCCATACCTGCGGCTCCCAGCTGCATTTCGCGACGGTTCACAGTCTCAAAGGTATCGATGTGAGTATGGTGATAGTCGAAGTAGCGCTGCGAGTCAGGGCGCAGGCCGATCAGTACCACGTTGTTCTGACCTTTGAGCGGACCAATGTCAGCGCCGCCGCCGCCGCGGTTCAGTTCGTGCAGACCATAAGGGGCCAGCAGTTGCTTCCAGGAAAGTATCTTGGCATATTGCTGGTCGTTGCCGTCAATACCGAAGCCACGTGGTGTAAAGCCACCTGAGTCAGACTCGAGAGCCGCTACGTGCTTCTCCCCTTTTGCCTTAGCCTCTTCAGCGTATTTGCGTCCGCCGCGCAGACCATTCTCTTCGTTCATGAACATCACCACACGAATGGTGCGCTTCGGGCGTATACCTTGCTCTTTGAACAGACGCAGTACCTCA
Organism: uncultured Pontibacter sp.; assembly: GCF_947502515.1. NCBI lineage: Bacteria > Pseudomonadati > Bacteroidota > Cytophagia > Cytophagales > Hymenobacteraceae > Pontibacter > uncultured Pontibacter sp. The sequence continues at coordinate 1,008,418 of NZ_CANNAI010000001.1, read as the reverse complement.
ATAGACTGCACACAGCCGGTACCGTCGTCATGTGCGCCTTCACCTACATCCCAAGAGTCCAGGTGGCCGCCTACCACAATGATCTCATCAGGCTTCTCAGAACCTTTGATCTCACCAATCACGTTATAGGAAAGCACATCTGGACGGGTTTCGCTGGTCATGCGCATATAAAACTTCAGCTCCGGATCGTTTTTCAACATCGCGCTTAGTTCATCGGCTCCTTTGGTGCTGATGGCTGCTGCCGGTATTTTATCCACACCTTCTTCATAGCGCATGTTGCCGGTATGGGCCACATCCTGTACATCGTTGGTCATGGAGCGAACCAATACGCCTACTGCACCTAGTTTAGCCGCTGCTACTGCACCGCCGCCACGCTGATCCACGGCACCACCATAGGCGCTGCCTGTCTGTATGTGTTTGTTGTCAAATGGGCGGTTGAAGAAGACGATCTTGCCCTTTACTTTCTTTTTACCCAGTTTCTCGAGTTCTTCGAAGTTCTGCACTTCCACCACCTGCGCACTCAGGCCTTGTGTACCGGTACCTACTGTGCTGCCCAGCGCCAGAATATTTACCTCCTGACTGCCGTTGCGGCCACTCAGAATACGGCCGATTTCTTTATCGCCACGCACCCAGTAAGGCACCATCACCTCCTGCAGGTATACGCGGTCGAGCCCCATGTTTTCCATTACCTGTCGGCTCCATTCCACAGCGGCTGCGGCCTGCGGAGAACCGCTCAGACGGGCGCCTATGTTTTTGGTGAGGTAGCGCAGGTTTTCGTAGCTCTCGTAGCTGGTGAGAGCGTCGTCGTAAAACTTACGGATGACGGTGGAGTCAGACTTGTAGGTGTTTTGCTGCGCCATGGCAGGTATAGCAGCCAGCATGGCAGCTCCGGCCACGAAAGCGCGTAGTTTGTGCTTTATTAACATCTTCAGGTGAATAATGCTTGAAATTTAGTTTTAGATTGTTTGTGGCTTTAATATAAGCAATCTATTTGAGGTATAGACAACTATTGACACAAAACACGTTAGCCTACTTCACCTGCAGCAACTTCTGCAGGTCCTGCGGACTCAGAGTAAGCAAGCCAACTTCGGGCAGGCGCTCCGTCAGTTCTTTCCAGTTTTTGTCTTTCTTGTATACCTCTTTGAGAAGTTTGGTGGCTCCGTTTATGTCACCGTTGTTAGCCAGCGTGATGGCGTGCCAGTACTTCATTTCGAGGTTATCCGGGAACATAGATTCGGCTTTGCCATACTCTTCCATGGCTTTGGCCATCTGCCCCTTCTCTACGGCCAGGTCGCCGTTGTTCATGTGCTCGTAGGCACGGTATACCTTGAGCAGACGCTCCAGTTCGTCAAGCGGCTTATCGTGGTCGTCCACCCGCAGGTCGATGGTGCGGTCGTCCCAGGGCTGGCTTGTGGCCTCGCCGCGCACCACCACCAGCGCTGCCGATTGTTTGCCGCGGATGTCTCCTCCCTCCCGCTCAGCTGCCTGCATGGCCAAGACCACCCGCTCGGCCAGGGGCTTACCTGCACTCGTTTCAAATGCCTTCGCCATGGCTGGCCATACCTTGTCGCTGAGCATCATGTTGGCCTGCACCGAAAAATTGGTACCGATGGTGTGCCCCGCATAGCGAATGCATTGCTTGCCCGTGTGTGTCGCCACACGTCCCTGCGCGTCGAGGATCGACACCTGTCGCACTTCCCGCCCCTCGTCATCGGCCAGCAAAATATCCAGTGCTTCCTGCGGCGACTTCCCCTCTTTCAACAAAGCAAGCCCACGCAAACCAAATGATTTGTTGGTGAAAGACTGCGTAGCCACCACGCCAACGCCTGCCTCTACCCAGGGCACAGCGGTGCCCACCGAAAACCAGTGGCTTTGCACACCAACGGCCATTTCGCCCGTCTTCGCATCACGGGCTACAATCGAATAGGTATGGGCAAGGGGCTCTTCACTTTTAAACACTTGGGCCTGTGCGGAGAAATGTGTCACGGTTAAAAGGAGGGTTAGTATGGAGAATAGTTTTTTCATGGAGAGTACTGGGGTTTAGTGGGTTGGGTTGTGACAGTTCAGAATTGAAACAATAGAATGTTAATCAGCCAGATACATTTTCAATTTTACTTACAATACTGTTCGCCTCCTCTACTATTTCTGATGGGTAGCCACTGATTTGCAGAATTTTTATTGCGTTTCTTGTCCTAAGTGGTCCGAACTTTAGTTTATGGTCAAATACGAGCTGTGTGTTATGAATGGATTCAGAAAAATGGTACAGGTCAAATTCCCTTTGTAATAGCTCGGTCAACTCAATATCATGCGTAGACACAAAAACAAGATGATTACGTTTTGCTAAGTACGATAATATGGCTTTCCCACCTGAAATACGCTCCACCGTGTTTGTACCTTTGAAGATTTCATCCAGTATAAATATGGCAGGTTCGCTGTTATGTGAACTATCAATGAAAGCTTTGATGGTGCTTACTTCCTCAAAATAATAACTCTTTTCGGTTAGCAAGTCATCGGAAATTTTGACCGAAGTAAATATTCTGGAAAACGGTGCGATAAAGTTGCTGGCGGTGCAAGTATATATTGTTTGAGCCAAAAGCATATTGATTCCGACAGACCTGATAAATGTCGTCTTGCCTGACATATTTGAACCAGTCAACAGCAAACCTTTTTGTGATAACTGTAAATCATTAGGTATACAATTTGCAAGAAGTGGGTGCGTCAGACTATCTATCTTTAGTTGCTTTGGCTCGCAGAAAGATGGCTTGCAGTACACCTCCAAGCCTGCACGATAAGATGCCGTGGAGATCGCAGCGTCTATCTCTCCTATGAACTGAAACAACTCATCTAGTGCAGTTCGTTTTTTCTCTACATCTTCTATTAAAGAAAAGAAAAATATAATCTCTAGATTAAAGGCCATTTTCAGAAGCTCAAATAGGGAGTAGAATATTGTCGTCGTTTCATCCTCCAATTTGTTATTCAGGCTCACCCATCTCATTTTCTTTTTCAGAGGTATAAGCCTTTGCAAAAAACCTGTATCTGCAAAATGTGATTTGATAAGCCCGACGTTCGAAAGCTTTACCCCTGCATTATAAGCTTTACTAAATTCTCCTAGAGCGATAAGGTAGTAATTGATATTTTCCTTATTCCAGTAGTGAATCAAGATATTAGCAACAAATAAAGGCAGTAAGAAGAATAGCAAAACAGGAAAGATAAAAGCAAGTATGGTGAGTACCAGTACAGAAAAAGTCAGAACATACACCAATGGATACCACTTGGGCGGTTTTATCGGCTCACCGTGAATCAGCTCTTCTAAATAAAACGAATCCCCTTTTTCAAGTGTCCTTAGTGTTAACTGACAATGTTTCCTTTGCTCTTCATTCTGTGAGAAATTATCAACCAAACGGTCGAAGTGTCGCAACTCTTCGATATCACCTGAGATCACTCTGAGTTTGTAGTATAGAAATTGCTGTCCCACTTTAGACACAGTCCTATCAACAAACTCGAAAACCTCATCGAGATACAAGTCTTCGCTAACTTTGTCTGGAATGACCTGAAAAGAATCTAAACCTCTCCTGAGCTTATTTTTGAAGTACTTTTTGATCAAAGGAAAATTGAAATACTGCTCTTCCTTTGCTTTCGACCATTTAGCATGCAAGTCTTCTTCTGCCTGTTTCATCTTTTTTAGATGTCGATGACGGATATAGAAAACTCCGAAAAGCGGAATAAATAAAAGAGATACGATGTAAATGAAATTCATCCGTATAATTTACAGCCACTACCTAATTAAATAATACACCCCAAGTGAGTAAGTTTTTTAGACTTTCTTGGGAAACCTGAAACGTTCACCCCTCTTATCTATTTTCTACCTCAACCCCACCCCAATATAACCATTCTCCCCTTATATAGTAAATTCCCTACCTATTTACAACCCATCTTCATTTCAGAAGTATAACATACCAAATTCAGCGCGGGCACCAACCGCTCGGCGCAAACCAATTTATGAGCAAACCCTTCAACGAGAAAAAACAACAGCGCATGGCCATGCTGATAGATGGCGACAATGCGCAACCGACCCTTATCGTCAAAATACTGGCCGAAGCTGGCAAATACGGGCAGACCACGATCCGCCGCATCTACGGCGACTGGACTACGCCGCAGATGAACGGCTGGAAAGACTGCCTGAACAACCACGCCATACAGCCCATTCAGCAGTTCCGCTATACCGTCGGTAAAAACGCCACCGACAGCGCTATGATCATTGACGCGATGGACCTGCTGCATAGTCACCTGGTAGATGGCTTCTGCATTGTGTCTTCAGACAGCGACTATACCCGACTGGCGACCCGCATCCGGGAGGCAGGCATCTTTGTGATGGGCATCGGGCAGCGCAAAACGCCTAAGCCTTTTGTGAACGCCTGCAACATCTTTATCTACACTGAAAACCTGACTGACGACATTGACGAGAAACAAATAGCAGTAGCAGACAAATCTACCCCTAACGGGCAGGAGAATCCGCGGCCTAATCCAGTGCCGATGCTGAAAGAGGCTTTTCAGATGGCTGTGGGTGAAGATGGTTGGGCGCATCTCGGGGCCATTGGCACAAGCCTCCGCCTGCTCGACCCAGCTTTCGACCCGCGAACTTTTGGATACAGCCAGCTGATCCAGCTGATTAAGGCGCACAAGGACTTATTCACCATTCGCAAAGAAGACGACAAAGGCTCATCTGCGGTATACGTGAAGCGTCGTAGCAGCCCGAAGCGGCGTAAACCTGCGAAAGAAAAAGAGAAATCAGTAAAACCTGCTGCCAAAGAAGAACAAAGCAGCAACTAAACTCCTTCAGGGCACAAAAAGTACAGCCTTCTACTGCACGCGCAATAGAAGGCTGTACTTTTTGTGCAGATCTGTACCTTATATACTAAAGCCCACTGTCAATGAAAAATTCCTGAACTTCCCGTCTGCGCTATTGTCGTTAAACACGCTCGTTAGTCCGTGGTTATACATCAGGTCCAGTTCGACAAAGCGGAGCAGCTTGACTCCCACACCGCCGTGCAGCGCAAACTGAGCGTTGCGCACATTTCGACGGCGCACGTCCAGGTTGTTGTCGCTTACGCCAATGTTGTAGGCAAAGGAAGGTCCTGCCATTATTCGAAAAGGGATGGAGCCGCCTCTGCGTTTGACATAGGAACTTTCAAAACCCAGTAGCACCGGCGCCCGGAAGTAGCGGAAGCGCACTTCATCACGCTCTCCGGATCGTGGCTGGACTGTACGCTGTATGGTCACTTTGTTATTCACAAAATCAACCCCAGGCTGTACATAAAAGCGGTTACCGATACGGGCAAAGGCACCGAACTCAGTTCCCACCCCGGCCGACTCTTCTACTAAAGTAGGATCACTGCTGATGTTGGACACATTGAAACCGAACTTGGCACCCAGATCAATGTTAGAGTCTTGCGCACTAGCTGTAAAAATAACGCTTAAAAAGATCAGGAGTAGTAGTTTAATTTTCATAGTCTTGTGTACAATATATGCGTTCATACTAGAGTAACATTACCATACTCTTATCTATTTAACTGTGTTTTGGACCCGTATGTTTAGTATTCAGCTTTTTAGAACTCAGCAATAACGCCTCCCAACCCGATTCAATGAGATCTGCATCCACATTACAACCCCTGATCGTAACGCCTGACATTAAATTGCACGAAGCGCAGGTAAGTGACGCCCCAGCCCTCTATCAGCTAATTGACCAGGGTCGGCTATACCTGCGTGAGTGGCTCCCTTTTATAGACAGCAGCTTCTCTGCAAGCGATACAAGGTTGTTCCTGCAAACTGTCACGGCGCCTGGCAATCTGCAGGAGCAGGTATACACGATCCGGTTTCAGGAAAAAGAAGCGGGTATTATTGGTTACAAAGCCATTGACAGGGTAAACAGCAAGCTGGAGATCGGCTATTGGCTGGGAGAGGAATTCCAGGGAAAAGGCATCATGATCCGTAGCTGCGCTGCTTTGGTTGCAAACGCCTTTGAGCAGATGCGCATGAACCGCATTCAGGTAAAAGTGGGCGTAGGAAACAGTAAGAGTAGTAACATTCCGAAACAGCTGGGCTTCAAGCTGGAAGGTATAGAGCGGGACGGTGAGTGGCTGCGCGGCCGGTTTATCGACCTGGAAGTATACAGTTTACTGAAGCGGGAATGGCAGGCGAGCCCTGCTAGCTTTGCTTCCGGCGGAAACGACCAATCCTGATACCGGGCTTAGATGTAGACTTGGTTGGCGCCATACCTGTACCCAGCAGGAGTGATACCGGCCGCAGCTCTTCGTGCTTATCGGCGATCAGTTTCATAATAGCCACAAAAGGCACGAACAGTATCATGCCGGATGCTCCCCAAAGTATACCTCCCGCCACAATGGCCAGCAGTGTAAAGAGCATGTTGACCTGCAAACGGAAGCTCACTGCCAGCGGGAAGATCAGGTTAGCCTCCAGGTACTGCACTACCGAAAACACAATAATCACCCCAACCGGGTACCACACAGAGTCGTATGTGATCCAGGCCACGGCCATCGGCAAAATCGCCCCGATCGTGATGCCCACATAAGGTATAAATGTGAGGATAGAGGCCACAATCCCAAAGAAAATAGCATGCGGTATACCTAGTAGCAAAAGTCCGACACTGTTGAGCAAGCCCACTACCGCATACACAATGATCATTCCCTTGATGAAGTTGTAGTAAGTCGTAATAGTTTCGTGCAGAATGCTGCGGATCTTGCTGTGTTCTGCTTTCGGGAACATGGAGAAAAGCGCCGCCGCCAGCTGCTCCCGGTTATAAAGAATAAGGGCAGCATAAAGGGGAATCAACAAAACGAGCACAACCGTTGTCACGGAGGCATAGAGCACGCCTTGTACTACGTTCAGCACAGTGGAGGCAGCGTCCTTTACAAGCCCTTCCATCCAACTGCTGCGTTGCACATCGTCCACACCAAACTGCTGCTCCAGGTATAGCCCGAACTGGTACCATGCCTGCAGCAGCTTTTCCTGCAGCACGGGCCATTCCTGCCCAAAACTGATCATTTGCCGCACCAGCAGCCAGCTCAGTGCCCCTACCAGCAGCACAAGCGTTAAGAGGCAAAGCAAAATAGCGCTCCAGCGGCTCCAGCCACGATCTTCCATCCACTTTACAACAGGGTACAGCACAAAACTGATCAGAAGCGAGAAGCTGAGCGGAACAAAAAGTGTACGCCCAAAGTATAGCAAAGCCGCCACCAACAAGATGTATTGCAGCAACTTTAGCCAGTTAACTTTGGAGCTCTTTTCCATATTTCACTATATTGGGTTCCCGTTTGTGCTGATGCACTTCAGGACAGCAATTACCTCAACAATATTCCCAAATATTACATCAATTTCCTAATCGTATACACCGCTATACCTATGACACGCCATAAGCTTTTTGCTACTGCCTTTTCTCTCCTTTTCGGCGCTTCGCTCTCAGCACAGGACCTTTCAGTGATCAACCAGCAGGAAGCTACCCGCCTCCTTCAGACGCTGAGCCACGACGACATGCAGGGACGCGCCGCCTTCTCAGCAGGTATAGAGAAAGCCGCTGATTTCATCGAAGCAGAATTTCATGCTGCAGGCCTTGTGCCCCTCAACGGCAACAGCTCGAGCCAAGCCCCCTCTTATCGCCAAACTTTTTATGTGCACCGTCTCACTCCTAACCAAGTGGAGGTAACGCTAGGCAAAAAGAAAATAGCTCCGGAGCACCTGTTCGTCAACACAGCACAGGAGAAACTTGAGTGGAAACACAAAAACAAGATCAATATTATCTCTATCCCTGAAGGCGAGAATTTCCGGAATGCTTTTGCAAAGGCTAACTCGCTTGAGCAGGACGCGATCGTGCTGATTCATCCGAGTCATGCCGAAGCCTTCAACTCTTATAGAGGCTATTTCTCAAGAGGTGCCGTAAAGAAAGAGGTAGGCACCGGCCCAAGCAAGGTATATGTGCTCACCGATCAGGCTGCGCCAAAGAAGTATGAAGTGAAGTTCGCCAATCAGGTTGAAAAGCTATCGCTCTCCAATGTAGTTGGCATGATCGAGGGCAAGCGCAAAGATGAATTTGTCGTGTTTTCCGGCCATTACGACCACATCGGCTTCCACAAAACCATTGACGGCGACAGCATCGCCAACGGCGCTGACGATGACGCCTCCGGCACTACCGCTATGATGATGTTGGCCCGCTACTACAAGCAACAGCCGCAACCAGAGCGCACCCTGATCTTTACCGCTTTCACAGCCGAAGAGATAGGTGGCCACGGCTCCCGCTACTTCTCCGAGCAGCTCAACCCCGACCAGATCATGGCCATGTTTAACATTGAGATGGTGGGCAAGCCCTCTAAATTCGGTCCGAACAGCGCCTACCTCACGGGTTACGAGAAGTCTGACTTAGGTAAAATGATGCAGAAGCGCCTGGAAGGCACTACCTACAGCATCCACCCTGACCCTTACCCAGAGCAAAACCTGTTTTATCGTTCCGACAATGCTACTCTGGCTCGTTTGGGAGTACCGGCACATACCATCTCGTCGGTTCAGATTGATCAGGACAAAACCTACCACACCGTAAAAGACGAGTTCGAGCTGCTCGACATGCCGCATTTCACCAGCATGATCCGCGCGATTGCACTCGCCGCGCAGGGAGTTGTAACGGGTGAGGATACGCCGATGCGGGTTGATAAGGCGTTGGTTAAGTAGACAAGTCAGTCCTTACAGCGCAGAAAAGGCAAAGGCCCCGCTTAGGTATAAGCGGGGCCTTTGCTTTAATACCTTGTTTATTCCTTAATTCCTCACAGCAATCATCAGTCCCAGTTCTTTATACCGCATTCCAAACTTCTTCGCGATCTGCGAATTCGTCAGGCTGCCTTTGTAGATGTACACACCGCTGCGGTAGTGCTCATTCATGAACAGCACCTCGTTAATGCCTCCAAACTTGGAGATCTCCGTGAAGATTGGTGTAAAGATGTTGCTGAGGGCCGTAGAAGCCGTGCGGGGTACACGTGAGGCGATATTCGGTACGCAGTAATGGATGATGTCGTATTTGCGGTAGATCGGACGACTGTGTGAGGTCAGTTCTGACGTTTCGAAACAGCCTCCCTGGTCAATGCACACGTCGATGATAATGGAGCCCGGGTTCATCTGTCCGACAACTCCCTCCTCTACCATGCAGGCCATCCGGCCTTCCTCAGCCACCAAAGCACCAATCACCACATCAGCATTTTTGAGCTCGTTGTACAGAATGGTTTTGTCCAGCGTAGAAGTAAAAATCTGTTGCCCGATATTATGTTTCAGGCGGCGAAGTTTGTAGATGTGGTTATCGAATACCTTCACCTCAGCCCCAAGCCCTAAAGCGGCGCGGGCAGCAAACTCTGCCACAGTACCTGCTCCCATGATCACTACTTTAGATGGTGCCACACCTGTTATACCTCCTAATATAACGCCTTTGCCATCGTTGCTACTGCTCAGGTACTCAGCAGCGATCAGCATCACCGAACTGCCGGCAATCTCGCTCATAGCACGTACCACCGGCTTTGATTCCGACTTATCACGGATCAGTTCGAAGGAGATGGCGTTGATTTTTTTGCGTTGAAGGGCATTGACATAGTCAGAAGTCAGGTTGCCGAAGTGCAGGGCGGAGATCAATGTCTGGCCGGGGCGCAGATACTCAATTTCGTCGTAGGTAGGAGGTGCGATTTTAAGGATGATTCCGGCTTCGTATACCTCTTTGGTAGAATATACAATACGGGCTCCAGCCTCAGAGTAGTCGTTGTCAGAGTACTTGGAGGGACCACCTGCTCCGGCCTCGACCCATATTTCATGGCCTTGATCGGTGAGTTGCTTCACGGCATCCGGGGTGAGGCCAATGCGGTTTTCCTGAAACGATGACTCTTTCGGAAGCCCGATAAACAGGCTTTTGTATCGCTCCTCCACAGCCAGCATGGACTCCTTTGGGTAAAGGGCCTGGCTGGCCGCCAGCTTTCCTAATTCAACGGCGAATCTCTCCGTCATGCTCATACACGGTTTATAGTCATGGTGCGCTCCTCGCCTTCAGCGGCGGGCTGCAGCTTTACCAACAGGTAATGCTCCGGCAACAGGTTTGGGATCATGGAGGGCCACTCGATCAGGCAGGTACGGCCGGAGTCGAAATACTCCAGTGCTCCAATGCCAAGCGCCTCACGCTCCTCATTAATCCTATAAAAGTCAAAATGATAGATTAGGTTCCCTTTGGACGTTTCATACTCGTTTACAAGGGCAAAAGTGGGACTACTCACGTTCTCTTTCACGCCCATTTGGCGGCAGAGCTCTTTTATCAATGTCGTTTTTCCGGCTCCCATAGGGCCTTCAAACAAAATAATGGGCTCATCAAGGGCCTCCTCCAAAAGCACAGAAGCCGCCGCCGGCAGGTCAGCCAACGACGACATCTTCAGTCTTTTCTTCTCAACTCCTGTGTTATACATTCTTAGGCGTCAGTGTCACAAACGGTATAATGCACTCCTCCAGCGACACGCCCCCATGCTGGAAGGTGTCTTTGTAGTAGTTCACGTAGTAGTTATAGTTGTTTGGGTAGGCGAAGAAGTAGTCTTCGATCGCGAATACAAACGTAGTGGAAACGTTGGCCTTTGGCAAGAAAAATCGCTCCGGCTTGCGCACCGTGAACACATCTTTGTCCGTGTAACCGAGGTTCTTACCATGCTTGTACCGCAAGTTGGTGTTGGTCTGGCGGTCACCGATGATCTTGAACGGACGCTTCACCCGGATCGTGCCGTGGTCGGTCGTGATAACCAGGCGGGCTTTACGATCGGCGATCAGCTTTAGCATCTCAAAAAGTGGCGAGTGGATGAACCACGAACGCGTGATAGAGCGGTAAGCCGACTCGTCCGGTGCCAACTCGCGTACCATGTTACTGTCCGTACGGGCATGCGAGAGCATATCCACGAAGTTGTACACGATTACGTTTAGCTTGTTGTTGTCCAGGTTGTTGAACTTACCGTTCAGGTCCTTTCCGGCAGCCGGGTTGGTGATCTTATGGTAGCTGTGCTTGTCCGTGATGCGGTTTTGCTGCAGCTGAATTTCCAGGAAGTCCTGCTCGTGCAGATTTTTGCCTTCTTCTTCGTCATCGCTTACCCACAGGTTCGGGTATTTTTTGATGATCTCGGTCGGCATCATACCAGAGAAGATTGCATTACGGGCATACGCAGTGGTAGTAGGCAGGATGGAATAGAACATCTCCTCCGTGTCTACTGTGAAGTATTCAGAAATAAGCGGCTCCAGTACCTTCCACTGATCGTAGCGCAGGTTGTCGATCAGTACAAAGTACACCGGCTTGTCCGACTCCTTCATCATCGGAATTACCCGCTCCCTGAACAACTGGTGCGACATCAGCGGCGCATCATCTGATTCCTTATTGATCCAGTCCTCGTAATTGTCCATGATGAACTTGGCGAAATTGGAGTTGGCCTCGTCCTTCTGCATGTTGATCACGTCAGCCATGCTTTTGTTCTCGGTCTCGTCGATCTCGAGCTCCCAATAGACCAGCTTTTTATAGATGTCAGCCCACTCTCCCGGGCTCAGTCGCTCTCCAAAGGCCATACCCAGCTGACGGAAGTCGCGCTGGTAGCTCATGTTGGTTTTTTCGGATACCAGACGCTTATTCTCCAGCGTCTTTTTCACAGAAAGCAGTATCTGACTTGGATTGAGCGGTTTGATCAGGTAATCGGATATTTTGGAACCGATCGCCTCCTCCATAATGTGCTCTTCTTCACTCTTGGTGATCATGATCACGGGCATAGCCGGACGGATGGTTTTTATCTCATTCAGAGCCTCCAATCCGCTGATGCCAGGCATGTTTTCGTCGAGAAATACCACGTCAAAGGCCTGTTCCTGTACCTTCTCGATAGCGTCAGCCCCACTGTTTACCGGGGTAATGTCGTAGCCTCTCTCTTCGAGGAAAAGAATGTGTGGCTTGAGTAGGTCGATTTCGTCATCGGCCCATAAAATCGTATATCTTTGCATAGTTTTATTTGTTGCGCGCTGTTTTAAATGGCTTCATTGTTAATTGATTACTCTACCTCAACGCAAACATTGCCTTGCAGATTGCGGTTACTTGTACGGGCTAATTTGGTTCGTAGCAGAGCAAACAGTTAACGATTAGCAATTTAACAATTAAAAACCTCGGTTTTTGTGAATAAGAAAAAAATATTAAACGACCCTGTATACGGCTTTATCACGGTGCCGTCTGAATTGTTGTTCGACATCATCGACCACCCCTACTTTCAGCGTCTGCGCCGGATCAAGCAACTGGGACTAACCGAAATGGTATATCCGGGTGCTCTGCATACCCGCTTTCATCACGCCCTGGGGGCCATGCACCTGATGAACCTGGCCCTGAACACGCTGCGCGGCAAGAACAATGAAATATCAGACGCCGAGTTTGAGGCCTCCCTCATCGCCATCCTGCTGCACGATGTGGGCCACGGGCCTTTCTCGCATGCGCTGGAAACGGCTATTTTCCAAGAAGTACACCACGAGCACCTCTCGCTGCACATCATGCACTTGCTCAACGAAGAATTTGGAGGCAGATTAAGCCTTGCCATTAAAATCTTCACAGACACTTATGAACGTCGCTTCTTCCACCAACTGGTTTCGAGCCAGTTGGATGTAGACCGCCTCGATTACCTCAACCGCGATAGCTTCTATACAGGTGTATACGAAGGAAAGATCGGTGCCGACCGTCTGATTAAGATGTTGGACGTAGCTAACGACAAATTGGTGGTAGAAGAGAAAGCCATTTACAGCATCGAGAACTTTCTGGTAAGCCGACGCCTGATGTACTGGCAGGTATACCTGCACAAAACCGTGATCAGTGCCGAGCACATGGTGCTGCGTACCGTGCAGCGTGCCCGCGAGCTGATTCAGCAGGGTATAGACGTACCGGCCAGCCCTTGCCTCAAGTTCTTCCTCTCCTCCAATCTCACTATGGAGGACTTCCAGAGAGATAATTCTATTTTAGAGCGCTTTGTTTCGCTGGACGACCATGACGTATGGAGCGGCATTAAAGAATGGGCAATGCACCCTGACCCTGTTATCTCCTATCTTTCCAAAAGCATTTTGAATCGCAAGCTGTTCAAGGTATACATCTCCAGCAAGCCAATTGATGAAGAGATGATGCTGGGTATAAGCGAACTGGTGCAGGAGCGCTTTCAGGTACACCTCGAGGACGTGAAGTACCTGATGATCTCGGGCCGCATCAGCAACAGTGCTTATATGGCTGAAGGCCAATCGATTGATGTGCTTACCAAAACCGGTTATGTGGTGAACGTAGCCGATGCCTCGGATTTGCCTAATATACAGGCATTGAGTAATAAAGTAGAAAAATACTTCGTGTGTTACCCCAAAGAGGTAGCCGCCTTATAAACCGACTATAGGATTTGCACGGGATTTGCTTGACCTGTCCATAATCTGCTGCAGAATGTGGCGGTGCAGCGTAAAGTTTTTATTAAGTTTGCGCCCCCAATGGGTAGCACATTTTATTTTTTGCTCTAATTTTACAAGATGGAATTCACTATTCAACAGATTGCGGACCTTTTGAAGGGAGAAGTTGAAGGAGACAGTACAGTAAAGGTCAGCACATTAGCCAAAATTGAAGAAGCCCAGACTGGAGCACTTGCTTTTTTGTCTAATCTAAAATATGAACCATATCTTTATACAACCGGAGCAAGCGCGGTGATCGTGTCGGACAAACTGGAGCTTAAAAAGCCCGTTTCCGCTTCTCTTATTCGTGTATCCGATCCTTACTCCAGTTTTTCAACCCTATTAGCCTATTACCAACAGGCCGTGCTCGCCTCTAAAGTGGGTGTTGAGGAGCCTTGCTTTATCGGCAGCGGCAGCGAGATAGGCGAAGGCCATTACCGTGGTGCTTTCTCTTATATTGGCAACAATTGCAAAATAGGCCAGAATGTGCGCATTTACCCGCAGGTATACATCGGCGACAATGTAACCATTGGTGACAATACCACCCTTTTCGCAGGAGTGAAACTATACGCCAACACAGTGGTGGGTGCTAATTGCACCCTGCATGCCGGTGTGGTGCTGGGTAGCGACGGCTTCGGCTTTGCCCCTCAGCCTGACGGCACTTACAAAAATGTGCCGCAGATCGGCAATGTGGTGCTAGAGGATGACGTGAACATCGGCGCCAATACTACCATCGACTGCGCCACCATGGGCTCTACCATCGTCCGTAAAGGCACTAAAATAGACAACCTCGTGCAGGTGGCACATAACGTAGAAATTGGGAAAAATACAGTAATTGCCTCACAGACAGGCATATCCGGCTCTACCAAAGTCGGTAATAACTGTGTGATTGCCGGGCAGGTGGGTATCGTGGGCCATATCAGCATAGCTGACAAAACCACCATCGGTGCACAGTCAGGCGTGTCTAAGTCCGTGAAAGAGTCAGGCACCATCATACAGGGCTCCCCTGCCTTCGACTACAAGCAAAACCTCAAAGCCATCACCGTTTTCCGCAAATTGCCGGAATTACAGCGCGTATTAGACGAATTGAAAGAGAAGAATTAAGGTTTTATGCCTCTGCTGCCCTGTGCTATCAATTAAAATTGGCAGGCAGTATATAAAATCTTAAGTTTGCAGTCGCAATGCTCCCTCCGCTGTAAGCCCGCTCATACTCTGTGCGCTACAGCAGCGAAAGTATCGCAATAAGTTAACAACGAAACATTAAATGAATTATAAACAGCACACTATCAAGGCTCCGGTAACTGTATCGGGCATTGGATTGCATACGGGCGTTGTATCGAATATGACCTTTAAGCCCGCCCCTGCAAACCATGGCTACAAGTTTCAGCGCATTGACCTTGAGGGTCAGCCGACTGTGAACGTAGACGTGGACAATGTGGTGGACCTTTCACGTGGCACTACCATCGAGCAAAATGGCGCCCGTGTGAACACAGTGGAGCATACGCTGGCAGCGCTGGTAGGCCTGCAGATTGACAATGTGCTGATAGAACTTGATGGCCCGGAACCTCCGATCATGGATGGTTCTTCTATTGAATTCGTAAAGGCGCTTCTTTCAGTGGGTGTTCAGGAGCAGAATGCCCTGCGCAACTACTTCGAGATAACTGAAGGGGTAAGCTACAAAGACGACAGCCGTGGTGTAGAGATCGCCGCCCTGCCGCTTGACGATTACCGCCTGACCGTAATGGTAGACTATAATTCGCCTGTACTGGGCAGCCAGCACGCCTCTATTACGGACATGAGCCAGTTTGAAGAAGAGATTGCGCCTTGCCGCACCTTCTGTTTCCTACATGAACTGGAGGCCCTTTATAAGCAAAACCTCATCAAGGGCGGTGACCTGGACAATGCCATCGTGATCGTGGATCGTGTGGTAGAAGACGGTGAACTGTCGTACCTGGCTGACTTGCTGGGCAAGAAAAAAGTAACCGTGGAAGAGGAGGGTATTCTGAACAACACAGAACTCCGCTACAAAAATGAAATGGCCCGCCACAAGCTGTTGGACCTGATGGGTGACCTTGCCCTGATCGGTCGTCCAATAAAGGGACAGATCCTGGCTGCTAGACCGGGACATGCGGCCAACATTGCTTTTGCGCGCCGTGTAAAGAAACTGATACAGGAAGCTTCTATCAAGACCGTACCAACTTACGACCCGAAGAAGCCACCGGTAATGGATATCAACCAGATTTCGGCCACCTTGCCGCACCGTTACCCTTTCCTGCTGATAGATAAAATCATACACTTAGACGAAACCACGGTAACGGGCGTTAAGAACGTGACCATGAACGAGCCATTCTTCCAGGGCCACTTTCCAGGCAACCCAGTGCTGCCGGGCGTGATCCAGATAGAGGCAATGGCCCAGACAGGCGGCATCCTGGTGCTGAACACCGTGGAGAATCCGGAAGACTACTGGACTTATTTCCTGGGTATAGACCGTTGCCGCTTTAAGCGCAAGGTAATTCCGGGTGATACCATAATATTTAAATGTGAATTGCTTGCCCCTGTAAAGCGGGGTATTGCCAAGATGTCTGGTCAGGCCTTCGTGGGCGGCCAACTGGTAATGGAGGCAGAGATGTCGGCAAGTATAGTAAAGAAAGACGCATGAATCAGCCGTTAGCATACATCCACCCAGAGGCTAAAATTGCCCAGAATGTGGTCGTAGAGCCTTTTTCCACTATTTACAAAAACGTAGAGATTGGAGAAGGCACTTGGATTGGTCCCAATGTGACCATCATGGAAGGTGCCCGCATTGGCAAGAATTGCAAAATATACCCTGGCGCCGTTATTTCTTCGGTGCCCCAGGACTTGAAGTTCGCCGGCGAAGACACCATTGCCATTATCGGTGACAACACGGTTATCAGAGAGTGCGTGACGGTGAGCCGTGGCACCATCGATAAGATGAAGACCGTGATTGGCAGCAACTGCCTGATCATGTCCTACGCGCATATTGCGCACGACTGCATCGTGGGTAACAATTGCATTGTGGTGAACGCCGTGCAGATGGCTGGTCACGTGGAGATGGGCGATTACGCTATCATCGGTGGTTCGAGCGCTGTGCACCAGTTCGTAAAGATCGGAGCGCATGCCATGGTTTCGGGCGGTTCACTGGTTCGAAAAGACGTGCCTCCTTTTGTAAAGGCAGCGCGTGAGCCGCTAACCTATGCCGGTATCAACTCTATCGGCCTGCGCCGCAGAGGCTTTAACAGCGAACAGATCAACGAGGTACAGCAAATCTACCGCATCCTGTTCATGAGCGGTAACAATACCACGGAGGCCCTGGACAAGATTGAACTGGAGATGGCCCCTAGCCGTGAACGCGACGAAATCATCAATTTTGTTCGTAACTCCGGTCGCGGTATTATTAAGAGTTATTTCTCTAAAGATGCAAATTAACCTAAGCAACTTAGGTAAACGTTACAATTACGAGTGGATTTTCCGGAACCTGACCTATACCTTAGAGTCAGGCACCTCTTATGCCATATTAGGGCATAACGGGTCCGGGAAATCCACTCTTCTTACTGTTATAGCAGGTCACAACCTGCACTCCGAAGGCGAAATCACCTACCTGCTGGATGGCAAGGCAGTAGCTCCGGACAAAGCTTATCGTGAGCTCTCACTTACAGCACCCTACCTGGAGCTGGTGGAGGAGCTGACGCTCCTTGAAATGATTGCCTTCCATACCCGCTTTAAGCCGCTGCGCAACAACCTTTCGCACGAAGAACTGGTAGAGCGTATGGGTCTGCAGAAATCACGTAACAAGTATGTGAAGGACTTCTCATCAGGTATGAAGCAGCGCCTGAAACTGGGGCTGGCCATCTACTCTGACACTAAACTGCTCGTGCTCGATGAGCCTACTACCAACCTCGACCAGGAAGGAGTGAGTTGGTACCAGGAGCATGTGGCAGCGAACAAGGAAGGAAGGCTGATCATCGTGGGCTCCAACATTGTGCACGAGTACAGTTTCTGCGACCAGCACCTTTATATAACAGACTATCATGCCCCAGCCAGGCAACCGAAACCAGCGAGACAGTAGTTTCGCTGAAGGTATAGGTATAGCCGAACTGGTAAATAGTGCAAGGTTTTTCGGGTAGCTCTACCAATTTACAGTTAAGCTCCCTAAATTTGTAAGACATAATACTTAGCCAGATACCATGGGAAGAGCATTTGAATTTAGAAAAGCCCGTAAGTTCAAGCGTTGGGACAAGATGTCGAAGGCCTTTACACGCCTCGGCAAAGAGATCGTAATGGCAGTGAAGGAAGCTGGTCCTAACCCGGAAACCAACTCCCGCCTGCGCACGGCCATCAATAACGCCAAAGGTGTGAACATGCCGAAAGACCGCGTAGAAGCGGCCATTAAGCGTGCCTCATCCAAAGAAGAAAAAGATTACGAAGAAGTAGTATACGAGGGCTACGGTCCGCATGGTATCGCCATCCTGGTAGAGACCGCAACTGATAACCTCAACCGCACCATTGCCAACATGCGTGTATACTTTTCGCGTGCAGGTGGTGCTGTGGGCAAAACAGGTTCCCTGGACTTTATCTTCACCCGCAAAGGTATTTTTAAGATTGCCGCTGAGGGCCTTGATATTGAGGAACTGGAGCTGGAGTTGATCGATGCCGGTGCAGAAGACATCTACGAGCACGAAGGTGAGATCATTGTGGAAACTGCTTTCACAGACTTCGGAGCAATGCAAAAAGCACTGGAAGAGAAAGGTTTGAACGTGATCAGTGCCGAACTGCAGCGCGTACCGAACACCCGCATGGAACTGACAGACGAGCAAGCCGAGGAGATCGAAAACCTGGTGGAGAAGATTGAAGAGGATGACGACGTGCAGGCGGTTTACCACAACATGGCATAACCCCTCACTGCGCTTTAAAGTATAGTGGAAGGCTGTCTGTCGTTGTATAGACAGCCTTTCTTTTTGTGATACTGCTACCTGCCTATGCTATTATACATACTATTCGCTCTTGGTTTTGTGTTTTTGATTAAAGGGGCTGACATGCTGGTGTCAGGTGCATCGTCTGTAGCCAAGCGCTTTAATATTTCGGACATGGTTGTCGGCTTGACGATTGTTTCGTTCGGCACCTCTCTTCCGGAGCTGATCATCAACATCATGTCGAGTATGCAGGGGCAGTCAGAGCTGGCGATAGGCAACGTGTTTGGTAGTAATGTGGCCAATCTGCTATTGATCATCGGGGTCACGGCCATCATTTGTCCGCTGCCCATTCAGCGCAATACCATCCTCACCGAAATTCCTTTTTCCCTCATTGCCACTTTACTGGTAGGATTTCTGGCCAATGCGGTGCTGTTCGGAGACAAGACCTCCCTCTTCATCAGCAGAGTCGATGGCGGCATCCTGCTTTTCTTCTTTGTGCTCTTTATGGCTTATATCTACAACATTGCCAAAACCAACAAGGATGAGGTGATTGAGGAAGACGATGAGCCGATGATGAGTATACCAAAGTCGGTGCTGTACATGGTGCTTGGTGGCGTGGGTTTATTCTTAGGAGGTAAGTGGGTAGTGGACGGCGCCGTATCCATTGCACAGTCATTTGGCCTGAGCGAATCCTTTATTGGCTTAACTATTGTGGCGATAGGTACCTCTCTCCCGGAACTTGTTACTTCTGCCATGGCCGCATTCCGCAGAAACATCGACATCGCGATTGGCAACGTGATCGGTTCCAACATCTTCAACCTGCTCTGGATATTAGGTATAAGCGCCGTGATCAATCCCCTCCCCTTTAATGTAGTAAGTAACTCCGATATCATGGTGATGATCTTCGCCAGTACGCTGCTGGTGGTGGTTATCCCTATTGGCAAAAAGAACACGATCGACCGGTGGAACGGTATTTTCTTTTTGGCTATCTACGTTGCCTACATTGTGTTTTTGATACAGAGGGGATAAGGGAGTTAAAGAGTTTGAGAAGTAAGAGTTATAAAGTTTATCCTCCTTTATACTCACTCCTGGCGAAAAATCAGACCTATCTTAGCTAACAGCAAAGGCCCGCTTTAATGACGGGCCTTTGCTGTTTATACGACACGAATTGGGAAGCTCTTCACACTTTCTCTGTAACTCCCAAACTTTCTAACTCTTACTTCTCAAACTCTTAGTAATTCCAAGGGTATAGCTCTGGCTCTCTGGCGCCACGGGTTTTCATATGGAGCGGGTGCACACCCTCCGTCTCGTCGAAGTAAAGGAAAGCATCGTAGCGATCAGGTATAAGAGTAGGTACATAGTTACCGAGATGTTCTACTTTAGGGTCATAGACCACGCCAATGGCACGGTGCGGGATGCGGCATTGCAGTTCCGGCACTTCTTTTAGATCCTTCGAAAAAATGATCTTATCATCGGTGCTCATCTCGTGCAGCATGTGTTCCCAGCTTCCCTCCTTGGCAGCCGGCACATCCATTTTTTGCATAGGCGCTCCCCAAGATCGGCTGGCAATCACGTTACCTTGGTATGTTCCGAAGCCCACTAATTTCACCTGATCACGGCCATACCTTTCGCGGGCCAGCTGCCCGATGTTAAACATGCCGTCATCCGCCATATCGGTGTATTGGGCATCGCCGATGTGCGTGTTATGCTCCCAAACGATGGCTTTGGCATTTGGCCCATGAAATTCCAGCAAACGGTCCAGCGTCTCCATCATGTGTGAGTCACGCACGTTCCAGGAGCCAACTCCTCCCCGGATCATGGCACGGTAGTACTTTTCGGCATTCACCGCCACCAGCGCATTTTGAGTAGTATTGAACTCGTGCTCCGGATCGTCCGGGTATACGACACGCTTTGCTACTTGCTCCAGCATTTGAATCACTTCATTCTCGCAGTCGGTCGGCACAAAGGCTGTAGCTTGGGCATAAGTTTGCGGATCGCGGTGGAAGGGTTCGAAGCATTGTACGGCGACTCGTGCAGCCTCTGCGGCTTTACCATCGTGCCGCTCCATATATTTAAGCACCTGATCCAGGGACTCCCATAAACTGTACACATCCAGCCCATAGAAACCTATTTTATGTTGTGCATTGCGGATGTGGTTGAAGTCACGGACCCACTCGACCAATGCGGCCACTTCCCAGTTCGCCCACATCCAGGTAGGCCAGCGTCGGTATACGCCCAGCACATCGGCTATCTTGCGGCCCGAGTTCTGATAGCCCTTCACAAAGCGGTTCACGGTATAGCACTCCGGCCAATCACCTTCCACGGCTATGAAAGTAAAGCCCTTGTCTTCGATGAGCCGCTTTGAAATAGCCGTACGCCAGGTATAGTATTCAGAAGTGCCGTGCGATGCCTCTCCCAGCATCACTACCCTGGCGTCACCAATTTCTTCTATAAGCTCGTCAAGGTCCTTCTCTTTCGTGATTGGGCTGTATTTGAAGTGTTTGTTTTCCATACCTGTCAGGGGGATTATGCGCGTATCTAACTCACTCTTAAAATTTTGTGTATTGTACTTTCAATCCGGTTTTAATGTTTTGCAAAAAAGAAAGCCCGCCGTACCAAATGATACAACGGGCTTTCTGAAGCGGTATAACAGGTATAGCTTAGGACTGATTTTCTTTGGCAAACACCCTACGCAGCAACTCCGTTGTGCGGGCGATCGGATTCTCGCGAATATTCGCCTCTTCCTGTGCAATTAGCAGGAACAAACCATCCATGGCTTTCTGGGTGGCATACTCATCCAGGTTCGGGTTTACTTTCTGCACCAGCGGAATTTGATTGTACTGGGTCACCAGGTCAGTATAGTAACGTGTTGCATTGGTCTTCTCCAGTGATTGCTGGATGACCGGCATAAAGGCATTTTGCAGCTGCGTAGAGGTAGTACGCTTCAGGTACTGCGTGGCGGCATCTTTGTCGCCTTTCAAAATGCCCCAGGCATCGGCAATAGACATTTGCTTGATTGCGTTCACAAAGATAGGCACAGCACTTTTTGCTGCGTCTTCAGCTCCACGGTTCAGCGTCATCACGAAGCGATCCACTTCTTTGCCTAGACCTACCTGACGAAGCGTGTTCTCAACCTTTTGCACATCCGGAGGGAAAGGTATACGGATCAGGGAGTTCTTATAAAAACCGTCCGTCTGCGAGGCTTGGTTCGAGCCTTTGGTAATGCCCACTTCCAGCGCCTGTTTCAGGCCGGAAGCTACTTCGTTCTGGGTAACAGCACCACCACCGGTTCCGGCCATTACGCCATCTACGGTACGCTGAATGTCGGCCACCGTACAGGCTGAGGCACCCAGGGTGAGGGCTACGAGTGAGGTGTAGAGTAATTTTTTCATGGATTGTGCTTTTTGTTTGTCAGGCTATACCTGCGCATCGGCTAAAATTACGGAAAATAATGCTTGTCCTGCGCCAAATCGCCCGAACATCTTTAACTTGAATGAGTTTTACTTGGCAACGCACAAATCAGACCAAAATTAATTTTATGAAAGCGGTATATGCAGAAATCATTACGGTAGGCGACGAGATCCTGTACGGGCAGATAGTGGACACCAACTCTGCGTGGATGGGGACGGAGCTCACCAAAATAGGTGTACGGGTGAAGCAGATCACCTCAATTTCGGACGAAGCAAGCCACATTGTGCAGGCACTGGATTATGCCCGCAGTCGCGCTGACATCATCCTGATTACCGGCGGCCTTGGTCCTACCAAAGACGATCTTACCAAAAACGTGTTGGCTGACTACTTTCATACCGAGCTCCAGCTAGACGAGCAATCGCTGGCTGACGTAACCGAATTATTCAAGAGCCGCGGCTATGAACTGACGGAGCTGAACCGGCAACAGGCTTTTCTGCCGGCCTCCTGCACCCCGGTACGCAACGTGCTGGGCACCGCGCCGGGCATGTGGTTTGAGGATGCGGGCAAAGTGTTTGTGTCGATGCCCGGCGTACCGTTTGAGATGAAGCGCATGATGGAGGACACGGTGCTGCCACAACTCAAGGCCTACTTCAAAACCCCACATATCATCCATAAGGTCATCCAGACGGTAGGTATACCGGAGTCGATGCTCGCGGAGAAGCTGGAAGACTGGGAAACGAGCCTGCCTGCGCACATCCGGCTGGCCTACCTGCCCCACCTCGGCGGCGTGCGCCTGCGCCTGACTGGTACCAGCGACCATGCCGAACAGCTGGAAACAGAACTGAAAACCGAAGTTGGCAAACTATCGACTCTCGTACCGAAACACATTTTTGCCTATGGCGAAGTGCCTTTGGAAGAAGCTTTAGGCGCTTTGCTAAAAGAACGGGGCCTGACCATCGCCGCAGCCGAAAGCTGCACAGGTGGTTATCTGGCGCACCGCATCACGAGTGTGCCGGGCAGCTCGGCTTATTTTATGGGTGGTGTAGTGGCCTACGACAACAGCGTGAAAATGCAGCTATTGGGCGTGAAGTCCGAAACCCTGCAACAGCATGGCGCTGTGAGCGAAGCCACGGTGCTGGAGATGGCCCAAAACGTGCGCGAGAAGCTAAATACCGACATTGGAGTGGCCACCAGTGGTATCGCCGGGCCCGACGGCGGCACAGCCGAAAAGCCCGTCGGCACGATCTGGATTGCCTATGCCGACCAGCACGGCAGCCGCGCAAAACTTTTACAATACAACAAAAACCGTCAGCTCAATATTGAGTATACTGCCTTGGCTGTGCTCAACCTCGTACGCCAAAGTTTGAATATAGCGGTTGAGGAATAGGCTAAAATCATTAACTTTGTTTGCAAATTCGGGTCGCCAGGTATAGCGTGGCTTTGCTGTTCTGTGTCTTTCGGCCCAAAAAACTGTCCCTTAATAGAACAACGAATAAATAAAATATGGCACTTGTAGAAATGGTTATGCCCAAGATGGGCGAGAGTATCATGGAAGGTACCGTTCTGAAATGGCTCAAAAACGTGGGTGACTCCATCGAGCAAGACGAATCGGTGCTGGAAGTAGCTACAGACAAAGTGGACACGGAAGTACCTGCCATCCAGGGCGGCATACTGAAGGAGATACTGGTACAGGAAGGTGACGTGGTAGCTGTGGGCGCCCCGATCGCTATCATCTCTACCAACGGCGAAGACACTGCCGCTCCTGCTGCTCCGGCCACTGCTGAAGCACCAGCTGCTGCACCAGCCGCTCAGGCAAATGCACAGCCTGCAGCCGCCTCTTCTGACGCTGCTGTAGCCAAACTCGACCAGCCAGCTTCCGGCCGTTTCTACTCTCCGCTTGTGCTTAACATCGCTCGCGAAGAAGGCATCTCGATGCAGGAACTGGAGTACGTTCCAGGTACCGGCAAAGAAGGCCGTGTGTCTAAAAAAGACATCCTGACTTACGTAGAGAGCCGCAAAAACGCACCACAGCAAGCTGCTGCTCCGCAAGCTCAGCCTCAGGCACAAGCTCCTGCTGCAGCACCGCAACCACAGGCCACTCCGGCATCAGCCGCACAGCCACAGGCTGCCTCTGCCGCTTCTAAGCCAGCAGCCTCTTACAGCGGAAACGTCGAGATCATCGAGATGGACCGCATGCGCAAAATGATCGCTGACCGCATGGTAGACAGCAAGCGCGTATCGCCACACGTGACTTCTTTCGTGGAAGCCGATGTGACGAACATCGTGAACTGGCGTAACAAGTGGAAGAACGAGTACAAAAAGCGTGAAGGTGAAAACCTGACCTTTACCCCGATCTTCATCGACGCGATTGCCAAAGCGATCAAAGACTTCCCGATGATCAATGTGTCTGTGGACGGTGGCAATATCATCCGTCACAAAGATATCAACATCGGTATGGCCGTGGCCCTGCCAAGCGGCAACCTGATCGTGCCGAACATCAAGAACGCGGATCAGCTCAACCTGAACGGTCTGACTAAGAAGGTGAACGACCTGGCTAATCGTGGCCGTATGAACAAACTGACTCCGGACGATCTGTCTGGCGGTACTTATACCGTTTCGAACGTGGGTTCATTTGGCAACGTGATGGGCACACCGATCATCATGCAGCCGCAAGTGGCTATTATGGCCGTGGGCGCTATCAAGAAGAAGCCTGCTGTAATCGAGACGCCAGAAGGCGACCTGATCGGTATCCGTCACTTCATGTTCCTGTCGCATTCTTATGACCATCGTGTTGTAGACGGCTCACTGGGTGGCATGTTCGTGCGCCGTGTAGCCGACTACCTCGAGAACTTCGACGTAAACCAGACGATCTAATTTTTGACAAAGGAGTTTTTCGACGAAAGACTTCAGGTATAAACAGAAAGCCTGCCTTAATAAATTGGGGCAGGCTTTTTTGTAGGTGTAGCATTCCATATACCTTTTTACTAATATTGATACATCTGTTTTATTTCGCTTCCGTTTATGTGGAAGTATAACCGATCACCAAAACTATGAGAGTTGCCATTGCCTGGATTCTGGCTGCCGTTTTCCTGTTTGCAGCCGTGTATTTTTACTGGAAGAAAAATGATGCTGAAAGCCGCCTGCGTATAGCTGACAACAAACTGGCCGAGACCGGTCAGCAACTGGAGCAGGAAGAAGCTGAAGCCGACTCGCTGGAAGACATGATGCTGCCTCCTGATACCATGAGTGTAGTACCTCCCAGCGGCGTGGAATTTGTAGACGAAATGGGCAGCCTGAGCGAAAGCGACATACAAAAGCTCCGCAAAAAAGGCCTCCGCAACCCCGAAGTGGACCTGATGAATGATCTGAGCCGCAAGCAAGGGCAGCTTATACCTAAAGAGGGCATAGTGGGCGGTACGATGACAATTCGCGACAGCCGTATCCTGAACGACCGCTACGCCATGGCCTATTATGAAGACGGCCACATCGGCGGTTATATGATATTGCGTTATGAAGTGAACAATGGCAACATCACCTGGAAAGTGGTGGATAGCTCCAGTTTGTAGCCTTCTGCACGATATTTGAGTATAGGAAAACAGGTATAAATCCAAAGCACTATGACGCCACTTTCTTTTCTGTTTCCTGTACTCTTCGCCTTCATCCTCAGCCAGGACAGTAACTTGCAGCTAGGCCAGGATCTTAACAAGGACGCTCGGATACTTGCTAACACCTCCGTCTTCATCAGCGATAATGCAACATTGAGCCCCTCCATGCGGACTATCGAAAGTGATCTGGAGCTGTTCTATGTTATGGCTAGCATCAACCTATCTCAAAGCAAATACAGCGCAAGACAACAAGGCAAGCACCATATACAGACCTGGCGTTTCAGCGAGGGCGACATCAAAGCTATACACCAGATTGAAACGACTATGGCACTTGACACAGTCGTAACGCAACGCTATCTGGAAGACAGAGCCCCCACCCAGCAGCGCATCCAAAACAATTTCAAGTTTCGTACATACGCAGTTTCTACTACAGATGCGCTGATCAAGCTCTACTACCTCACGGAGGATGAGCAAGGCTTACTCGAGTATAAGATCGACGACCGCCACGTGGAACTCATGTACCCGAAGAAGAAACAAGGCTTAAGTGATATCATGCCGAAAGTAAAAGACGAGTTGGATCGTTTTGTGGTGGAGCTGAGTAAGGAATAAAAACAACAGCGGCCGTTCCCTCACGAGAACGGCCGCTGTCTTTAATAAAGCTTATACCTTACAGCGAAGCTAAACTCTGCTCTATCGCGTGAATCTTGGCTTCAGCATCTGCTTGCTTTTTGCGCTCATTGGCAATC
This sequence comes from uncultured Pontibacter sp., assembly GCF_947502515.1. NCBI lineage: Bacteria > Pseudomonadati > Bacteroidota > Cytophagia > Cytophagales > Hymenobacteraceae > Pontibacter > uncultured Pontibacter sp. The sequence continues at coordinate 982,216 of NZ_CANNAI010000001.1, read as the reverse complement.
ACTGCTTCCGGTGCACCGCTTACGAAACGCTCGTTACTCAGCTTTTTCACCACTGAGTTTAGGAAGCCTTTGGTATACTCCAACTCCTTCTGCAGACGATCCCGCTCTGCTTCTACGTCGATATTGCCCTCCATCGGGATGAAGAACTCGTCGCCGGCTTCTACAAAGCTGATAGCGCCTTCCACATTCTCCTGCACTAGCGAGATCTCGTCAATGTTCGCCAGCTTGCGAATGATGCTGATGAAGTCCTCGTAGCCGTCCTGGTTCATCACCTTGATAGCCAAATCAAGCGACTTGTTCGGTGATATATTCTTCGAGTTACGGATGTTACGGATCGCGGCTACAATCTTAAGCACACTCTCCATTTTCTCCGTCAGCTGCTTGTCAAACTTGTCTTGCTTCGGCCAAGCCGCCACGATCAGGAAGTCCTTGTCCTTACGCTCTTTTAGGTCCTGCCAGATCTCTTCTGTAATGAACGGCATGAATGGATGGAGCACTTTCAGCACCTTCTCCAGGTATACGATTGTTGTATCCAGCGTCTGCTTATCGATTGGCTGCTGATAGGCAGGCTTAATCATCTCGAGGTAGCTCGAGCAAAAGTCGTCCCAAACCAGTTTGTAGACTGCCAGCAAAGCATCCGAAATACGGAACTTCGTGAAGTGATCTTCGATCTGCACGAAAGCCTCGTTGAAGCGGGAGTCGAACCACTGCATAGCCGTTTCATTCGGGCATGGCAGGTTTTCGTCCACTTCCCAACCTTTGATCAGACGGAAGGCATTCCAAATCTTGTTGCTAAAGTTACGGCCTTGCTCTACCAGTTTCTCGTCGAATAGCAAGTCGTTACCAGCAGGTGAACTGAAGAGCATACCGGCACGCACACCGTCGGCGCCGTACTGGTCGATCAGGTCGAGCGGATCCGGTGAGTTACCCAGCTGCTTCGACATTTTACGTCCTTGTGTATCACGCACGATACCAGTCAGGTATACATTACGGAAAGGCGACTCATTGCGGAACTCGAAACCGGCCATGATCATACGCGCCACCCAGAAGAACAGAATCTCAGGGGCGGTCACCAGATCATTAGTCGGATAATAGTAAAGGATATCTTTGTTGTCCGGATCTTTGAAACCATCAAATACCGAGATTGGCCATAACCAGGAAGAGAACCACGTATCCAGCACGTCTTCGTCCTGACGCAGGTCGCTCAACTGCAGGTTATCATTGCCGCTCTGCTTGCGGGCCAGGTTCAATGCCTCTTCAGCGCTGGTAGCCACCACAAACGAGCCATCCGGCAGGTAGTAAGCAGGTATCTGCTGTCCCCACCACAGCTGGCGCGAGATACACCAGTCGTGCACGTTTTCCATCCAGGAGCGGTACATGTTCTTGAACTTCGGTGGGTGCAGACGGATCTCATCGTTCATCACGGCTTCGAGTGCCGGCTTCGCCATTTTATCCATTTTGCACCACCACTGCATCGACAAGCGCGGCTCGATTACAGCACCGGTTCGCTCAGAAGTCTGCAGTACGCTCGCATACTCCTCTATCTTCACCAGCAAACCAGCTTCCTGCAGGTCTTTCACGATGTTACGACGAGCCGCAAAGCGGTCCTGCCCTACGTATAGTTGTGCTTTTTCATTCAGTGTACCGTCATCGTTCAGGATATCGATGGTCGGCAATTGGTGCTTTTGACCTAGTTCGTAGTCATTCAGGTCGTGCGCCGGTGTTACTTTCAGAGCACCAGTACCAAAATCAATCGACACGTACTCATCCAGAATCACCGGAATTTCTTTGCCCAGCAACGGAATACGCACTGATTTCCCGTGCAGGTGGGTATAACGCTCGTCAGTTGGATTTACCGCCACGGCTACGTCGGCCATGATCGTCTCCGGACGCGAAGTCGCTACGGTGATATAAGTTGGCTCTGCAGCACCTACTACTTCGTAGTTCAAGTGATACATTTTGGCCATGGTGTCTTTTGGCACCACCTCTTCGTCAGAAAGAGCCGTTTTACCCTGCGGATCCCAGTTTACCATGCGAACGCCGCGGTAGATCTGGCCTTTGCGGTACAGGTCCACAAACACCTCGATCACGGCAGCGCTCATGTCGTCTTCCATCGTGAAGCGGGTACGGTCCCAATCGCAGGAAGCACCCAGTTTCTTCAGCTGCTCCAGAATGATACCGCCATATTTCTCTTTCCACTCCCAGGCATGCTCCAGGAACTCCTCGCGGGTCAGGTCTGCTTTGTTGATGCCTTTTTCTTTCAGCATAGCCACCACCTTCGCCTCCGTGGCAATGGAAGCGTGGTCGGTGCCCGGCACCCAGCAAGCCTCTTTGCCCTTCATGCGCGCACGACGAATCAGCACATCCTGAATCGTGTTATTGAGCATGTGCCCCATGTGCAACACGCCAGTTACGTTTGGCGGCGGAATCACGATGGTATAAGGTTCCTTTTTCGGGTTAGGCGTAGAACGGAAGAAGCCGCGCTGCATCCAGCTGCTGTACCACTTCTCCTCTACTTCTCTGGGGTTATATTTAGTTGAAATCGACATCTTAGACTAGTTTTTTCTGCTTTTTGCGCTAATTGGCAAAATTAGGGATTTTGATTTAATTGTTGGTTGCTAATTATAGATTGTTATGCAGTAAGCTTTAAGATTGTTGTTCAGACACAAATCAGGTATAGCGTTTTGCCAAAGGCTTGTTATGCTCTTCATTTCCTGCATCGGCTGTTTATCTTACGCACCTCTAAGTTTCACATTCAAACAAACAAACTATCACCACTTTATACCTATATATTCGTTAGATTGAGTAAAATTCGCTGGTCTCAAGTAATCTGCATGCTCATGATCCGAAAAACAGTATTCCTACTGCTTATCCTCACCGGTATTATACCTTTCGCCTGCTGCCCTGAGAATCCATCCGGACCTTATCAACTAAAGCTTTACCATATAACTCCTCACAAAAGTGGCTACATGCACAGAGGTATGCAGCCTAATCCTTCCTACCTGATCTCCAACGAAGTCTATGTGGGCGACACCCTGCTTCTCGAACTTACATTTACTGCATTGCAGGCGAAGCTAAGGAGTGCTTTTACGCCCTATTCTGCTTCTTATGCCTGGAGTTGCGATAATGAGCCAAACTTCACATCTCTAAAAGATAAAGTGGCAGAAGTGGAAGTATACAGCGACAAAACTTTTAATGCTATAGCAGCAGGTAAACCCCTGACGGAAAAGGTGCTGGTTTACCATTACTTAGGAAACCAGATCCTGACACTTGAGCAAGCCATTAGCAACATCAATACGCTTAACTATTATGATGATATGCAAATGGGATTAGGTACCCTTGTGCTTCCGGAAAAGCCCGCTAGCCCCGATGAACGGACATTTACCGTGCGCATTCGCTACGAAAGCGGGCGAGAAGAATCCATGACTACCTATCCAATTACGTGGTGATCTTCCTTACGCGACTCGGATATCATACCTTGTTAGCAAACCTACTAGCCCATCCTGCGAAAACCTGGCTTTCTTGATGGAGTTCAGTTCAGGGTCGATCGTGTAGTTATAGGCAGTGCTAAAATCAGCTTCGTTGAGCTGCGTTCTTTCAAAAACAGCTCCCGCCAGATCGGTATTGTCAAACTTGGCCTTCGTGAGGTTCGCCTGTTCCAAAACCGCATTCTTTAAGGAACAATCAACAAAATTGGTTTTCGGCATTTTGCGCCTCAGAAAAGAGGTATAGTCCATCAGGCAGTTTTCAAACCCCACCGTAAACAGAAACTCTTCGCATTCGCTGAAGTTTATACCTGTAAGCTTGCACTCTTTGAACGTCACGTTGTTCAGCGTTGAGTTGTTCAGTTTCAGCATGGCCAGGTTACAGCCTATAAACTGGCAGTCAGTAAAACGATTGTTGGAGAAATCACTGTTAGAGAATTCACAGTTTCGGAACACACAGTTCTCAAACTCACGCCCTTTGATGGCTTTGCCTGGGTATGTGATCTTTTCGAATGTTTTATCCTGATGTAGTTGCTCTTCCATAGGTATAGCTTGTTAAGATGAAATAAAAAAACCTGCCGTGAAAGACAGGTTTTTTGTGCTATTAGTGTTGGCTATACCTAGCTGGCCTGGTGCAGCCAATCTTTTTTCGCCAATAGCTCTTCTTCTGTCTCGCGGTAGTCTGGGTCATCGACGCAGCAGTCAACCGGGCAGACAGCGGCACACTGAGGCTCTTCGTGGAAGCCCATGCACTCGGTACACTTATCTGACACAATGTAATAGAACTCGTCCGAAATAGGAGGCTGGGCCGCATCGCCGGGGATGATCTCACCACCGTCGATCTCTACTTCTTTAAGCTCCGTGCCACCGCCCCAGGTCCACTCCGCTCCGCCTTCGTATATGGCAGTATTCGGACATTCTGGTTCGCAGGCGCCACAGTTTATACATTCATCAGTGATCATTATCGCCATAATCGTATCTCCTGTATATTTTTAGTACTTTTGTATCGCTTTATTTATCGAACAAAATTAGGAACATTAAGTATCCGTATCAAATAAATTTTAACACAGCGGTTTGCCATGACATTAGAGAACAGAATCGAAGCTTTCGTGAAGTTAGGGAAACAACTGCAGGACATGACGCCTGATGAGCGCAAAGCCCTGTCTTTTGTTGCACAAGCTAAAAACCCTTGGTTCGACGAGGCCAGCGTTTCTGCCGCTCTTCAGGGTGTTATCACCCTGCTCAATGAGCAATACCTCCGTGAATGGCTTTACCCTTACCACCTCAAACAGGTTACACCTAAAAAGGTTGGCGTAGTGATGGCCGGCAATATCCCGATGGTCGGTTTCCACGATTTTATGTCGGTGCTGCTGAGCGGTCACTTCCTGCTGGCCAAGCTGAGCTCCGACGACGATGTACTGATGCGCCGCCTTGCCAGTATGCTGGTAGGTATAGAACCAGCCTTTGCTAACCAGTTTGAATTCGTAGATATGCTCAAAGAGGCCGATGCCATTATCGCAACTGGCTCTGACAATACGGCTCGCTACTTCGAGTACTACTTTGCCAAGCGTCCGCACATCATCCGTAAGAACCGCACCAGCATTGGCGTGCTGACAGGCCACGAAGAGGAAGAAGACCTGCGAGCGCTGGGCAACGATATTTTCCAGTATTACGGGCTGGGCTGCCGCAACGTCTCCAAGGTATACGTACCTGAGGGCTATACCTTCGACAAACTGTATGAGGCTAACGAGCACCACAAAACCATTCTGGACCACCACAAATACCAGAACAACTACGACTACAACAAGTCGATCCTGCTTGTAAACCGTGTGCCGCACTTCGACAATGGCTTCCTACTGGTGCAGCCAAGTGAGCAACTGGTATCCCCTATTTCAGTTCTGTTTTACGAGACCTTTACTTCCCTGCCTGACCTGCGTCACAAATTGGCTGCAGTAAAGGAAAAGACACAGTGCGTCGTTTCCGCGCATGGCTGGCTTGAGGGCAGCATCCCTTTCGGCGATGCCCAATGCCCAATGCCTTGGGACTATGCTGATGGCGTAGATACGATGGCGTTTTTGCAGAAGTTGTAGGGTATAGCATTAGGCTCTTAAAATCGGCTTCTTCCTAGAACCAAAATAATAGTGTGGCATGTTTTCTAGTTATACACCTGCCAACACTAAATTTTGATAACTATGAAGAGGACCGAGAAGAGAGCCAGTCTAATTGAGAAGGAGCGCATTCCGATGCTCCATTTCGGCCAGGAGGATGTGCTGAAGGACCCCACTGCCCGTAGTATACGCAACTACGAGGCAAATCGCGCCACCATTCTGGGTAACGCCTACCACAACAAAGCGATTATTACCTTTTGTACGGAGGATGGCGATATGAAACGCGTAGAGACCACTGTCTGGTGCTATGACGATAAGTTTGTGCTGCTGAAATCGGGAACGTTTCTGCCGCTAAAATCCATCCTTAAGATTGAGAACAGCTAATGGCATATCCACTTACTCACCTGACTTACTGCTTTACCTGTAAACGAAATCCATTAAAAGCGTAACAGCCCGCACACGAAGATAAGACTCCGCTGCGGGCTGTTTTATTTCTATTATTATACCTAGCTGGGCTATATCCTATCCAGCACTTTCACAATCAGGCTATCGATCACCTCTTCGGCATTGGTAGCGAACTCCTGCGAAATGCGGTTAGCCACGATAGCATTGAGTGAAAGCATTTCGTGACCCAACAGACGGCCCATGGCGTAGTAGCCGGCTGTCTCCATTTCAAAGTTGGTGATACGGAAGTCGCATACCTTGAAATCCTGGTAAACCTTCAGCAGGTCAGGGTTGCGCAGTCCACCACGTAACACACGTCCCTGTGGCGCATAGAAACCTGGACAGGTTAGCGTATTTCCCGGAATCATATCGAACGCAATCTTCTCGATCAGACTCTTAGAGCCATTTACGCAGTAAGGTCGGAAACCTACACCTAATTGCTCCTGCAACGCTTTGGTAATGCTTTGCTCATTTTCGTCCTGCTCCAGCGGGTAGAACTCCATCAGTGAATCCAGGCCAATGCCATGTTGCGAGGCAAGATGGCTGCCCAGCGGAATATCAGACTGCAAAGAACCGGAAGTGCCAATGCGAACGATCTTCAACGATATTTTCTCCTCATTCGGCTCACGTGACTGAAAATCGATGTTCACCAGCGCATCCAACTCATTCATCAGGATATCAATGTTATCAGTACCCATACCTGTTGAGATGACCGTAATGCGCTTGCCTTTGTAGTAGCCGGTGTGGGTCACAAACTCACGCTTGGTGATCTGCACCTCAATCTCGTCGAAATACTTACTTACCATCGCTACACGATCCGGATCTCCAACCGTAATAATGGTATCTGAGATATGCTCCGGCTGCAGGTTGAGGTGGTAGATCGTGCCGTTCTTATTGATGATCAGTTCTGATTCTGGAATTGCCATAGGTTTTGGTTTTAGCATAGTAAATACTGCTTCTGGACGAAAGACTATTTGCCAATGGACAAAAGATGGAAAAACCACTAACCAGCGATTTAACGAAAGTCCTTTGTCTTTTGATCAAGCTATGCTTTGTCAAGTAATTAAATAGGGGAATTATAAACAAAGAAAAGCGTGGCTGTAGGGCGCACGCTTTTCTGAGCTTTAGAGAATACTTATTAAGATACGTTAGAAGTCTTGCGACGGTTGAATCCTTTTAGTGGATTGTAGCCATTCAGGTTCTTCTGGTAATAGCCTGTGCCGTCGTATGGGCGCTTCTCAGGGTGTTCTTTGCACTCCGTTGAGCAGGCGCCTTCCAGTTCCCAGCCACACTTCTCACAGATCGGCACATGCAGGTTGCACACCGGGTTGGCGCAGTTCACCATGCGGTCTTCCACAGTGCCACATACATGGCATTTGGAGATCACCGTAGGGTTTACAGAGTTCACATCCACTGCCACACGGTTGTCGAATACATAGCATTTGCCTTCGAAATCCTCGCCGCCAGCCTCTTTGCCATACTTGATAATACCGCCATGCAGCTGGTACACGTCTTCAAAGCCCTGCTCCAGTAAGAAGGCACTGGCTTTTTCACACTTAATGCCGCCTGTACAGTAGGTCAGGATTTTCTTGCCTTTCAGCTCCTCTTTCAGGGCGTCGATCTTCTCCGGAAACTCACGGAAGTTCTCGATGTCCAGCGTCACGGCGTTTTTGAAGCGACCTACACTGTACTCATAATCTGAGCGCATGTCCATCACTACCACATCGTCGCGGTCTTTCATTTCCTTGAATTCTTTCGGCTCCAGGTGTATACCAGTGCGCACGTTCGGGTCGATGTGTAGCAGGCCAGAGTGCACGATCTCAGCTTTGGTGCGCACATGAAGTTTTGCAAAGGCGTGCTTGTCTGATTCGTCTACTTTAAAGTCGACTTTAGCGAAGCGAGAATCGGCTTTCACGATCTCCATATACTTCTCGCAGTCTTCTTTCAGACCCGACACGGTACCGTTCAGTCCTTCCTTAGAGATGATGATACGGCCGAGCAGATTCAGCTCGAGACAAAGTAAATGGTGCTCCTCCCGAAACCCCTCAGGATCTGCTATCGGTGCGTAGCAGTAGTACAGTAATATGCTGTATGGCTTGTTCATAACTGCTTAGTTTCAGCTAAGTGTTAAAATTTGATTGTTAATTGTTTGCCCCTGCGGGGCTATTGTTAAATTGTTAAACCTGGGTACTGAGGATTAATTTGGAGGGCCACTAACTGCAAGCTAACAAGATTAATTTCTGGAAATTCAGAAACCAATCTCTCCCCCACTCAATCACTCATTCAAAAATCCAAAGGTACAACCTGCTGCTATACCTAAAAATGACCTATGTCAGTTTTGAAACAGCAGATACAGGCAGAAAAGTTTATTTCACCGGAGCCGCTGGGTTGCCGAATACAGTCGCTTTAGCAGGTACGTTAGCTACCACTACCGAGCCTGCACCTACGCGGGCGTTCTTGCCGATCTTCACGCCTGACACGATCACTGCACCTGTACCAATGAAGGCACCGTCTTCTATTATCACTTCGGAATTGATGACAGCACCTGCACCAATCTGCACGTTATCACCAATCTCGGCTTTGGTATCAACCAGCGCACGGGATTCGATCACGTTGTAGTTGCCGATCTTCGCATTGTTATTCACGATGGCACCCGCCCCGATCATGTTGCCGTGGCCCAACCAGGCAAATTCCGATACAGCGCTGAACTTATGAATCGCATTCACAGGTACCACTTTGTACTCGTCTTTCAGCATCTTGATGAGGCCTTTGCGGGCGGCGGAATCCTCCACGGCCACAAATACGTCGCATTTTTTGCCGATCAGTTTCAGGAATTCACTGTCTTCCGTGCTGCTCATCACCGACACGTTGTTCAGCTCCTGCTGCTGCAGTTCCTTGCTGTCGTCGAGGAAGCAGTAAACTACCACATTGTTGCTGTTGAATATATCGAGAGCTGCTGTACCCAATTTTTGGGCACCAAGTATAATTACAGGATTTTGCATAGCCTATTTCAAATAAGGTGCAAAGGTACAAAGAATAGTGCTAATCTGCTGCGATTTGTGCAGGCTCGTCTTCTTCCTGCTCACGCTTACGAACAGGCAAAAGGTAGCGGAGCAGGTCGCTATTGGTTTTACAGAGTAGCAGCAGGTAGACCACAAAGGGCAGCACAACCACTCTATACCTGTTGAGCGTACCCAGGTTTGGCATACTGTACGCCAGCAAAACGCCCATCACAAATACATAAACGAGCACCGCCGTGAGCAAGTAACCATAGCGCCACTTCACACGTCCCGCCTCGAACAAGTCGCGGACAAAACCAAAGGCCAGCAATAGCAACAATGTATTTTCAAGAGCAGCCGCAAAAGTGCGCACGTTATATACCTCCCAGATAAAGGGCCGGAACAACATGCCGATAAAAGCCAACTGTGAGTGCAGCGCAAAGCTCAGATAGGTAGGCTCCAAAAACGGGAAATCGATACGGGGTTTGCCCTGCGAGGCCAGCAGGCTGACCTGGTAATTGCCATAAACCACATCCGGAAGGCCTTCCAGGTTCAGATTCGGATTTAGCTGCGTACCCAGCCAGGCTATACCTGAGAACAGCAACAGCAAGGCAAGTCCCTTAATAAGCCAGTGGATGTGGGCCAGTTTCGGGTTATAGAAGATCAGTTTCAGAAGCAGCGCTAAAGCCACCGTCAGCGCAAGGGCCACTGCTATAAAGTATTTCACGAGCCAGATCAGGTATAGCCCCAGTAAGGCCAGCAAAAGGTATAGCACCGGTTTGCGTTTCAGCTTTCCGAACAGCAGGTATAGACTGCTACCCAGCAACAGCCCCATTCCTCCCATCAGCACACTTTCTTTAAGTACACCCGAGGACCAGTAAACCACTGAAGGGAATACCAGAAAGGCCACTATTGCAGGTATAGCGGTTGTTGGGAAATACCGTGCCAGCGCATTTACAAAAAACCAAAGTCCGGCAAAGCTGAACAGGGACAGGTATAGCGAGCTTAGATAATAGTTGTCATTCGTCAGTAGCATGGGTATGCTCAGCAGCCGGGGCATGTTCCAGGCACTCTCGTAGAAAGGCCGCTGCAATCCCTCCAGTGGCGTGCCGCTCGGGTCGTTGGAGAAAAGGTAATGCAGGTAGGTGCCTATACCTTGCTCGTGTGCCAGGTCAGTCATCATGAGGGCCCGCTTATAGTAGAGCTGTGTATCGCCTTTATCGAACACATAAAAACTCAATACCCCGATCAGCAGCCCGCAGGCAAGCTTGAGCAGCAGCGTAGGAAAAAAATAAGGACGCAATCCGATGTTCCAGTTCTGTTTCCAGAGCCACCAAATTAGCCCAGCCAGCACCAGCAGGTTCAGGCCGTAAATAAGTATACTCACGTAGTTGGTAGATTTTGCTTCATAATCTTATTGCCAATGGCGCAGCGCAGGCAGTTGACAGGCTGGCAGTAGCGTTTGTAGAGTCCGAGGGCAGCCTGGTTATCAGCAGCCGAAGCAGCTTTCCAGCCCAGCTCCTCGTACTGCCGTGTGATACGGTTGCTGGCTTCTTTCACCTTTTCAAGCAGGTCCACCGCTTTATCGAGGTGCTCCAGTTGATCGGTATGCACGGCATAGGCTGCTAACAAAGGTGCTGCCACATTGATGGTCAGATTCTGGGCACTCGATTTGCCCAGTTGCACCTGCACCGCCTTTGACTCCGCTCCAAAGGTATAATGTTTTTGCCAATAAGCCGATACCGGCGCTTGCCACAGCGCATCGTATCTCTTGACTTCCTCAGTTCGGATGATCGTGGAAAACAGACTTTTGTGTTTGTGAAGCAATGCAGCCAGTTGTGCCAGTCGCACGGTCGGGAAATTAGCAGGGCGCATGCGCAGGAAGTTCCAGTGATGGCGTGGCATGGCCAGTTCTTGCAGGTTATACTTTCGGCTGAGGTATGTGTGTTCTTTGGCTAATATGATGCTGTACTCGTCTGTTGGTTCCTCCAAAAAACCAGCCTGCCCGAACAGCAGTGCCTCCAGTTGAAATAAATTATGCTGATGTTTGCGCACCACCTGAATAGGTAGTGCGCGTGCCAATCTTTCAAAAGGATCCTGATTGATTTTAAAGCCAAAGGCCTTGCACAGCACCTGAAAAGCGGTGGCTTCCCAGTCATTGCCAAGCTGCTGGTATACCTGCAGCACCTCCTCCCCTTTTAGCTCCAGCCGCTCGGTGAGAGCACGACCCAGCATCATGGTTTTGGTGATGTCCGGCACATGCGGCCAAAAGCCGGCACAAGGTATAGCATAAGGTGCACGACGCAGCTGCTCGTAGGTTTGCAGCATGGATGTGTTCACGCGGTCTTTCAGCTCGAGCGTAGGTATAAAAGTGCCATCGGTGCGACGCACAGCTTCGTCGGCCTCCCACACCACATGCAGCACCACTTGGTTGTACTTGAAGTCGAGCTGGTGCTGATGTCGACGCCAGTCCGAGCCCCGCAGGTGAATCTCCACACTCCCCGACCACTCTACTTCCCCTACTCTGATAATCGCCTCCTTAAAATCAGGACCTGCATCGGTATTATACATCCCCACCCGCAACACCTGCACCGGCTCCCCCTCTACCGTCAATAGATCAGATTTGTCCAAATATTGGTGCTGCCAGATGTAGTGCAGGAACTCTTCTTTCATGCGCCTTGGTTGTGAGTTGGTTATGTACTACGGAGGAAGGATTTGGGAGTTTACTCCTAAACTTTCATATCTTTGCAGCCTTAAAATTAAACGATTATGATTTCAGTTGACGCGGTGAGCGTGGAGTTCAATGGGGCGGCCCTATTCAGCAATGTTTCTTTTAACATTAACGAAAACGACCGCATTGCCCTCATGGGGAAAAACGGAGCAGGCAAGTCTACCCTGCTCAAAATTATAGCGGGCGCCAGCAAGCCTACCCGTGGCAAGGTGTCGGCTCCCAAGGATGCCGTGATTGCCTACCTGCCGCAGCACCTGCTCACCGATGACAACTGCACCGTGTTCGAGGAGGCCTCCAAGGCATTTGCCAAGGTGCTCGACATGAAGAAGCAGATGGACGAGCTGAACGCACAACTAGAAACCCGCACCGACTACGACTCAGATGAATACTACAAGATCATCGAGCAGGTATCGGAATTGGGCGAAAAATACTACTCTATCGAAGAGATCAACTTTGACGCGGAGGTAGAAGTTACGCTGAAAGGCTTGGGTTTTACCCGCGAAGATTTCACCCGCTCTACCAATGAGTTCAGCGGTGGCTGGCGCATGCGCATCGAGCTGGCCAAGATCTTGCTCCAAAAGCCGGACCTGATCCTGCTCGACGAACCAACCAACCACCTCGACATTGAGTCGATTCAGTGGCTCGAGGATTTCTTGGTGAACAACGCCAAGGCCGTGATCGTGATCTCGCACGACAAGACCTTTGTAGACAACATCACTAACCGTACCATCGAAGTGACGATGGGCCGTATTTACGATTACAAGGTTACGTACAGCCAATACCTGCAGCTGCGCAAAGAGCGCCGTGAGCAGCAGCAAAAACAGTTCGAGGACCAGCAGAAAGAAATCGCCGATATCCAGACCTTTATCGACCGCTTCAAGGGCACTTACTCCAAAACCCTTCAGGTACAGTCGCGCGTGAAGATGCTCGAGAAAATGGAGATCGTGGAAGTAGACGAAGTGGATACCTCTGCTTTGAATGTCAAATTTCCGCCAGCGCCGCGCTCGGGCAATTACCCTGTTATTGTGGAGGAGCTCACCAAAAAGTACGGTGACTACACCGTCTTCAAAGACGCTTCCGTGACCATCAACCGTGGCGAGAAAGTGGCTTTTGTGGGTAAGAACGGTGAGGGTAAGTCTACGCTGGTGAAAGCCATCATGGGCGAGATCGATTTTGAAGGAAAGCTGCAACTGGGCCACAACTGTATGATCGGTTACTTTGCCCAGAACCAGGCCGCCTTGCTCGACGGCGAACTGACTGTTTTCCAGACCATCGACGAGATTGCCGTGGGCGATGCCCGCACGCGTGTGAAGGACTTGTTGGGTGCCTTTATGTTCAGCGGTGATACGATCGAGAAGAAAGTGAAAGTACTTTCCGGTGGTGAGAAGACCCGTCTGGCTATGATCAAGCTGTTGTTGCAGCCAGTTAACCTGCTTATTCTGGACGAACCGACCAACCACCTTGACATCAAAACGAAGGATATCCTGAAAGACGCCCTCAAGGCATTCGACGGCACGATCATCCTTGTATCGCACGACCGTGACTTCCTCGATGGACTAGCCGACAAAGTGTTTGAGTTTGGCAACAAGCGGGTTCGTGAGCACTTCGAAGACATCAACAGCTTCCTGCGAAACAAGAAAATGGAAAACCTGCGGGAGATTGAGAGAAAAGCAGTCTAGTTTTACAATGGATCTTAATCTGTAAGACATACCATTAATATAATAACCAGAAGAGCCAATGCATATAGCATTGGCTCTTCTGGTTTAAGTAGCACCATATTGCTGCAGGTATAGCAAGAAATACCCAACTCTGGGTATTTCTTGTCATAGCTGTCCGTCCTACTTTTGCAGGTATTTTCTTATTATCGCTTTCTATTTTTATAACAGATCATACGCTTTGCCCTACTCATCTTACATGGGGAAGCAGTATATCCTAACCATTCACCCAGAGATGTTCAAAAAACTACCCCTTTATCTAGCGTCATTTATGATTGCTGCCCTTACTTTTTCCTGCGATGTACTCGATAAGGATAAGGAAGACGATCCAGCTCCAGACGGCATTAGCGAGAGCCTGCACTTCAGCTTCAAGACCCCGGATTGGTCCCGTCACATAGACTGCACCCACCTGGACCTGCCCTCTAATAGCTTAGATAAGCAGAATTATTATGTTTCTGCTACCTCTCAGTCCACCAACAATACCTTTTTCCTTTCTTTCCCGAGAGACAGTTCCGCTATGGTCAACCCGAGCAACCTGAAGCGATATGCGATAGCCGAATATACAGACAATGACGGACCGTTCCAGTTTTCGCTTAAACTCCCTGTCAAAGAAGGAAGTACAGCACGGATGGTAAGCAAAGGAGGACTTTCAGAAGTGTCTTACAATGAAATCACGGCTATCAAATACATTGGCCGAGAAGGTAGTTCAGCAGTGTTCACTATCAAGGGCAAGTATGCTATGACAGCCTACGAGATCAACAACAGCGCTAATGAAAAACCAGTAACGGGCACTTTTCATTTTAAAGTGAAGACGACTAACAAATAGATTGTCCCTTGTCATACCTCATTGCAAAAGAAGCCCTGGTCAGTAGCCAGGGCTTCTTTTGTATTTCTCCATACCTTGTGATACCTTATAAAAATAAATGGCTTGTATCAGGTACTTGATACCCCATACCTACCAACTATTACTTTGCTTAGTACAGGCGCTTCTCGTAGCTTTCTTTTAGTACTGTTTTGATGTGCTCTTCGCTATAAGCAGGCTTCTTGATATGATCGGCCAGGATAGCGGCAGGACGGGGTAGGGTATTCTGCGCTGGCCATTGCTCGGGCTGCCAAAGGCCTGAACGTTTAAACGCTTTAGCACAATGAATGTAGCATTCTTCTACTTCCACTCCTATACCCACAACTGGCACTTTGCCTTGCGTCGCAAGCTGTACCATAATAGCTTCGTCTCTGATCACGTACGCCTTGCCATTAACACGAAGCGTTTCCTCTAATCCTGGAATGATAAAGATCAGGCCGACCTTCGGGTTCTCCAGAATATTCCGAAGCGTGTCGCATCGTTTATTGCCGGGTCGCTCAGGTATAACCAATCGCTTCTCATCCAGCGCCAACACAAAGCCGGCCGCATCTCCACGAGGGGACACATCGCAGTTACCGGCGGCGTCACTTGTACTTACGAACAGCATAGAGGCCTTCGATATAAAGTCACGGCAATGCGTATCCAGGTAGTCGATCGACTTGTTATTAACCAGCTCGCTCGGTTTGCCCAGCAAAGCCTGTAAATCTTCTACAGTACTGATAATCTCTGAAAACCCCTTGTTCATGCTATTGCCTTTTTGTCTATACCTACCACAATATAACACATAAACGCCATACCTGCATGCTTAGCTTAGGTATGGCGTTTATGTAATTTTAAAAAAATTGACGCTGTAATTCTACAAATGTGTTACATACTGCTCTAAGTACTGCTCCATCTCCTTCTGCACTTCCAAGGCAGCTTCTCTAGCACGGTCAGCAAAATCACGGCCGGAGGAGGCGTATATGATCGAGCGGGAAGAATTGACTAACAGGCCACATTGCTGGTTCATGCCCAGGCGGGAAATTTCTTCGAGGCTACCACCTTGCGCACCCACACCGGGCACCAGCAGGAAGTGGTTCGGTACGATGGCACGCACTCGTTCTATGTACTCGCCTTGTGTAGCACCTACCACGTACATCATCTGACCCACACTGGCCCAGTTGGCGCTCTCGCGCAGCACCTGCTCAAAGAGATACTCTTCATTACCATCCGACAGTTTAAGCATCTGAAAGTCCTTACTGCCTGGGTTAGACGTTAGGGCTAGTAAAATCACCCAGCGGCCCGGCTGCACCAGGAAAGGCTTTACCGAGTCAGAACCCATGTAAGGAGCCACTGTCACAGCATTGAAGTTCATCGTCTCAAAGAAGGCTCTGGCGTATAGTTCCGAGGTATTGCCAATGTCGCCACGCTTGGCGTCCGCTATGGTAAAGATCTCTTCAGGTATAACTCCCAACGTCTTCTCCAGACTCACCCATCCCTTAGGGCCTTGCGCTTCATAAAAAGCGATGTTTGGTTTATAAGCAACGCACAGGTCAGCAGTGGCTTCCACGATCTGACGGTTAAACTCAAACACCGGGTCTTTGTGGTCGAGCAAGTGCTCAGGCAGGCGCTTCGGGTCGGTGTCTAGGCCAATGCACAGGTATGATTTTTTCTGGAGGATCTGCTCAAACAGCTTTTCTCTGGTCATAATAGGTATAGGAGCTAAAGTTCAGGTATAGCAAAGCTAGTTTATTTAAGGGCAGCTACAAATTTTTTATACCTGCACAGGCCACTAATTGATCGTGTTACGTCAGATCTGCCAGAGCTTGCAACCCTATCAGCACAAAAGGGATCGAGATAGTAAACAGCACCTTAAACCAAAAAACTATGATACGACACCTGTGCACCCTCGCCTTAATTCTTCTGATTGCCACCGGATGCTCTAAAGAGGACTCCGAACCTCCGGCACAGGAGCGCCCTGCTCCCATTGTACGCGTAGAGGCTCCTGCAACCGCACAAGTAGGTGAAACCGTGACTGTTGATGTTCACTTCCAAGTTAGTGGCGGTTGCGGTCAGTTCGGCTCTTTTAATGTCAGCACTTCTGGTAAGGAAACAGTCATAAGAGTAGTGGCGAAGTATCAAGGGAATATCTGCACAGACGATCTGCCTATCCGTATGGCTCCTTATACCTTTCGCCCGACCGAAGCAGGCATCTATACCTTGAAGTTCCGCTCCACCTCTCAAGTGGGGTTTATTGTTGCAACGATAGACGTCGGGGACTTTTAAATCAATTACAAAAAAAGAGCTGCCCTAACAGAGCAGCTCTTTTTTTGTATCATAAATTGGTTGGGTTATCGTAAATCCACCACCTGCACGCCTTTATATTTGGCTTTATTAAAGCTGAAGGCGTCGGAAGCCAAGGCAGGGTTTGCCTGGAAATTCTTGATGGTATAGGTATAGCGGTTGCCATTATTACGGAACATCTGCCAGCTCTTTAATGACTTATCTTTCTGGCTGATGTATAAGCGTACTTTAAAGATCGGGTTGCTACGGTCTTCCGGCGCCAATTCGATTACGTCAAAGGTCTCAGCTCCTTGCTTCTCAGTACCGGCATAAGCATACTTGTAGCCTTTCTTATACATATCGAAGATCTTGCTTGGTGCCATGGCCTCTGCTTCGGCGTCAGTTTCCGTGATGGTCACTTCATTCACCTCTTTCAGGTAGGTCCACATTAGTTTACCATCGCTGATGATCTCCTGTCCGCTTACGGCTAGTCTGTATTTCGGACCGCTTACCAAAATATCTCCTTCCATCGTTTCTTTTACTTTGGCAGAAGGGTTCTCCAGTGTCTGTGCAAAAGTAGCTTTGAAAGCTTTCATACTTCTGTACTTCTGGCTCATCTGGTCCAGTATCTTGCCTGCCTTCGGATCCTGCTGCGCATTCGCCAGGTTCACAAACATAAATACTGCCAGCAAAAGGGATAATACTCTTTTCATGATGTTATTTGAGTGTCGTGTTTTATTCTTTCCTACAGCGTATTCAATAACTGTTCCAAACTGTACTCGTCTGGAATTAAAACTTCGCGGGCCTTACTTCCTTCAAACGGACCCACTATACCTGCGGCCTCTAACTGATCGATTAGGCGGCCGGCACGATTGTAGCCCAGCTTGAGGCGACGCTGCAATAAGGATGTACTACCCTGCTGATGCTGCACGATGATGCGGGCGGCTTCTTCGAACATCGGGTCCTTGGAGCTTGAGTCGAAGTCTGCTTTTTCAGAGCCGCTCTCGTCACCCACAAACTCTGGCAACAGGTAGGCATCATTATACCCCTGTTGCTCCCCGATAAAGTCACAAATACGATCCACTTCCGGCGTGTCCACAAAGGCGCACTGAATACGAATCATGTCCGAGCCAATGGAGAAGAGCATGTCACCCTGGCCGATCAGCTGGTCAGCGCCACCGGCATCCAGGATGGTGCGGGAGTCGATCTTGGAGGTTACTTTAAATGAAATACGTGCCGGGAAGTTAGCCTTGATGATACCAGTAATTACGTTTACGGATGGTCGCTGTGTGGCTACTACCAAGTGTATACCAATGGCACGGGCCAGCTGTGCCAGACGGGCAATCGGCGTTTCCACCTCTTTACCAGCTGTCATCATCAAGTCAGCCAACTCGTCAATCACCAGCACGATGTAGGGCATAAACTTGTGGCCCTTTTTGGGGTTCAATTTACGCTCCACAAACTTCTTATTGTACTCTTTCAGGTTACGGCAGCCAGCGTCCTTCAGCAGGTCGTAGCGCATGTCCATCTCCATACAGAGGGAGTTGAGCGTGTTCACCACCTTTTTAGTGTCAGTGATGATCGCTTCCTCTGTGTCCGGCAGCTTGGCCAGGAAGTGGCGCTCGATCTTGTTGAACAGGGAGAGTTCTACCTTTTTGGGGTCAACAAGAACAAACTTGAGTTGCGAAGGGTGTCGCTTGTAAAGCAGCGAGGTCAGGATGGCGTTGAGACCAACCGACTTACCCTGACCCGTGGCACCTGCCATTAGCAAGTGTGGCATTTTAGCTAGGTCCGTGATGAATACTTCGTTGGTGATTGTCTTACCGAAGGCGATCGGCAAGTCCATCTCACTCTTCATGAACTTCTCTGTAGACAGAATCGACTTGATCGACACCATCTCCTTCTTCGTGTTCGGTACTTCTATACCTATCGTTCCCTTGCCAGGTATAGGCGCAATGATACGTATACCTAAGGCCGCTAAGCTCAGGGCAATGTCATCTTCCAGGTTCTTTATCTTGGAGATACGCACACCGGCATCCGGTACAATTTCATAGAGCGTAACAGTCGGACCGATGGTCGCTTTGATACTCGCTATACCTATGTTGTAGTGACCGAGTGTGGCCACGATCTTGTCTTTATTAGCCTCGAGTTCTTCCTTCGTCACTGACACTTTCGTGGTGCCGTAGTCGTTGAGCAGGTCGATAGTCGGATACTGGTAACGGGCGAGGTCCAGCGTCGGGTCGTAGTTTTCGGTGGCCAGCACATCGGCAGCCTCCTCTTCCGGTGTCTTTTCGATCTGCAGATCCAGAAGCTCTTCCTCTTCGCCCTCAGCCGTGTCAAACTCGTCGTAAGCCAATTCCTCTTCCAACTCGGTTTCAATATCAAGTTCCAGCGTAGGCGTTGGTGCAGGTGCAGCAGGCTTTGGTGGCTCTGGTTTGAGTGAACTCAATTCCATTTCGAGGGCACGGTTGATTGCTTCCTCCTCCTCTTCATCGAATTCTATCTCCTCTTCTTCCTCGGCATCCAGTGAAGCAGTTGGGTCGGCGTTGTGGTTGATGTTACGGGCAGAGCCATGTACCACATCACGCAGCGACGAAGCACTTCCTCTGTCGATCGCCACTTCACCCTCTTCGTCCTCAGTAGTTGGTTTGCTCCAGTTGATGCTCGTGATGTTAAAGAAGAAGACCAGGAAAATCAGTAGCAGGAAGCCCAGCAGCAAACCACTACCCCAGCCAATCAGGCTACTCAGCCAAATGGCAGTTTCTATACCTATACCTCCGCCCATGAAGCCGTATTCACCTACCGTACCTGTTGTGAGCACAATATACCCCAAGGTCAGGCTCAGCCACAGCATACTGAATGTACACAGCCCGAGCACATACGACATAGAAACAGTTTTCCAGCGGAACACAATGCGACTACCAGCGAAGAAAGAGATCGGTATCAGGAAAAAGGCGCCAAGGCCCAGTAGTTCATAAATAAAGTAATGCGACACCCAGGCGCCAAACAGGCCCAGCCAGTTCTCCGCTTCCTGCCCTGACTCTTTCAGCCCCGTGCCTTGTACAGACTCCACCACACTCTGGTCAGCAGCCCCTGTGAACAGGTAGGACACAAAGGCGATGGTCATAAAAAAGGAGATCAGCAGTAAAGAGAAGCCAATGAACAGCTTGAAGCGGCGATCCGACAAAAAAGCAGGCGCTTTCAGGTTCAACCTGAAAGACGGCATTTTGAAAAATGGTTTTTTAGCTTTCTTCTGTTTGGGCTTTTCACTGGTAGAGGCGCTGCCGCGTGGTTCATTACGTCCACGCACCTCATTCCTCGCCCTTCCCGTGCTCACCGCATCGTTTCTGTAAGTGTTCTTTGCCATACCCTTCGACTAATTAAGATTTCAAATTTACATTTTTTCGGCACACGCCGCTCAGCAAATCCGAAGGCTTTTCAGGAAATGTGCTAAAAAGTTGAGTTGGGGAGATTAGGAGTTAAAAAGTTAGAAAATTTGGAAGTTAGAAAGTGGAAGATTGTATAAGACCAAGTAATCCTGTCCGAATTGTGCATAGGTGTTTGTCTGAATCTATACATAGGGCCCCTACCCCAAGGATTTGCAGGATTTAAGGATTTTCAGGATTCCTGTACACGATTAACCCACCCCTACCTCTCTCAACAGTAGGGCCGGTGCATTCTGCAAAACTTGTTCAATAATTACTGTTATTCTGTTAAGAAACTTGGTAGTATGGGTGATAAGCCGATGTTACTTGCGGAGATGGGGCCCCTCTTTACCAAGATCCCTACGGGATGACAAAAAAAGCAGAATGAAACGGCCTTACTTTCAAGAGGGGAATTACGGCCTTTAACATTTGGAAAGTATAAGCCTTGTAAATTCTGTAACTGCACACCACTGGCAGGTATAGCAAGACTAACTCGCACGCAAGCAATAAAACAGACTCAGGTACCAAGTGCGCCCAAATGACTATCCACTGTTTGAGCGTTCAGCGAGTTTGGATAGTCTTGACTTTTTTGCCTACTTTTTGTGTCAAGACAAAAAGTAGGGCCCGCCCGGGCAGGGCATACGGTGCCCGCCGCACAGGCGAAGCTATGAAATAAGGCAAGTTGCTAAAAGAACAGCCGTCACTACGCCAGTTGCAAATCAGCCGAATGCGCTATAACCAACCCTTACTTCCCCAGCAAGCTCTTATTAATCCCAGCAACCAGCGCAGGGCCTTCATAAATAAACCCGGTATACAACTGTACCAAATCAGCACCGGCATCGAGTTTCTCCTGCGCATCCTCCGCCGTCATAATACCACCTACACCAATAATTTTGATATGCGCTGGCAGGTGCTGGCGCAGGTAACGGATAATCTTGGTAGCATGTTTGGTGAGCGGTTTGCCACTCAATCCGCCGGCTCCGATTTCTGAAACCTGGGCAGAAGAAGTGTGTAGCCCATCGCGGCTGATAGTTGTGTTCGTAGCAATAATACCACTTAGCTTGGCTGCTATTGCAATCTCGATTATATCATTTAACTGAGCTTCGTTCAAATCCGGGGCGATCTTCAAAAGCAGGGGTTTGGCCTTTGGCATGGAGTTGTTCAACTCCTGCAGCGCCATCAGCAGTTGCTGCAGCGGTTCTTTTTCCTGCAAAGCACGCAGGTCGGGGGTATTCGGCGAACTCACATTTACAACAAAATAATCAACCACATCATACAGCGCCTTGAAGCAGTAAAGGTAGTCGTTGAGCGCCTCCTCGTTAGGAGTCACTTTGTTTTTGCCGATGTTGCCGCCTACAATGATGTTGCTTTTGCGCTTCCGCAAACGCTCCACGGCTGCCTCTACGCCCTCGTTGTTGAAGCCCATGCGGTTGATGATGGCCTGATCTTCCGGCAGACGGAAAAGGCGCGGCTTCGGATTGCCCTCCTGTGGTTTCGGGGTGAGTGTTCCGATCTCGATGAAGCCGAAACCCAACTCAGCCAGCTCGTCTACCAATTTGGCATCCTTATCAAAGCCTGCGGCCAACCCCACCGGGTTAGGGAATTTCAAGCCGAAGAGTTCCCGCTCCAGTCGCTTGTCTTCGACCCGGAACATGCTGCGGCTGACACTCTTGGTGAATGGCAAACTAAAAGCAGTTCTTAATGCGTCGGTGGTGAGATAGTGAACTTTCTCTGGGTCTAATTTGAAAAGCAGCGGACGAAGGAGGCTCTTATACACGGCAGCGGGTTTGAGTTTGGTTTGCTGTCCGCAAAGATATGTGTTGTGTGTTTATTTTGAGACTTTTCGGGGAGCAAATCTACCCCCAGACCTAAGGTTTATCAAACACTGGACGGCCTGCCGCATCATATTCCAGCACCCAGTCTTTGCCATGACTGCTGATCATTGCTCCGCTCCGCACTTCTATCTCCTCTCTTCTATACCTTCTAAAGTTGTTTTGAGACAAGGACCTGTAGTAGGTGTCTTCGAACATAAACATTCCTTTAAACGGATTAACGGCGTTGTCATAATTATCAAACTTTTCGACAATCACGTACAGTACAAACCCGTCATCATCCAGAATACGGCGCGTCTCCACTCTCTCCAGATTGCCCGAAGCATCAAAAAAGAAGTCTTTGGCAATGTCTCTATTCACCACTAATTCTACCTCGTCTCTATAAATGGAGAAGCCTTCTATCTTATTTAACTTTCCATCTGTATGGTAGATATAAGATAAAGAATCATACATCCTGCGGTTTTCAGCTTTGTAGATAAGGTAAGCTGGCTGATCGTGATTTTTCAGGCCATACAACCACTCTTCCTGTAAAACGCCCCAGTCCTCCATGCTGCTTTTGTTGGCGATTCTTATAATATTGTCTCCGTAGCTCACTTCATCAATAACAGCTGGTTGTTCCTGACATGAGCCATTCACTATACACTCGGGAACACCTGTCCTCTTATTTACTTTCCCATTTTTATATTCAAGGGTGTAGGTACCCAAATGCGTGTAGAAAGCTCCGCGCTTCGGATGCACCATATATTTGGTCGCATACGAATTGATCAGCACTGCAGGGGCTGGCGTATCTTTGCCATCGCTACAGCTGAAGAGTATCATGGCGCATAGGCAGCAGAGAATAAGTTGTTTCATACTAATGCAGGGCGGGTTTACTTTGTTTAGACTCTGCAAGTTAGCCTGTGTTATGGCTAAAAAAAACCCCGATCTTTACCATTTTGCTGATAGAGATCGGGGCATGGTTTAAATGAAATGGGCTTCTACTTCTCAGACGTCCACTGCTCGAAGTTGGGGAAGTATTTAGCCTTCCAGAAGGTATAGCGCGGAATAATAGCCGAGTTGAGGCGACGCTTAAAATCTGTGAAATCCTTCTTTTCGGCAGGCGACCACAGTACTTCGCTCAGGGCGGTCATGCGCGGGAAAACCATGTACTCTACTTTGGCTTCGCTGCCGATGTATTCCGTCCATAAGTTGGCCTGCGCCCCGATAATATAGTGGTCCAGTTTGCGCTCGCGCAATGCCGCAGGTATAGGTTCAAAATTATACACGGCATCCAGCGGATTGTAGCCATGTATGGCCAGGCTATCATTCGGGTCTTTGGACTGGTAGTGGTCGAAGTACAGCGGCTTGCCTGGCGCCATGATCACCTGGTGCCCACGTGTGGCGGCTGCTATACCTTCCTTCTCCCCTCCCCAGTTCATAATCAGTGTCGACGTGCTTAGGTCGCCCTCCAGAATCTCGTGCCAGCCAATCACTTTTTTGCCTTTAGCTGCCAGGTAACTCGCCACTTGCTCCACGTAGTAAGTCTGCAGGCCTTTCTCGTCTTTCAGGTTGTGGTCTTTGATGAATTGCTGCGACACGGGGTCTTCTTTCCACCATTTTTTACTGGTCTCGTCGCCGCCCAGGTGGAAGTATTCATACGGGAACAGGTCAGCTACTTCCTGAAATACCGTTTCCAGGAACTGAAATGTGGCTGGGTTTGGCTGCAGCACATTGTTCTGGCGGTTGTACATACCCCATGTGGTGGCTACATTCCAGGTAGTGTCGGGCCGGGTGCTCAGCTCTGGGTAGGCGGCAATGGTCGCGCGGCTGTGACCCGGTATATCGATTTCAGGGATGATGTTGATGCCTCGCACAGAAGCGTAGTTGATTACTTCGAGTATTTCGTCTTTGGTATAGTAGCCACCGTAACGGGTGCCGTCATACCTGGCCGGTTCGTCTTTGAAGTGCCCGATCAGGGTTTCCTTGCGCCACGAGGCTACCGTGTTCAGCTTCGGGTAAGACTCGATCTCGATGCGCCAGCCCTGGTCGTCGGTCAGGTGCCAGTGAAAGGTATTGAACTTATGGAAAGCCAGGTAGTCGATATACTTTTTAATGAACTCCACGGGGAACATGTGTCGCACCACGTCCAGGTGCATGCCGCGATAGGCAAAACGCGGATAGTCCTTGATGCGCACATCATCAATTTTGGCCTCCCTTACCTGCTTGATAGGGAACAGTTGCAGCAAGGTCTGAATGCCATATACCATACCGCCTGTGTCCTTGGCGCGAATGGTTACGTCCTTACCCGACACGGTTAAGGTATACATCTCGGCTTTGTCGATGGTCTTGGTATCGAAAACGAGTCGGATGTGATGACTGGCTTTGGGCTTCGTGGCAGTGCTCGGGTATACCTGTAGGTTCAGGCCAGTCTGCGCCGCCAGCATTTCCTGCAGAAACTCGGCCTGCGCTCCGTACTGTTTGTCGAATACGATCTGGGCTTTCCCGTCGATGGTCACATGCCCTCTCGCCTCCTTGATCACCTCCACAGGTCGAGGCGTAATATCATCCACGGACTGAGCGGCGGTGAGAAAAGGTATAGCTAAAGAAAGCAGAGCAATGGTGAATATCCGGTGAAAGGTAGAAAACATGTGGGTGTTTTGAGATTGTGTTGCTTTTTGACTTTTGGAAAAACGCTTGGTTTAATGGGTTTGGTATTGAATTAGTCAACTCAATGGTTAGGGTTACAGTTGAGATAAGGGCCAGTAGGTATAGCGTGAGCGCCCTCGCTCGTGCTGGTTACAAAGGAGCCCTCGGGTCTGCGCCCGGAACAGGCTAGTCCAGTCACGAGTTATCCCAGCTTAGCATAGGGGCCAGAGGCCCCTCCATAGTAAATCACGAGCGAGGACGCTCGCGCTATGTCTATCCCTACAAGCCAAAACTTCTCAAACTCTTTAACTCCTAAACCCTCAAACTTCTTCTAGCTCCTCGGATGGTAATCCTTAATCACTTGCTTCAGGTAGTCGCGGTCGAGGTGGGTGTAGATCTCGGTGGTAGTGATGGACTCGTGACCCAGCATCTCCTGCACGGCACGTAGGTCGGCGCCGCCTTCGATCAGGTGCGTGGCAAAGGAGTGGCGGAAGGTATGGGGACTCACCGTCTTCTGTATACCTGCTTTGGCAGCCAAGTCTTTGATGATCGTGAACACCATCACCCGGGTCAGTTTGGCGCCACGGCGGTTGAGAAACACAAAGTCTTCGTGTCCTTTCTTGATGTTGAGGTGGCAACGCACGCCTTCCCGGTAGAGTTGTATGTGCTTGAGCGCATCACGCCCAATCGGCACCAAGCGCTCCTTGTCGCCCTTACCGGCCACTTTCAGGAAACCCATGTCTTCGTACAGATTGCTCAATTTCAATTCCAGCAACTCTGACACACGCAGCCCGGAGCTGTAAAGTGTCTCCAGCATGGCACGGTTGCGGGTCCCTTCTGGCGTAGAAAGGTCGATGGCGGCCAGCAACTGCTCTATTTCATGGAAGTGTAGCGTATCCGGCAATTTGCGACTCAGCTTCGGGGCTTCGATGGTCTCAGTCGGGTCGGCGGTGAGCATATCTTCCATAATCAGGAACTTGTAGAAAGCCCGTATACCTGACAGTGTGCGTGCCTGCGAATGCGGTGTCATGCCCAACTCAGCTACCCACTCCAGAAATTCCCGTAGTATAGGCGGGGTCATCTGCTCCGGCTGCACGTTTATACCTTTGATCTCCAGAAAATCAGTCAGTTTGCGGATATCGCGCAAGTAGGCTTCCACGGAGTTACCGGAAAGGGACTTTTCGAGACGCAGGTATTGCTCGAACTGGGTAATGCAGATGGACCACTTCATAAGGTAGAATTTGGGCAAAAGAGGAGCTGACAAAACTTTCTTTTGTCAAAAAAATCAAAGCAAAGATAGTTAATACTTAAATTGCATCCGCTTAATTGAGCTGAAATCACAAAACACCCCTAAACTATGAAAATCCTCATCCTGAACGGCCCTAATCTCAACCTGCTCGGTATTCGCGAGAAGTCTGTCTACGGCTCAGAGTCATTCGAATCATACTTTGAAGAGCTGAAGGAAGCGTTTCCAGCCATGGAGTTATCCTATTTTCAGTCAAACACCGAAGGGGTACTGATCGACAAGCTGCATGAGGTGGGTTTCAGCTACAAAGGCATCGTGTTTAACGGTGGCGCCTATACCCATACCTCGGTTGCCCTCTCTGACGCCATCAAGGCCATCGAAACGCCTGTGATCGAGGTGCACATCTCCAATGTATACGCCCGTGATGCCTTCCGTCACAAAAGCATGCTGGCTCCTTTCTGCAAAGGGGTAATCACAGGTTTCGGGATGGAGAGCTACCGGCTGGCACTGCAGTACTTCGAGCGCATGAAGCCGAAGCAGATCGGTTTTGGATCCAAAAAATAGCGTGGTAACACTGGGATTCCGTTCACTAAATATTTGCTTTTTACTATAGTAGCAATACTATAATTCTTTATATTACCCTCCATGTTGAATTTCTATCCAGGACCGTCTAAAATATATCCGGAAGTGCGCAACTACCTTATGGATGCGTATGACGAAGGTATATTGGGGGCTCCGCACCGCGGAGAACAGTTTGTACAGCTATCACGCACGGTGGTGGGCTCGCTCAAGCGACGCCTCAACATTCCGCAGGACTATTCTATTTTTTTTACCTCCTCCGCCACCGAGTGCTGGGAGATTCTGACCCAAAGCCTCACCAAAAAGAAGAGCTTCCACATTTACAATGGTTCTTTTGGGGAGAAATGGTACGAGTATGCAAAAAAGCTACGTCCCAATGCTGAAGGTGTTCGCTTCGACATCAACGAGGCCATGCCGGTGGAGGAACTCGACATCAGTGTTGATACTGAGCTGATCTGCTTTACGCAAAACGAAACCTCCAACGGAACACAGGTCACAGCCAGTACCATTCTGAACCTGCACAACCGCTTCCGTGACACGCTCACAGCCGTGGATGCAACTTCCTCAATGGCCGGTCTCAACCTGAAATACATCAAAGCTGATATCTGGTTCGCCTCCGTGCAGAAGTGCTTCGGTCTGCCGCCGGGTCTGGGTATACTTGTTTGCTCGCCGCGTGCCATCTTCCGGGCCAAGCAAATGAACGAGCGCAATCATTACAATAGCCTGGTATCGCTCTACGAGAAGATGCTCAACTACCAGACCGTGCACACGCCGAACACGCTCAACATCTACCTGCTCAAGCGTATGCTCGAGGACCGGCCTTTTATCAAACAGCTCGACATCGATCTGACGGATCGGGCCAACGAGCTATATGAGTTCTTCGGGCAGTTCACCGACTTTAAACTGCTGATCGAAAACGAAGAAGTACGCTCTAAAACCGTGCTGGTACTGGAGGCGAACGAGCGGTTGGTGGAGGATATCAAGAAGCGGGCGCTGCACCACAATATCCGGCTGGGCAACGGCTACGGACCATGGCAGCGCAACACGTTCCGGGTGGCCAATTTTCCGGCCATTGCCAACGAAGAGTACGAAGAGCTAAAGCGCTTTTTCCTGCATTATTACGCCTAAGAATCCTACCTTTGCGGCTTGTTATCAAATTGCGCCAGCGCTTGCAGGTATAGCTATACCCTATTTGCTGGCTTTAACATTTTAACAACCACAAACTCATGATTCAGGAGCTGTTTAGTTTCAAGGAAATCGCATCTGTAACGCTTATTCTGTTCGCGGTAATTGACATCCTCGGTTCTATTCCCATCATCATAGACCTGCGCAAGCGGGAGGGCAAGATCGAATCAGAAAAAGCCACCATTATTTCGGGTATTCTGATGATCGTGTTTCTGTTCGTGGGGGACGGTATCCTGAAACTGTTCGGCATCGATTTCGAGTCTTTTGCCATGGCAGGTGCTATCATCATCTTCCTGATTGGTTTGGAGATGATCCTGGGCAAAGACCTTTTCCACTCCGACCCTGAAGTGAAAAGTGGCTCCATTGTGCCGCTGGCCTTCCCGCTTATCGTGGGAGCCGGTACCATGACGACACTGCTCTCTTTGCGTGCCGCTTACTCGCTACCAAACGTGCTGGTAGGTATAGTCCTGAACCTGATGTTCGTTTACATCGTTCTCAAGGCTTCGGCCTGGCTGGAGCGTAAACTCGGTAAAGCTGGCGCCAACGTGCTCCGAAAGGTTTTTGGTGTTATTTTGCTGGCTATCGCCATCAAGCTGTTCAAAACGAATCTACCTATTTAAATTGAGTGAGTTAGTGATTGTGTGACGGAGTGATTTATTATTTTTTACACAATCACTCCGTCACACATTGACACGTTCGCTAAATCAAAAAGCTCACTCAATCGCTAAATCACTCATTCACTCAATTACAATATGATCGAGCTTTTTACAGACGGTGCATCACGAGGAAATCCGGGTCCGGGAGGGTATGGCACTATTTTGCGCTGGAAACACCACGAGAAAGAACTGACTGCCGGTTACCGCAAAACGACTAACAACCGCATGGAGTTGCTCGCCGTGATCGTGGGGCTCGAGGCGATCACCAAGCCGGGTATACCTGTCACGGTTTACTCGGATTCTAAGTATGTGGTGGATGCTGTGGAGAAGCGCTGGGTATTTGGCTGGCAGAAGAAGGGCTTCACTGGCAAAGCCAACGGAGATCTTTGGGCACGTTTTTTAAGGGTATATGCCAAGCATAATGTAAAATTCGTCTGGATCAGAGGCCATGCCGGTCACCCTGAGAATGAGCGCTGCGATGAGCTAGCTGTTGCCAGTGCGCTGTCACCGAATCTGTTGATCGACGAGGGCTTTGAGTCGGGGCAGTTTAACTCGAAGTAGTAGTTTGTAATGAGTAATGAATAGTGACTAATGTGCGCTGGATAGCCAGATGATACGATAGCTCTTGATGGCGCTTCTTGTATTCTTAACTGTGGATGTGATCGCTATGACTCTTTTCAATAGACTATTTCTAGCCTGCACAAAAAAATACTCTAGAGGAGCACAACAATTACCCACTCCTATTATTCATTCATCATTACCTATTATTCATTAAAAACCCGTGCCTAACACCTACTTCCAATTCAAGCAGTTCCGCATCAACCAGGACCAATGTGCTATGAAGGTTTGCACGGACTCCTGTGTATTCGGAGCCTATGTAGAGGTGCGTCAGGCGAAGCGGGTGCTGGATATTGGAACTGGAACAGGTTTGCTGGCCCTGATGGTAGCGCAACGGTCGGAGGCGGAAGTGGAAGCGGTGGAGATCAATCCCGAGGCGCAGGTGCAGGCTTTGCAGAACTTCGTCGAAAGCCCTTGGGCAGAACGACTGAAACTACACCCGATGCCCTTGCAGGAATTTGCGAAAACCTGTATGCAGCAGTACGACGTCATTCTCTCGAATCCGCCATTTTTTCTGGCTTCGCTCAAGTCTGACAATGCTGCCAAAAACACAGCCAAGCATACAGGCGATTTGCTCTTTGATGATATCCTGACTTTTGCGCAGAAGCACCTTACTCAGGATGGTAAACTATACTTGCTCCTGCCGCCAGCTGAGGCAAACCACTTTGCAGAACTTGCCAAAACGCATGCGTTATACCTGACCGAAACGACTGAGGTTTTCACCCGCATCGGTGGCAAGTGCATTCGACATGTGCAAACGTATACCTGCAATCCGAAAGCGAATACTCTTACTAAGACCTTACACATCCGCAAAGAAGACGGCACGACCTATACCACTGGCTTTTCAGAATTGCTGCGGGATTATTACCTGATTTTCTAATGATTGCCCGAAGGCTATACCTGCTAGTGAACAACCTTCACTTTTTCGTCTTCCACAAAGTCAATTCCATACCCTTTGAGCTCTTCCAGCACAGGTTCATACAGGTCTTGGTAGATAGGTATAACTACTCCACGGCGGTCGATCTTGCCTTGCAGCAGAAGCTTTGCCAGTATACCAACCGGTAATCCCACAGTCTTAGCCATAGCTGTCTGCACGGCATCATCACCCAACACTACCAGTGAGGAGGTAAGCTCGTGCTGCTCGCCGTTCAGTTCGTACTCAAACAGGTGCTGCATCACGATCATGTCTTTATCGCCAGGTTCCAGCTTCCACTTGCCAACCAGTATTTTTTCGAGCACCTGCGCCGGTGTGGCCGCTTGCATGTCGGGTGGTACATCTTCAAACAGACCGAGCCACTCCAGCTTTTCCATGATCTCACCTTCAGGGGCGATACCCAGGTAGCGACACAGGCGTTGCTGCAATGATTCGTCGGTGGAGGCGGCTGGTGGCAGGAAGGATTCCAGGTAACTGCGATGCGTCATGCTGTCCACACCTTCCAGGTCATAGCTGTCGTCGGTGAGGCCAAGTTGCACAAACACATCCCAGGCGGCACAGTAACCAATGCGGCGCAGCGTGCCACGTAGCATGGTAGGGATATCCTTCAGACCGTAATGCTCCCGATAGCTGAGCGAATCGCGGTTTGCGTAGCCGTCGAAGTGGCCGTAGCCCTCTACAAACAGTTCGTCGGTGCGCTTAAATAATTGGTGGTAGGGTATGTATTTATATTCTCCGTTCTTGATATACTTGGCCGTCCCCTGCCCTGCCAGCACCACATTGCGTGGGTTCCAGCTGAATTTGTAATTCCAGGGGTTATTGTCCGACTCCGGTGCCACCAATCCGCCCGTATAGGACTTAAATGACGTGATGCGACCGCCCATACCCTGCACACGCTGAATCACTGCCATGGCTGACATGTGGTCTATACCCGGGTCAAGGCCCGATTCCATTATTATAGTCAGGTTCTTCTGCTTGGCCTCTTCGTGCAGCTCTCTGAACTCGGGCGAAACGTAGGATGCGGTAATTAGGTGCTTCTCCTGCTTCATACACTCTTGCGCCACCTCTATGTGAAAGATCGCCGGCAAGAGCGAGATCACCAGATCGGCTTTGCTTACCTCTGCAGCTCGCTGTGCGTCATCGTGCACATTGAATATGATGGCTTCAGCAAAGTCCAGCTGCGCGATTTTGTCCTGCAGATGGTCCACGTTGATGTCGCCGATGGTGATGTGCCAGTTTTCGGAAGACGCGTGCTGTAACAGGTATTGAATAAGCGAGGAGGCGGAGCGGCCAGCCCCGAGGAGGAGTATTTTTTTCATAGCGATTGTGTCGTTGCGCTTGAATTTAGCAATAACCACCTGCAAGGCCAACCTTTCGCATTGTTTTATCAGAATATTCCGTTAAATTTATAGCCCTTTTCTAATTTTTATACCTATAAGGTCTTAAATGGCAAGTGAGCTGAATATACATATCTGCATCGACGTACTAGACTCGGCAGAAGAATTAACACCACAGGAACGCGAAGCAATGGAGCTGGCCCAACAAGCTGCTAACGATGCCTATGCTCCTTATTCCAACTTTTTGGTAGGCGCCGCCCTGGTACTTGAAGACGGCACCATGTTCAAAGGCAGCAATCAGGAAAACGCCGCCTACCCATCCGGCTTGTGCGCGGAGCGTACCGCCCTGTTTGCCATGAGCGCCCATCACCCGAACACCAAAATCAAGATGATTGCTGTGACTGCACGCCGGCGAAGCGAACAACATTTTCTTCCGGCAATGCCCTGTGGCGCCTGTCGCCAGGTGATGGCTGAGTACGAACACAAGCAAGGCGAGCCTATACCTGTGCTTTTGCAAGGTCCAGAAGGCAAATTCTATCGCCTCCGCAGCGTAAGCGACCTGCTGCCTTTCCAGTTCAACAAAGAACATTTGTAAGTTATGCACACGCACCAGCTGACAGTGCCGCGAACGGCACGCTACTATACCTTGGGAACGCCTTCAGAACAGACGCGCGACCTATGGGTGGTATGCCATGGCTATGGTCAGCTGGCCCGTTATTTTCTGCGGCACTTCGCTGTGCTGGACGATGGGAATACTGTGGTAGTGGCCCCGGAGGGACTCTCCCGCTTTTACCTGGATGGTTTTTCTGGCCGTGTAGGTGCTACCTGGATGACCAAAGAAGATCGTCTTTCTGAAATAGAGGACCAGTCCGCTTACCTCAACCTGCTGTTGAAACAACTTTTGCAGCAAGTACCTTCTGATGTGCGGGTGCATGTGCTGGGCTTCTCACAGGGTGGTGCTACAGTTTGCCGCTGGCTTGCAACTGAACGAGTGCCTTGCCAGCACCTTATACTTTGGGCCGCCTCTTTTCCGGAGGATATCGATTTTGAATCAGTCAAAGCGGCTTTTGAAGGTATACCGGTAGATCTGGTTTACGGCACACAAGACGAGTTTATCACACCCGAAAAACTGCAGCATCAGCGAGAGATCATGCAGCGGCTCGGCATTTCCCCACAAGTCCATACCTTCGAAGGCGGCCATACGATTGCACCAGAACTCCTAGCCAGATTGAAACCTTAGGGCAGCAACTACAAAAGTTGCTGCTAATCTGTACAAAAATTTATCTGTTTTTGCGCGGCTGAATCGGCTCATAACATCTGCTACATTTCATTTTATAGCAATTATCTGGTACCCACTTTTGGGTATTTTTGTTGATGCACAAATTGTTATATATAAATTTACAGAAATTTGATTTAAATTTGTGGTGGTATTGTCATAATCAATCAACCTATTTTATATTTTTTACTTACTTTATTTTAGTCCTATGAGGAGAAATCTCTACCTATCCTTCATCCTATGCTTGCTGACGCTTTCTACTTTTGCGCAAAGCAAGATCAACGTTACTTCAAACTTCCCGGATGCCAAATTCTTTTTGCTGAACGACGCGGACAATACCCGAGTGACTGAACTGGGTGTCGGAAGCATTGAATTGAAGCTTAACAAAGACTCCCGCAATCGCATTGCCATTGTAAAAGAAGGTTATGAACCTGTAATTCGTGAGTTTCCGCGCACCATGAAGTGGGACAAGGAACAAAAGATAGAACTGGCAAATCGCCTGATTGACATCAGTGTGGAGCCTTATGATGCGGAAATCTACATTGACGGTCGCCTGGCTGGCACAAAGCGTATCAACCTGATTGTGGAGAAAGACAAGTTCCTGAACGTAGAGGTAAAGAAACCAGGCTTTGCACCACAAACCAAGGTATACTACAACCAGAAAGACCGTGAAGCTCCTCCTGTTAAAGACTTTTTTGAGCTGAAAGACCGCCAGGTACGCCTGGAAGTGATTCCGGCTGACGCCTCTGTATCACTGAATGGTGTGGTAAGCGGCCGTGGCAATACAGACGTAAGCGTACCATTTGGCACTTGCGTAACAGTGACTGTAACAAAGGACGGATTTGCCGAAGTAGTACAGGTGTTCTGCAACAAGCCATCTACTGACCCGCTTCCTCCGCTTCGCAGCCGTGCCATGCTCGAAGATCGCCTGGTGAAAATTACATCCTCCCCTGCTGATGCCAACATTGAGGTGGCTGGTAAAGTGGTTGGCGTAGGCAAATACGACCTGAAAGTTCCAAAGAACGGCTGCGTAGAAGTGCGTGTGACCAAAGACGGTTTCCTGCGCTATATCAAGAACTACTGCAACCAGGAAAACATGCAGGCTCCGGAGCCAACTGAGTTTGTAGAGCTTGCCGTGGACGAGGCTTATACCTCGTCTATTTCCTCAGACATGGCCAATGTGCGCATCACCATACCTGTAAGCAAAACCGTAGACCCTGCTGACGCCTGGAGAATCCTGAGCTCAATCATCACCAAACGTTTTGATGTGCTCGAAACGGTAGACTACAACACAGGCTACCTCACCAGTGCCTGGCAGGTACAGAACTTCAACGGTGCCAACATGATCCGCACACGTGTGATTGTGAGCAGCGGCGGTAACTCTAACGACCTTACCTACGTGGTGAAGATCGTTAGCCAGCGTCACGAGCGTGAGATCAACACTTCGCGCAACATCAGTGTGAAAGACGATGAAGACTTCAAAGACTGGGGTCGTCTGCTGAAGCGCTATGATGGCTTGATCGAAGAGATCCAGGCGCGTCTTCAGTAATCCGACTTTATAAGAATCATTGCAAGAGCCTCCGCCAACAGCGGGGGCTTTTCTTTTTAAACATCTCCCTTGGAATCCAAACGCAGAATTTTCGGGTGTACTTAAATGTAAGTTAAAATTTAGTTTTAGCTTTAGTTTATGAACCGTTAGTAAACGATCATACTTGCAGATGCCACAAACAGAGTCCTTTTTCCGATTTGATTGGTTTGCAGCCATCCTGCTGGTAGGTGTGGTGCAGGGCTTCTTCATGAGTCTGCTGTTTCTGGCGAAGCGCCCGCACCGGCAGCCCTATCATCACCTGCTACTGGCGGCGCTGGTATTTACTTTTGCCAGCATGGTCCTGGAGGTATTTTTGTGCTACAGCGGCCTTATGTTCCGGGTGCTTCATCTGGTCGATTTCTCTGAACCTGCAAATTTCGCCGTCGGTCCCCTCACCTACCTGCTTTTCCGGAGCCTGAACGGTAATAACTGGACGCGGAAGCAGTGGCTGCACTTCATTCCTTTTGTAGTGTACTTTCTCTACCATACCCTCTTTTACATACAGCCCGAGGAAGTTAAATACAACGCCTATGTAGGAGCCTATTTTCCGGAGATGGAGCAGATACCAGTTACTATTGAGCTTTTCTGGGACCCGCTGCATTGGACGAGGTATGTAAATGAGCTGACCATGGCACACATCCTCATCTACATCATACTCTGCTTCATGATTTTGAGGAAACGAAACACAGTCGAGTCCCCAAACCCCTATTTCTATACCTGGGCAAGGTTCCTGCTGTTCTTTTTCGTTGCCACGCTGGTGCTGATCGTGATCGTTAAGCTAAGCTATGAGCGCGACCTGGGTGATCATTTCCTGGCCGTGTTTCTGGTACTACAGCTCTTCTTTGCCAGCTACAAAATCATTACTGATTCTGCCTTCTTTCAGCCGGTGGTGCAGCTAAAGTATGAAAAGTCTGCCCTGAGTGAGGAGGCCAAGCAGGACCTGATCCGGAAACTGAAAGCGGCTGAAGAGGAAAAATTTTACATTCAACCATCGGCCTCCCTCCCGACGCTGGCCAAACAACTGCATACTTCGCCCCACTACCTTTCACAAAGCCTGAACGAGCGCCTGGGCAAGAGCTTTTTTGAGTACTTGGCTGAGCTGCGTATACAAGAGGCCAGAGCTATACTGGCAGATCCAACTCAGCAGCATCTCAAGGTGGAAGAAGTGGCCGAGCAGGTAGGCTATTTATCGAAGTCGGCTTTTAGCAGTGTCTTCAAAAAGCATACTGGCCAGACACCGGGGCAATATCGTAAAAATGCCGTTTCCGGTTCAGTTTAAGTACTTCCCTATAAGTTAGCACCTCGCACTTATCGGCAGATTCTTCTGATTTAGTCTTCTTTGGCGATGTTTGCATCAAAACGAAACGCTATGGAAAACCAGATTAAAATCAGACGTTACGAGTTCGACTGGCTGCGGGTACTGGCCTTCTCGCTACTCATCTTTTACCACACCGGCATGTACTTTGTCAGTTGGGACTGGCACGTTAAAAACCCGGTACTCAGTGAAACGCTGGAAGTGCCGATGATCTTTATGAGCCAGTGGCGGATGTCGCTTATTTTTCTGGTGTCGGGAGTGGGCGTATACTTTGCCTTGGGATTCCGAAGTGCCGGTACTTTCGCAAAAGACAGGCTGAAACGCATTCTGCTTCCACTGGTCATCGGTATGCTACTGGTAGTGCCGCCGCAAGTATATTTTGAGCGGGCAGTACAGGGCACGGCTACTGATTACTTCAGCTTCTATCCCTCTGTCTTTGAATTTGAGCCCTACCCCGAAGGCAACTTCAGCTGGCACCATCTGTGGTACCTGACTTACATCTTCTGCTATAGCCTGCTGCTTTTGCCGCTACTCGTATACTTGCGCCGTGTCAACACACAGGTAGCCGGTATACGGAACTGGGTGCTACTGGCCGTGCCCGCGCTCTGGTTGAGTACAGGAGGCATTCTGCTCAACGAACGATTCCCGGCTACCAATGCCCTTGTGGATGATTGGGCCAACCACTTCCTCTATATCACGGTTTTCTTAATTGGTTTTGTATTGATGAAGTTTCCTCAGCTGCAGGAAAAAGTAAGAAAGCTGCGCTGGTTCAGCCTGGGCCTCGCAGCTTCAACTCTTACAATCCTGTATACTTTCTACTGGTTTAAAGATATTGATCTGAATGGTATAGAATTGTCGCTATACTATGCCCTGAAGCAAAGTAACCGTTGGTTCTGGCTGATGGTCATACTGGGTTTTGCGATGCAGCACCTTAACGTGAAACATAAGTTTCTGGCACAAGCTAATGAGATGGTATACCCGTTCTATATACTGCACCAGACCGTCATTGTGGCATTAGGATATTACCTGATGCAAGCAGACTGGAGCATCGGTCTCAAGTTTTCAGTTATCAGCCTAAGCACTTTTATCATTTGCTTTCTGCTGATCAAGTACCTGATCATGCCAGTAAATTGGCTCCGACTGCCGTTTGGTATGAAGCCAATCCAGAGAGAAACACAATATCCTGCAGGCTTGCATGCGGAGAAAATCAAAGAGAAAGAGCAACTTGTAAGCAATTACAACTTGTAAGCAATTAAATGCGTGTTATCACTAATGAGCATCCTACTGCTAGTCCTTTTCCCACATCCCTTCCATCACCACTTCGAGCAGGTGCTGGTCGGGATCGCGGAAGTAGAACGAAAGGTAACCACGCCCCCAGTCATACTCTTGCTCTATTGCTATACCTGCGTCCTTGATTTTGCTTTTCCAGCTTTCGTAATCTTCCCGGCTTACCTCGAAAGCCAGGTGCAACTGACCTGATCCGAAGTGTGGAGGCAATGTACCACCAAGCTTTGAGGCCTCTGGCAGAAAACAGAGTAATACCGACTCTCCTGCTCTGAAAAATATATGACGGTCTTTCACCTCACCGATCACAGCCAATCCTAACTTTCCGTTATAGAACTCGCGACTGCGCTCCAGATTGGCTACATACAGACAGGTTTCTTTTATCTTCTTAATTCTCATCGGTTGGCTTTAAAAACAATAATCCGGTTAAAAAACGTGTATTTACAGTTTGTACGCAACCACAGTGCTTTTGCTTTCCGTTATACCATAACGCGCCTACTCTCTAAAAGAACCCTATGAAGCTTATGTTGAAAATACTCGCCTTTTTTATACCTGTCATGGTCGCCCTTTTTTACTTTTTGGGTCAGCCTTCCGGCACAGACTCTAATTCCACAGCTACTTCCGGCAAACTGGTCAGGCTGGCCAAACTCCCTTCCCCTATTAATGAAAGCTCCGGCGTCGAGTTTATACCTGAGCGTAAAGCTTACATAACGCACAACGATGCAGGCAACAAACCACACCTCTATGTGGTAGATCAGCAAGGCAAATTAGTAGAGACCATCAAACTGAAGCTTCCCAATGTGGACTGGGAGGACCTGGCACGTGACAGCGAAGGAAATATCTACATAGCCGATACAGGCAATAACAACAACAAACGCAAGGAACTGGCTATCTATAAACTGAAGCTCGACAAGCCTGACCAGATTGAAGCCATACGCTTCACCTACGAGGACCAGAAAGATTTCCCTCCAGCTAAAAAAGATATGAACTACGATGTGGAAGCTATTTTCTGGCAAGGCGGCAAGCTATACCTGGTATCAAAGGACAGAGGTAGAAAACAAACAGCTAAGGTATACGAGCTTCCTGACAGCGGCGGGCAGTACAAAGCCAGACTGCTGGGCAGTCACAAGCTTGGTGTGCCTGTGACCGGCGCAGCCAGCAGCGCTGATGGCAGAACCGTGGCACTTGTGAGCGAAGGAGGACTGCACATCTTCCGCGACGTCAGTAACCCAGCGGATTTTTATAAGGGCGACTACCAGCGTGTGCGTATCAAGGAGGCCGGACAAACCGAGGCGGTAGCTTTTGAAAATGAAAGCACCCTGGTCATTACCAGCGAAGATGGAGGCTTGTTCAGGTATAGCCTTAACTAAGCCGCCATATACTTTTAAACCAAAACGGCCAGCAGTGATGCTGGCCGTTTTGGTGTCTTGAATAACTACTTATTTGCGGACTGCTTCTCTTGCTGGCTTTCCGCCAGGCAGGGCAGGTTTTGGGTTACGCCATACTCTGAAAAGTATGAACAGACCGATAATGATGAGTGGGATACTCAATTGCTGCCCGATGTTCAGCGCCATCGTCGCCTCTTTCTCTACCTGCACTTCTTTCAGAAACTCTACCAGGAAGCGGAAAGTGAAAAGGGCCGTTACGAAAATACCGAACAGCAAACCTTTCGGAAGGGCCTCTTTGTATTTCTTCCAGAGCCAGTATAACAGTACAAACAGCAGGAATACGCTGAATGACTCGTAAAGCTGTGTAGGGTGGCGTGGTACATGTGAGTATTCGCTCTGGCGCACAAAAATAAAGCCCCACGGCAGATCCGTCGGACGACCAAAGATTTCAGAGTTCATCAGGTTGCCCAGTCGGATAAGTGCGCCACCTAGCGCCACTACGATCACGATCCGGTCCAAAACCCACATGTAATCAAAATTGTGCTTACGGCTGAATAACCACAGGGCCAGCAAAATACCGATGGTTGCGCCATGACTGGCTAGTCCGCCTTCCCATATCTTCAGAATCTCGATCGGGTTGCTCAGGTAATACTCAGGTTGGTAAAACAAGGTATGGCCCAGACGTGCACCTACAACAGTGCCAATGATCATGTAAAGGGTGATCACGTCCACATCGCCTTCTGTGCGGCCTTCGGCTACATAGATTTTAGTCAGGATGCGTTGCCCGAACACAAAAGCCAGTGCGAACAGGAGTCCGTACCAGCGCACTTCAAAGGAGCCGATGGAGAAGATGGAAGGACTTACATCCCATGTGATATAGTTCAGAATGCTCATATACAAAGGTATGGTTCTGCCAAAGTTACAATAATTCGCAATGCTAAAAAACCAGCACCAGACAGGTACAGGGATATTTATCCACAGGTATAGCCACAAAAGGAGAAGGCATCACCCCGCCCTGCTCTAACAGGTATAGGATGATGCCTTGTATTGATGTTAATCCCTGCCTCTATTTCAAATTGCTCAGCTCTTCCCTGAAGCCACCGCTCAGGATCGGATAGCGCAGCCAGCTGCGAGGGTCCAGGTTGTAGTCGTCGAGGTGGAAGCCTGGGGCATAACGCTCCCGTTTCCACTGATTGCGTGACCACAAGGTATAAAACTTGTGCACATATTCCTTGATTGATTTTACCGGCGCTACCTTCTCTTTCTCCAGCTGATCGATTACCTGCTGTGGTGACAGACGGTCGTACCAGGCCAGGCGCTCGATCATGTTCAGAATCTCGTATGGCATCAGGTCCTTCTCGTCCGTCTGGTTCTCAGAAGATGGGCGAAGTTCGGCTGTTGGCTGCAGGTTATTCACATAGTCCAGTCCGAGGTAGCCAAGTTCTTCCTGCATCCAGATCAGGAACTGACGAATAAAGGCCTTATCTATACCTGCGATCGGAGATAGGCCGCCAGCAGTATCACCATCCATTGTAGCGTAGCCCACGGCGGCCTCACTTCTGTTTGAGGTGGCCAGCAGTAAGGCATTCTTTACGTTCGTCAGCATCCAGATAGCTGGCGCGCGTACCCGTGCCTGTATGTTTTGCAAGGTCACGTCGTCCTGCTCCCAGGTTAACTCCCGCTTTAGGGCACCTTCTATTTTTGAGGTATAGCCGCGTACTTCATCATCAATAGTCCAGTCGTAAAACACTGCCCCGATCGACTCCGCCAGTTCCTTCGCAGAGGTATAGGTGGCATCAGATGAATTGACAGTGCCCTGATACGCACAGGTAAGCATACGTCCTACCAGTTCTTTTACTACATGCTCCTGCGGCAGTGATTCAAAATACTCGGCATCCTCCAGCGAGAACATACGGGCTTTGGTCACAAACCCAGTCACTCCCAGGCTGTCAACGCCCCGGCGCACCATTTCGGCCACGGCCACCGCACAGCATGACGAGTCAGCGCCACCGCTCAGCGACAGCACAAAGCCCCGGCTGCGGCTCTTTCGCATATAGTCAAACAGCGCCAGGCTCAAGGCGGCAATCAGTTCAGCATTCTCATCAATGGGTGGCAGGTACTCAATTGTTTCAGTTATTTCCGGGTTAGGTCCGAAGCATACCTCTGCGCACTCCAGGTCCACGTCTTTGAAGCATAGCAGCTCGTTGCGTCGAATCAACTTACCGTTTTGGGCTATGAGCACCTCCCCATCAAAGATCACACGCCCTGACTCATTGCCAAGCAGGTTGGCATACAGATAAGCACATTGATATTTTTGAGAGGCTTCTACTACAAGGCGGTGACGCAGGTCCGTCTTGCTCAGGGCAAAGTGGCTGGCACTTGGGTTCAGGATCAGTTGCACACCCTTCGGCATATGGCGCTCGGCGGGACGGTTAGTTCGCCAGGCATCCTCGCATATTTCAAAGGCATACTTCACGCCTTTCTCTTCGTACACAATGTCACCAATCGGGTAGCGTTTTCCCTTTATCTCAAACTCCTCTACCAGATTGGCCGGCCATGGCGTAAACCAGCGTGGCTCGTAGTGGATGCCATCACGGGCCAGGAACTGCTTGGCAGTAAAGCCCACGATCTCCTTGTTTTTGATGACGCAGGCCGTATTGAACACATCCTGCCCGATAATCACATGCACGCCCAGGCATACGGTTATATTATCGCACCACTCTTTTACCTGGAGCAGCTTTTCGAATGTTTCTTCAGCAAACCAAGGGTGCAGGAACATATCCTCACACCCGTAACCAGTAATGCAAAGCTCGGGCAGCAGCAGGATATCCACGTTTCGGGTGCTTGCTTCGATAATAGCTGATCGTATATTAAGGAGGTTGGCTTCCCAGTCGAGTGGGGTCTGATTCAGGGCAGCCCCAGCCAGTATCAGTCTAGTTTCTTCCATAGTGTGTTCTCTAACGCAACAATACGGAAGCAAGTTAAGCTTTGGCAGCCAAATAAAGAACCGTTATACCCTGAACAGGTATAGGTTGAGGCCTGTAGAGCCCATTTAGGTATAGGTATGGCACAGTGCTGGAACAAAATCAGAAGCTCACAACTGGAAATGATGCGAGGGTGAGCAATTTCCGTTTGAGCAACAGAGTTAAAGTAAAAGCCGGGTTAGAGAAGGAAGGGCTAAAATGGTCGCATTAATTGGATGCCCCGATATTTTCGCTGATAGAAACCAACCTCAGCTGATATTGAGGACTTCCAGTGCCTTTTCGGCAGCAGCCTGGTCAGCTTTCTTTTTGGAGAGCCCCACGCCCACGGCTACCGGTTTGTCATTAAGGAAGATCTCGCATGTAAACTCGGTCGTATTGCCCTGATTTTTGCGGTTGACGATCTCAAAGCGGATATCGGCATTCTGGCTTTGTGCCCACTCGATGAGCTTGCTCTTGAAGTTGGAAGTGGTGTTGACCAGCTTATGCAGGTCAACATGAGGTTTTATGAGTTTTCCCAATATAAACTGGCGGGTTGTACTATACCCTTTGTCCAGGTATATGGCGCCTACCAGCGCCTCTAGGGCATTGCCGTGCACTGATTTGTGACGTGAAGTCTGTCCACCTGAAGTGTCTACTTTCACGAGTAGGTTCAACCCGATTTTAATGGCAATATGATTGAGTGACTCACGGTTAACGATCCGTGAGCGCATCTCTGTCATAAAGCCTTCATCTTCGTAGGGGAATTTCTTGAATAGCAGTTCTGCCACAACTGTTCCGAGTACCGCATCGCCCAGAAACTCCAGACGCTCATTCGTATCGTGCTTGCTGGCCAGGTTCTGACGAGCAAAGGACGTGTGTGTGAGCGCCAGTTTGTACAGGCGTATGTTATCCGGAGTGCTGCCAATAATCCCGGAGATGGCGCGCACTAACTCTCTATCCTTGGTAAATAGGCTGTGATAGAAGCGCCGTACCGGTTTTATAGGACCAAACACTTAGTCGATAGATTGACGGAATAAA
Source organism: uncultured Pontibacter sp. (assembly GCF_947502515.1). NCBI lineage: Bacteria > Pseudomonadati > Bacteroidota > Cytophagia > Cytophagales > Hymenobacteraceae > Pontibacter > uncultured Pontibacter sp. The sequence continues at coordinate 940,321 of NZ_CANNAI010000001.1, read as the reverse complement.
ACGGAAGTATTGTGTCCACCAAAGCCGAACGTATTGCTGAGCGCTACCCTCACTTCACGCTCCTGCGCTTTGTTAAAGGTAAAGTTCAGACGGTTGTCAAAGCTGTCATCATCCGTAAAGTGGTTGATGGTAGGTGGCACCAGGCTGTTTTTGATCGACATGATAGCCGCAATCGCCTCAATAGCACCAGCCGCGCCCAACAGGTGACCTGTCATGGACTTGGTAGAGCTGATATTGAGTTTGTAGGCGTGGTCACCAAACACAGTTTCGATGGCTTTCACTTCGCTGATGTCTCCGAGCGGTGTGGATGTACCATGTACGTTGATGTAGTCTACCTCCTCTGGCTTGATGTTGGCATCGCGCAGCACGTTCTTCATCACGTTCAGCGCGCCCAATCCATCCGGATGCGGAGCTGTAATGTGATATGCGTCTGCAGACATACCGCCACCGATCACCTCGGCGTAGATCTTTGCGCCACGGGCTTTGGCATGTTCGTACTCTTCCAGAATCAATGCGCCTGCACCTTCACCCAACACAAAACCATCACGGTCTTTGTCGAATGGACGGGAGGCCGTTTCCGGAGAGTCGTTGCGCTCTGAAAGGGCCTTCAGGGCGTTAAAGCCTCCTATACCTGCTTCAGTTACAGCTGCCTCTGAGCCACCGGTTACCACCACATCGGCCATACCCAAACGGATATAGTTGAAAGAATCGATGATGGCATTGGTAGCAGATGCACAGGCAGAAACCGTTACGAAGTTAGGTCCACGGAAGCCGTACTTAATGGAAATGTGGCCGGCACTGATGTCAGCGATCATCTTCGGGATGAAGAATGGGTTGAATCGCGGTGTGCCGTCACCGTTGGCAAAGTTCACGCACTCCTCCTGGAAGGTACGCAGACCGCCAATACCAGATCCCCAGATCACACCTACGCGGTCGGGGTTATAGTTCCCTTCCACCAGGTTCGCGTCCTGAACCGCCTCGTCAGCCACCACCATGGCGAACTGAGAGAACAGGTCCATCTTACGCGCTTCCTTACGGTCGAAGTAATTTTCAGGAACATATCCTTTTACTTCACAGGCAAACTGGGTCTTAAACTTACTCGCATCAAAGCGTGTAATAGGCGCAGCTCCACTCACACCATTGGCCAGCCCGTTCCAATATTCTGCAACGTTGTTTCCAAGTGGGGTGAGTGCGCCAAGCCCTGTAACTACAACTCTCTTAAGCTCCATAAGCTGTTAGTAGAGGATAGATAGTAAAAATTACTTAATACAATAAGGTAATCGGGGTTATATTACTTTGCGTGCTCTTCCAGGTAGCTGATAGCCTGACCTACAGTGGCGATGTTTTCAGCCTGGTCATCTGGAATAGAAACGTTGAATTCTTTTTCGAATTCCATGATAAGCTCTACTGTATCCAATGAATCAGCGCCAAGGTCGTTTGTGAAGCTAGCCTCTGGAGTAACTTCTGACTCTTCAACACCAAGCTTATCGATGATGATAGCCTTTACTTTTTCTGCGATTTCTGACATTTTTTCTTATAGTTTATTAAAACACTGTGCAAAGAAATGTAATTAGGCAGACAATGTCAAAAAAAATTGTGGTATTCGGTAAGTGATAAAAGTTTTTGCCTTAAAGGTCGTTTTAGACTTTCATGTTTATAAATTTGCAATTACGCTGATTGTTAGCCCATGAAAACATTGCACCTGGACATCGAGTATGATTTTAGCTTCGCCCTTTTCGGCGTGGTTGCCTCATGCCGCGACTACAAGATGGCCTGGTCGCTTAATCGCCTTTTGGGTCTTAATCTCACCCGCCAGCCGGACTTATGCTACGAAATGCCGGATAGACACAAAATGTACATCTCTCATTTTGAGCACAATGACACCCATAGCACTGTGCGCCTTTTTCGTAACAAAGCGCTGGGCACCCTTACCATTAAAAAGCCTTTTATGCTGCCTGATGTAAAAGAGTATGACTATATTCTGCAAATATCAGGTGCGCTGCAGCACTACCTTCACCCCCAGGAGCTGCTACGGAGGCTTCACAACCTCCCCATTATTCAGTACACGAAACAATTTGATCCACTTACACTTAAGTACAAGGAACACTTATTATTCTGATTTATGAAGATACTCTTCAACAAGACAAAAGTACTGGCCACTGTTGGCCCTGCCAGCAATACCTTTGAGCGCCTATTGGCACTCGTGCAGGAGGGCGTAGATGCTTTCCGCCTTAACTTCTCGCACGGTGAGCATGAAGAACATTTACAGGTAATACAGCACATTCGCGAAATCAACCGCCGCTTCAACACCAATATCTGCATCGTACAGGACTTACAAGGCCCTAAGATCCGCATTGGTGAAGTGGAAAACGGCGGCGTAGAAATAAAGGAAGGCCAACGCATCGTGCTACGCTGCGATGGCTCCATCAGCAACCATGAGCATCTTGGCACCAGCTACACCGCGCTGGCCAAGGACGTAAACCCTGGCGATACCATCCTGCTCGACGATGGCAAACTCGAGTTGAAAGTAATCACCACTGACAAAGACTGCCTGGTGGAAGCAGATGTAAAATACGGTGGCGTGGTAAAACCTCGTAAAGGCATCAACCTGCCGGACTCATCTGTTTCAGCCCCTTCGCTAACCGAAAAAGACCTGCGTGATCTGCACTTCGGCCTCGACCACGACGTAGAGTGGGTTGCGCTCTCGTTTGTGCGCCGCGTAGAAGATGTACTGGAAATTAAGCGCATCATCAAAGAGCGTGGCAAGGATACCCGCGTGATCGCCAAAATTGAGAAGCCTGAGGCGATTAAAAACATCGATGCGATCATTGCCGAATCTGACGCCCTCATGGTGGCCCGTGGTGACCTTGGGGTGGAAACAGGTATGGAGCGTGTGCCAATGCTGCAGAAGATGATCGTGGAGAAGTGTAACAAGTCTGCCAAGCCGGTGATCATCGCCACCCAGATGATGGAAAGCATGATCGTGAACCCGAAGCCGACACGTGCTGAGACCAACGACGTTGCCAATGCCGTAATAGACGGCGCTGACACCCTGATGTTGAGTGCCGAAACGGCGGTAGGAGCTTACCCGGTTGAGACGATCCGCTCCATGAACTTAACGATCAGTGAGGTGGAGCGCCAGGCGGAGATCTTCAACAAGACATACATCCTGAACCCGCACTCTGAGACTTTTTACAACGACAGCCTGGTAGCCAATGCCTGTAACCTTGCCCGCGACACGAACGCACGCGCCGTGATCGGCATGACCAAATCTGGTTACACAGCTTTCCAACTGGCTAAGTACCGCACCAGAGCTGATATTTTCATCTTCACAGAGAATGAGCGCCTGCTGAACACGCTAAACCTAGTGTGGGGGGTTCGTGGCTTCTACTACGACAAGTTTGAGTCGACTGACGCCACCATTGAGGATATCAAGCAGATGCTCCTGAAGGCTGGTTACCTGAACAAGGGAGATGTGTTCATCAACACGGCGAGTATGCCGATATATGAGCAGAAGCGTACCAACATGATCAAGTTGAGTATCGCTTAACAGAAGTAAGATTTCATTATCAGAATCCTGAGGTTGGCATCAACTTCAGGATTTTTTGTTTTTAGGGAGTGGGGGTTGGCAGGGCCGGTTTACCTGAAATAGTTTTCGCCTAGCCGGCGGGGCTAGTTCGCATGGAGCGAGCGTCCTCGCTCGTGATGGATATGGTGGGGCCTCTGGCTCAGGTATAGGTATAGGTATAGCAGTTACAGCAACCTGTACAGGTATAGCAACGTGACTTGTTCCATAGCTTCGCCTGTGCGGCGGGCACGGTATGCCCTGGCCGGGCGGGCCTTACTTTTTTCCTTGATGAAAAAATCGAGGGCCCCTACCCCCAGTAAGCAAAAAAATCAAGACTATCCAAACTCGCTGAACGCTCTCGACAGGGGGCCCCTTCACCCCCAACAGTGGAGCGTCGCAAAGCGCACATGGCACTGCTGCATGTTTTATAGCCAGCGTGCGAGTTAGTTTTTAATGCGTACCAGTGTTACGTCACCGCAAGGCTTAAAATTGAGATGTAATAATAGCAGCAATACCCTAGCGAAAGCAAAAGACCTCTACCCTATCGCAAAAGACGAAAACACATCTATCAAAAAACGCTGCCTGAAGGTAAAAACTAACCTCCAAACAGCATTCTTAGAAAACACAAAAAGCCTTACACGAAGGTGTAAGGCTTAGAGACTGGTATTCCAGCAAAAACTTAGGCTGCAGCCAGGCCGTTAACGAACTTAGCCAGTTTTGACTTGTTGTTAGCCGCTTTGTTTTTGTGGATGATGTTTTTCTTTGCCAGACGGTCAAGCATAGAAGAAACTGTCTTGTACAGTTCTTGCGCCTCGGTCTGGTCAGTAGTGCCTTTCAGCCTTTTGATGAAAGTACGAGTAGTTTTCGCCTGATATCTGTTACGAAGACGTTTCGTGTCGTTAGATCTGATTCTCTTTAATGCCGACTTGTGATTAGCCATGTTATTTTATACTAATTAAAATTTCGTTGCGTATCCTAAATGAGTTTGCAAAGATATAATCTTAGAAATTAAATTCCAAAACCTCCTCGCTATAAAAAAAGTCTGGTAGGGTATTTATCCCCTGTACCAAGAATAATCCAGCTCAATTCCCTAAATTAAGATGCTTCAAAATTACACTTTATTCGCCTGAAAACCATGGCATCCCTGCGTTTCTTTCTGCTGGCCGCTATTTTTTCTCTTGCTTCCGGAATAAAGAAGACGAACAGATCGCGCCAACACCAGGCAAATCCAATCCTGAAGAATTGTCTATACCTGCTACGCTACCAGAAAACTTTGTTATACCTACATAACCCAATGATCGTAGAGGGCATGGCTCTCACAGCCCCTATATGCACGACAGTCGCTTTAGCTCATAACAGGAAGACAACTCTACAGTTCAGGTCTAAAGGTATCCTCTACCCTGGCCTCTCAACTGATGCAGAACGGCACGCCAGGTATAGCCCTCAGCTCTGAAGAGCAACAAATCATCGCCTTTTTACACACGCTCACTGTCTCTACACTGATCAGCAGCAAAGCACTGGGCAACCCGTGGAGCTCCCAATAAATGGAAAAAGCCTGAGTCCACAGCTTATGCTGCAGCCCCAGGCTTGCTCTTTAACCAAAACCCGTTTAGTTATTTCTTCTTTCCACGTCAACGTCAACATCCACGTCGCCAAGGCGCTTCTGCACTTTGTCTTCGGTACGTTTCCAACTGGCTTTTACTTCCTGCCACTCTCTCTTGGCTTCATCATCCCAAGTTTCGCTTCTGGCGTCAAGCTCAGCTTCGCGTCTGTTATACTCAGTTCTCATCTCACGCCATTCCTCCTCAGAGGCATTTTCTGCACGTGTTGAGTTTTCATCTACCCACACAGCCATGTCGTTGTACTCACGCTCAGTTTCCACACCGGTTTCATTCATTTCCACCTGTGCTTCATCAATTTCACTGTTCGTCTCAGTACGCGTTTCAGAGTTACAGGCAAAGGTAAATGCACTAACTGTTAGCGCCATACCTAGTGTTTTGAGATTTGATTTTATATTCATTTTATAATTATCGTTGTTTATAATGCTTTATACGCACTGTACAACTCGCAGAATATGAATATTCAAAGCAATGCATATAACTGTATAGCGTTTCTATATATAGTGAGTTATTGTACGCCTTCTTCCTGCTCTGTATCAAACTCTGGCTCCACCTCTGATGCTCTGAAGCGTGTCTCGGATCGTCCGACCGTTTCCTGCCATTGGGTTTGCACCTTTTCCCATTCCGCTTTAGTCTGATCGTCCCAGTCGGCGCTGCGTTTTTCTATTTCAGTAGCTCTGCGATTATACTCTGCTTCCATTTCATTCCACTCTTCTTCGGTAGCTGTTTCAGCGCGTGTACTGTTTTCATCTACCCAGGCCGAAAACTCTTCTACATCCCGATTAGCACTGTGCCGCGTTTCAGAAGAACAAGCCATCACAAAACCTGCCAGCAGGCAGGCCAGTAGCCATGTTTTTATATTTTTATTAAACTTCATCGTCTTATGTTCTGTTGGTTTTATAGTAAAGAATACGTAAAAGTGTCCCGCTTATATGGCGCTACATATAGAAAGGCTGTAATTTTAGCGTTTTCGTACAGATTACAAAATACCCTTATACCTAATGCCAATCTTACCGTCACAGCACAAACCTCCCTTCTACCTCTTCAATGGGCACATCCAAACCATTGTGCCTAGTTTGTTCAGGCAAGTGGAAGGAGTGACTTACCACCGCGAACGGCTTATCACCCCCGATGATGACTTTATAGATGCGGACTGGTCGCGGGTTAAGTCCCGGTCGCTGGCTGTGCTCTCCCATGGACTGGAAGGCGACTCGCACCGGCCTTACATTATGGGCATGGTAAAAGCGCTGAATGAATGCGGGGTGGATGCACTGGCCTGGAACTACCGTAGCTGCAGTGGCGAGCCGAATAAACTCCTCCGCTCCTACCACCTGGGCGCTTCCGACGATCTTGATTTTGTAGTGCGCCACGCCTTAAATATGGGCAATTATGAAACCGTATACCTGATCGGTTTTAGCGCAGGCGGCAATATCAGTCTCAAGTACCTGGGCGAAGATCCGGCACTCGTGCCTTCAGAAGTAAAGCGGGCATCCGTCTTTTCGGTGCCTATCGATCTCAAGAGCTCTGCAAAGCGCATCTCTAAGATCTATACCCAACGCTTCTTAAAGTCTCTGGGGCAGAAACTGGAACAGAAAAAGGAGATGTACCCGGATGCCTTAGACCTTAGCAACTACAGCCTGTTCTGGTCTTTCCCGGAGTTTGATGACAAGTATACGGCACCACTTCATGGATTCGAAAATGCGGAGGATTATTACAAGCGCTCCAGCAGCAAGCAGTTTCTGAAAAATATACAGGTACCGACGCTACTGGTAAATGCCCAAAATGATCCGTTCTTGACCAAATCCTGCTTCCCCTTCGAAGAGGCAGACGAAAACCCATACCTATACCTGGAGACACCTGAAGGAGGCGGCCATGTAGGTTTTGCGGAAGATTTCAGGAATGATATTTACTACTCAGAGGCCAGAGCTGTGAAGTTCTTACTGGATGGAGAATAATTGCCAGGGTCATTAAAGCCCGAAGATTTCCTGCTCCAGTAATAGTAGTGTCTCATACGGGTCTCCTTTTAAGCCAAGCAGTTTTGCAAAGGCGGGCTCTGTTTTATACCCTTGCCTCTTTAACTGTACCACCTTCTGACGAAAAGCCTCCCCATACTGCAGCAGGAGCCTGTTTTCTATGAGCATGTGCCGATAAGCCGCCTGCCTCTGAGAAGGGAGCTCCTGTCCGAAGAGCTCTATTTCAAAACTCCCTAATCTGAAATTAGCCACGACAGAGAGGTGTTTGCCTACTATTTTTTCTTTGATAACAAAGGAAGGAAAAGTGTCAAACTGACGATTAACCGTTTCTATAAAAACAGACTTGTCAGCCCAACAACATACAATATCAAGGTCACTTTGCGCTATGTCTATTTCGAGAGGGATAGTACCTGCCAATAGCGGATGAAAAGGCGCTAGCTTCTCCATCACTTCATATCTGGTTAATAGCCAGTAAGCCGCTTGCTGCCGCATGTTGCCATGCTGCAGGTAATCTAGGTTTGTAAAGTCTTTTACCTCTCTCAATTTTCAGCCTACGGCATCGGTACCACTACCACCTTCTTCGTCTCAAAGAACTCCTCTGTGAAGTAATCTTTCAAGTCGTATACCTTGGTGATCAGGCCTGACTCGGCTATTTCTTCCTGCAGGTCGCCGCCTTTGAGGTAATAAATGCCCTTGTTAGGGATAGCCTCTTTCTTGAAGCTGTTCATGACCCAAGGATAGAAATTAGCCAGACGGGTTACGGCTCGACTCACTACAAAATCAAACTTCTCACGCACCTGCTCAGCGCGGGTATGGGAGGCCGTCACGTTATGAAGATGCAGCTCACGGGCAATCTCTTGCACCACATGTATCTTTTTCCCGATCGAGTCAACCAAGTGAAACTTCACCTCCGGAAACATCACTGCTAATGGAAGCCCCGGCAGCCCGCCACCAGTACCCACGTCCAGCACATGCGCCTGCGCCGGAAACTGAATCACCTTGGCTATACCTAAGGAGTGCAGGATGTGGTGCTCTCCGATGTGCTCCATGTCTTTGCGCGAGATCACATTGATCTTCTCATTCCACTCCCGATACAGCTCGGCCATGCGCTCATATTTCTCGAGCTGATCCTCGGTAAGCTCCGGAAAATAACCTGACAAAAGGATGCGGATGGAAATGGACATGGTTGAGTTTAAGAGTTTAGAAATTTGAGATTTTAATAGTTGAAAGCGGAGAGTTAATCATATAGCTCGTTCTCTTTCTAACTTGTCACAAGGTATATCACACCTGCCAATACGGCTACAACTACCACTACGGCGAGGGCCATAAAGAGGTCGAAGAGAAGCACCAGACCGGCATTGCGGTATTGGCCTTCATACTTGCGTTGCAGTACCTGCTCCGATTCCACCCTACCCCTGTATCGCAGGTATAGATGAAGACGGCCCATTCGTTCCAGTATGGCTTCGCTCAGGTTTCGCATCGTCTGTTATGGCAAGGTATAGCTTCTATTCTTTTTTGCCCTGCATTCGCCTCAGGCACCGCAAAAATAGGAAATATGTACGGAATCAACCCAAAAATAAAGCCCCTGCCGCACAAGGCAACAGGGGCTCTAAAAACGTAATTAATATTTTATGATTGTTAATTGTTGATTGTTGGATCTCAGAACGATTGTTCTAGAACTATTAACAATCAGCAATCAACAATTAAATCAAGTGCTTCTTATTCTTCACCATGTCATAGAGCAACTCGCGGGCGCGGTGCAGTTGGGCTTTTACGGTGCCGAGCGGAGCGTTCAGTTCCGTGGCGATCTCTTCGTATGACAGTTCGTTGAAGTAGCGCAGTGTCACGAGGCGCTGGTACTTCTCTGGTAGTTTGGCTACCACGTACTGCATGATCTCGATTTTCTGGTTTTTGATCGCCTCTTCCTGCGGGTTAAGGTTTTTGTCTTTGAAGTCGATCGTGATCTCGTCGCCGTTGTCGATCTTGATCGCTGAGTCGATACTCATCGTCTTGATGCGATTCTTACGGATAAAGTCGATGCAGTTGTTAGTGGCGATACGGAACAGCCAGGTACTGAAGGCATACTCCGGGTTAAACTTATGCAGGTTGCGAAAAGCTTTGGCAAAAGCCTCTATGGTCAGGTCCTCAGCATCGTCGGCGTTGCGAACCATTTTGAGTACCACGTGATATACCGGCTTCTTATAGATGCTCATCAACTCAGCATAAGCTTTCTCATCGTTTTCCTCAACAGCCGCCTGTATCAGTTTGAAATCGTGTTTCGCTTTTGCGGAGAATTGTTTGTTTACTTCCATCTGATTCGTTTGTTCAATACTACGGATACCCCAAGGAGCAGGTAACTAAAAAAATAGGCAATATCGAGCAGCGGCAACAACGGCAAAGATACCTCTTCGTCAAGTCTGCGAGCTACGCTTACATAGATCGGGAACACTATCAGATAGCGAATCCCAATGAGCGCAGCCAATATAGTCAAATGGCTATTTAGAACAAGAAGAATAATTACTAGCGTGTAAAAAAGAATATTGGATGAAATAAAAGTTCCTATCCTTCCTTTGTCTGCCGCATTGTACTGCCTGCCGGCGGCCATGTGCCTTCTCTTTTGTATCAGCCACTCCCGAAACGTCTTTTTGGGAATGCTGATTGTTTGCCCTTCCTTGCTGATAACAATGCTTGCTTTACTATTGTTGACGGCATCTCTGACAAAAAGATCATCGTCGCCGCCAGTAGTCTTGATATGAGATGCAAACCCCTTGTTCCTAAAGAAACATGACTTAGTATACGATAAGTTTCGGCCGACGCCCATGTAAGCGTGTCCTTTGTTTGCATGAGACAGATACTGAATTGCGGTCAGTAAGGTTTCATATCGGATAAGATGATTGAGAAAACCACTTAACTTTTTGTAGGGAGAATAACCTATAACCAAATCAGCACCAGCCTGATAGCCACTTTGCATTTTCTCTATCCAGTGTTCGCTGAAAGGGCGACAGTCGGCGTCTGTGAACAGCATGTGTTCGTACTTGGCAGCGCGTATACCCAGCGCCAGTGCATATTTCTTCGGATTCAGGTATTCCGGGGTTTTTTTGATGGTGACTACCCTGAAGTTAGGGAATTGGCGCTCCAACTCATATACATAAAACTCGGTGTCATCGTCAGAGCGGTCGTTCACCAGAATAACCTCAAATTCAGGGTACTGCTGGTCGAGCAGCATGGGCAGGAGCTCAAACAGGTTGTCCTGCTCATTATGGGCCGCCACGATCACCGACACAGGCCGCTGGGTGTCCGGCTCCGGATCGGTATACCTGCTCAGGGGCAGGAAGTAGAACAAAGCATAGTATAGCTGCACCAGCACGCAAAAAGCCAGCACTGCCAGGAGTATAAGTGAAATCAAATTATTCTATTGTTGAATTGTTGATGGTTAAACTGCTGATAGCACAACACACCAGACCGCACATACCGCTACAACCGGTTTAACAACCAAAAATAGGTATATTTAAGCCATTTAGGAACATTTGCGCGATTTAATAATTGTTTATGTTTGTGCTCTCACGCTTTGTATCTTTGCAGATTATTCCGACAACCATTTAGCAATAACGAGCGGCATCTGTGCCGCTGAACTAGTTGGCGTGCTTCTTGTAGCATACCGCGCTGACAATCACAGACCATGGAGTTTTCATTAGTAGCGAAAGATATACAGTCAAAGGCCCGTGCCGGCGTAGTGCAAACAGCCCATGGTGCCATCGAAACCCCGATTTTCATGCCCGTAGGTACGGCAGGCACCGTGAAAGCGGTTCACCAGCGCGAACTGAAGGAGGACATTAAGGCCGAGATCATCCTGGGCAACACCTACCACTTATACCTGCGACCTGGCCTCGACGTACTCGAGCAAGCCGGTGGCTTGCACAAGTTCAATGGCTGGGACCGTCCTATCCTGACCGACAGTGGCGGCTATCAGGTGTTCTCGCTTGCTGGTACGCGTAAGATCAAAGAGGAAGGCGTGAAGTTTAAGTCACACATCGATGGTTCGGCGCTGGATTTCACACCGGAGAACGTGATGGACACGCAACGCACCATTGGGGCCGATATCATCATGGCCTTTGACGAGTGCACCCCCTACCCTTGCGACTATACCTACGCCAAGAATTCGATGGAGCGCACGCACCGCTGGCTGCAGCGCTGCGTCGACCGATTTGACAGCACGGAGCCGAAGTATGGCTACGACCAGACGCTTTTCCCGATTGTGCAGGGCAGCACTTACAAAGATCTGCGTGTGCAGTCCGCTGAGACCATCGCCAGCTTTGGCCGCGAAGGCAATGCCATTGGCGGTCTGTCAGTAGGCGAGCCTGCCGAGATGATGTACGAGATGACTGAGATCGTATGTGACATCCTGCCAGCCGACAAGCCCCGCTATCTGATGGGGGTGGGTACACCGGCTAACATACTTGAAAACATTGCGCTGGGCGTAGATATGTTTGACTGCGTACTGCCAACCCGCAACGCCCGAAACGGCATGCTGTTCACGACGCAGGGCATCATCAACATACGCAACCAGAAGTGGTCCACGGACCACAGCCCGATCGATGCGGAACTAGGCGGCTATGTCAGCACGTTCTACAGCAAGGCTTACCTGCGCCACCTCGTTCACAGCGGCGAGTACCTGGCCGGGCAGATCGCCAGCGTGCATAACCTGACGTTCTACCTCTGGCTGGTGAAGCAGGCACGCCAACACATCATTGCCGGCACTTTCCGCGATTGGAAAGACGTGATGGTGAAAAAACTAATGACACGATTGTAAAAAACTAGATAAGCTTGAAGCTAATTGACAAATACATACTGAAGAAGTTCCTGACCACGTATGTGTTCACGGTGCTGATCATGGTCTCGGTGATTCTGGTGATTGACTTCACGGAGAAGAACGACGACTTCATCAAGCACAATGTGCCCATTTCAGAGATCATCTTCGACTACTACATCCACCTGATTCCGTTCTATGCGAACATGCTGAGCCCGATCACGGTGTTCATCGCGACGGTATTTGTGACCTCCAAAATGGCGTCGCATACCGAGATTGTAGCCATTTTGAGCGGTGGTGTGAGCTTCAAGCGTTTCCTGGTGCCTTACCTGATCGGGGCTACCATTATCGGTGCTTTGATTTTTGGACTGATCGGCTGGGTAATTCCGAATTCGAACAAAGAGAGTGTGGCCTTTCAGGTGAAATATGTGAAGAGCCCCTTTACCTACGACAAACGAAACATACATGTGAAGATAGCGCCTGATACTTATGTGTATATGGAGAGCTACAACGTCACGGCACACGTAGGGTATAACTTTGCCATTGAGGAAATACAAGGCACCAACTTAAGCAAGAAGCTAACGGCCAGCAGCGTGCAGTGGAACCCGGAACGGCAAAAGTGGAGCGTTGACCGCTATACCCTGCGCACCTTCGACGGAGAGAACGAGAGCATCTACCACGGCGGGGCGCTGGATACAACGCTCAACATGCGGCCCAAAGACTTTGAGAGCACCTACAAGCTGGAGCAAACTATGACCCTGCCGGAGCTTAACAGCTTTATACAGGAAAAGATCAACCGCGGCGCCGATGATATCGAGACCTACCTGATCGAGAAATACGAACGCTACAGCTATCCTTTCGCCATCATTATCCTGACTGTGATCGGGGTGATCGTGAGTGCGCGCAAGGCCCGCGGTGGCGTCGGTATGCAGATTGCACTGGGCTTCTTCCTGGCCTTTGTGTTCATTATTTTTGTGATCACCAGTCGCAGTCTGGCGCAGGTCGGTGACCTGGAACCTATGTATGCGGCCTGGGTGCCGAGTATTATTTTTACAGGTATAGGCTTTCTACTCTATCGTTATATTCCACGCTAATGCCGCGTCTTAAGGATTTTATCGAACTCCATTTCATTGTATTGTTATGGGGCTTCACTGCCATACTTGGCAAATTGATTACCATACCGGCAGTAGAGCTGGTATTCCTCCGCACGCTGATTGCAGCACTGGCATTAGGCGCTATCATTTACCGTCGCAAGACGCAGTTCTGGCTAGGGCGCAATAACCTGTTCATCATCATGGGAGTCGGGCTGATGATCTCGGCTCACTGGATCCTGTTTTTTGCCTCAGCCCGTATCTCTTCCGTTTCGCTCTGCCTGGTAGGTATGGCTACCTGTAGCTTGTGGACCGCCTTGCTGGAACCTGCCTTCACGAGCAAAAAACTCAAGGTGCACGAGATTCTACTAGGTCTTATCATCCTGATGGGCCTCTACATTATTTTCCAGGCCGAAACAGAATTTGACAACATGCTGGGCATTGGTATGGCGGTAGGTTCTGCACTGCTGGGTGCTATTTTTACCATCATCAATGCCAGACTAGCCAAGAAGCATCCTTCCACGACCATCACCGCTTATGAAATGGCAGGGGCCTGTATCGGCACCGCGCTGTTCTTCCCGATTTACGCTGACCTGTTTACAGAGACGGGTACGCTGAACTTTACCATGAACGGCATGGACTGGGTATACCTGTTGCTATTGGCCGTGGTGTGTACAGTGTATGCCTATACCGCCTCAGTGAGGCTGATGCAAAAGATATCGGCCTATACCGTGAACCTGACTGTGAACATGGAGCCGATTTATGGCATCTTGCTGGCGTGGATCATTTTCAACGAGAATGAACAGATGACCTCCAACTTTTACATTGGAGCCACCATCATCCTGCTCAGTGTTTTCATCCACCCGGTGCTGGACACCTACAGTGAGCGCCGCAAGAAATTAAAGCAAACCTTTCCAGAGAAGGTAGTGGCCGGGAAAGACTAGGTTGGCAGCCTCATTTTTGAAAAGGCCGTAAATTGTCGACCCTGAGCCGGTCATAGAAGCATAGTCGGCACCTGCGTTATAGAGTTGTGCTTTTATACCTGCCAGCTCCGGATAGCTTGGGAAAAGCGCTTCTTCAAAATCATTTTTGAGTACTTCTTTCCATACCTCTACATCCTGCTTCAGGTACATCTCTATGCCGCAGCTCGGCTTTTTCGGGACGATGTTGCCGTAAGCCTCAGCAGTGGTAATGTGTATCCCAGGGTATACCAGCACACAGGTATAGCCACTCAGATTTACGGATGTCGGCTTAAACACATCCCCTTTTTCTACTGCCACTACGGGCTCGTTCCGGATAAAGAAGGCGCAGTCGCTCCCAAGCTGGCGAGCGTAATCCTCCAGTTTCTCAGGGGCCAGGTTAAGTTCGAAAAGCGTGTTGAGTTGCTTTAGGGTGAAGGCAGCGTCTGAAGAACCGCCTCCAAGGCCCGCTCCCATCGGAATGACCTTGTGCAGGTGCATGTGCACCGGTGGTAGCTGAAAGTCCTGCTGCAGCAGTTTATAGGCCTTCAGGCATAGGTTGCTGTCAGGGTTGCCAGGCACGGGCAGTCCGCTCATAGTGAACGTCAGTTCGTCTGCCTGCACGATCTCCAGGGCATCGCACCATTGCACCGGGTAGAAGCACGACTCCAGGTTATGAAATCCGTCAGGGCGCTTCTCCGTCACCAGCAAGCCCAGGTTTATTTTAGCATTCGGAAAATCCAGCATAGATATGGTCTTGATCATGTATGGAGCCCGTCCCAGGATATACTTGTTCTTTTAGGCTCAGGTATACTTCCTTCCAGACTTTCTGACTCTTAAACTCCTAAATTCTTAAACTCCCAAACTCATTTCGTTTTCTCCAACGCCTGTGCCAGGTCGGCCAGCAATTCTACGGTTTCCTCTATACCTACCGACAGACGAATAACCCCCAGCGTGATGCCCAGCTTCTGCTGCTGCTCTGGGTTGAGGCTACGATGCGAAGTACGGAGCGGGTGGGATATGGAGCTGCTCACACCTGCCAGCGATGGGGCAAACGGAATATGCTGCAGCGCCTTCATAAAAGTATTAACCGTTTCCAGATCATCTTCGAGGCGGAAAGAAAGCATCCCTCCGAACATGCCACACCCCTGCGCCTTGGACAGTTTGTGTTGCGGGTGCTGAGGCAGCCCCGGGTACCATACCTGCTTCACCTTGGGGTGGCGGCTTAAAAACTCGGCTACTGCCAGCGCATTGAAGCAGTGCTGTTTCATGCGCACCTGCAATGTTTTCAGACCACGTGCAGCCAGCCAGCTCTCAAATGGGCTCAGGTTAAGGCCGTACACCCGCATGATCTGCTTGCTGCGCTCTATGTCTTCTGCTTTGGCTGCTACCACAGTGCCCGCCGTCACGTCGCTGTGTCCCGACAGGTATTTGGTCACGCTATGGATGACCATGTCAGCACCGAGGTGCAAGGGCTTGGTGATAACCGGCGTGGCGAAAGTATTGTCGATAAGCAACTTGATACCGGTGCGTTTGGTTTCGGCTGAGAGGCGCTGCAGGTCTACCACCTGTAGCAGCGGATTACTCATGGTCTCAGCCAATAGCAGCTTTGTATTTTCCTTTACATGCCCATCCAAGGTATAGAGTTCCTCGCTTGGCACATAACTTACTGCTATCCCCATGCGGGTCAGTTCCTGCGACAGCAAGGCAGCTGACCCGCCGTAGATCTCCTCTGCGCACAGCAGGTGGTCGCCTGACTGGCAATAGGTAAGCACTGCCGTCAGAATAGCCGACATACCTGAGGATGTAGCCACAGCCCCTGCTCCTTCCTCCAGTTTGTTCACCTCCTCGGCCAATTCATCAGAGTTGGGATTGCCGTAGCGGGTGTACATGTACTTTTGGTCAGGCTGCTCAAAGTATAGCTCCAGGTCGTTCAGGTCTTCAAACGTGAAGACCGAAGTCTGGTAGATGGGCGTGGTTTTCGGGTGGATCTGTGCCATGGTCAGGTATAGCGTATTTCTTCGTTAAAGATAGGCAGGTTTTGGAAATAGACCGGCAAACCTGTTTATTTTTGAGGTGAGACAACGTGTTTACTTTCACCCAAGGCTGTTGGACCCGTATAGCCAATAAGTTTCGAAAACAAAAAATGACACATCCTATACCTGACGATAACAGACACTACCGCAGCCTGATCATCCGCCACATACAGGAGGAGGTACCAGGTGTGAAGACATTTGTGCTGGAGCCCGAGGATGGCAAGCCCCTTCCGTACAAAGCCGGCCAATACCTTACCCTAGTGCACCACAGTACGCACGGTGAAGTCCGTCGCTCCTACTCCATCACCTCCTCCCCTGCGCTGCAGGAGCCGCTTACCATCGGTGTGAAGCGCATTGAGAACGGCCTGTTCTCGCGTATGCTCATCGACAACGCCCGTGTCGGCGACAAGTTGGTTACGACCGGCGCAGCAGGTCTCTTTACATTGCCAGATGAAGGTGCAGGCTATCAACAGCTTTTCTTTTTGGCGGCCGGTAGCGGCATCACGCCTGTTTATTCACTGCTCAAGACGCTGCTGCACGCTCGCCCGGATTTATCGGCTGTGCTGTTTTATAGCAATAGCTTCCCAGAGAAAGCCATGTTCCTGAAGCCTCTCCAGCAGTTGACTACTGACTTCCCGGACAGGTTTCATGCTGAGTTCCTGTTCAGCAATTCCCCAGACCTAAGCCGGGCACGACTGCACAAAGACCTGCTCCAGCGTTTTATAAACTCCCTTTCCAGGGTGCCGCATGATGAGCTGCTTTTCTACATCTGTGGCCCCGACAACTACATGCGCCTGATGTCGTTTGCGCTGCGGCAGTTCGGTATACCGGAGAGCAACATCCGCAAAGAGATCTTCAACACCGACATCCGCAAGCCCGCCAAACTGATGCCACCTGACACAGCTGCTCATAACGTCATCTTGCATATCGGCGGCAGCACACACCAGATCATTTCGCGCTATCCTAACAACATCCTCCAAAGTGCCCGTCAGGCAGGCATTCCCATGCCCTACAGCTGTGAAACCGGAAAGTGCGGCAGCTGCCTGGCCAGGGTGCTAAAGGGCAAGGTATGGATGTCGTACAACGAGGTACTCACGGAGCGGGACATCGAAAAAGGTATGACACTCACGTGCGTAGGCTTTCCGGTGGGCGGAGATGTGGAATTGGAAATCATGTAGCTAAACTTTCCTGAATTCTACAATATCTTCTAAAAAGTGTAGTTTGTTTCATAAATCGAATCAAGATTTAACTATATTTAGACAGGCTTAGTCTGCTTGCCTTACGCTGCCTATGATTCAGCGCTTGAAACATCTTCAGGTAAAGAAACCTGGCAAATAGGCATCACAGGCTGGTTTATTCTTAAAACAGGTTCAATCAACTGCACAAATGATGAAAACAATCACCGCTATCGCCGGCCTGGTGCTCTTATCCTTGTCAGCGCAGGCACAGGATTTAGACCGTCCACAGCTCCGCTTGAAACCGCTCAATAACCAACTTGAGTTAGATTACCTGGGTAAAGACTCCTCCACTAGCAAGCTTAATTCGCTTGAGAAGCCAGGCAGTAGGTATAGCCTGTTTCCAAAGTCTTCTACTCCCAAAAGCGCTGACACAGCAAAAGAAAGTGAGCCAAAGTTCACCATGCCTATCCTAGTGCCTGACTCCACTATCCAGTTTCATATACTGGCCCTGAAACCTGACTCCACGGTAGCCTTCCCAATGCCTGTCAGAAAACCATAACTACTTTAGTCGACTTTGATGACCATGAAAAAATCTACCCCGATACTTTTTGCCTTTGCGCTCCTTTGGCTGAGCTCAGTTCTTCCCCTCCACGCTCAGTCTATTTCTTCGCAGGATATCGATCAGGTGGTGGAGCGGGCCATGACCGCCTTTCAGGTGCCAGGTATAGCGGTGGCTGTGGTGAAGGACGGGAAAGTGGTGCACATGAAAGGCTATGGCGTCAACTCGCTCAGCACTGGTGAGAAAACGAACGAGCATACCTTGTTTGGCGTAGCCTCCAATACCAAGGCTTTTACGGCGGCATCGCTGGGCTTGCTGGTTGAAGAGGGCAAGATCAAGTGGGACGACAAGGTGGTGAAGTACATACCTGAGTTCCGCCTCTACAACGACTACGTAACGGAGGAATTCACTATCCGCGACCTCCTCACCCACCGCAGCGGACTGGGCCTTGGGGCTGGCGACCTGATGATGTTTCCCGACGGCAACAACTTCACCGTGGACGACCTGATCCGCAACATACAATACCTGCGGCCAGTATCCGATTTCAGGTCAAAGTATGACTATGACAACTTACTATACATCATAGCCGGAGAGGTAGTGGCTCGCGTGACAGGCACAAGCTGGTCAGACTTTACGGAGAAGCGTATTTTGCAGCCACTAGGTATGGCGCGAAGCGCTGCCAGCTATGACCGGCTCCGCGACCTGAGCAATACCATCGAAGCCCATGCTGTGGTGGAAGGTAAGTTAAAAATAATCGACCGCTATAACTTGCCATTCGGCGCCGCTGCCGGAGGCATGTACACCAGCGTGCACGATCTGAGCAAGTGGCTGATCATGCTGATGAACGAAGGCAGGTATGGCGATGACCTCAAGCGGCGACTGCTCACACAGCAGGTAATTCGGGAGCAGTGGACGCCTCAAACCATTATACCTTACCATGGCAAAAGCCCTTTTAATACCCACTTTCGCTCTTACGGCCTTGGCTGGTTCCTGAGTGATGTAAAAGGACACAAAGAAGTGAGCCACACTGGTGGCCTGCCAGGTATGGTGAGCCAGGTAACGATGCTGCCAGAACTTGGCGTGGGCATCATTGTCCTCACCAACCAGCAAAACGGCCAGGCTTTCCGCTCTATTACCAACACCATCAAGCAGGCTTACCTTGGTATGGAAGCACATGACTGGGTAGCAGAACTGAAGCAGGAGGAAGACGAGTATATAGCAGAGGCGACTGCCTATACCGATAAGATCTGGGGAGATGTAAACAAGGTACTGAAAGAGAAGAAATCAAAAGTTGCTTTTGACAACTATGTAGGCACTTTCGAAGATAAGTGGTTTGGCCATGTGGAAATATACAAGCAGAAGAACAGGCTATACTTCAAATCACTCCGATCGCCGAGGCTGCAGGGTGAAATGCTCTATTACAAAGACAACACTTTTGTCGTGAAATGGACTGACCGTAGCTTCGAGGCCGACGCCTTTGTGGTATACGTGCCTGATCAGGAAGGCAAGCTCTCTGGGATCAACATGAAAGCTGTCTCGCCACTTACCGACTTCAGTTATGACTTCCACGACCTGGACTTCACCAGAGTACAGGTTGTGCCGCAAAGCTCGGCAGCACCAGTTAGAAAATAGGCGCAACTATACCTGCTACCATCATGACCAGAAAAAATGTTCACCTGACCATCGGAGCTGTGTTCCTGCTTTACTTCCATACTTATGCGCAGGAGCAGGCTATTCCGGAAAGCCCAGAAAACTTTCGAAAGAACGCTATACTTGCGACTGTTGGTACTGTAGGGCTGATGGGTGCTTACAACCTACACTACGAACGGATGCTCCTGTCCAGCAGGAAGAGTTCGCTACAGGGCTTGTGGGCAAAAGCTGGAATTGGAGGTTGGGGCGTCTGGTCATCAGGAGGGCCCTACCAGTCGCTGATGATTGGCACCATGACAGGTAAGAATAACAGCCATTTTGAGCTCAATTTTGGGCTAGCCCGTATGGTCGACGAAAGCGCCTATGACAATGCAAGAGACATAAACGAATACCTTGGCGAGCCGCAGCCACCAAAATCAAACTACATACACATCAGGGCTGTTGGCACAGCGGGTTACAGATTCCAAAAGCCTACCAGTCGTTTCCTGTTTCGATGTGGCGCTGGCTATCCTGAAACCTTATATCTTGGAATAGGTGCAGCTTTTTAAACGGGAGAAAGGCTTTACTGCAGTCTCAAGAAAACAAAATCCCCTTCTGCTCTTATTGAACAGAAGGGGATTTTTAATGTTTTAGCGGGTGCTATATTACTATTACTCGCTTACTGACTCAGCCAGTACGATGATCTTGTTGTTCAGCACTTCTACCACACCACCATCCACGTTGTAGAACGTTTGTCCTTGTGCGGTAGTGATACGGATTCTGCCATTTTCGAGGGTGCTGATAAGGGGAGCGTGCGAGTCCAGTACTTCAAACGAACCGTTTGTGCCTGGAAACTGAGCAGCCTCTACCTCACCGGCAAAAACCTTCTTATCTGGTGTGATTATCTCTAAATACATCTTTATTAGTTAAGAGTTTAGAGTTAAGAGTTAAAAGTCACTGCTGGAAAACCAACTCTCAACTTTCAACTCTTAACTTTTAACTAATTATAAATTACTTAGCTTCGGCCATCATCTTCTCACCTTTCGCTACGGCGTCTTCAATGGTACCTACCAGGTTGAAGGCTGCCTCAGGCAGGTGATCGTACTTACCATCCATGATCTCGTTGAAGCCACGGATGGTGTCTTTGATGTCTACAAGTACACCAGCAAGGCCAGTGAACTGCTCGGCTACGTGGAAAGGCTGAGACAGGAAACGCTGCACACGGCGCGCTCTGTGTACCACCTGCTTATCTTCTTCAGAAAGTTCGTCCATACCAAGGATGGCGATGATGTCCTGAAGTTCTTTGTAACGCTGCAGGATCTCTTTCACACGCTGTGCTGTACCGTAGTGGTCATCACCAAGTACGTCGGCAGAAAGAATGCGTGACGTAGAGTCCAGTGGATCCACCGCAGGGTAGATACCAAGCTCGGCAATCTTACGGGAAAGTACTGTAGTAGCGTCCAAGTGAGCAAACGTTGTCGCTGGAGCCGGGTCAGTCAAGTCATCCGCAGGTACGTAAACGGCCTGTACAGATGTAATGGAACCACGCTTTGTAGACGTGATACGCTCTTGCATGGCACCCATCTCCGTTGCCAGCGTTGGCTGGTAACCTACCGCTGATGGCATACGACCAAGAAGGGCTGATACCTCAGAACCTGCCTGCGTAAAGCGGAAGATATTATCGATGAAGAAAAGGATATCACGACCAGCGCCAGTACCGTCACCGTCACGGAAGTTCTCAGCGATTGTAAGACCAGACAGGGCCACACGTGCACGCGCCCCAGGAGGCTCGTTCATCTGACCGAACACCAGCGTCGCCTGCGATTTCTCCAGTTCCGCCATGTCCACTTTAGACAGGTCCCATCCGCCAGCTTCCATAGAGTGCTTGAACTCGGCACCGTAACGGATAATGTCTGACTCGAGGAATTCGCGAAGCAAGTCATTTCCTTCGCGGGTACGCTCACCTACACCGGCAAACACTGACAGACCTGAATAGGCCTTGGCAATGTTGTTTACCAGCTCCATGATCAATACCGTTTTACCCACACCGGCACCACCGAACAGACCAATCTTACCACCTTTTACATAAGGGGCCAGCAGGTCGATTACTTTGATACCAGTATAAAGTATTTCAGAAGACGTTGCCAGTTCTTCGAAACGCGGCGCAGCGCGGTGAATTGGCAGACGGGTAGTAGTAGCAGGCTGAGGAATACCATCGATAGCCTCGCCAATTACGTTGAATAGACGACCATTGATAGCATCGCCAGTAGGCATCGTGATTGGGCCACCCAGGTCAGTTACCTGTGCACCACGGGTAAGGCCTTCGCTGGAGTCCATCGCAATGGTACGTACACGATCTTCGCCAAGGTGCTGCTGCACCTCTAGCACGATGCGTTGGCCGTTTTCTTTAATTACCTCAAGCGCATCGAGGATGTTTGGTAATTTTGCGTTTTCACCCGCAAAGCTAACGTCCACAACCGGACCGATAACCTGGGTAATTCTGCCAATATTCGCCATTTGACTTTTTATATTGATTAACTGTATAACGGAGTTATTTCAAGGCGCAAAACTAATGTATAAAAGGGACAATTCCACACAACACCCCAAAAAGTTTTAACTTACTCAAAATCAAAGTATAGCCTTCTTCTCCTGAACTTCCACAGGAAGGGACGGCCCTGGTATACAAAAAGGCACAGCCCTGCGCCAATCGCAGCACTATGCCTTCCAGCATCTATCACATCAGTTACCTCTCCCTTGCTCCATCAAAGCTCCTGAGAAAATTTCTTAATTGCGCTCTAACACCAGCTGCACCTCCTTCACCTGACCTGATTTCTCCTTTGTATTGGGCAGTGGGCTCACTCCCAGCAGTCTTATTTTATAAAGTGCAGCCCCTACCCTGACTACTGCCTCATCTTCAGGCTGGCTTCTACCGGCACAGTCCCCCAGGCACAAGGTGAGGGTTTCGCCTCTGTCATTTCCTACACCTATTACCAGGATCACTTCCACGCTGCCATAGGTAACACAAACCACATCGCTCGGACACCGGCCGTCGCGCACGTCTTCTACTTTGAGCTTAACAGTGGGTGCAGCCTCCAATCCGCTGTTGTTATAAAGAGCCGACTGCCCTTCTTTCAGCCTGATTTCCTGCCCTAAAACGACATTAACAGTTTCCAGGTCTTCTTTTGAACAGGAGAAGAAAAGGCTGACCAGCACAACAACAAACAGGGGTTTTCTCATAATATAGAGCTGAGATGTAATAAGTTGACCCAAATACAGGGAAGAGGGTTGCATACCAGGAGCAGTACTTCTGCATACCCGAACCAGCTCACTTAGCTTCTCTCTTCACTTTTAGTTTATAGTTTCTAATATTTGTTACCTCATGTTAAACCATTGTTCGTTGCTTCAGTCTATACCTTCCGAGCGGCTTATACCTGTTCACCTGATCTATTCAACCAAACTAACCTTTTCATGAAGAAAATTTACCTTCTCGCTATGCTGCTGATAGCGGGCATCAGTGTACAGGCACAGCAGTCTGGTACGCCGACCAAGGGGAATTACCAGCTGGCTTCCCGCTTCTCACCCAAAAAGCTGGAGAAACTTATCTTCACCACCAACCTAGACCCGCATTGGCTCAAGAACTCCGACCGCTTCTGGTACGAGTACGAAACCAGTAACGGCAAGAACTGGTACATCGTGGACCCAGCCACTAAATCTAAAAAGCTATTGCTCGACAATGCCAAGGTAGCCTCTGCCGTGACCATGATTGTGCAGGACCCTTTTGATGCGCAACACCTGCCTATCAAGAACCTGAAGTTCACTGAAGACGAGAAAAGCGTGCAGTTCGAGATCAAAAGCTCAATCGACCAGGTGAAGAAAGACCGACTGGACAAAAAAGCCGCTGACTCACTCGAGAAAAAGACATTTTACTTCCGCTATAACCTGGCTACCGGTCAGGTAGTGGAGCTAAAAGACTTTGAAAAGCCGAAGTCTAAGCCACGTTGGGCCTCTATCTCCCCTGACCAGCAGGTAGTGATTTACGCCAAAGAGCACAATCTCTACTGGATGGACAAAGCCAACTACGAGAAGGCACTGAAGAACGAAAAAGATTCCACCATTGTAGAGCACCAGCTCACCAAAGATGGTGTGGAGTACTATACCTACGGCGACTCACGTGGCGAAACAAACGTGGAGCGCGAGAAGAACAAGAAGAACCGCAAGCCAGCCTTTATTCTGTGGTCACCGGACTCTAAGCAGTTTGCCATGGTCCGCACTGACGAACGCAAAGTAAAGGACCTGTGGGTACTGCACCATACCGCTAATGGCCGCCCTGCACTTGAAACTTACAAGTACCAGATGCCAGGCGAGAAAGAGGCTCCTAAAAGAGAGCTGATGATTTTTGACTTTGCCAACAAGACGCAGAAACGCATTAATACTGCTGCTTTCAAAGACCAGGAGCTTTCTTTGTGGTCCGCTCCAGCCCTGCAGAAACAGCGTGACGATGAGCACCGCCCCAACCTGTGGCACGGCACCAAAGACAAGCTATACTTCACCCGTACCAGCCGCGACCTGAAAAAGATCGACGTTTGTGAGCTGGACATCGCTTCCGGCAAGGTAACACCTGTTATCGAAGAGCGCTTCAACACCTACATCGACATGAACCGCATCGGTTTGGTAAAGGGTGGCAACGAGATCATTCATTGGTCTGAGCGTGATGGCTGGGGACACTTCTACCTGTACGATGGCAAAGGCAACCTGAAAAACCGCATCACGAGTGGCTCTTTCCATGCAGAGGACCTGGTAGGTATAGATGAGAAGAACCGTGTGCTTTACTTCACAGCCAATGGTCGTGAAAACGGCGAAGACCCTTATCTGATGCACCTCTACCGCATCAACTTCGACGGCAGCGGCATGACGCTTCTTAACAAAGGCAACTTTGACAACAACATCAGCCTGAACGACAACAATACCTACTTTGTGAACACGGCTTCCCGCGTGAACACCGTACCAGTATCAGCACTGTACGACACGAAAGGCCGCAAGGTGATGGATCTGGAGAAAGCGGACCTGAGTCGCCTGATGACAACTGGCTATAAATTTCCGGAGCCGTTCATGGTGAAGGCAGACGATGGCATTACCGACATTTATGGTGTTATGTACAAACCGTTCGACTTTGACTCCACTAAGACCTACCCGATTATCGCTTACGTATACCCAGGCCCGCAGACAGAGGCTGTGAACAAGTCATTCGGCCGCAGCATGGACCGCATTGATCGTCTGGCGCAGCTGGGCTTTGTGGTAGTGACTGTAGGTAACCGCGGTGGTCACCCGGCCCGCTCTAAGTGGTACCATACCTTCGGTTACGGCAACCTGCGTGACTATGGCCTATCCGACAAGAAAGCCGCGATTGAGCAACTGGCAGATCGCCACCGTTTCATCGACATCGACCGTGTAGGTATAACTGGTCACTCCGGTGGTGGCTTTATGTCTACGGCGGCTATGCTGGTATACCCTGACTTCTTTAAGGTAGCGGTATCAGGAGCAGGTAACCACGAGAACAACATCTACAACCGCTGGTGGAGTGAAAAACACCACGGCGTGAAAGAGGTGGTTTCGCCTAAAGGTGACACGACCTTCGTGTACGCCATCGAGAAAAACCCGGACCTGGCTCAAAACCTGAAGGGGCACCTGATGCTGGCAACCGGCGACGTAGACAACAACGTGCACCCTGCTGGTACAATCCGCATGGCCAACGCGCTGATCAAAGCCAACAAGCGCTTCGACTTCGTGCTGCTGCCAGGACAGCGTCACGGCTTCGGCGACATGACCGAGTATTTCTTCTGGATGATGGGTGACTACTTCACCAAGCACCTGTTAGGCGACTTCTCACAGCCAGTAGATATCAAGGAGATTAACCGTGAGATTGAAAACGTGGGCAACAAACGACGAAATGGATTTCTAGCAGCCCCTGACGAAGAGTAGAATACAAATCCTGAAACATAGAACAGCCGCAGCGAGATGATTCTCACTGCGGCTGTTTCTTTATAAGGCTATACCTGCGACAGGTATATAGTTACAACTCACTAAAGATCGATCCTCAACACCCAGCGCCCCTGCTCCATTACAGTGAAGCGCACTTCGCGGTCGTAAGTAGCAGTACCCATTTGGTTAGATGCCCTGAACCGGACGGTGCCTTCGAAGGGAATCACCATGTTTTCGAAACCTACAAAATTCTGTGAAGTTAATTGATTTCCGCTGCTGCCAGCTAATTGCACGTCTTCCAGGTTGCGCAACACACGGCCTGACTGCATTACAATGACATCAATCATATTACCCTCCGCGCTTTGCTTGGACAATGAGGCCCGCTGCACATCCCGTTTGTAGGAGATCCTGGTCTTTTTAACAGTCGGGGCTTTCTTTTTCATTTTGGGGTCGTCCTCCCGCACATAGGCGACCTTCGTAGAGTCTTGCCCCTTCACAATAGTATCCTGAGAGGAGACCATCAATTCAGAAGTATTAAAAGAAGCACCCTCTCCCTTCAACGGAGCAGGTCCGGCACCACGTACGGCTTCAACACCTATAGCGGCACACAGTAACATGGGTAAAAGATAAACCTGTTTCATAGCAATGACTTAAAATGAACCACTGTTAATAACTGTGAACATAATACTTAAACGCATCATTACCAATAAGTAAGGTCATTATTTAGCAGACGGAGGTATACCAGTTGCAAACGCCTCTAAAAAGCCATCTCCGCCATGCGCAGCTTGCTAACAAACAGTGCATGGCGGAGATGGCCTGGTATTTTTAGAGTGGTTCTTAAATTTTAAAGAATCTGAGCCCAGATGGCCCGGAATAAGCGGAAGGCTAAAAATTTAAACATAATTGTAAGCGTAATCTTGTTTGATTGTTCTAAAGACAAACTCCTTATTCGTCAAAAGCACTACAAATGTTTCAGCATCTCGATCTGCTCGTCATTGAGCAGGATGTAGCGGTTGTTAAAAGGGTTGGCAAAGAACTTCTCTGCTATCACATATTCGCCCGAATTCAGTTTATGGATATTATAACTGAAAAGGCTGTTGGAACGCTCAATGATCAGCTCAGTACGGCTAAGGTCAAGCTCACGTCCGCAGGTAGTGGTAATGATGTCAGTAGTGACCGTCATGGTAGATGAATACATAATTGGAAGATTTAGCAAGGTTCTTTACGCAGGACTTGCCAGTTGGTGACACGCAAGGACCATAAAATCAGTTATATTTATCCACATTGGCACCCAGCCCTTTAAGCTATACCTTATTTAACATGACAAGGAGTGCTTCAACTTAATGCGTGACCTACTACATCTTCTGGCCGCTGCTTTGTTTGTATTACCCTGCATCTGCTATACCTGAAGGCCTGAATCCGGCAATGGAACAGAAAAAAATTCAGCTCCTGAAATTTTTTTAAGCTTGCGCCGGCTCTGCCCTGTAACTCAGGACTAGGCGAAGAAGTTAGTCAAATCTGGTAAAGAGCCACAGAATAAGACTGTGAATTTCACTCAATTAAGCACCAAATCAGCTCCTGTTCGCTCCTGCCAAAGCGAACTATCGGATGGCAAAAGCGTAACCAAAAAGCACTAGAACAAGGCGCTAAAGCAGATTTTGGACTATATTTTTCAAAAAAATTTGAGGCAAATGTTTGCAGTTTAAAATAGCCTGCCTATCTTTGCATCACTGAACGACGAAGGGGCTTCCACCCTGAAATCTAGTAGGTAGCTTGTCCGATGGTGTAACTGGCAACACGTCTGATTTTGGTTCAGAAGAGTCCAGGTTCGAAACCTGGTCGGACAACTTAAAAAGGCAACCCGCATCGCTGTGGGTTGCCTTTTTTGCTTTATACCCTCCTGCCTAACTAATTAAAAATCAGAAATATCAGGTAGCATATCTGCGGAATTTCGTAGCTTTGCAGGCATAATAACCTAAACCAAACCCTTCAAACATTTAGCATTATTATGCCACAGGTAAAAATTTTTGCTGGCTCCGCCTCCAAGTACTTAGCTGAAAAAATCGCAGCCGCTTACGGTACGCAACTCGGCGACCTTGAGCTTTTACGTTTTAGTGACGGGGAGATGGCACCACACTTCAATGAATCCGTTCGCGGTGCAGAAGTATTTCTGGTGCAGTCTACGTTTCCGCCAGCCGACAACCTGATGGAGCTTATGCTGATGGTAGATGCAGCCAAGCGTGCCTCAGCCCACAAAGTGATCGTGGTGATGCCTTACTACGGGTATGCCCGCCAGGATCGCAAAGACAAGCCCCGTGTTTCTATCGGCTCTAAAGTACTGGCCAACGCCATCCAGTCAGTAGGTGCTGACCGCCTGATGACATGCGACCTGCACGCCGGCCAGATCCAGGGCTTCTTCGATATTCCGGTTGATCACCTGGATGGTTCTGCCATCTTCGTGCCTTACCTGCGCAGCCTCAACTTGGGCAACGACCTCATCTTCGCTTCTCCTGACGTGGGGGGTGTGGTAAGAACAAGAGCCTTTGCCAAAAACTTCGGTGCTGAAATGGTTGTCTGCGACAAACACCGCAAACGCGCTAACGAGATTGCCTCTATGCAGGTGATCGGTGACGTGGAAGGTATGGACGTGGTGCTTGTGGACGACATGGTAGACACTGCCGGCACGATCACACAGGCAGCCAAACTCTTGAAAGACAAAGGTGCCAAGACAGTTCGCGCTATCGCCACGCACCCGGTACTGTCAGGACCGGCTTACGAGCGTATCGAGAACTCGGTACTGGAAGAACTCGTGGTTTCTGACACTATTCCGTTACGCCAGGACTGCTCCAAGATCAAAGTGCTTTCGTTCTCTGAGCTGTTCGCACGCGCCATCAACAACGTAGTGACACACGAGTCTATCAGCTCGCTGTTTATATAATATTGACTGTTAATTGCTGGTTGTTGATTGTTGTTCTCAATGATTAATAACCAGCAATTGTATTTAATAGTGGAGTAGGCCTTACAAAGGATATAGCGGTTGGTTTTTGAATTGATTGTAAAGTATAAGAAAAAAACAATCAACAATTTAACAATCAACGATTAAATCCATACCTTTGTGCCTTCAAAATTTTAACAAATTCATTTTTATGAAAACTTTAGAGATTATAGGGTTTAAAAGAGCAAATCTCGGTAAAGCGCAGACGAAAGAGCTGCGCAATGAGTCTTATGTACCAGGTGTATTGTATGGCGGTGCTGAGCAAGTTCACTTCTACGCCCCAGCTATCCTGTTCAGAGACTTAGTTTATTCTCCAGAAGTATACGAAGTTGATCTGAATATCGAAGGTACGCACTACAGAGCGATCCTTCAGGACGTACAGTTCCACCCAGTAAACGAAATGCTGCTTCACGTTGACTTCTTGCAGCTGCAAGAAGACAAAGAAGTAAAAATCGACGTTCCTGTTAAGTTCGTTGGTAACTCTCCTGGTGTAATGGTAGGTGGTAAATTGGTAACTAAGCTGCGTAAGCTGAAAATCAAGGCTCTTCCAGCTAACCTTCCGGATTATATCGAGGTGAACATCTCTGACCTGGAGCTTGGCAAGTCTATCAAAGTAAGCAAGATTGCGAAAGGTGACTACGAGATCCTGACCAACCCACTTGCTCCGGTAGCAACTGTTACGATTCCACGTGCTCTTAAGAGCGCACAGGCTGAAGAAGCTCGCGGCGGTAAGAAATAATTACTGTTGCTTCAAAAGCATTCAAGATCCTGTCCTGCTCCGAGCAGGGCAGGATTTTTTGTTTCTCCTGAATGGCTAAATGGTTTAATTACTAAATTGTTGCCTGCTACACCAGATATGCGGTCCATATCCTCTCACATTGGTGCACAGGCGTAAATTGGGTTTCCAGAATTTAAAACTGTAGCATTTAAAAATTTAACCATTGAGCAATTCACCTATTACAAAGCTAAAACAATGGCTGGGCCTTGGACAAGAGGCGGCAGCGAGCATTGAAGATACAAGTATGAAATACCTGATCGTGGGCCTTGGCAATATTGGCCCGGAATACGCGGAGACGCGACACAACATCGGTTTTATGGTGCTGGACTACCTGGCGCAGAAATTTGATGCAAAGTTTGACACAGGTCGTCACTCCTTCGTGACCGAGATCAAGAGTAAGGGCCGCACCTATGTGCTGGTGAAACCCACCACTTACATGAACCTGAGCGGCAAGGCCGTGAGTCACTGGCTCAGTAACCTGAAACTTACACCAGATCAGATGATGGTGATCACCGACGACATTGCCCTGCCCTTTGGGAAGCTGCGCATCCGCGCCAAAGGCAGTGCAGGCGGGCACAATGGCTTGAAGCACATTGAGCAGACCCTGGGCCACAACAACTACCCGCGTCTGCGCTTCGGTGTTGGCGACACTTTCCACAAGGGCAAGCAGGTGGATTATGTATTGAGCACGTTCAGTGACGATGAAAAGATCGACCTGCCAGGCATTATTGAAAAAGCAGCTGAGTCTGTGATCGCATTTGGCAGCATTGGGCTGGAGCGCACCATGAACCAGTATAACACCAAGTAAGCCCGCTACATGGTCGACTTCCTGCTGAGCCGCAAAACAGATTTTTACTTCTGGACAGGTATAGCATTAGGTATACTCACGATTGGCAATTTCGGAGTAGCCTATACCGAGGTCGACTATCCGCAGGATTTATTTCCAGCGACGTCGGTTATTCTGCTCTTGGTAGCTGGGACCCTGGCCATCTTCTACTTTCGGAGCCAAAGCAGAACGGATAGCCAACTGCAAGCAGGCTGCTTTGGCGGTATCGTCACGGCAATCGTGCTGTTCAATCTGGGCTATAACCTGCTTTGGGTAATTGTTTCCCTTATGGGTTAGCACAGTAAATAAATTAAGTAAAATCGAGGCATATCATGAAACGCCTGTTCCTTTTATACCGCAATGCTTTCGGAGGCCTCTCCCGTCCTGCCTGGATGATGTCGCTGGTGATGTTCATCAACCGGAGCGGGGCCATGGTAACGCCATTTCTGGCTGTATACCTGACCGAGGTGCTGGACTATTCGCTCAAGGAGGCAGGTATGATCCTGAGTATCTATGGGCTCGGCTCGGTATGCGGTTCCTTTTTGGGTGGTTGGCTTACAGACCGGGTGGGCCACTTCAAGGTACAGTTCCTGAGCCTGACGGTTGGGGGCAGTTTGTACTTCCTGTTGCTCAATCTGCGGGAGTTTGAGTACATGGCGGCTGGAGTGTTCATCCTCAGCCTGGTGAATGACACGCTGCGTCCTGCCAATTCAGTATCTATATCGTATTATGCCCGACCTGAGAATGTAACAAGAGCTTTCTCGCTCAACCGTATGGCGCTCAACCTGGGCTTTTCCATTGGGCCGGCACTGGGCGGGTTTCTGGCGGCTATCTCCTATCGGTGGCTGTTTATAGCAGATGGCATCACCTGTATTTCAGCAGGTATCTTCTTCTTCTTTTACTTCCGGAACCAGCAGGGGCATCGCCCGCAGCCAAGGAAGAAAGCTGAACAAACTGAACAGGCTATAAATGTCGAACGCTCGCCTTACCGGGACGTGCCTTTTCTGCTGTTCACCGTTTTGTGCTGCAGCTTCGCCGCCATCTTCTTTCAGTTTATCACCACCCTGCCACTTTATTACCGGCAGGTATACCAATTGTCTGAAACAGGTATAGGCAGCTTGTTGGCGTTCAACGGCTTTATCGTATTCATGCTGGAGATGATCGCCGTATACCTGATCGGTGACAAAGTGCGCAAATCAGTGCTGATCGTGACAGGCATGCTGATGCTAGGGTTCTCGTTTATACTGCTGAATCTGAACATGGAAGTAAGCACCCTGTATGTGGCCATGTTCTTACTGAGCCTGTCCGAGATACTGGCGATGCCGTTTATGGCCACGATTACGGTGGAGCGCTCTACGGAGAATAACTGGGGCTCCTATATGGGCCTGTATACCATTTCGTACGCTGCAGCGCATGTGGTAGCGCCATACCTGGGTACCACCATCGCCTCCAAGTATGGCTTTGACACCCTGTGGTGGAGTGTGGGCGGATTGGCTGTGATCACGGCGGTAGGATTTTACTTCGTGGTGCAGTACATGGAGCGGGAGCGGCTTCGCAAGCAACCGATTGTAGCTTCCGGGGAAGCGGGTGTGATGGTAGGATAAAACCCGAGTACAGGTATAAAGCAAAAGCCCTTGCCGATCGAAACAGGCAAGGGCTTTTTATGTGTTGGACAGGTATAGCTTAGCTCACCGTACCGCCATTTTTCACTTCTTTGCTTGGTTGCACAAAGGCAAGTGAACCATCGGCGTTCTCCGCCATCAAAATCATACCCTGGCTGGTAATGCCTTTGATCTCGCGCGGCGCCAGGTTCACCAGAATGCTCACCTGCTGCCCAATGATCTGCTCCGGGTTGAAGAATTCGGCGATGCCGCTCACCACGGTGCGCTGGTCTATACCTGTGTCAATCTTCAGTTTGAGCAGTTTTTTGGTCTTCGCCACTTTCTCGGCCTCTATGATCGTACCGATACGGATATCGATCTTGGTGAAGTCTTCAAAAGTGATATTCTCCTTAGCTGGCTCCACAACGGCATTGGCTGCTTCGTTGGCTTTCTTAGTATCAAGGAGTTTCTGTACCTGGGCATCCACAGCAGCGTCTTCGATTTTCTCGAACATCAGCTCCGGTTTACCGATCACGTGGCCAGCCGGCAGCAGATCAGCAGCACCGGCATCAGCCCATTTGCCTGGATTCATGCTCAGCATAGAGCGCAGTTTAGCAGCCGACTCTGGGAGGAAAGGCTCCATCAAAATGCCCAGACTGCCTGAGATCTGCAGCGCGATGTTCATGATGGTTTTCACGCGCTCCTCGTCTGTCTTAATCAGTTTCCAAGGCTCTGTGTCTGCCAGATACTTGTTACCCAGACGAGCCAGGTTCATTAGTTCGCTTAGGGCATCACGGAAGCGGTAGCGCTCAATATAAGTGGCAATCACCATCGGCATACCTTCCAGCACACCCAGCACCTCTTTGTCGTAGTCCTGCAGCTCGCCACGGGCTGGCACTTCGCCGTTGTAGTACTTTTGGGTCAGCACCACAGCGCGGTTAATAAAGTTGCCCAGAATGGCTAACAATTCGTTGTTGTTACGGGCCTGGTAGTCTTTCCACGTGAAATCGTTGTCCTTGCTCTCCGGTGCGTTGGCGCACAAGGTATAGCGCAGCACATCACCTTTGCCCGGGAACTCCTCCAGGTATTCATGTAGCCACACCGCCCAGTTGCGGGAAGTGGAGATCTTGTCGCCTTCCAGGTTCAGGAACTCGTTGGCCGGCACGTTGTCAGGCAACACGTAGTCGCCATGTGCTTTGAGCATGCTCGGGAAGATGATGCAATGGAATACAATGTTGTCTTTGCCGATAAAGTGCACCAGCTTCGACTCCGGGTCTTTCCAGTATTTCTCCCAGTCTGGCGTCAGGTCTTTGGTGGCAGAGATGTAACCGATCGGTGCATCAAACCACACGTAAAGCACTTTGCCTTCGGCACCTTCTACTGGCACGGGCACGCCCCAGTTGAGGTCGCGGGTAACGGCACGCGGCTGCAGTCCCTGGTCGATCCAGCTTTTGCACTGGCCGTACACGTTCGGCTTCCAGTCGCCTTTGTGGCCTTCCACGATCCATTCGCGCAGCCAAGGCTCGTACTCGTTCAGCGGCAGGTACCAGTGTTTAGTCTCGCGCATTACCGGTACGGCACCGCTCAGCGTACTTTTCGGGTTGATCAGGTCAGTGGCATTAAGGGAAGTACCGCAGCTCTCGCACTGGTCACCGTAGGCGTTCTCGTTGCCGCACTTCGGACAGGTTCCCACAATGTAGCGGTCAGCCAGGAATTGCTGCGCCTTCTCATCGTAGTACTGCTGCGTGGTCTGCTCTATGAACTTACCGTCGTTATACAGTTTCTTGAAGAAGTCAGAAGCCGTTTCGTGGTGCGTCTGCGAAGAGGTGCGGGAGTAGATATCGAAGGACACGTTAAAATCCTCGAACGACTTCTTGATCAGTTCGTGGTACTTGTCCACGGCCTGCTGCGGCGTAATGCCCTCTTTCTTGGCGCGGATCGTGATCGGCACCCCGTGCTCGTCGGAGCCGCAGATGAATTTCACATCTCTGTCCTGCGAGCGCAGGTAGCGCACATAGATGTCAGCCGGCAGGTATACGCCCGCCAGGTGACCGATGTGCACCGGACCGTTGGCGTAAGGCAACGCTGCCGTTACAGTATATCGTTTATAGTTTTCAGCCATAGTCTTCGTAAAAACGCAAATATACAAATACCGGCCGGATTGATAGGCTACACTGTCCCTATTCCAAAAAAATGGCAGGTATAAACTGACTAGCCCTTCACTTTTACGTAAACGGTAAACCGGCTATACCTGTATCATCAAGAACCCAATCACCTGAAGTATATGAAGAACAAAGATAATTTTCACGAAAAGAAAAATGACAGCGTCCATCTGGGCGAGGACAAGGACAGAAATAAAGTAAGCAAGAACCCTGCTCCCAAAGGCACTGACCGTGAGTCGGAGAACACACCACCCGGTAATGAAGTTTATGTAGACCTGGAGCCAGACGAACTGCACCTGGCCGATGAGGAAGATGAAGTGGAGGACGTAAGCGACCTGCGCAACAAAGACAAGGATAAAGACAAAAAGAATAAATAAACAAGAAGCGCTGCCTGGAAGGGCAGCGCTTCTTGTTTATACCTTAGTTATTATTACCGACTGGCGGCCTGGTAGGAAGTATACGCAGGACACGGTGCCGTGTGGAATCCACTGGGGCATGGGGCAGTTGTTGCGGCCTTACTTCGGGAGGCAGGTTAACCGGTGCATTCCGATCGTACTCTTCAATGTTGCGCTTGCGATTTATGTCGCTTGCCTGCTCATACATTTGCCTACGTACCGGATCACCTTCGCTAACTCTGACCCGCTGCGTATGACCAGGATCAGGCGCTAAAGCACCTCCTCCTCCTTCCGATAGCGAGGTACAGCTCATAGCCCCCAGCAGCACGATGCCCCCTATCCAGCTTCTATACCTTTTCATCTTGTTTCGTCTTAAAATAGTAAAATAAAGATGTCCGTTAAAACACCTTATACTATGTATACGGATGAAAAAGTATAAAAGAACGTACTCTTAATTATTATCCTTCAGGTTCTGCTGCCCGACCTGCGTGAGCATCAGCCCCTCAGGTGCCGGCGTTACCCAGGCGAGCTTGGCCAGATGGTGCTCGGCCTCTTTCTGCACATCTTTGTATTTAGGGTAGCGTTCCTGCAGGTATGGGTATAACTCCTGGTATGACAGCACGCTGCCAGCTTCTATGTTATGTTCCCTGAAGGCACCCATGATGCACTGCGCCACATTTTCTATATTATCCGCTTCGGAGTGTAGTTTGTTCATGTCTGTTTTCTCGTTAGTGTTGGATAGAAAATACGGGGTAAGAGAGTTAAGAGTTAAAGAGTTTGAGAGTTATGAGTTTGGGATGGTTGAAGGGCTAAATTGTTAAATGGTTAAATTGTTGGATGATTAAAGAGATTTGTAGGTACAGATCACGATCATTCCGAATCGTGCATTAGAACCCCCGCTGAGAGCAGAGGCAGGTTGACCGATCGCGGACAACTGCCTAACCATCAACAATTTAATAATTCAACCTACTCCCCTTTCTTAAACCCTAACGCTACCGAGTTGAGGCAGTAACGCAGTCCGGTTGGCTTAGGCCCGTCGTCGAATACATGGCCCAGGTGTCCGCCACAGCGACCACAGACAACTTCAGTGCGCACCATGCCCATGCTACGGTCAGCTACTTCACGCACATTTTTGCTGGAGATCGGTTTAAAGAAACTTGGCCAGCCGGTGCCGGAGTCGAACTTGGTGTCAGAGGTGAATACTTCATTTCCGCAGGCAGCACAGGTATAGACGCCTTTTTCTTTGTGATCATTGTACTTGCCGCTAAAGGCCCGTTCTGTTCCTTTCTTGCGCAGTACATAGTATTGCTCAGGCGTAAGTTGCTTTTTCCACTCCGCTTCGGTTTTGTTGATCTCGTAGGTTTGCTTTGAATTCTTTGTGTTGCCGTTTTGGGTGGCACTTACATCCTCCGATCCTACAACAATGGCTTCAGAATCGGTGATCGGCTGGTCCTGTTGTCCGCAGGCAGATAGGCTCAGCAGCAACAGCAAGGTATAGATATAAAACATTTTCATACAGTTGTTTACGTAGTACAAGAGCAAAAAACAGGCCTCTTTTGATTATTTTATACCTAATTGAACAAAGCCAGCACACATAATGTTTGCTCCATAACCTTAGTCATCGTGCTGAGAGAGAAGATTTAATAATTACCTAACCTGTTTATTTCGAGCGGACTACTATAAATGCGAAGGCTTTTTCATACCTTTGCACCTCGAAAAATCAATTCAATGCAAAATATTCGAAATATCGCGATTATCGCACACGTAGACCACGGCAAGACAACGCTCGTGGACAAGATCATCCACGCTTCAAAGCTATTTGCTGACCACCAGCACTTTGACGACCTCATTCTGGACAACAATGACCTGGAGCGCGAGCGCGGTATCACGATCGTTTCCAAGAACGTATCGGTTCGTTACAAGGATGTTAAGATCAACATCATCGACACACCTGGTCACGCCGACTTCGGCGGTGAGGTAGAGCGTGTACTCAAGATGGCTGATGGTGTACTCCTTTTGGTGGATGCCTTCGAAGGTGCCATGCCACAAACACGTTTCGTATTGGGCAAAGCAATTCAGCTTGGCCTGAAGCCGATCGTAGTAGTAAACAAAGTAGACAAAGAAAACTGCCGTCCTGATGAAGTGCACGAGCAGGTGTTCGACCTGATGTTCAACCTGGAGGCTACAGAAGACCAGTTGGACTTCACGACGCTGTACGGTTCTTCGAAGCAGGGTTGGATGAGCACTGACTGGACGCAGCCAACTGATAACATCACGCCACTGCTGGATGCTATCATCGATGTGATCCCTGCCGCTCCATTCCGTGAAGGAACGCCACAAATGCAGATCACTTCGCTTGACTACTCTTCTTTTGTAGGTCGTATCGCTATCGGTCGTGTGCACCGTGGTACGCTCAAAGAAGGTATGCCGATTAGCTTGATGAAGGCAGATGGCAGCATTAAGAAAGGTCGTATCAAAGAACTTCAGGTTTTTGAAGGCCTTGGCAAGAAAACGGTACAGGAAGTATCTGCCGGTGAGATTTGCGCTGTGACAGGTATAGAGGGCTTCGACATTGGTGATACTATCGCTGATGCAGAGAACCCAGAGGCAATGGAGCGTATCTCTATTGACGAGCCTACCATGAACATGCTTTTCACGATCAACAACTCTCCTTTCTTCGGTAAAGAGGGCAAGTTCGTGACGTCGCGCCACCTGCGTGACCGCCTGTTCAAAGAAACTGAGAAAAACCTGGCCCTGCGCGTACAGGAAACCGACCGTGAAGATACCTTCCTGGTATTTGGTCGCGGTATCCTGCACTTGTCAGTTCTGATCGAAACGATGCGTCGTGAAGGTTACGAACTGCAGGTTGGTCAGCCACAGGTAATCTATAAAGAAATAGACGGCCAGCGCCATGAACCAATCGAGCACCTGGTAGTAGACGTGCCTGAAGAAACTGCTGGTAAGGTAATCGAGCTGGTATCGATGCGTAAAGGTGAACTGACGATCATGGAGCCAAAAGGCGACCTACAGCACCTGGAGTTCAACATCCCAGCCCGCGGTCTGATCGGCCTGCGTAACAACGTGCTAACGGCCACTGCTGGTGAGGCGATCATGAACCACCGCTTCCTGGCCTACGAGCCGTACAAAGGTGCTATACCTGGCCGTAACAACGGTTCTATCATCTCAATGGAAACAGGTCCTGGTACTGCTTACTCTATCGACAAACTGCAGGACAGAGGTGTATTCTTCGTTGATCCGGGAGTAGATGTATACATGGGTCAGGTAATCGGTGAGCACAACCGCCAGAACGATATCACGGTGAACATCCAGAAGGGCAAGAAGCTGACGAACATGCGTGCTTCTGGTTCTGACGACAACACCAAGATCGCTCCTGCTAAGAACTTCTCGCTGGAAGAAGCCATGGAATACATCCAGAAGGATGAGTACCTGGAAGTAACGCCAAAGAGCCTGCGTATGCGTAAAATTTACCTCGACGAGAACGAGCGTAACCGCATGAGCAAGAAAGAAGAAGTAGCGTAGGTATAGCCTATCCTCAATAATTAAAGCCCCGACCGGTATATCTGGTCGGGGCTTTTTGTTTTAGATATTTGTAAAGCATTAAGTTCAAGGCACATTGACTATACGAAAGCAACTGAGCTCTACCAGACACAGAATAGCCATACCTGCTTTGGCATGCCGTACCTTATACCATCTAAATCAAACTTGATGAGGAAATTACTCTTTTTACTATCCCTAGCTAGCTGCACTTTCTTAGCAAATGCTCATACGACATTGTCTGAAGGCCATAAAAAATCCATTTTTATTGAAGGCTTTGGGCAGGGGCTGCATGCATATGTGAACTATGACAAACGGACCATTATCTTCAACATCACTTCAGCTACACACATTTGCTTCCCTGATAGAAACTAGTCTCAGTACGCTAGTACCTGATGTAGTGATTAACTAAACGCCCGATGATTTCAACGCAGTAAAAAACACAAGATTAAATCCGAGAACAGAGCTTTCAGAGAAAGAGACAAAAGACAGATAGTCCACAAAAGTATGCCATCCTGATAGCATGCTTTTGTACTAAAATCTGGTTTGCACCATATATCATTCGTCTGCCTGTAAACATTAACGCTGAATTACGTTAGATAGGCAGATAAATTTGATAACATACTCTGCATGAAAAGCTACTACCTGCACGTTTTATCACTCACGTGCATTGTTCTATTTTCTTCGGGTTGTGCCCGCAAGAATTTCTTCGCTAAAACACCCGTTGTTGACCAGGACCGCTATCAGCAGCTGAAGGCTGCTTCCCCTACTGATGTAGACAGTGTAACCGTGATGGCTGGCCAGCACTACAAGCGCACTGGATTTCACAATTTCTTCTGGGGCAAGCATTACCGCGACGTATGGGCCACTCCCGTTAATGTTAAGGTGTTTGATATGAAAACAGCCAAGGGCGGGCTCTCCATCGAAAAGCTCGGGGGAGGTATGCAGACTACAAGCCTTACCTTGATAGATGACAATGGCTTTACCTACGCCCTGCGTTCCCTGGACAAAGACCCGGCCGGTATACTACCCAAGTTCTGGCGCAATACTTTTGTTGCTGACGTGCTCCGCGACCAGACCTCAGCCATAAACCCCTATGCAGCTATTGTGCTGCCTACCATGGCAGAGGCGGCAGGTATAGCACACTCCAAGCCCGAATTGGTTTATGTGCTTCCCAACGATACTACTTTCGGCGAGTATAGTGACCGGTTTCAGGATGGCGTGTTTATGATCGAGGAAAAATATGACAGTGACCGTACAATTACGCCCATGCTTGGCGATGCGACTGATATTGCCGGCTCCAAAAAGATGCTGAGAAAGCGGTTCGGAGACGATGATCACTTTATCGATCAGCGCGAATTTGCACGTGCCCGACTTTTCGACCTGTTTATCAACGACTGGGACCGCCACGCAGGCCAGTGGGAATGGGCAGTATATGACGATGGCAATAACAAGCACTACCGGGCTATTCCGAAAGACCGTGACAATGCCTTCTTTAAGTTTGATGACGGTGTCATCACCTGGTTGTTTAGCCGCAAGTGGGCCATACGTAAGTTCGAGTCCTTCGACCCAAAGTATAAGGATGTGTATGCCCTGATGATGAATGCTACCTTCATCGACAGCCGCGGTCTAAATGAACTTACTCTACAGGACTATCAAGACCTGGCTACTGAGCTGCAGGCCGCATTAACGGATGAGGTAATCGAAAGAGCTGTCAGGCAGTTCCCGCCCAAGGTATACGCACAGATCGGGGAGCAAACCATTCGCACCCTAAAGAGTCGTCGCGACCTGTTACCCCAGGCTGCGAGGGAGTTTTACATGCACCTTGCCAAAGATCCGCTTGTGGTAGGCACTGACAAGGAGGAACGCTTTGAAGTAGAGCGCCTGAACGACGAAGAAACATCTGTAAAAGTGACACGCTTGTCAGACGACAAGCAGGTATACTACCGAGTATTCAAGCGCAGCGAAACAAAGCAAATCTCGCTGTACGGTCTGGCTGAGGATGATGAGTTTGAGGTGAGTGGCGAAGTGAATAAGGGCATCCGTGTAGTGATTGTGGGTGGCCGCGGTGAAGATGAAATAAAGGACAAATCGCGGGTGAACAGCTGGCGCCGGAAAACAATTGTGTATGACACCAAACGTGGCAACGAAATAGAATTTGGACCTGAGACTGTAGACAAAACCACCCGCGATGTGAGAGTACACGCTTTTGACAGGGAAGGGAACAAATAAGTAAACCAGCACCACCAGCCCACGAACTTACCAACACCCATGCGCCCCTCCTACTACCGGTTACCATTCCTGATCAGTCTATTATCTGCGATGCTTGTGAGCGGCTGCATCGGCAACAAGTATACGCATAGCCTGCAGCAGGTTCCACCCCCGTCTCAATCAACAGCAGGTATACCTGACTACAGTGATAGCACCGTGACAGTAGCTGTGGGCGAACACTACGGTCGCAGCCGCCTGCACACGTTCTTCTATGGCAAGCACTACCGCCCCGCCTGGACTGTTCCTGTCTCTTTCCGTGTGCTCGATCTGGGCACTGAAAAAGGTGGCCTGACACCAACACAGCAAGGTGGTAGCCGACAAACGATGAACCTTCGCCTCGAGAACCCGGAGGGTAAAGAGTACGTGCTCCGCTCTGTTGACAAAGACCCCGCCACTGCCCTGCCCGAAAGGTGGCAGCAAAGCTATGCGGCTAACATCATACGGGATGCCACTTCAGCTACGCACCCTTATGCCGCTCTCGTGCTGCCACCCATGGCCGAGGCCATTGGCATACACCACACGAAGCCAGAACTGGTCTACATACCGCACGACCCCAGACTAGGTGATTACCTAGAAAACTTCGGCGGCATGGTTGCCCTGTTTGAGATCAGACCTGATGATGACCTATCTGATGAGCCAGGTATGGGAAGCTCTGAGAATATTAAAAGCACCAGAGCCATGCTCAAGGACCGCTTTTTTGAGAACAACAGTGATATAGACGCCCGATACTACCTGCGGACCCGCCTATTCGACATGCTGATCGGTGACTGGAGCCGACACGAAGACAACTGGCGCTGGGCGCAGTATAAGCAGGACGGCGTAAAGGTATACCAGGCCGTGCCCCGTGACCGTGACAATGTGTTTTATAAGCTCAATGATGCGATCATTCCCTGGCTCTTTATGCGCACTGGTCTTAAGAAGCACTTTCAGACTTACAGCAATAACCTGACAAACCTGGATGACCTGAACAGAAGCGGCCGCAACCTGGATGAAACCATACTCGCCAGCCTCACTTACCAGGACTGGACAGAAGTAGCCGACAGCGTCAGTAGTGCGCTAACAGATGAAGTGATCGAGCAGTCTTTCCGGCAAATGCCCGACACCATTTACCAACTCACAGCGTCTCCCATTATGAACCAACTAAAGTCCCGCCGGGACAAGCTGGGCAAATCAGTTCAAAAATATTACAAGAGTTTACTGAGGGAAGCCGTTGTGGTTGGATCTGACAAGCACGAGCGCTTTGAAATAGAGGTGCTGTCTGCAAACGAAGTGCGGGTACAGGTATACAAGATCAAGAAAGATGGCGAAGAACGAAGACAGCTCTTTGACCGGATATTTCAGGCCAAGGATACAAAAGAGATACACCTGTACGGCCTCAACGGCAATGACGAGTTTGTAGTGAAAGGTGAAGTGCGGCCTAAGATAAAAATCAGGATATGGGGCGGCGCCGGGGAAGATAGCTATACCGTAAAAGGAAGCAAGCCCATGGCCCGTCGCATTAGGATAGAGGACACGGAATACCGCAACACTTATGACCTGAGCAAAGGTACCCGCCAAAAAACAGAGCAGAGCCCTGCCGCTAATCAGTTTGAC
The DNA here is from genome assembly GCF_947502515.1 of uncultured Pontibacter sp. Lineage (NCBI taxonomy): Bacteria > Pseudomonadati > Bacteroidota > Cytophagia > Cytophagales > Hymenobacteraceae > Pontibacter > uncultured Pontibacter sp. The sequence continues at coordinate 898,747 of NZ_CANNAI010000001.1, read as the reverse complement.
GCAGAGGGATGGCTGTTGCGCTATTACCTTGACTAGCAGATAACTGGGCACAAAAAAAGGAGCCGGCTAGGTATAGCCGGCTCCTTTTTTTGTGTCTTATAGATTAATCTTCCTTACCTGTTTTGTTTTGGGATCCCTGGCCTCCGCCACCACTGCCGCTTCGGCTACCGGTACGGTTATCTTTGTCTTTGGCTCCCCAGGCTCCCTGGCCCTGCTGCTGGCTAGCCGTAGCCTTTGTGCCATCCGTGCCCAGGTCTACTGCTCCTTTGTGGTTTGCCTCATTTGAAAACTCGTCTGGTATTGGCTGCGAGTTCGCGTTGCTGTCAGGTTTCTGTCTGTTTTGGTTATCTTTGTTATTAGCCATATCTCTTCTGTTTTTCTTCAACTCAGGTCCGCAACTCTTACGGACGTTTCCCTTGTAGGTACGATTGTCCGCAAGGGCGGGTTGTCGAAGAAGAGGGCTACAGCTGCTTGTTCAGCACCGTGGCAGATGCCTGTGCAGCCGGTAAGATCAGCACTTCCGCGATGTTCACATGGGCAGGGCGCGTCACCATAAAGGTGATCAGGTCAGCAATATCATCTGCACGAAGTGGCTCATAGCCCTGGTAAACACCGGCAGCACGTTCTCTGTCGCCTTTAAAGCGCACCTCAGAGAACTCCGTCTCTACCAGGCCTGGGTTCACCTCCGATACTTTTATACCTTCCTGTATCAGGTCAATGCGCATTCCTTTGGAGATGGCGTCTACCGCAAATTTAGAAGCACAGTATACGTTGCCATTGGCATACACCTCTTTGCCAGCAATAGACCCAATGTTGATGATATGGCCCTTTTTGCGGTTGAGCATCAGGGGGAGCACAGCGTGTGTGACATAGAGCAGCCCCTTCACATTGATATCGAGCATGGCGTCCCAGTCGGCTATGTTGCCGCTCTGTACCGGCGCCAGACCGTGGGCATTACCGGCATTGTTTACCAGCACGTCTATACCTTTCCAGTCGGCAGGCAGGCTACTGATAGCCTCTTGCACGGCCTCACGGTCGCGCACATCAAAAGCTAGCGTATGCACCGGCACCTCCGTGATCTGCTCTTTTAGCTCTTGCAGGCGCTCTGCCCTACGACCAGTTGCAATAATGTGATAGCCTGCTTTGGCCAAAGCAAACGCCGTAGCGCGGCCTATACCTGATGTAGCTCCTGTTACAAGTGCAATGCGTGCCATGTTATTCGAAGTGGAAGATTAAGGAAACGTTTCGGGTAGTCATTCTGTCGATCAGCGGACTGTACTCTCCACCAGCAGTACTCTTCTGGTCCATGAGTCCGTGAGAGTAGCGCAGCTCAGGCGCAAACTTAAAAAATGGATAAAAGATATCCAGCCCCACGCCATACTCTACAGATAAGTCGTTGCGGTTAACCTGCAGCAGGTTGCCATTCTGGGTATGGGTTGTATTGCCTAGCATACGGCTGGCTTTTACACCACCCACCATGTACATCCTGAAGTTGCCGCGGCGTTTCGCTCTGTATTTGAGCAATAGGGGCAGCTCGATCACGGGTGAGGCAAACGTAGTGTTATCGAAGTTTCCGCCTTCTTCGCCTTCCACATTTCTTTCAAAGTCGATGCTACGGCCATAGAAGCCCACACCAGGTACGAAACGGGCGTCTAAGTACTCAAACAGGCGCACGTTCAACACCAGACCAGGATAAAATCCCAGGCTATTCATCGTGTTTACTTTCGTGCCGTTAGCAACCTGATTCGCATAATCCTGCGAGTGCTCAATGTAGTACTTCGAATAAGACATACCCAGGTAAAATCCGTAGTGTATGCGCTTTTCGTCATAGCCTGGTTTGTTTTCGCCCATTACTTTCTGGTTCTGAGCCTGTACCTGCGTGGTACCTGCCATCAAAACAAAAAGAAGTACCGCAAAACTTATTTTTTGCCGGTGTAGATGGAGCTGATGCCAAATGTGAGTGAATGCCATTTTGTTTGTTTAAAGCCAACTTCTTCAAAGATACTCAGGAATTCCCTGCCGTCCGGGAAAGCCTGCACCGACTCGGGCAGGTAGGTATAGGCGGCACGGTCCTTAGAAACGAATTTACCTACCATCGGTAGTATATTCTTAAAATAAAATTGATACAGCTGTTTCATCGGGAAGCTCTGCGGCTTGGAAAACTCCAGCACCACGGCTGTACCGCCCGGCTTGAGCACACGTCGCATCTCCGACAGGCCCTGCTTCAGGTTTTCGAAGTTACGCACCCCAAACGCTACCGTGATCGCATCAAAACTGTTGTCCTCAAATGGCAGGTTCTCAGAGTCGCCATAACGCAGCTCGATCTTATTTGTCAGCCCCTTGCGCTTCAGCTTTTCACGTCCCACGGCCAGCATCCCTTCCGAAATGTCAACACCCGTAATTTTATCAGGGTTGAGGCTCAGTGCTTCAATTGCAAAATCGGCTGTGCCAGTTGCAATGTCCAGCATTTGCTTCGGCTTCTCGGCTTTGAGCAGGCTCACGGCCTTTTTGCGCCAAACAATGTCGATGCCAGCACTCAGGAAGTGGTTCAGAAAATCGTATTTGCCCGCAATGTTGTCAAACATTTGCGCAACCTGCGATTTCTTGTCGTTATTCTGGTCTTTGTAGGGTACTACCGCCATGGGTTATGCTTATGTAATAAAAGAACAAAAATACTGTACCTGTAACTATTATGCACAGTATATGTTCCATTATTATAAAAAAACAGGCTGAGCGTGTGCCCAGCCTGTTTTTTATTTATTCAGCATGATTGCTCAGGTTAGTTTACAGGCACTTCCTGCTGTGTATCCTGGCGCTGGATGATTCTGAACTCAGTTCTTCTGTTCAGCTGCATGTTAGCAGAAGAGTTGTTTGGCGCTGTAGGACGGCGCTCACCGTAGCTTACAGTTACCAGTCTGCGTGGAGAGATGCCCTGCTGCACCAGGTAATCGAAGGCAGCGTTGGCACGGTTTTCACCGAGTGTCATGTTATATTGTTCACTTGCACGTGAGTCAGTATGACCTTCGATGCTTACGTTCACATTAGGGTTGGCTTTCATGAAGGCTGCTACGGCATCCAGCTCACGAATAGACTCAGCACGCAGTTCGTACTTGTCGGTGTCGTAGTAGATGTTCTTGAACTCCATGGTAGCGGCCTTGTCTGTAGTTGTGCCTCTATCTGCCAACGTAGGTGCTGAAGTTACACGCGTAGTGTCATCACCGAAGTCGATGTAGAAGTTCTGCTCGATAGTAGTCGTATCGTTCAGCACCATTGGCATTTCGAAAGACTCTGTCGTTAATACTTCACCATCCTTAGTGATCTCTACCTGGTACGTACGGCCAGAAAGAACACGCAGGTCGTACAGACCGTCTTCCTGCTTGGTTACGTCACGGTAAGAGATCGGACGCTTGTCAGCCTGCTGACCGTTGAACACAAGCTCCAGGCCAGGTATAGCCAGGCTGTCATTAGAAGCATACACACGACCCGTCACACGGGCAGCACGGATATAGTTGATGGTGTAGATATCCTTTTCGCCGTAACCACCGATGCGGTAAGAAGACAGGTAAGCATAGCTTCCGTCCGGGCTCAGGCGGTAGTAAGTATCATCGTCTGGTGTGTTAACCGGATAACCCAGGTTCTCAGGACGGGCAAAACGCTTCGCAACTGAGTCGTAACGGGCCACGAAGATGTCATAGCCACCCATGGAGTTGTGACCGCGTGAAGCGAAGTATAGCGAACCGTCAGCTGCCATGTACGGGCTGTCGTCGTCAAACTTGGTGTTGATAGCGGCACCTACGCTGCGTGGCTTGCCCCACTCACCGTTGCGCTGACGCTGCGACACATAGATGTCCAGGTCACCGTCTTCAGAGTAGTGGCTGGTAGAGAAGTACAGGCGCTGGTTGTCTGGTGTAATGAAAGCATCAGACTCAAAGTCGGCTGTGTTGATGTTAGAACCAATGCTCTTGGCATCGCCCCATGAGCCATCCGCCTGACGCTCAGAGTACATGATGTCACCGTTGTTTACAGAACGGTACAGCAGCATTTTGGTATCGTTGTCGAACAGCTGGATAGAAGCATCGTGGCCAGAGCTCTTCAGGTTACCAGCGATAGAGCGTGGCTGCTCCCACTCGTCACCCTGGATACGGCGCGTTTCGTAGATATCTTCAAAGTACTCACCGTCAGAAGCTTTAGAGCCACTCTGGTTGTTACCGGCACTGCGTGAAGTGAAAAGCAGGTAATTGTCGTCAGAAGAGATTACCGGGCTGTGCTCAGAGAACTCAGAGTTTACTACACCACCCAGGTTCTTTACAAAGATGTCTTTCGGGTTAGCTACCTCTTTCTGTGCGTTGCGGCTCTGCTGGATCAGCATGGCCACTTCCTCACGACGCCAGTCATCACGCTTACGGATATTCGGGATATACGCCTGGTAATGCTTGATGGCATCGTCGAAACGGTAGTTGATGTGGTTGATACGGCCCAGCCAGTACTCAATATCACGATCAACGTTAGGCTTTACAGACTGTGCTTTGTTGATGTATTCTGCTGCTTTCTCCTTATCGAAAGTCATGTAGCTGATACCCGCAAAGTAGAGGGCCTCAGCGTTGTTTGGGTCATTGGCCAGCACTTGCTCATAATATGGCAGGGCAGCGCGGTAGTTTTCACGGTCAAAAAATTTGTTTCCAGTCCGTACCAGCTTTCTGTTGCTCTGGGCGTCTACTGTGTAAGCACTCACACAGGTAACCGCCAGCGCTAATGAAAGCCGTGAAAATAATTTGGCTAAATTATTCATGCTGTAAAGGGTTTGTTATACTTATTGATTGTATGGAAATATGTATTAATCTTTTCTTGAAGAACGTAGTAAAGGTCTCTCCGCCCAATTGATCAAGTATGCTGGCGGTTTACTCCCTTTATTCTATTGTGTTATTTTCTTTCCTTCCCACCTCCCAACAACTTCCCCCTTACGCTACTATCGCTACAATAGATACACTAATATCTATTTTTATATACTGACACAGTAACCCAATTCAAGAACAGAGAGCAAATATATTAAAATATACATATAAACTATATAGCTTTCTTGATTATTTATTAAAACGATTTTATATTTCATCTAACTTATATGCCCTCCCCCGCCTGTGAAGCCCGCGCTACAGCCTGGCTGAAATTAAGTTTGCCAAAATAATAGTAATTTTGACAAATAAGCTATGTGCTCATATCCCGGGCACTTCGCACATCGTAAATTATAATTGCCACATCAGCAAGTCAACTACAGGCTTGGTGACTTAAGCTAGCAACTGCATGGTTATCAAAGAAGCAAAATTTTTAATAAGTAATACCCGGGTTGACTTATGCCCGGAACCTAACAAACCGGAGTATGCCTTTATCGGCCGCTCCAATGTGGGCAAATCCTCGCTCATCAACATGCTTACCGAGCAGAAAGGGCTGGCCAAGACTTCCCAGTCTCCGGGCAAAACACAGCTCATCAACCATTTCCTGATCAATGACCAGTGGTACCTGGTCGATTTGCCAGGCTACGGCTATGCCAAAGTGAGCAAGGAGTCGCGGGAGCAGTGGCGCAAGATGATCAATTATTACATGCAGAAGCGGGAAAACCTCACCTGCGTGTTTGTGCTCATCGACTCGCGGCACGAGCCCATGAAGGTTGACCTCGACTTTATGCAACATCTGGGCGAGCTCGGCGTTCCTTTTGTGATCGTGTTCACCAAAACCGACAAGCAGTCAGCCACCAAGACCGACTCAACCATAGCCGCGTATGCCCGTAAGATGCAGGAAACCTGGGATGAACTTCCCCGCATGTTCAAAACCTCTGCAGAAAAAAGAACAGGTCGCGAAGAGATCCTTCAATTTATAGAAGAGGTAAACGCACAGGTGCAATACTAATTGCCACAGGGTATGCGGTTTGGGGGAAGACTTGCCAGGTGTGCACCAACTCAAACTTAAATTCTTTACCCTTATGAAAAGTAGAATCTCAATTTTGTTTCTTTTATTTGCCTTTATGACCTTTGCCGCTTCTGCTCAATCAGCCGACACGGCAACGGAAAAGGAAGTATGGATGCCGTCCAAGTCTATACCTGTGGCGGAGTACTACAAAGGTGGCCAGGAGGCCATGTATAAGTTCATCGACAAGCAGATACAGTACCCGGCTCTGGCCCGCCGCAACCGGGTGCAGGGCGAGTGCATCGTCAGCTTTACGCTGAATGAAGACGGCTCCACCTCAGGCTTCAGAGTGCTGAAAAATGCAGGCGCAGGCACCGGAGAGGAGGCCTTGCGAATTGCCAAGATGCTGAAATTCAAAGCACCCGGCCCCGGCTTCGGCATGGTGGCCAGTGTGCCCATAATGTTTAAACTATAACCAACAGTTTTATACCTGATTATGCCTATTGATTTAAGACAAGTTGCAGCCATTGCCGGCATGAGCGGACTTTACCGCATCGTAAAGCCAACACGCAATGGCGTAATCGTAGAGAGCCTTTCTGACAAGCCTACCCGCATGGTAGCCCAGGCGCGTCACCGCATGTCGCTGCTGGACGAGATCTCGATCTACACCAACGACGAGGAAGCAACCGTGCCCTTGGCTGATGTGATGGACCGCATCCACCAGAAATATAACGGGGAGCTGCCTTTCGGCGACAAGCCATCTGATGAGGAGCTGAAGAGCTTTATGTCGGACGTGCTGCCTGACTATGACGAAGACCGCGTGTATGTTTCTGACATGAAGAAACTCGCAGCCTGGTATAGCATTGCGAACCAGCACATTGGTTTTACAGCAGGCGAGGAAGCTGCTTCAGAGGAAAGCGGCGAAGAAGCCGAAACAGAAGAAAAGGCTGAATCAAAGGCAAAAAAAACCAAAAAGTAAAATCCAACCCATAGAAAAGCCCTCCTGTCCGGAGGGCTTTTTTTTATCGCTATACCTTACGCTTACAGCTATGACTTACTCTCCTGCCCTACTTGCAAGTGCCGCACGACAGCTGCAACGGGTGTTTGAATCAGAGCACCGGCTGCCTTCCCAGGAAAACGACTTAATACAGGAGGTGTCCCGCATGGTGCTATACCTGCTCCGGCATAACCTGAACCAGCTCCTGCATATACTTTACCGCATCGATGTGGAGGAGCGTAAAGTAAAACAGGCTATGCTCGCGGCCTCCGAAGAAGAAGTAGCCGAAAACATAGCCCGTTTGATTGTGGAGCGCGAACTGCTTAAAGCTCAGATCCGCTTCCGGTATAGCCAGAATTAATTAGCTGTAACCTCCTCTTTTTTATTCACTTCCGCTTTCATGAACGCCTCCACCTTATCTACCATTTCGGCAGATCCGATGATCAGCGGAGAGCGCTGGTGCAATTCGGTTGGCTCTACTTCCATGATGCGGCTCTTGCCGTCAGACGCCTTGCCACCTGCCTGCTCTGCAATGAAAGCCAAGGCGTTGCACTCGTACAGCAGACGCAATTTGCCGTTAGGCGCTTTGGCTGTAGACGGATAAATGTATACCCCGCCCTTGATCAGGTTACGGTGGAAATCAGACACCAGCGAACCGATGTAGCGACCCGAGTAACCGTTCTCTTTGCAATAGCTCAGGTAGTTTTTGATGCCCTCCGGGAAGCTGTTGTAACCACCCTCGTTGCAGGAGTAGATCGTGCCTGTTTCTGGGGTGCGCATATTCGGGTGAGAAAGGAAAAACTCGCCCAGCGATGGCTCATAAGTAAAGCCATTCACGCCATGACCTGTCGTATACACCAGCATCGTAGAAGAGCCGTATACGACATAGCCAGCTGCGATCTGGTGAGTGCCGTTCTGCATGCAGTCTTCCATCGTACCCTCTGTGCCTACCTCAGACACACGGCGGTAAATAGAGAAGATGGTACCGATAGACACGTTCACGTCGATGTTAGAAGAGCCGTCCAACGGGTCAATGGCCACAATATACTTGCCTTTGAGGTTGCCTGTATGAATGATTTCGTCCTCTTCCTCTGAAATGATGGCACACACCTCGCCTCCGTTACGAAGGGCGCGTATGAAGCGGATGTTGGCGATCACGTCGAGTTTCTGCTGTTCTTCTCCCTGCACGTTCTGCTGACCGTAGGCACCTGTCACATCGATCAGGCCGGCACGGTTAATTTCACGGTTTACAATCTTGGCTGCCAGGGCTATGTCGCGCAGCAACTGCGAAAGTTCTCCGGTCGCAAAAGGGAAGTCCTCCTGCTTTCTCATGATAAACCTGTCAAGTGTGGTACCGACAGGAAGCGCTAGTTTGTCATTCATTATGGTGAAATTTAAATATATAGCTACAAAAATATGATATTTTGAAACATAACCGAAGGATACTTACATTTACGCAGTAATAGTCTCAATTGATGAAAGTATTTAAGTTTGGTGGCGCTTCTGTAAAAGATGCCGTTGCACTGCAAAATCTGGCTCACATTGTATCCGCGCAGGGCGGCGAAAAAGAACTGCTTCTGGTTGTGTCCGCTATGGGCAAAACGACCAATGCCCTGGAACAGGTATACGAACTGGCCACTGCGGGGCAAAGTTTCAGCGAAGCCCTTCTGCAGAGCCGCCAATACCATCTATCTATTGTTAATGAGCTTTTTCCGAACCGGGAACACCCTGTATACGAACGACTCGAACATCTGTTCGCTCAATTGCAGCAGGTGCTGCAGTCTTCTAAAGGCCAGCCAGCCTCCAATTACGACAAAGGCTATGACCAGGTGGTGAGTTTTGGTGAGTTAATATCTTCTGTTATAGTGCATTATTTTTTGCAGGAACAAGGTATAGCCAGCACCTGGATAGACAGCCGGAAATATATCCAAACAGATAATACTTGGCGGGAAGCCCGCGTAGACTGGGCCTGGACGGAGCGCGTGATCAAACGCGATTTGCCAGGTATACTGGCGCAACAAATTATCGTGACGCAGGGCTTCTTGGGTGGCACCAACAATGGCCTCACCACGACCCTTGGCCGCGAGGGCTCTGATTTCAGCGGTGCCATCTTTGCTTACTGCCTCGATGCAGCAGGACTTTATATCTGGAAAGACGTAGCCGGTCTGCTCAACGCTGACCCAAAGCGCTTTGCCAATACCGTGCGCTACCGCGAGTTGGACTACCAGGAGACAGTCGAAATGGCTTACTACGGTGCATCCGTGATTCACCCGAAGACGATCAAGCCGCTGGCCAATAAGTCAATCCCACTGTATGTAAAATCCTTCCTGGACCCGACGGCCAAAGGCACCAAGATCTGTGACTGCCGCTTCGAGAAACTGGCGCCGGCATTTATTGTGAAAGACAAACAGTGCCTGGTATCCTTCAGTGCCAAGGACTTCACCTTCATCAGCGAAAAGAACCTGGGTACCATTTTCAATGCTTTGTCGGAGCTGCGGCTCAAGATCAACCTGATGCAGAACTCGGCTATTTCGTTTTCGATCTGTACTGATTACAATGATGAGCGACTGCAGAAGCTACTGGACACATTAAAAGATCAGTTCACGATCCATTACAATACAGGGCTCCAGCTGTTCACGATCAAGAACTACGACAACGCTAGTATACAGGAAATCACCAAAGGCAAAGAGGTGCTGCTGGAACAGCGGACCAGAACGACCTTTCAGGTAGTCTGTAGGTAATTTCAATAAGCATTCATAATAAATCCTTGCCTACCCCCCTGCCCCTTCTTAACCTTTAAGAGGGCCCCTACCCACTACTGTTCGAAACCTTTAAAACGGGCTCTACAAGGCATCTAAGCTAGTTTCTACCAATTAAAACTGTCCCCTTGAGGGGACTAAAGGGGGAGTTCTGTAGGCCGAAGACCATTCAGAGCAGAAACCAAATAGCAAAACAGCAGCCTTTTACACCCCTATGGTCCCCTCAAGGGGACAGTTTCGCTTCCTGTATTCAGCCTCAATGGCCAGATAACAATTCTTCCACAGGTTTCTAACAGTAGTGGCCCCTACCCGGGAGGGGAACCTCACACATAATACTATCTCAGCAAATGCTCAGGTCATTCTAGTTTCTTAGTCTTTCAATTCCCCTTTTTCTGATTTCTTCAAAAGCCGTAACTTAGTCCGAAACTAACATCGACTAAACTATGGAATTTATACTTGTTACCCCACAGGCCCGTCCGCATGTAGCCCTTATCCAGCTGAACCGCCCCAAAGAACTTAATGCCCTGAACCTGCAGTTGATGGGCGAAATGCGCGACGCTCTGAAAGAGCTGGACGATAATGACGATGTGCGTGCGATCATCATCACGGGCAACGAGCGTGCCTTCGCTGCTGGTGCCGACATCAAGCAAATGGCTGGTAAAACGGCTATCGACATGCTTAACATCGACCAGTTCTCTACCTGGGATCAGATCCGCAAAACCAAGAAACCCATCATTGCAGCTGTATCAGGTTTTGCGCTGGGTGGCGGCTGTGAACTAGCTATGACCTGTGACATGATCGTAGCCTCAGAAACGGCACAGTTTGGCCAGCCAGAGATCAAGATCGGGGTAATGCCGGGTGCTGGCGGAACGCAGCGCCTGACCAAAGCCATCGGCAAAGCCAAAGCCATGGAAATGGTACTGACCGGCAAGTTCATGAGTGCCGACGAAGCTGAGAAGCATGGTCTGATCAATCGTGTGGTGCCGGTGGAGCTATACCTGGAAGAAGCTTTTAAACTGGCTGGTGAAGTAGCTCAGATGTCGCCGGTAGCTGCTAAGCTGGCCAAAGAATCCGTGAATCGCTCTTTTGAAACCAACCTCGATGAAGGCCTCCACTTCGAGCGCAAGAACTTCTACCTTTGCTTCGCCTCCGAAGATCAAACCGAAGGCATGAACGCCTTTGTAGAAAAGCGCAAGCCGGAGTTTAAGGGACGCTAATTTGAGTTGAGGAGTTTGAGAGTTGAAGTGTTTAGGAGTTAAACTCTTCTTACCATTTCGAATGCAATGAGAAATCTGAAATAGTGTAATACTCTATCCAGATTTCTCATTGCATTCGAAATGACATGTATTATTAACACGCTCGTTCTCATCCCGCGAGTGTGCGTAATTCGGCAGCATCCCACCACCTGTGCCTGAGACACAAATGAAAGCGGCCAGAGTCCGCCTGATAGCTCACACTCGCGGGACGCGAGCGAGGGCATAGTCAGCTATGGCAAGTGTATACTTCTGACAGGTCCCATTTGTCCCTACAGGCGAACGGTAGTATTTCTTAGCTCACGATGTTGCCGAGTTATGTCACTCCAGATTCGATCTCCCAATTCCTTAACTCTCTAACACCTATACATCTTTCCCACCCAAAGTTCCCCCATTCACGAACAACTTTTAGTGCTTCACTTTTAATTCTTAGAGAGAAGCTATACCTTTGCGGAACTATTCCTAGTTAAGAATCATTCTTATCTGCAGTATGCAACACCTGACCCGAGACGAAATACGACAAAGCCTGATTGAGTGCGGCCTGAAGGCCACGCACCAGCGCATTGTTGTGCTCGAAGCGGTAACAGAGTTGCACGGGTCACATCCGACGGCAGAGGATATCTTTCAGCGATTAAGACCGGCTAACCCAACGATCTCGCTGGGCACGGTCTACAAAACGCTGGACACCTTTACCGAAACAGGTATGCTGCGACGGGTGGTGTCAGAACAGGGCAGCAAGCGTTACGACTCCAATACGATGACGCATAGCCATATCTATTGCAGCAAGACCAAGGAGATCGTTGATTTTGAGGACGAGGAGTTGGAGCAGTTACTGCTCAAGTTCTTTAGTGAGCGAAAGCTCGAGAACTTCGAGATCAAAGGCTTTTCGGTGCAGCTGACAGGATGCAAAGTGGAGCCCGACAAAAAGATTAGTATTACAAGAGTATCTAAATAGATTTTTTCAAAACCCAATAAAAACACAACAAAATGGCAGTATTAGTAGGTAAAAAAGCACCTTCTTTCAAAGCTACAGCTGTAGTTAACGGCGAATTCGTAGAGAACTTTTCACTTGACCAGTACATCGGCAAGAAGCACGTGGTATTCTATTTCTACCCAATGGACTTCACTTTCGTTTGCCCTACTGAGATCATCGCATTCCAGGACAGAATGGAAGAGTTCGATCGTAAGAACGTAGCCGTAGTTGGTTGCTCTACCGACACGCATTTTTCTCACTTCGCATGGTTGAACACACCACGTAACCAAGGTGGTATCGAAGGTGTTGAGTATCCGCTGGTAGCTGACGCTGCCAAGACGATCGCTCAGAACTTCGACGTGCTGGCTGGTCACTACGACTACAACGAGGAAGGCGAAGCAATCTTCGTAGGTGAGCCGGTTGCTTACCGCGGCCTGTTCCTAATCGACAAAGAAGGTGTAGTTCGTCACCAGGTAGTTAACGACCTTCCGCTTGGCCGTTCTATCGACGAGGCCCTGCGTATGGTAGATGCCCTGCAGTATTTCGAAGAGAAAGGCGAAGTTTGCCCAGCCAACTGGTCTGAAGGCAAAGAAGCGATGAGCGCTACAAAAGAAGGCGTATCTAACTACCTTGCAAAGCACTAAGCTTTAGATAGCATTAAGCATAAAAAAGCCCTGGCAGTAGCCGGGGCTTTTTGTTTTAGAGCAGGTCAAAGGCGTACAAGCTTTCCACTATCCTTCACAAGCCAGGCCCGATCGGCCTCGTCCAGTATGTTTTCTTTATTGTCAGAGTAGGCTTCTACAATTCTGTAAGGTTTCCCATTGAAGTGCTTATCCAGGCGCTTGATCTTTTCTTCGTCCTTGCAGGCTTTGCCTTGTACTATATAGGTTTCTCCGTTATACCTGGTTTGTGTTCCGAAAAACAGATCAACCGGGTATAGCTCGAACAAAGGCTTCACGTATACCTCCAATGCTCCGGTGGCGCAGATGACTTGAATACCCTCCTGCTTATACCTGTCCAGTTTGGCTTTTATTTCTTCATTGAACTCGTCGGGAAACTCTTGTTGCCAGAACTCACGGGCGTATTGTTCTACCTGTTTGGGAGGGATGTTGTCGAGGTAGTTGAAGAAATTCTCTTTAAACTCCGTCATCCGGATCTGGTGCAGCTTGAGGAGCACCTTGTAGTAGATCATCTGGAAATAGTAGGCCAGTTTGTGGGGCTTCTTTCTACTGATGAACTTAAAGAATTCTTCTTTGGAGCTCTTATTATAGAAGGTGCCGTTCAGGTCGAACACCACGACTTTTATCTCGTTTTGCTTGTTTTCTGTCATACCAAGATGAGTTTATACCTGTTGAGCAGGTATGGGGTTTACGGAAAACAGCCAGGCAGGGCTATACCTTCTACAGACGCAGTGCCTACAACAACTTGACCAGGCCTATACCTGCGAAGGTAGCCAGCAAGCCCAGCAGTACACTTGCCAGCATGTACGCTATCGCATGCCCGTACTGCGCTGCCTGCAGCATGTGAACAGACTCCAGTGAGAAAGCAGAGAAAGTAGTAAAACCACCCAACACGCCAGTCACCAGGAAAAGGCGCCACTCAGGACCCACGGAGCTTTTGGAAAGCAGCGCAAATAGTAAGCCCATCAAAAAGCAGCCAATCAGGTTAACGCCCAAGGTGCCGAAAGGGAAAGCAATAGTAGCACGGCTTTGTATAAAAAGGGTGAGCAAGTAACGTGTGACACCCCCTATAAAGCTCCCTGCTCCTATGGCTAAAAGTATCTTCATGTAGTAATGACTGGTTCTGAGAGTATAAAAGTAGGGTTTTCTATACCTTCTGCAAAAGGATAGTCAGAATGCGCGGTATACCGGTGCGGTCGTTGTCATCAAAATATTCGTTCAAGGCAACCAGTTTCAGGCTGTACTGTCTGGCCATCTGCACAAACTCCGATACGTGGTAGGTATAGCATGCCACCTCCTGCCGTCCCTCTTCTGTGCCGAAGCGGGCCTTGGTGCCGGTGTATTGCTTGAAAGGATGCAGTTCGCCGATGTAGACGTAGCCTCCGGGCTTTAGGACCGCTGCCGTTTGATCAAAAATAAAATCCAGTTGTGAGATATGTTCCAGCACCAGGCTGAAGGTAACAAGATCGTATACCTGCGTGGCGAACTGCCAAGGCTGTGTGATGTCGGCTTGTTGAAACGCAACTTTGTTGGAGCTCACTTTCTTTCGGGCCCGCTCCAGCATTTCGAAAGACAGGTCCACCGCCGTAACATGCATGGCCTTACGCACCAGCCACTCCGTGTTTTTGCCTGTACCGCAGCCAATTTCCAGGCATGCCTCAAAGGGCACATCAGCCAATGTAGCCCGCAAAGCTGAGGCTTCCAGATCGCGGGTGCGGTTCTTGTTGGTGTCGTACTGCGCGGCCCAACTGTTATAGGCTTCTTCTACGGTCATAGGTCTTTCAGCATCCAAATGTTGCAGGCGTAGTGTCCCGAGTTGCCTAGGGCATGTGGTATGGGCCTGAAGCCTGCTTTCTCATACATTGATACGGCTTTGGCCAGTTCCGGGAACGACTCCAGGTATAGCTGGGTATAGCCGAGTTCCCGGGCAGCTGCTATACTCTGCTGCATCAGTTGGTGCCCTATCCCCTGGCCTCTGCAGCAAGGTAAAATTTCACCAGCTCGGCACAGCCTTCTGGCAGGCCATTGGTGGGGTATACGCCACATCCGCCAATGATGGCACCATTCTCTTCGGCCACAAAGTAGGCGCTGCCAGGTTGCTGAAATAGCTCGTACAAAGAATCGGTGGTCGGGTCGGTATACACGGTGCCGGGCTTGTCTATCTTAAACTCACGGAAAACCTGCCGGATCAAAGTGGCCAATGGCTCGTTGTCGGATGGATGTATGGGGCGGATAATGGGAGGCATGCGGTGTGTTATTTGGTTATTTTCTCCTCATCCTGATTCACAGGATTCAGCACAGGCAAATGAATGTTAAACTTCTCGGCCACTATCCGAACCAGTATCACGACGGAGGCAGCAAGCAATTCCGTCACGCTCGTCGGAAGGTTAATCTGTGTACACAAAAAGTAAATGAGTCCGCCGGCGACACAGGCCAGCGCATAAATATTGCGGCGCAGCAGGAGCGGTACTTCGTTCAAGAGCACATCCCGGATAAGGCCACCGACGGAACCTGTAATAGTCCCCATGACAATCGCCACCCAGAATGGAAGTTGCGCCTCCAGGCTTTTGCTGATGCCCACCACCGTAAACAGCCCCAGCCCGATGGCGTCGAATAGAAACAGCGTACTCCCCAACCGGAAAATTTTGTCTTTGAACAGCAAAGCCGCCAGAAGCGCGACACCGGTTGTGAGGAAGTAGGTGCCGTTCAGCATCCAAAAAGGCGTTACGCCCAGCAGCAAATCTCGGGTGGTACCTCCACCAATAGCCGTAACCAAGCCAATGATATAAGCCCCAAACCAATCAATGTTCTTACCCGAAGCCAGCCTGATGCCGCTTATCGCGAAAACGAAGGTTCCGATTAGGTCAATGGCGGTGATGAAGAGTCCTTCCAAGGGGGGTGTTGATTAATGGGGTATCTAGAAATATAAGGCTCTTAATAGTGGAGAGTGACTATTGGTTCGTGTATAATGTGGGCAAAGCATAGCTGAAGCCTGGATTTTGAACCTTGTTATGTGCTGTTATTTTATTCTTTTGAAGGTTTTAATAACATTTCTTACATCAGTCATAGCATTTTTACTTTCAGCTAAATAGGTCCCTACAAAAAGGTAATAACCACCATTATCATCAAATAAAATTACTTGATACATTTCTTCGTTTTCCCTATCATTATTCTTTGCAAAGAGTTCAAATCCTTTTAGATTATCTAATTCTATTTCGTTAATACCCTTACTCGGAATTATAGAATAATCTTCAGGATACTTTTTTAATCTTGAAATACAAAAAAGCTTCTTATTGCTTATTTCAATATTGGAAAATGATTTGTCAGTTATTAAAGTCGCTTTATCTTCACTTTGTGTAGGTGTTTTTAGATCTCGATTAAACAGCATTCCGTTCCCTATAACCGAATGAAACTTCAAAGAGCCAGCATTTTCATCTAATTTATAATTCAATGCTTCTCTAGGGTTGCTTTCCAATTTAGAGTCGACAAAAGTCGTCAAAATACTTTCTTCAATTTTCTTACCTAGTTGTAATGAATCTTTTTGGTAAATCCCGTTTATGAGTGTGCTTGATTTATCGTTGCCATAAATCAAAATTTGCTTTGAAAATATTAGACCGTTAGCAGGTTGATCTAACTCAATTAGTAAACCATTGTATTCAGCAACTTTAACTTCTTTTAAGGATTTCAATTCCATACCTTTTGTTTTGAGCATTTCAGAATTGAATCCTTTTGATACTTCTGAATAT
Organism: uncultured Pontibacter sp.; assembly: GCF_947502515.1. Taxonomy (NCBI): domain Bacteria; kingdom Pseudomonadati; phylum Bacteroidota; class Cytophagia; order Cytophagales; family Hymenobacteraceae; genus Pontibacter; species uncultured Pontibacter sp. The sequence goes on along the minus strand of NZ_CANNAI010000001.1, from coordinate 882,441 downwards.
GGTCCAGGAATTTCTAGCACCATAATCATAGTCGTTTGATCTTTTGAATTTTGGAAACCTTTAAAATTACTCGAAGGCTCAAAAGAAACAGGGGGAATCATAAATATATTTGTTCCTTTAATCTGAATGTAATTTTTAGACTTTTCTTTTTGCAGTGCTTGTCCAAACCCAATTAATGAAATTGACAGAAACAATGTCGTTAATTTAATCTCTTTTATCATCTGTTTTCTTTGTTCTAATTTCACACAACTACTCTGCAATTACTATCGTGACGTTTATCCTACCAAATATAGAGTATCTGCGTAACTTCACAAGTAATTCCTCTCCTTTCACAAAGTACAGGCCTCTTACTACTATCGCTTTAGAATACCCTATATTTGTAACGTGAAGGCAATTCCCCGACCTCACAGTGTTTATCAAACCTGTGAGTGTCTGGATAGGGCCTTTGCTTTGAAGCACCAAGACACTCACAGGTCTTTGAGACACTGTGAGGTCATTGCCAGAAATAACATTTGAAACTACTCTACGACATCGGACTGAAGGCTTACCAGGCGGCTATTGCGGTGGCAGCGCCTTTTCACCAAAAGGCGAAGCTGATGCAGGAAGGGCGTGCGGGACAGTTTGAGCGGATGGCGCAACAACTGCAGGGCAACACGGCTTCGACGGTGTGGTTTCATTGCGCATCGCTGGGGGAATTTGAGCAAGGACGACCTGTTATCGAGGCTTTCAAAGAGGCGTTCCCAAGGTATAAGGTGGTGCTCACGTTCTTTTCGCCTTCGGGCTACGAAGTGCGCAAAAACTATGCTGGGGCCGATTACATCTTTTACCTGCCGCTCGACAGCCACAGCAATGCCAACCGCTTTTTGGATATCATAAAGCCGAAGCTGGCGGTGTTTGTGAAGTACGAGTTCTGGCACTACTACCTGCAGGCTATGCAAGAGCGGGCTATACCTGTGCTTTCTATTTCGGCCATCTTCCGTCCTGACCAAGTCTTTTTCAAACCCTACGGCGGCTTCAACCGCAGCATATTGCAGCGCTTCACCCATATCTATACCCAAAACGAGGCTTCGCTGAAACTTCTTCAAGGTATAGGTATAAGCAAAGCCAGCATTGCCGGCGACACCCGTTTCGACCGTGTGTTGCAGACGGCTGCGAGTGTGAAGACTATACCTGTGGTGGAGGCTTTTGCGCAGGGTAAGGCGGTATTTATGATCGGCAGTAGCTGGCCCGCGGATATCGACGTGCTCTTGCCGCTGATTCAAAGGTATAGACAAGATATACAGTTCATCATCGCCCCACACGAGATTCACGAAAGCGGGATTAGTCAGCTGATGCAACAGCTCGGCGAGGGTGCTGTGCGCTTTTCGCAGGCTACGGAAGCGGACGCGAACAGGTATAACGTGCTGGTGATTGATAATATCGGTATGCTCTCGTCGCTTTACAGCTACGGCACCTATGCTTACATTGGCGGGGCTTTTGGCAAAGGGCTGCACAACACGCTGGAGGCGGCTGTTTTTGGACTGCCGCTGTACTTCGGACCGAAATTCGATAAGTTTCAGGAGGCGAAGGATTTGGTGGCATTGGGTTGTGCTTTCCCGATCAACAACGCGGAAGAGCTGCTGCAGGCTTTTGAGCGGGTGCATACCACATCTGGGCTGCGCCAAGGTATAACCAACAAAGAAAAAACTTACGTACACGAACAGGCGGGTGCCACGGTCAAAATCATGGCCGACGTGCGCCAGCTGTTGAAATAAAACGAATGAAAGGAGTTGTAGTAAAATCGACGGGGTCGTGGTATTTGGTGCGTGACGAGGAGGGCAAGCTGCACCGGGCTCGTCTGCGCGGCAAGTTCAAGCTCAAAGGCATGAAAGTGAGCAACCCGCTGGCTGTGGGCGACCGTGTGGAGTTCGACGTGGAAACCACCGGCGAAGACACCGCTGTGATTCACAAAATCGAAGACCGCGAAAACTACATCATCCGCAAATCCACGCATAAGGCCGAGCACGCCCACATCATCGCTGCCAACCTCGACCAAGCCCTGCTTATCGCCACATTGGTGTCGCCGCGTACCTCCTTTGGCTTCATCGACCGCTTCTTGGTAACGGCCGAAGCTTACGGTATACCTACCGTGATCGTGTACAACAAAACCGACCTCTACGATGAGGATATGCAGGAGTACCAGCGGCAGATCGCCTACCTGTATGAGCGCATTGGCTATAAAGTGATGGCCGTATCGGCGCATACCAACGAAGGTATAGACGAGCTCAAAGAGCTGCTGCACGGCAAAACTTCCCTCTTCTCCGGCCACTCCGGTGTGGGCAAGTCCACACTTATCAACCTGATTGTACCTGACCTCGACCTAAAAACCTCCGAAATATCCGGCTTCTCCGACAAAGGCGTGCACACCACCACCTTCGCTGAGATGTTTGAGATCGACCCTGAAACCTTCATCATCGACACGCCCGGCATCAAAGAGCTCGGCATCGTCGACATCCCCAAACAGGAACTCGGCCACTTCTTCCCCGAAATGCGCGAGCGCCTCAACCAATGCCGCTTCAACAACTGCACCCACTTCAACGAACCCGGCTGCGCCGTAGTAGAGGCCGTCCGTAAAAACGAAATCGCCTTAACCAGGTATGAGAGCTATCTGAGCATCATGCATGGGGAAGATAATAGAAAATAGATCCAGTTTGGGAGTTTGAGAGTTGAGGAGTTTGAGAATGGTTGTGTAGGGATAGGTCGCGACCTATTCGGATTGTGCACAGGTATAGTTTGTCAGAATCAGGATTTTCAGGATTAAAGAGGGCCCCTACCCCCACGGATTGACAGGATTCTTGTGAACAATTAACCCACCCCTACCCCCTTCGCAGGGTAGGGCTGCTAAGTTCTGTTCGTAATTCTCCCCTTGAGGGGATTATAGGGGTGTAAATTCGGTGCTAAATTGCCATTAGCGGATTTACTTACGATGCATCCGCAGCCTCAACACCCCTCTACGCTCCCCTCAAGGGGAGAATTTGCTAGAACTTAACAGCCCTACCTTCGCATTGGGGATCGGATCAAACCTCCCCTAGCCCCTTCTTTTCTAAGGTGGAGAGTTAGCCACTGCCATTGTGCAGGTATAAGCTTCAAAGTTTTTGTCAAAGATCAAAATGACCACTGGCAGGTAAAGCAAGACTAACTCACACGCTGGCTATAAAACAGAAAGCGCTGTCTTGTGCGCAAACGACGATTTTTTGTTTGAGCGGTCAGCGAGTTCAAAATCGTCTTGATTTTTTTGCTTACTTTTTTCATCAAGGAAAAAAGTAAGGCCCGCCCGGCCAGGGCATACCCACCCCGCCGCACAGGCGAAAAGCCTGCTGCAAGCAAAACCTTAACTACAACCACCCCTCCCACGTTATTACAAAAATCAAAACTCACCTCTACCACTATGAAAATCGAAAACGCGAATATCCTGATCACAGGCGGCACACTCGGCATCGGCTATGCCACAGCCAGACTACTCATTGAACACGGCGCAAACGTAGCCATTACAGGTCGTGACGAGAAACGAACGCACAAAGCAGCCAGGGAACTCGGTGCCATGCCGATCACAGCTGATGTGGCGAATCCGGATGACGTAAAGCAGACTTTTAAAACCTTCATGAATGAGTATGGCAGGTTGGATGCCTTGATAAACAATGCGGGGATCGGCTACTCTAAAAGACTAGAGGATGTGTCGCTGGAAGACTTTCAGCAGATCTATAGCGTCAATGTGTTTGGAGCGGCCATGATGGGCAAGCGGGCGGCTGAGATCTTCAAAAAACAGAACTACGGCAACATCATCAACATTGGCTCTACAGCTGCTACCAAAGGTTATGACGGCGGCACAGTATACGCCTCTTCTAAGTTTGCCTTACGCGGCATGACACAGTGCTGGCAGATGGAACTGCGCCCCTACAATGTGCGGGTTATGTTGCTAAATCCGAGCGAGGTTACCACTGCATTTGGGCGTGAAGAACGGGAAGAGCGCGATAGCCAGCCAAACAAACTACGCGGTCGTGAGATTGCGCGTGCGATCAAAGGAGCGCTGGAACTCGATGACAGGGGCTTTATACCTGAAATGGCTGTCTGGGCGACAAATCCTTTCTAAGCTTACAGGATAGTTTCTTCTACTGGCACGAGTACCTTGTCTATTGTATGCAGCACACCATTGCTGCTCATTCCATCAGGATCCTCAATCATAGCACTGTCAATGCGTACATTGCTATTGCGCTTTGTGACCTTCAGCTGTCGTCCTGCTGCTGTTTTCAGAATGGCGCCGTCCTGCAGGTCGCTCGTGGTCAGCTTGCCTGCTATAATGTGATTGTTGAGCACTTGCTGTAGCATCTCCCGGTGATCTGGACTATTCAGGTTGTCGCGCAAACTATCAGGCAAGGCCTGAAAGGCTGCCTCGGTGGGGGCAAACACAGTATAGGGACCCGTGCCACTCAGACTTTTTGTAACGCCGGCTGTGCGTAAAAGCGAGCTGAAAGTATTCAGGTCACTGTTGGCTGCTACATTATCGAGTAAACTGCGCTCCGATACACGGGCCGCCTCAGTGCTACCTGGAATCTGGCGGGCTGTGCTGGCTTGCGGCTCAACAGGTCCATTCGTCTGCAGGGTATTGGGGCTTTCCTGAAGGTCGGCTTCGTTTCCAGTTTGGGTATCCTTGGGCTGATCACAGGCAGTAAGCAGCAGCATGGCGAGCCCAAACAGGGTTAATATGTAGGAATTTGCTTTCATAGTAGGCTCAGGTTTTAGTCTAATTCAGGGGTCGCGCTATAGTACAATTACTGTTTTAAGGCGCTTCAAGTTTTAGCAAATACCAAGCCAGTCGCCTCTTCAGCCAAATCGGGAGGTTGGTCGACTGGCCCTCAATAAATATTTTCCGTACTTTTGTACTTGTTAGTATTACATTATTTCAAACAAATAGAATTATGAGAACTGCAGAAATCCATACCGGTAAAGGCGTCATGAAAGTAGAGTTTTATGAAAAAGACGCTCCTAAGACGGTAGAGAACTTTATAAAGCTTGCCAAAGATGGCTTTTACGATGGCCTTACCTTTCACCGCGTTATTCCTGACTTCGTGATACAGGGTGGCTGCCCGAACTCACGCGAAGGTGCTAAAGGCGTACCTGGCACAGGTGGCCCGGGCTACAAAATCGATTGTGAACTGACCGGTGAGAACCAGTACCATGACCGTGGCGTGTTGAGCATGGCGCATGCTGGCCGCAACACTGGTGGCTCACAGTTCTTTATTGTGCACAGCCGCAAAAACACGGCGCACCTGGACCGCAACCATACCTGCTTCGGTAAGGTGATAGAAGGCGTGGACGTGATTGACCAGATCAGAGCCAATGACAGAATTGAAAAGATTGTTGTGAACGAGGAAGCATAAGCTCTACCACACATCTTGATACCTTAAAAGACCGCACCAGTTGCGGTCTTTTTCTTTTACAAAACTGCTATACCTGGCTCTGCTGCCCATTAAATTCTGGAATTGAGATATTCCGGCCGTTTCTGAAGGATTTTGCTTAATTTTACCTGACGTGGGCATACTTAGCGGGCTCTATGGCGGCGCCATACCTGATATTTTGCCTGCACGCATTAATCTGAACCTTACACCAAACATGGGTGGGCTCGTTTAAATTGCCTGCCACCAACCTGTTTATGAAGAAGTTAGCCCTGCACTGGCAGATTCTTATTGGTATGGCCCTCGGGGTAGCATGGGGAATCTCTGCCAGCTCCTTCGGCCTTATCGAGTTCACTGCCGACTTTATCAAACCCTTTGGTACCATCTTTATCAACCTGCTGAAGCTGATTGCGGTGCCATTGGTACTCGTATCGCTGATAACGGGGGTGGCCAGTTTGAGTGATGTAAGCAAGCTCTCGCGCATTGGCACCAAGACCATCGGTATGTACATCATGACCACTATCGTGGCAGTTGTGCTAGGCTTGGTCATTGTGAACCTGGTGGAGCCGGGCAAGGCTTTCTCACCTGAAAAGCGGGAAGAGTTTAAGTCGCAGTTTGCAGCTACTACGGAGCAGCGCTCATCCGACGCAGCCGCAGTAGAACAGCAGGGCCCTTTGCAGGCGCTGGTCGATATTGTACCGGACAATATTTTTGGGGCGATGACCAATAACAGCAGCATGCTGCAGGTGATCTTCTTCGCACTTCTTTTTGGCATCGCACTTATTATGATTCCCAAAGATAAGTCCGCCCCTATCAATGCCTTTTTCGACGGTGTCAACCTGGTTATACTCAGGATGGTAGACATCATTATGATGGCGGCTCCCTATGGCGTGTTTGCCCTACTGGCCGGACTGGTAGTGGATTTTGCCGGAGATGATCCGGGCGCTGCCGTTGAGCTCCTGTTGGTGTTGGGCTACTATGGCCTGGTGGTGATTGTAGGCCTTGGCATTATGATGCTGCTAGTATACCCTGCCCTGGTAGTCACTATCGGCAAAACCAAATACACCGACTTCTTCAAAGGTATCTTCCCGGCGCAGATGCTGGCGCTTTCCACTTCCTCCAGTGCGGCCACACTGCCTGTTACCATGGAGCGTTGTGAGGAGCGACTGGGCATCAACCGTGAGATCACCAGCTTTGTGCTGCCATTGGGGGCTACCATCAACATGGACGGTACCAGTCTGTACCAGTCGGTGGCTGCTGTGTTCATAGCGCAGGCCTATGGCATGGACCTCGACCTGATGACGCAGCTGGGCATTGTGATGACAGCGACGCTGGCCTCTATTGGGGCAGCTGCCGTGCCGGGTGCCGGTGTGGTGATGCTTGTGATCGTGCTGCAGCAGGCAGGCATCCCAATCGAGGGTATCGCCCTGATCCTGGCCCCTGACCGTATTCTGGATATGCTCCGTACTACTGTCAACGTAACCGGCGATGCAACAGTAGCCATGGTGATCGCCCAAACAGAAGGTCAGTTGCACCCGCCATCACTGGAAGACGTCGGCTTGCACGACTAACAAATTCAGAACATTCGTTTGAAACACAAGGCTGCTACCCCGCGGTCTTGTGTTTTTTTATGTACCTTGGTTAACTATACTTTACTCCATCAGGTATACAAAGGCACATTAATCAGCGTAGGCATGAAGCAGAAAGACATGCAGCTATTCCGGCTATACCCACTCGGCGACACCGCCATTACGGTGCAGTTCGGCGATAGCATCGATGAAGCCACCCACACCAAGGTGCGCGCCTTCAGTACCTATCTGGACCGGCATCCTTTTACCGGTTTCAGAGAACAGGTGCCTGCTTTTAACACTGTCACGGTGTACTATGACCCCTGGCAGGCAAGTGAGCGAGGTTTCTATAACCCTTATACCCGCGTGACGGAGCAGCTCCAGCACATGCTTAAAGTGGCCCGCGAAAATGGCAAAGGTACTAAACCGCGTGTAGTGGAGATTCCGGTGTGCTATAATGGCTCTTTCGGTCCTGACCTGGAGTATGTAGCCCGGCATACCAAACTCACACCACAGGAAGTCATCGCCAGCCACGTACGCGGCAAGTACCAGGTATACATGATCGGCTTTGCGCCTGGCTTTCCATACCTGGGTGGTATGGCGAAAAAGCTGGCTACTCCCCGCAAGCAAAACCCCAGACCACGCATACCTGCCGGATCGGTGGGTATAGCGAGCGGCCAGACAGGCATTTACCCCATCGAGACACCGGGTGGCTGGCAACTGATTGGCCGCACCCCACTGCGTCTTTTTGACCCCAACCGGGAACAGCCCAGTCTGCTGCAGGCCGGTGATCAGGTAAAATTTGTCGCTATTTCTGAAAAAGAGTACTGGCAGCGAAAGGAGAAACCGCATGGGGCTTGAGATCATAAAACCGGGCTTGCTCACCACCCTGCAGGATAAGGGCAGGTATGGGCACCAGAAAGAGGGCATCATCACAAGCGGTGCCATGGATACGTTCGCTTCCCGGGTAGCCAACATGCTGGCCGGCAACCCAGAGCACGAAGCCGTATTGGAGATAACGCTCCTCGGTCCTACTATCCGCTTTACAGAGGATCAACTGATCGCCCTGACCGGCGCTGATCTGTCAGCTGAGCTTAACGGAGAGAAGTTGCGTCTGTGGCGTCCTTTTTTTGTGAAGAGCGGCAGCGTTTTGTCTTTTGGAGCACCCCAATCCGGCTGCAGGGCTTATATAGCCGTGTCGGGTGGTTTTGATATACCACAAGTAATGGGCAGCTACGCCACCTACATGCAGGCAGGTATAGGCGGGTACCAGGGACGGGCACTGCAGGCAGGTGACTTTATACCTTGCAACAGCCCCACTGCTACAGGTATAGCGCTGTTTTCACAGGCAACAGGTACTACAGACGGCCACGATTACCTAGCCGCTACCTGGACACCCGACCCGCAGTTCTACCCCGGCTACAAGCCTAACCCGACCCTTCGGGCTATTAAAGGCCCCGAGTTTGAGCTCTTCTCTGACACCAGCCAGGAGCAGATCTGGAAAGAGCGCTTTCAAGTGTCAAGCCAGTCGGATCGGATGGGCTACCGCTTGCAGGGCGTTTCGCTCTACCTGAACGAGGAGACCGAGCTTATCTCCACTGCTGTGACTTTTGGCACGGTGCAGGTGCCGCCTGAGGGCAAGCCAATTGTGCTGATGGCCGACCACCAGACTACAGGCGGTTACCCGCGCATCCTGCAGGTAGTTAGCGTCGATTTGCCTATATTAGCCCAGGTTGCGCCGGGTCAGACCATTGCGTTTGAGGAAGTATCGCTGGAAGAAGCCCAGCAGCTTTACATCCGGCAGGAACAGAACCTGACACAGCTGGCACACGCCATCCACCTAAAGCACAATAAATGATCACACTCCTTTCCGTTGACCTGAACTGCGACCTGGGCGAGAGTTTTGGCGCCTATCGTATAGGGAATGACGAGCAGATTCTTCCCTATGTAACCTCGGCCAATATAGCCTGTGGCTTCCATGCCGGCGACCCTGGTGTGATGCGCAAAACCGTGCAGCTATGCCTGCAGCACAATGTAGCCATCGGCGCCCATCCCGGCCTGCCCGACCTAGTGGGCTTTGGAAGGCGCAACCTGGCCGTTTCAGCAGAGGAGGTATACGATATGGTGATCTACCAGATAGGAGCGTTGCAGGCTTTCGTGCAGGCCGAGGGTGGCACCCTGCACCACGTGAAACCGCACGGCGCTCTTTATAACATGGCCGCAACCGATGTGAAGCTGGCTGAGGCCATTGCAGAGGCCGTGTACAAGGTAAAGCCCGAGGCACTGCTTTATGGTCTGGCTGGAAGTGAGCTGATAAAAGCTGCCTATCGGCTCAACCTAGGGGCTGCTAACGAAGTGTTTGCCGACCGCACCTACCAACAGGACAGCACCCTTACCTCCCGCCGACAACCTGATGCGCTGATCACGGATCCAGACAAAGCTACCAGCCAGGTGCTGCGCATGGTGCAGGAAGGCAAAGTGCAGTCGCAGCAGGGGGTGGATATAGATATACAGGCTAATACGGTTTGCATACACGGTGACGGCCCGCATGCCCTGTCTTTTGCCCGCCAGATACATGAAACCTTGCAGCGGGAAGGTATAGCGCTTGCTACACCAAAAGTGCAGCGCCCATGAATCAGAAACGCAACTGGAGCGTCCTGCTCGGTGCCGCCTTCCTGATGGCAACTTCTGCGGTCGGACCCGGCTTCCTCACCCAAACCACCGTTTTCACGCAATCGCTTGCTGCCAGTTTTGGCTTTGTGATACTAGCTTCTATTGTACTCGATATCGGGGTGCAGCTCAACGTATGGCGTGTGATTGCTGTGTCCGAGAAGCGGGCGCAGGACATTGCCAACCTGGTGCTGCCGGGCCTGGGCCTTTTTGTGGCGGTGCTCATTGTGCTCGGTGGCTTTGCATTCAACATTGGCAACGTAGGCGGGGCCGGTCTGGGATTCAATGTGCTGTTCGGAATTTCTCCGGAGTTGGGGGCCATTATTGCGGCAGGTATAGCCATCGGCATATTCCTGGTGCGGGAAGCCAAAAAAGTAATGGACCGCTTCGCCCAGTTTATGGGCCTGCTGATGATCCTGCTGATCGTCTATGTGGCCATCACCTCTGCACCTCCAGTGGCAGAGGCCGTGACCAAAACTTTCATACCTGACCAGATCGATTTTATCTCGATCATCACGCTGGTAGGTGGCACAGTAGGCGGTTATATTACGTTTGCAGGCGGTCACCGTCTGCTCGATGCCGGCGTGAAAGGCGAAGCCGCTCTGCCTGAGGTAAATACCAGCGCCATATCAGGTATAACAGTAGCCTCTATCATTCGCATTTTCCTGTTTTTAGCAGCGCTGGGAGTGGTGAGCAAAGGCCTCGTGCTCGACGAAAGCAATCCACCAGCCTCCGTGTTTCAGTTAGCGGCTGGCAATGTTGGCTATAAGTTATTTGGCATTGTGATGGTGTCAGCGGCTATTACCTCTGTGATCGGCTCGGCTTATACTTCAGTGTCTTTCATCAAGTCCTTTCACCAAAGCATCGAGCGGAATGAGAACTGGTTCATCATCGGCTTCATCGCTATTTCCACTGCTATCTTCGTCACTATTGGTCGTCCGGTGCATCTGCTTATCTTGGCTGGCGCCCTCAACGGCCTTATCCTACCCCTTACGCTCGGCACTATTTTGATCGCTGCTCACAAAGCGAAGGTGATCGGCAGTTATAAGCACCCACTGTGGCTCACGGTCTTCGGAATACTGGTCGTGCTGGTGATGGCTTGGATGGGAGGCTATACCTTGGTGAAGCAGCTACCAGCGTTGTTTAGCTAGGCCTGAGAGTGCTATACTTTGTTTGGCTCGTATGTAAATTTTCCTATATTGTATAAAGTTTTCTCACCTTAAACTTTCTACAATGACTCGCCTCTCTACATCAAAACCAGCAGTCGCCAGTATTTGGGGATTCTTTGCCTTAAGTTTTGCCTTTTCGTGGTTAGTCTGGGGCGCTATCCTGGCGCTTCCACTTCCGGACGATCTGCTGCTGCCTATTATTATCCTGGGTGCTTTTGGGCCATCCTTTGCAGCGATCTACCTGGTGCAGCGCTATGGTCAGGCAGCAGAGAATCGTGACTTCTGGAACCGGGTTTTCAGTTTCAGCCGAATTGGTTGGGTATGGTACCTGGTCATTCTGCTTATCTTTCCGGCGATTTACTTTCTGGGTTATTACATCTACTCTTTCTTTGGTGGCACACAGCCGCCAGTAACGAGCTTGTTCAGCGGCCTCGACTCACCTTCGACCATACTTACTTTTGCGCTGATTATGCTATTCGCAGGCCCTGTTTCAGAAGAACTGGGCTGGCGTGGTTACGTACTGGACCCACTGCAGGAAAAATACGGCGCTGTTGCAGGCAGTTTAATACTAGGTATCTTTTGGATACTCTGGCACCTGCCGCTATTCTTCATCGAAGGCACGTCTCAGCATGCCAAAGGCTTTGGCTATCAGTTCTGGTCTTGGTCTTTCCAGTTGATCATGCTTTCTTTTGTCTTCACGTGGGTATACAACCACACGCACCGCAGTATACTGGGCGCTATCCTGCTACACCTAATGGCAAACATGGCTTATCCTGCTGGCCTTGATCTGACTGGGGAAGTCGTCTTCACGGTATTAAGGCTATTGATCGTGCTGGCAATTATAGTAGCCTGGAAGCGGAATAAGGTGGTAAGGGATGAGTTAGTAATGGTGTAGGAAAAGTGTTTAAAAGTTTAGTACATTGTTACCATTTTACTGCAGCTAATGGGAGTAAATAGCCTCTTTACCTTAGTGCTTAATAAAGCTAGTATGAAAAAACTGACTTATTTACTAATCATGATTCTAGCTATAAATTCCTGCTATTTACTCAAAGAAAATGGAATTGAAGTTGAGATTGAAAATAATTCAGACGCTCCCATTTCTGACGTGAAGTTTACAACTTCTGAAAATCTAAATTCTATTGAATTTGAGACTATAGATACCAATGAAAAAGTTTCTGATTTTTTAAAAATGGGCGATAATAAGACAGATGGGAGTTATGTGTTAGCATTTACTCGTGAGAATGGGAAGAAAGAAATCAGTACAGCAGGATACTATACAAACGGTGGTACTTTAAATAGCCAGGTTGTTTTCAAAATTGAAAAGGACACTGTATTTGCTTCAACTAGCCGATACTAAAAAATACAATGCATAGCATGGCGTATAAACCAACTTAGACTATGCCTTGCTCGCATTAAGTGCAAACTATTATTCTATACGATGAAAACATTACTACTATTCTTCCTAATCCTCTTGACTTTAAATTCTTATTCTCAAACTACAGGGAATTACCAGATTGAAATCACGTCAAAGGCATCAGCCAGTTTTTCGGAGTTTAAGATTCATCTCTTAAAAAATACAGAATCTACCAAACTCATTTACTTTAAAAGAAAGCAAAAGGACTTAAGCCCTACGAAGCAGGACAGTTTAGAAATTCAGGAACTGGCGAAAACCTTCAGAGAGGATTCAATAGTACAAAAGCAGCTTACCCGCATTTTTGAAAAGTATAAAGCCTTTGAAAGAGACAGTTTAGAAATTCCCTCAGACCATCCTTTGCTCCGCATCAGTGATTCTTTATCAAAAGCAGAGACATTACAAGAGAATGACAACGACAGAAGCAGAATAGTCTTAGATGGGACGCGGTTAAGAATGAAGGTACGACATGAAAAAGGGCCCGAATATGTGCTCTCTGCAGTATCGCCCCGTAAAGATACACACCCCTTGCTTTACCAATTTATCACAAGTGCACTAGCGCTTTACAGAAGTAATTCAGAAAAGCCAATCCTTAGTAAAAGTGATACGCAGGGATATTAAACCACAATGGTTATTTACCGATCTTTCAGCTGTAAAACCGGCGCAGATTGGTAAACACACAACAAACTTCCTAAACCCAATTCCCCAACATGAAACACTTTTTACTCACCCTCATTTTTCTAGTATCTGTTAAGACTATCAGTCTTGGGCAGGAACTCGCTATTATTCAGGATACTGTTCAAAACTACCGGATTGGTATTCCGATTGGCTGGAAGTACGGTGTGCCTGCTGATAAATCCCTGGCCCTGATGGCATTCAGGCAGAAACAGAGCGAAGAAGATGTACCAAGAGAGAACTTCAATATCAACATTTTACACCACAACGAAACGAGCCTGGATAAAACCTACAATGAATTCCTGAAAAGCATTGGGACTGTCGAAGGATTTAAGATTATTGAGCAGGGTGACACCGTGATCAATGAAAGAAAGTATAAATTCCTGATAGAAACACATCAGAATAAATACAGTAAAGAGGACATGCACAACTATGTACTCCTTACAAATAAGGACGGCATGATATTGATTTTAACGATGGTGACCACTTCTCCTAATTTTGAAGCATTCAAACCGCTGTTTGACAAAATTGCGTTGAGCCTGCATTTTTGAAACTGATACTTCTCATGTAATTAAACTCCCGATGAACCTCGACGCCTTCAAAGCCAGCCTCTCCGCTCCCATGCCTCCTCCACAGGCTTCGGTATACCTGCAGGCGTTGTGGCATGAGGCAAAGGGCGACTGGGACAAAGCGCATATACTCATACAGGATCTACCTGACAAAACCGCCGCATGGTTACATGCCTACCTGCACCGCAAAGAAGGCGACACCTGGAATGCAGACTATTGGTATAGCCGGGCAGGCCGCAAAAGACCAGAGATCTCTCTTCAGCAGGAATGGGAAAGCATTGTCACCGACTTGCTGCAGGTATAGGCGCTTTCAGGTATAAACAACTCCCAATACCTATCATAAAAAAGCCAGAAGCAGTACGAATACTACTTCTGGCTTTCCCTTCTTAACTTATCTAACTCCTAAAAATCATCCTCGTCTTCCTCCTCTCCAAAACTCGGCATGGTGAACATACCGCTGAGCAGATCCTTGAACTGCAGGCCGGTGCTGAGGCGGTTTTTGCTGAGCTGGCTGTGCTCTGCTAAACCATGCAGGGCAAACTCCATCATAAACAGCTTCTCCTCGCCTTTTGCATCGGAGCGGTGCTTTTCTACCAGTTCGCTCAGGCCAGGTATAGCTTGCAAAGCTTTTTTGTATTCCGAGGCAGGCGCATCATTCAGGATATCCACTGTGTTACCATCGCCAAACCAATCGGTTATCTTCTTATACGGATTTCCCTCTTTTGACTTTTTGGCCTTGTCGGGATCAGGGAAGTACTGGAGGAACTGGGTGCGGATAGCTTTGCCCATCAGCACCTGCGCCACATGTCCTGCGCCTTCCTGCTCGCCCTCGTATACGAGTTCCACTTTACCCGTCACAGCAGGTATGGTGTTCAGGAAATCCGACAAGCGCACATAGGTTTTGCTTTCACCGTTCAGCAAGGCCCGACGCTCGGCAGCGCTCAGCAAACTCTCAAAAGCCGAGATGGTCAGACGTGCTGATACACCACTTTTAGCATCGACATACTCACTCTCACGCGCCTCAAAGGCAACCTGCTCTATCAGGTCGCTGATGATGTCGTTGGTGATGACTAGTTCTTCCTGCTCTTCTTTCACATGTGCTTCCTGCTTCGTGATCTTCTTGCCGATCTCGATGGACTTCGGATAGTGCGTGATGATCTGCGAGTCAATGCGGTCTTTGAGTGGCGTTACGATGGAACCACGGTTGGTATAGTCCTCGGGGTTGGCTGTGAAAACAAACTGGATATCGAGCGGCAGGCGGACTTTAAAGCCCCGGATCTGGATGTCGCCTTCCTGCAAGATGTTGAACAAAGCCACCTGAATGCGGGCCTGTAAATCGGGTAGCTCGTTGATAACAAAGATGCCCCGGTGGGAACGCGGAATCAAGCCGAAATGGATCACCCTTTCATCAGAGTAGGGCAGCTTCAGTGTAGCCGCTTTGATAGGGTCAGCATCACCGATCAGGTCCGCTACCGACACGTCGGGAGTAGCCAGCTTTTCGGTATACCTGTCGGAGCGGTGCATCCAGCTGATGGGCGTATCATCGCCATGCTCGTGCACCTGATCCTTGGCAAAACGCGAGAGCGGCTGCAGTGGGTCGTCATTTAACTCAGAGCCTTGCACAACAGGTATGTACTCGTCGAGCAGGTCCACCATCAGGCGGGCAATGCGCGTTTTAGCCTGTCCGCGCAAGCCGAGCAGGTTAATGTGATGCATCGAGAGGATGGCCCGCTGCAGGTCCGGCACCACGGTTTCTTCATAGCCCCAAATGCCCGGAAACACTTCTTCTTTGCGCTGCAGCTTGGTGATCAGGTTACGACGCAGTTCCTGCTTCACAGTTTGCGGTTCGTACCCGGCGGCACGCAATTGCCCAAGGGTTTTTATTTTCAGTAAGTTTTCTGCTGGGATGTCTTTGTAATTCATTCTTTTTATTGTTGAATGCTAAATTGCTTAATGGTTGGTTTACCTTCTATGTGTAGACCCACCCCTAACCCCTCCGAGGAGGGGAATTGCTTGAGTATTAAGATCTTTAATTCTCAAATTCTTAAACTCCTAAACTCTCAAACTTTAAAAGCTTTTCTTTCGGTTGCGTCCATAGTCGCGGAACACCAGGTGCCCTAATCCTTTCAGTGAGCTGTAGTAGGCCTGGCCGTTGTTCACTTTGGTAAACTCGTCTACGAATTGCTGCAGGTATGGGTCCGATGCGATCATGAAGGTGGTAATCGGGATTTTGATCCGACGGCAAGCTGCAGCCAGGTTCAGTGTCTTGTTCACCACTTTGCGATCCAGGCCGAAGCTGTTTTTGTAGTAATGCACCCCTTCTTTCAGGCAGGTCGGTTTGCCGTCCGTGATCATAAAGATCTGCTTATTCGGCGTCTTGCGCTTCCGCAAAATATCCATGGCCAACTCGAGCCCGGCTACGGTGTTAGTATGGTAGGGCCCCACTTCCAGGTAGGGCAGGTCCTTAATCTCTATTTGCCAAGCATCGTTACCAAACACGATCACATCCAGCGTGTCTTTCGGATACTTCTGCTTCACCAGTTCGGCAAGCGCCATGGCCACCTTTTTTGCGGGTGTAATACGGTCCTCGCCGTACAGGATCATGGAGTGCGAGATGTCAATCATCAGCACCGTTGCAGATTGCGTTTTGTGCTCAGTCTCCATTATCTCGAGGTCCTGCTCAGTCAGTCTGAAGTCTGAAAGGCCGTGATTGATCTGGGCATTGCGGATCGAGTCCGTCATGGAGATCTGCTCGATCGCATCGCCGAAGCGGTACTCGCGGCGGTCTGTGCTGGCCTCGTCGCCTATACCTGTTTGCGGCGTGGCGTGGCTGCCTTTGCCGCCTTTCTTTAGCTTGCCAAAAATTTCCTCCAGCGCACTTTTCCGGATGTTCTGCTCACTCTTTGCCGTGAGTTTCAGCACCCCCTCCTCCTGTGGGTTCTCATCGATGTACCCGTTTTTCTTAAGGTCTTCGATGAAGTCGCCAATGCCGTAATCATCGCCTGTCAGGCCGTACTGCTTGTCCAGCGAACTGAGCCACGACAGTGCCTCGGCCACATCACCGGAAGTGATCATCACCAGCTGCAGAAAGATCTTGAGCAGCGACTCGAAGCCCTGCTTATCATCCTGCGGTGGTATGTACTCTGCAAATCTATACCCTATACTCATATGCTCTCTCCTGATTTATACTCTAACAACGCTATGCAACCGAATGTTCTTGCGCACCGCTTCTTATACGTACAATATCACATAAGCACAGGTGTGGCAACAATAAGCTGCATGCGAGAGTACCTTATATACAGATACTAACCAAATTAAATCACAATGAAAGCAATATTCAACGATATCGTAATAGCAGAAAGCGAACGAACTGTTAAGGTGGGCGGCAAGCATTATTTCCCACCAAATGAAGTGAACCATCAATACCTGGAAGAAAGCAGAACGCACACTACACAGGAAGGTATGGGCGAGGCTTCTTTTTACCATGTAAAAGTAAACGGAGAGGTTGAACTCGATGCAGCCTGGTCGTACACAAACCCCGAAAAGAAGGCAGAAGAAGTACGAAGCTACATTGCCTTTACAGACGTTGTCGAACTAAAAGACTAACTAATGCCCATAAAAAGAGCGGGGCCTGTCAGAAAACTGACAGGCCCCGCTCTTTTATAATTCTATCACACAGGATTAGTCGATCCAGCGGAACTTATACTCTAGTTGTGGCGATCTCATACGCTCAGCTACTCTACGCAGGCGATCTGGCAAGGCGACCACGTAATCGCGGGCACGCTCACCAGCGTCGTTCAGGCCAGTCACTGTTTCAAGCTTCCACTCTTTCACGAGATCCCTCAGAATGTCCGTATAGTCAAGCGCCGTGTACACGTTGATACGCTGAGCAGCATCAGTGAAGTGGCCGAAGGTTTTACCCATGTCCACGCCCAACTCACGCATGTAGTGCGCAGGCATTACGATTTTCTTGCGCATCATGTCTTCAAAGGCCAGCATCATCTCATTCGGATCGGCTTCAAATATTTTGCCTACAAAAGCCTTATACGCCTTGGCGTGACGGGCCTCGTCAGAGGCTACATAGCCGCAAAGCTTTGCCAGCATGCCATCGCCCTGCTTCTTGGCGATCTGGGCTACGCGGCGGTGCGACAGGTTAGTAGCTGTTTCCTGAAAAGAGGTATAGACAAAGGCACGGTAAGGATCATTATCTGTCTGAAGGTCAAAACCATCAGCGATCAGGTACTGCGTGGACGCCTCCATCTCACGCATGTTGATGCGACCGGTCAAGTATAGGTACTTATTCAGCAGGTCGCCATGACGGTTTTCTTCAGCAGTCCAGGCGCGGTTCCACTTCATCCAAGGGCTATCCTCATTGCTTGGCACATCCTTGATAGACATCAGCCAGCTTTCATAAGTTGGCAGTGCTTCTTCTGTAATGGTATCTCCTACCAGCACGGCCAGCAGGTCATAACTCAGGTCACGGGCACGCTCCTGCAGGTTTTTAATTTCTTCAAAGAAATTTTCCATACGGGCGTCGGGCAGCAAATCAGCAGGCTGCCAACTGTCTTCAACAGACTTGAGAAACTCTGTCATCTTTTCTTGGACAAAGTCTTCCATCCATTTCATGACTTCTACACGGGAGGCAATGGCTGTAATCATGGTGTTGTTTTAGGCGATTGAATTTCAAATATAGGCATTTATACTAAAATAGTAATCCGCAGCGTCATATTAAGTTCATGCACTGCTAAAAAAGGAAATCGGACTCGGAAGCGTGTTTAGACTCCAACCTGCCAGCTCTTCAGTTGCACAAACCACAAAACACGCCTGGGATAATTATTACTTACGTAGAAAGACAAAACGGTTTTCATTTTCACCCCCAATATGTAGTAAGTCCCTGACAGAGTGCAATTTCAGCGGTTCAAAAGCTTCTGATACAGCGTTCTAATGAAGCGAAGGTCTACTTTAAGTTTGCTAAGGAAATGAATGGTATGGTAAACCGGTCCTAGTCCGGCGTGCTGTCGGAGCAGGCCCAGAAACTCCTCGGCCTGCTGGTAGTGACCAGTCAGGTACGCGTGCCGCGCCTCATATTGCAGGCGTCGGGTGAGGGCATTGCTGTCTTCAGGACTTTGCACTAGTTTCACTGCTTTCTGGCACACGATCACGGTGGAGGCCAGCTGTCTGTCGCCCGGTTTGTACCACTGTTGCGATAGTGAGTTGGCATGCAGACGGCGCTTGGTTGTAATGGCATCCAGAAAGAAGTACTTATACCTGCGGGAAGAGCGCACCCAGAAATCAAAGTCCTCATAAGCCAGTGACTCGTCGTAACCTTGCAGGTCCTCAAACACTTGTCGCTTCATCATCATAGTGGGCGGACAAACGAAGTAGCGACCCAGCAGGTGCTGAAAGATGTCGCCGGAAGGCGCAAAGGAAATAACCTCACCTGCTTTGTTGCGCTGGCAGTGGAAGCGTACGTGCCTGCCATTGTCGTCTATATACTCTGCATCCGAGTAAACAACCCCATGGTTATCGTCCAGGTTTCCGAATGCTGCCACCTGCTGCGCTACACGCTCGGGCAGCAACACGTCGTCGGTGGCAAAGTCGATGATGTAGTCGCCTTTGGAGGCCCGCCAGGCCATGTTGAACGCCCTGGTATTGCCCTGGTTGGTGCCTGTGCTCATAAAAGTGAGCTGCGGATATTTTCGGACGTATTTCTGGATGATGGCCACACTGTTGTCGGTGCTGCAATCGTCCATGATGATGATCTCCAGATGAGGATAGGTTTGGGCCAGCACGGAATCCAGCGCCTCAGAGATGAAGCGCTCGTGGTTGTAGCACAGGCATATGACCGATACCAGCGGAAGTGCAGTAGCTTCAGCCATGGCGCTCAAAGAAAGTCTGAATGTTAGCAATGATCGCCCCCTGTTCAGCCTCCGTCATACCCGGAAAAAGCGGCAGGCTTAAGCTCGTTTCGGCTAGTTCTTCTGCTATCGAAAAGTTTCCCTTCCCATACCCCAGCCAGGTATAGGCCTCCTGCAAATGCACGGGAACCGGGTAGTGTATGGCCGTCTGTATACCTTGTGCTGACAGGTGTAGCTGCAAGGCATCGCGCTGCCTGCTGCGGATGTTGAAGATGTGGTAAACATGCGTACAGCCCGTCGCTGTGACAGGCAGCACCAGGTCGCCTATACCTTGCAGCGCTGTCAGGTAAACCTGAGCCAGTCGTTGACGCTCGCCATTCATTGCATCAAGGTGCTGCAGCTTGATGCGCAGCACGGCCGCCTGCAGCGTGTCGAGGCGGGAGTTAATGCCTACGATTTGATTGTGGTATTTCTGCTGTTGTCCGTAGTTGCGGTACATGCGGGCGTAGGCAGCCAGTTCAGGATCGGAAGTAACCACTGCCCCACCGTCACCCAGCGCTCCCAGGTTTTTGGTCGGGTAAAAACTGGTGGCACTGACACGGCCGAAGCCACCAACCGGACGGCCTTTGTAACTGGCACCCTGTGCCTGGGCAAAGTCTTCGATCAGAACCAGCTGATGCTGTTGCGCCAATGCCATAAGTCCGTCCATTTCACAGGCCTGCCCGTAGAGGTGCACGGGTATGATGGCTTTGGTGCGGGAGGTGATATGCGCAGCGGCCTCAGTGGCAGTCAGGTTACAGGTATGGCGGTCGGGTTCGGCCAGCACAGGTATAGCACCCACCTGCACCACGGCATTCACAGTCGCGATAAAGGTGTTAGCCGGCACGATCACTTCGTCGCCTGCGCCTATACCTGCGGCTTTCAGAGCCACCACCAAGGCATCGTAGCCATTGCCCACGCCGATGGTTATACCCGCCTTCACGTACGTCGCAAACTCACCTTCGAATTGCTCCACCGCCTCGCCCAAAATGTACTGCTGACTGCGCAAGGCGCCTAGCAGTGCCTCCTCCACCTGCTGGTCTATACCTGCAGGGTAGTCACGGAAAGCGAAATATGGGACCTGGGTTGTAGACATAGGTATATTTTACAGGGCCAGGTGTGCTGCCAGGCGCTTAAAAGTGCCGTAGTCGCGGATGTAGTCGGAATCCTCGAAATCAGTGGAAGTTAGGCAGACCGCTATGGTGCCTGGGGCAAAGTGCAGGTCAGTCCAGCACATGGCCGGCAGGTATAGCCCTGTAGCCGGATTATCCAGCACGAAGGTCTCCTTGCTGCGCCCATTGTCCGTTTCCACGGTAATGCTTCCCGTCACGGCTACCAGCACCTCTTCAGTGGCTTTGTTGGCATGCTGCCCGCGCAGCACACCTGCCGGAGTACCGTAAGTCCAGAACACCCGCTTGATCTCAAAAGGTATGTTTTGAGCCAGCTGTGTAGAGGCGATAAAGCCTATTTCTTGAGTCCCGGTTTCGGTTAAGTGGATCAGGTATGGTATGGCAGACAAATGGAAAAATTTAGTGCAGCCACAAATTAAAACATTTTCGGTTAATGTGCCTATAAAAGGGGCATGGCTTGGCGCTTGCTGGCGCTTCTGTTACTTTTGCAAATCAGGTCCTGTTGCAGGCCTTTGATGCTATACCTATGCTATACCTGATCCTGAGTGTGCTGTCGGGCGTTTCGCTCGTGTTTATCTTCAAGCTTTATCAGCGCTTCAATGTACATACGTTTCAGGCCATCGTTGTCAATTACGTTGTCTGTATCCTGGTTGGACTTGCCTTTCCGGGAGGCACTGATGTGCTGCAGGCAGGTGTGTTTCAGAAATCCTGGGCGCTGCATGCGCTGGTGCTCGGTGCTATTTTTATCGGAGCTTTCTACCTGATTGCGCTCTCTACCCAAAAAGTGGGTGTAACTGCGACCTCCGTGGCAGCTAAAATCTCGCTGGTCATTCCGGTGCTGTTTAGCTTGCTGGTGCTGCAAAATAGCGTGAAGGAATACTCGGTGGTCAACTATGTGGGCATGGGCCTGGCGCTGGTGGCGATTGTGCTTTCCTCGGTTCGCCCTGGCTCCGGGGTCGGCAAACCCTCCGCTCGTTTGCTTAGTTTCGCGCTGCCGTTCATCATTTTTCTGAGCAGTGGCTTTGCAGATTCGCTTATCAATTACGTAAACGAGTATCATCTCCAGGCCCACGAAGCCAGCCAGTTCACGATGCTGACCTTCACTGCCTCCGCCGTACTCGGTTTAGTGGTGCTACTCTACCAACTTTTCACCGGCAGTACCTCATTCCGGGCTAAGAGTATCTGGGCAGGTATAGCCCTGGGTGTGCCCAACTATTTCTCTATCTTTTTCCTGATTATGGCCCTCTCAGCCTTCGGTAACGATGGTGCCTTCCTCTACCCCGTCAATAACATGGGCATCATCATGGCGGGGGCACTGGGAGCCGTCATGATATTCGGGGAGCGGCTGAGTGCGATCAACCTCCTCGGTCTGTCACTGGCAGTGCTGGCTCTGGTGCTGCTTTCGTATCAGGAATTAGCCGCCAATCTGTTTTAATTATGGAAGATACCTACCGTACCATCGAGGCTCCCTCAGAAGGCCTTTACAAAGAGAAAGGCAGCAAGTTTATTGCCTTAGCTTACCCCGTATACTCGGAAGAGGAAGTGAAGGAGGTCCTCACTGACCTGCGCAAACAATATTACGATGCCCGCCATCACTGCTATGCCTACAGCCTGGGCGCCGACAAGAGCCGCTACCGTGCCAACGACGATGGCGAGCCCAACCACTCCGCCGGCGACCCCATCTTGGGCCAGATCCGCTCCTTTGACCTGAGCAATGTGCTCGTAGTAGTGGTACGCTACTTTGGGGGCACCAAACTCGGAGTCAGTGGCCTCATCACCGCCTACAAGACCTCCACTGCAGAAGCCCTCAGCAACGCCACGATCATTGAAAAGCACGAAACGACGTTGCTGCAGGTACACTTCGCCTACCCCCAGATGAACGACGTAATGAGCCTGGTGAAAGAGTACGAACTCGGCGTGAAAGACCAGCAATTTGAACTCGACTGCCGCATGACCCTGGAGGTACGAAAGAAGCTGGAGGAAGAAGTGCGGGGTAAATTTGAGGGGATTGAAGGAGTTACGGTGACTGTCTGAATCAGGATTTGAAGAGGGTTCTACCCTCAACAAACAGTTGTATCACCAACTGCAAAATTGCCCTAAGCAAAACCTAATTTTTATTAACTTGTACAGCTGCAGTACACCCTAACAACCCTATGGCTAAGAAAAAACGTCAACGCTCCCGCCACAAAATACTTGATCGTAAGCTCGGCATCAGCCCGGGTACGCTCTTTATACCTACTGAGTCGCATGCCCCACGCTACTTCCTGATGTCGTTTAACGAGCAGCTATTCAAAGAGCAGGAATTCGTTTCTTATGCCGAACTGTTGCAGCAGGTACAGTCCCAACCCAACGCCACACATTGGATCGACATCCGAGGCTATGCCGACCTGACTATGCTGGAACTGCTCAAGCAGGACTTCGGCATACACTCGCTGCAAATGGAGGACGTGATCAATGACTACCAGCGCCCCAAGGTAGACGAACTTGACGACCGCCTCTTCATCATTACCCGCATGCTGCGCTGGAAGGAAGAGTACCATACCCTGGACGATGTGCAGCTCTCGGTTTTCTCAGGTCCCAACTATGTGCTGACCTTACAAAGCGACTACGATGATTGTCTTGATCCGCTTCGTGAGCGCATCCGGGTTGGCAAAGGCATCATCCGGCAGCGACCGCCGATGTATGTGGTGTATGCCATCCTGGATGTGGTGCTCGATTATTACTTTCCGGTTATGGGAGCCATCGGCACTTACATTGAAGAGCTGGAGCAGAAGATCCTGGATAAGCCTTCGAAGCAGACCCTGCGGGAGATCCTCGATCTGAAGAACGAGCTGATCAAGCTGCGCCGTATCGCCTGGCCGGAGCGCGACAAAATGAATGAACTACTGCGCATGGACGAGGACATTATACCTGACAACCTGAAGGTATACTTCCGTGACGCTTACGACCACACCATCCAGCTAATCGACCTGATTGACAGCCATAAGGAGATGTCGACGAGTTTGGTGGAGCTTTACATGTCTACGGTGAGCAACCGCATGAATGAGATCATGAAAGTGCTCACGATCATCTCCAGTATCTTTATCCCGCTGAGCTTTATTGCCGGAGTATATGGTATGAATTTCTCGCGCGAAGACCCTGAAACAGGCGAAGTGTTCCGACTGAGCATGCCGGAGCTATACCAGCCTTACAGCTATCCAATTCTGATGATGCTAATGACCACGCTGGTGCTGGTACAGCTATACCTGTTTTATAAGAAAGGTTGGTTTAAAAGTTTTTAAGTGAGAATTCATACCTGCAATTCCTGAAAGCTAACCCTTGAATAACAGCCTTATACCCTCGATTACCAAGATCCTTACAGGATGACAAAATAAAGCAGAATGAATCTACTTAGTAGAACTGTAAGGAAGATTAAGCAGTTCTAATTCGGCAGCTTAAAATTGAGTTTCTGCAGTTCGTTGCGGAACACTTTGTACACAGAGTAGTTATTGCCCACCTCATTGTAGTGGATGCTCACGGCTTGGTTGCTTTCCAGCGACCTGCCCCCTATCAGGCGGGCATCCGGACCGTATAGGTATGTTTTCTGTGGGCCGGTTTCGGTGATGGCGTATACCTGATTGCCACCTCCAAAGTTGAAGTACTGCACGATCTTCGGGGTTGAGGTCACATAGCGTTTCTCAAAAAGCTCCTCCAGGTCCTGGTCGAAGGCAGCTACTTTCCCCTGGTCCTGACGCACGATGATGTAGGAGCGGCCACTGGCATCGGGCACAAGGTCAAACATGGCACTCTTGCTTGGCCGCGGCAGCTGCTCCCGCTTCACCACCTGTCCCTGCAGGTTGAATTCCACTACTTCTCCGTAACGTGTCACTACTGTTACTACAGAGCGGCGTAAGTCAGCCCCGGCCCGTATGACGCCTTCTGATGTGATTGGCACCCGCAAACTGAAGGGAAAGCCCGGATAGGTTTCACCTTTAGTGTTCAGGGCGTACACATAGCCGTTTTCGAGCAAGACCAGGATGACATCGCGACCTCCTACCCGCACATGCTGCGGGGTAGCGGCCAAACGGTAGTCCATGCGGCGCGGCTGCCAGCCAGGTATAGCATTGCCTCGTGTGTCGAACATGTACAGGTTACCCAGGGCGTCATCCACCAGAAAGCGGTAGTCACGGTTTTTCTCGAAATCGAACACGGCCAGGCGCTGCAGGCGAAGCGTGTCGCCTACATTAAAAGGAAAGTGCTCCAGATTACGCCCCAGGTTGTCGATGGCTTGGATACGGGTGGCAGTCGCGAAAACGTAGCGCAGTCGTTTGTCGTTGCCGAGTTCGACCTGCTGCAGACTGCCTCGCACTTGGGTTTGCAAGGAGTCGGTCCAGCCGCGACTGCCGGTGGAGGTAATATTGTGCAGCACCTGCATAGAGTCCTGTACTACCACTTCACGACTACGGTCTATGGCGTTCTGAATCGGATAAGGCGGTGATATGAGGCGGCTTGCAAATGGAATGGTCAGTTCTTCCTCAAAGCCTTCCTGTATGCTGTCGGTACTGCGCTCCTGCCTCCTGAACAGCACACTGGTATAATACTGGTTTTCGGCGCGGGCAAACTGCACACTCACCTGGTTAAAGCGCCTGATCAGGCTGGAGTTCTGCAGCAGATCCTCACGGTTCTCTTCCTGCACATAGCGGTTCAGGATATACCAGGCATTAACAGTATTCAGGTACAGACTGAAGTTACCTTCCTGCAGCGTTTCCTCCAGAAAAGATTTTTGTGCCACCGAGCGCCCCCATACCTCTCCTGCATTGATGTCGTCGATGAGCGCACGCAGGCTGGCGATATCCGGTGAGAAGATCATGTAATTGTCGAGCTGCAGCACGTAGCTCTGTTCAAAGCCGGAGAACAGGCTGCCAAACAGACGGGCGGGCAGTTCTTCCAGGTCCAGCAGTTGCAAGGTATAGTTGCCGTATTGCTCGGTATAGATCTTCTCGTTTTGAGCTTTGCTTAGCTGTTGTGCCAATGCCTGAAGGCGGGCCCCGGTTTTGCCGCTGCTTTCCATGCGGGCAATCACCATTTTGTCGGGGCTCGTGTTCATGTTGTAGGACTCCATGTAAGCCAGCGCGATCTCCTGATTAAAGGACCGAGCCAGACTATCGATGGTGGGGCTATACACATCTTTGGGAGCTTTGCCATCGCGAAGACGCGCCACCTCCCCTACTCCAAAGTGCATCAGCATGGCGGTGCGGGTAGGCAGCAGCAGCTTGATTTCGAGCGGGCGTGGTTTGGAAGGGTGTAGTTGCGCCTGAAAAGAGCCTTCAAGTGTCTCTGGATTTGAGAAACCGTTTAGGAAAAGCTTGTTTCGGTCGAGCTTGAGCTCCAGCATGGCATTGCGGCAAAAGCTGCTCAGGTAGCGCACCTGCGGCATCAGGTCTTCCTGCACAAAGAGTCCCAGCAGGTCAGGCAGGGCACGGTAGTTCACAAACACGTTGGCATACACATCAGCCTGGCTCAGGTAGTTTACCTTCTTGTAGTCCGTGGCGATGGAGGTCAGCTTTCCACGTTTGATGCGGCGCACGATCTCTTCTACCAGCACAGGCGAGGCACTCAGAATGATGTTGTTGTGATAAGAAAAGTAGGTGAAGCTGGTGCCTAACTGCGTGTTGGTCACGTCGGTCAGGAGCATGCCCTGGTACTCGCGGCTCTGCTCCGTAAATGCCGGACTTTTGACAAGATTTTCGGTGAGAGTGCGCAGAAAGCGGTGCTCCCCCACCGACACTACCGGTATGTAGTACACAAACTCCACGTCGGTTTTACCCAGCACATGGACCGAGGTGAGTATGTTCTTTTTGTCCAGGAAACGATCAAGGCGCTGGTTGCCGGGGGCCACACTGTCGAGCATGGCCATGTTCTCCTGAAAGCGCTGCGTTACCGGAAGCAGCGAGAAACTTTCCCATAGCGCGGTTTCCTCCAGGTGCTCTCTCAGCTCGCTGTGGTTGTTTGTTTCCACCACAAAAGCTGCCGTCTCAGGCACCAGCGTCCAAAGGTCCACCTTCAGTCGGGAGTCCTGCCACCTGCTAAAGCCATAATAGACCAGAGAGGCCAGCACTACAAATGCGATGAAGTAAAAGACAATGCGTTGCGGCATAGCGAAGGTGTATGAGGTTACAAATTAACCGAAAAAATTAGAAATCACCCGAGTCAAACTGCTACAGTGCTATTCCTTACATAAAACATCCAGATTTATCCAATTTTGGCCATGGCAGGTATACCCGGTCACCAGCGCGTGCGTATATATGGGCCAACCCATCACAGCCATCTATGTATCGCATTCTTATACCTGTTGATTTTTCGGAGGGCTCTACCAAAGCCTGCCACTACGCACTGCAGCTTGCCGCCGGCGTGCCTGGCGCTAAGCTCCTGCTGCTGCACTGCTTCCAGGATTACCTGGCCGATGGCGACCCCATACCCGCCAGCGCCGCTGGCCTCAGCCCATCCGATCAAATTGCAGAACGCGTGTTGCATCGCAATGAACTGGAGGCACAGGAACAGCTTGAAGAACTGTACCGGGAGCTACTCCCGAAAGCGCGCAGCCTGGATAGCAACCTGCAAATGGAGCGTGCTTTTATACACGGCCTTCCGGAAGAGGAAATACTGGAACAGGCAGAGCGCTTCCGGCCCGCACTGGTGGTGATGAGCACGAAAGGAGAGTCCAGCATAGGCCGTGCGGTATTCGGCACGGTGTCCACCAAGGTGATGGAGGAAACCAATGTACCCATCCTGACAGTACCCAGCCACTACGAGGGTGCTATACCCAGTCGCATTCTCTACGCCACGAACTTCGGCAAGACAGACGTTACCGACATAGATCGCATCCGGAAGTTGTTCAGCCACCTGCAGCCCATGATCTACTGCGTGCACATTTCAGACGATCCGGAAGAGGACCGCGAAAAGTTGTTGCAATTGCAGCAAAACCTGCAACAAGCCCCTGAAAGTGACATCCGCTATGCCCTGCTCGAAGGTGACGACGTGGCACAATCCCTGCAGGACTTTGCCCGCAGCGAAGGCATCGACCTGCTTGCCCTCACCACACAGGAGCGCAGTACGTTTGAGTCATTGTTTAACCCCAGTCTGGCCAAAAAGATGGTGCTGCATGCGCCCATGCCAGTGCTGGTATTCCACAGCAGAGTTTAGGCTCTACCCTCCACAGGTTGGGCAAGCAATTGCTGTAAGGCCTGGTAGTAGCGATCCAAAGCGCCTTCGCTCGTGCTCAGGAAAAGAAAAGGCTCGATCAGTTCGAGCTCCATCAGCACCAGTTCGCCGTTCAGCTCCACCCCGTCAACGCGGGCGTACAGGCAGTCTTGTGCAAACTGCTTCACGATGGTAGTGGCGGTTTGCAGCATACCTGCCGGGGGCGTAGGCGTATGTACGCTGCCACCGAAGAAGTGCTGTACCCGGAAGTCGCCTGACTTGGCTGTTTTGAGCACGGCATGGCTATACCTGCCGTTAAAGAAAAGGAAGGACCACTCACCCTGTGTTCTGATCTCCTCGAGGAAGGGCTGTGCCAGGAATGGCTCATGCTGCAATAGGGCATTGATACGATCCGCGTAAGCGCCAACCTCTGCTCTGCTGATGGCCATGGTATTCTTGGCGGCACCGCTTACCCTTGGTTTCACAATGATCTTGTCGCGTCCGATCGCCTGGAATACCGCCTCAGCATCAAAGCGACTGCCCTGCTCCAACCACACGGTAGGCACAATCTTAACACCTTGCGCCTGCATATCTTTAAAGTACTGTTTGTCAGCGTTCCATCGCAGTGTCTTCACGGGATTGAGCACCGGGCAGCCCATTGCTTCCAGCTTATCAAGCCAGGTATAGAAGGCGTTTATTTTATCGAAGTAATCCCAGGGTGATTTGATGATAATGGCGTCGAAAGCAGTCCAGTCCACCTGCTCATCATCCCATACCTGAAAAGAAATTTCTTGGCCTTTTCCCGCTAAAAAACGGTACAGACGCTCATCTTCGCTATCGGCATTGGTAGTATAATCGCCTAAGCTCTGACAAGTGACCAAAGCTATTTGTTGTAATGACATAAATAATGATATTTGCGCAAAATTATACTTTCTAGCCCGCAGAAGCTACAGAATAAATTTCCAATTAGTGAAAACTTTAAGAACGTCAGTTCTCGTATGTAAAGTATAATTTGCTTGCCCGCTTTTTAATCTACACCATGTTACATCTTATCAGCCTCAGCCTACGACACAGGTACAGCCTCTCTGTACGCCTGCTGGTTCTGCTGTTGCTGATCACTACCACGGCGGGTGCCTGCAGCACTGAAGGCACGCACGACGAGCACTCGGACGAACCCCAGGAGCGTAACCCGCAGCACATGGAGCCCGACACCATGCTGGCCAAGCGCTCTACGGGCGGACCTCCGGCTACGATTGATTTCCTGGGCAACCCATTTCTGTCGGACTATCGCCAGAGCAAGAAACTGGATGCTTACTTTGCCCGCATCAGCACTGACTTCACACTCGATGCCGACCCGGTGGAAAATATTCACCGCCCGGCTATTACGGACACGATCTATACCATCCGTTTTGGCGAATCGGTGATCGAGCTCTACGCTCCTACCCAGACCGGTGACTTGCTGCTGCAGGTAGCTGACATCCGCAATGCGGGCATTGCCCTACGCAACAACATGAAGGTAGGTATGAGCCAGCCTGAGCTGATGACCAAGCTCAAGAACTTTGATGTGCGGATTCTACAGACCAATTCTGAAATTGTGGCTACTTCCGTAGAGGGCGCTCCTATCTCGCTGCGCTTCTTCCTGAAAAACGGTAAAGTGAACCGGATCAGGTATGAAGGCTATGTTGATTAACAAAAACCGCCCAGGGCATAAGTGATTCAGAAAACTTACCTTTGCTGCTGAACCAAAGGTATACCTCATGCGCATCGTCATCCAACGCGTTACCCAAGCTTCCGTTACCATCGACCACCGGGTAAAGGGCGAGATCGGCCTCGGTCTGTTGCTGCTGGCAGGCTTCACCAACGACGATACAGAAGAAGACCTGAAATGGATTGCCAGCAAGGTGGTACAGCTCCGCATCTTCAGCGATGCCGATGACAAAATGAACCTGAGCGTGCAGGATGTACAAGGCGACCTGCTCGTGATCAGCCAGTTTACGCTCTATGCGCTCACAAAAAAAGGCAACCGCCCCTCTTACATCCAGGCCGCTCCCCTTGCCGTAGCTGTACCTCTGTATGAGCGGTTTGTAGTACTGCTTGAGGAGGCACTGGGCAAAAAAGTACAGACCGGCGAGTTTGGTGCTGACATGAAAGTGGCCCTGCTCAACGATGGCCCTGTCACTATTACCATCGATTCCAAAAACCGGGAATAATTTAAATTTACAGAGAACACATTATGACCATCTCAGAAGCCCAAACCATCGTTGACAACTGGATCAAGGAAAACGGTGTTCGCTATTTCAACGAACTGACCAATATGGCCATCCTCACCGAGGAAGTAGGCGAAGTCGCCCGCATCATGTCACGGCAGTACGGCGAGCAGTCTTTTAAGAAAAGCGATGAAGGCAAGCAGCTCTCCGACGAACTGGCTGACGTGCTTTTTGTGCTCATCTGCATCGCCAACCAGACAGGTATAGACCTCACCGAAGCCCTCCGCAAAAACCTGGACAAGAAAACCTCCCGCGACAGCGAAAGACACAAGCAGAACGAGAAGCTGAAGTAAGTTTTGGAGTTTAAGAAGGAAGAATTAAGAGTGAAGCTTAAAATAGAATAGGGCCGGTCTATCAAGACCGGCCCTATTCTATTAAGTGGTTATTATTAATACAAGATCTGCCTGTTGAAAGCAAATAAACCCTTTCTTCTGAGATTTCTAAACTCCCAAACTCTTAAACTCTTTCAGGTCTACCAACCTGTCCCCTTTCCATACCGGCAGCACGTTGTAGGTGTCGTGCTGGAGGCAGAACTCGATATCCTTGTGGATCTCGAGGTTTTCGAGGCGGCGCACGTGAGAGGACTGACGCAGGAACGTGACCATATCATCCTTAGCGGCGTGGTACAGGTATAGCGAAGCCAGTGTGGCGTCATTCTCAAACTCAAACTCACCCTGCAGTTGCTCAGCCAGTGCGCCGGCGTACAGTGTATCTTCGAGGTTGAACTTGCCTTTCCAGCCGGCGCAGACCACGAGCACATCCAGCTGCAGTTCACGCAGGTGCTGCGCAACAGCCTCCAGGTTCAGAAAAGCCCCTACTATAATTTCCTGCGCTGCTTCCGACATGCGGATGGCACGGGTGCCGTTTGTGGTGGTAATGGCCACCGTACGGTCCTTCACTTGCCCGTTCATGTAAGCAAAAGGCGAGTTGCCCAGGTCAAAACCCTCGGCTTTGATGCCATTGCGCTCAGCCGCTGTCAGGCAGCCTTGCTCGGCGTAGGTGCGGCACTCCTCGAGTTGCATCACAGGTATAATATCAGTGGCGCCATGTGCAAAGGCGGTCACCATCGTAGAGGTAGCACGCAGAATATCCACGGCCACCACTGCCTTCCCCTCCAGTTCATACAAGTGCAACAGCTCCGGGCTGTAGCACACATCTATACTCGGCATTGTCTAATTGTTGATTGTTATATTGTTGATTGTTGATTGTTAACAGGTCTGTCTCAGCGAACAACGATTAACAACCAGCAATCAACAATCAGATTACTTCTTTACAAATGGCAGCTTTACGATCTGGCCTTTCATGTCTTTGTTGCGCACGCGTACAAACACCTCTGTGCCTGGCTTGCTGTACTCGGTCTGCACATAGCCCATACCGATGCCTTTGCCCAAAGATGGGGATATCGTGCCGGACGTAACTTCACCGATCTGCTCACCTTCGGCATTCACGATCTCGTAATGCGCTCTAGGTATAGCTTTCTCCAACATCTCAAAACCAACCAGCTTTTTGCTCACACCAGCGGCTTTCTGCTCCTTCAGGTTTTCTGAATTTACAAATTCCTTATCAAACTTGGTGATCCAGCCCAGACCAGCCTCCAGGGGCGAAGTGCTGTCGTTGATGTCGTTGCCATAGAGGCAGAAGCCCATCTCAAGACGCAGTGTGTCGCGGGCGCCCAGACCAATTGGCTTGATGCCCTGCTCTTTACCAGCTTCCATGATCGCATGGAACACCTTCTCGGCGTCCTCATTCTTCACATAGATCTCAAATCCACCAGAGCCAGTATAGCCTGTGGCAGAGAGTATAACATCAGGCACACCGGCAAATTCACCTTTCTCGAAGGTATAGTATACCATGCTGCCCAGGTCCACAGAAGTAAGCGATTGCAGTGCCTCTACTGTCTTGGGTCCCTGCACAGCAAACAGCGACATTTCGTCCGAAATGTTTTGTAGCTCCGCGCCTTTGGTGTTGTACTTGTTCACCCAATCCCAGTCCTTCTCGATGTTAGAGGCGTTCACCACCAGCATGTACTCGTTCTCAGCCATACAGTATACCAGCAGGTCGTCCACGATGCCGCCATCCTCGTTCGGGAAGCAGGAGTACTGGATCTTGCCCGGGGTCAGTTTAGAAGCGTCGTTTGAAGTGATGCGCTGGATCAGGTCAAGTGCCTCAGGGCCTTTAACCAGGAATTCGCCCATGTGCGACACGTCGAATATGCCTACGGCATTGCGCACGGTGTTGTGCTCTTCCAGATCAGACGAGTAGCGCACCGGCATGTTATACCCTGCAAAAGGCACCATTTTCGCACCCAGCGACTCGTGCACATCATTCAAAGCTATTTTCTTCAGTTCCATATCAGATTTGATTGCTAATAAAGTAGATGCCCAAAATTAAGTAAAATAAAACCGCTTCCGAAATTTTATGTAGGAACAGGATTTATATAGCCCAAAAGCTATTAATCAGGAAACCCGTCTGTCACTGATCGCCTGCAACCGTTTTTCCACACCCGTATGTGCATAACCTTGTCTGATCCGGCACGTAAACCAAGCCGTCACTTTTTTAGCCAAAAGGAACATGCCATCTACTTCTTATTTCACCTTCGCACGCAGGACAAGTGTGCCTGATTTTTATCTACCTGCGCCAAGCCTGACCACCCGTTTTGCCTGGCGCTTTATTTTGCTTCGCTCCATTTTTGCTAATTTAGCAGGATATCATCTGTCTAACCAAAAGCTCAGTCTGGCGCTAATCAGATAATAGTCCATGAAGCTATCAACCAAGCTGTTTATCGGGTTTGTCCTGATTTCACTGCTTTTCACCACTGTTGCCATCGTAAACTTCAGGTTGTCGGAGGATGTGATCGAAAACATGCGCTGGGTAACACGCTCTCAGATCGTAGTCCGAAACTCTGCTTCGCTACAGCGCAACATCATCGACATGGAATCAGGTTTGCGTGGCTACCTGCTCAACGGGAACGAAGTATTTCTGGAGCCTTATCACGAAGCGAAAAGACTACTGACCAGGCTTCGGGAAGATGTACGGAATTATACTGCTTCTGAGAGCCAGAAGCAGAAACTGGATAAAATCATCAGGACGCATGATGACTGGATAACGCAATATGCGGAGCCGCTTATCGAGATGAAGAGAAGCGATACACTGGATGTCTCTTCCCGGGCCTTCGACATGAAACTCGATACGCTGGTGCTGGGCGAAAAAGTATTGATGGACACCATCCGAAGTGACTTCCGCGTGTTCAACTCGCATGAGTATACTTTGCGTGGGGAAAGAAATGACCGGCTGAACACCAGTATCAATACTACAAGGCAAGTATCCACCGTTCTTACCATATTATCGGTGTTGCTGGGTCTCGGTTGGGCATGGTACATTACCCGGATCATCTCTAACCGTATCATGAAAATGGTAACACTGGCCGAGAAGATCTCGAAAGGAGATTACCAGACCCAGATCGTGGATACGTCTAAAGACGAACTCAGCCAGCTGTCACACTCCCTTAACAGGATGTCAGCCACGATTGACGAGACCTTTTCGGAGCTTGATCGCAAGAACAAAGAGCTGGACCAGTTTGCCTATGTGGTGTCGCATGACCTGAAGGCGCCATTGAGAGGCATAGAGGTTGCCTCGCGGTGGGTAGAAGAAGACATGGGGCAGAATCTGCCTGATAATATTAAAGAGTACCTGCTGATGATGCGTGTGCGGGTACACCGCATGGAAAACCTGATCAACGGCATACTGGCACTTGCCCGCGTGGACCGGAACAGCTATGTGCAGGAAGTGGTGGATGTCCAGCAGCTCTTAACAGAGGTTACGGATATGGCTTCGGCACCCAATGGGTTTACTATAAACATTGGGCCCGGAATGCCGGAAATATACACAGAGCGGGTGCATTTGCATCAGGTTTTTCTTAACCTGATCTCTAATGCGATCAAGTACCATGACCGGGAGGACGGGCATATCGACATCACTTGCCAGGAGGCAGAAAATTTTTATACCTTCTCGGTTTCAGACGACGGTCCAGGTATAGCCCCAGAGTATCACGAGCGCATATTTGTGATCTTCCAGACACTGCAGGAGCGTGACGCGGTCGAAAGTACAGGTGTGGGACTAGCTATAGTAAAAAAGATTGTAGAGCGACACGGAGGGAACATCTGGGTGGCCTCCAGCCCCGGCCAAGGGGCTACTTTCAGTTTTACCTGGCCTAAAAACCAGGCGTAATTGAAAGATTTATATTAATTTTGATCATTGAATTTCGACAAGCGCTATGATAAATAAAGAAGTTAATATCCTTTTAGTAGAAGATGACTACCTGGATATTATGAATGTGGAACGTGAACTTAAAAAAATAGGCATTACTCACCCGATCCATGTGGCTCGCAATGGCCGTGAGGCACTTGATATGCTGCGCGGAAGCGGTGTGCCCAAAATATCTCCCGCTCCCAGTGTGATTCTGCTCGACATCAACATGCCGCGCATGAATGGCCTGGAGTTTTTAACCGAGCTGCGCCGTGAGCCGGAATTCAGCCACATTCCGGTGTTTATCATGACCACTTCGAATGAAGAAACGGATCGTATGGCTGCTCAGCGGCTCAATGTGTCAGGTTATATCGTCAAACCGATGAGCTTTGATAACTTTGAAACCAGCCCATCATCGCTCGATAACTTCACCCTGTTTCTCGACCTTATCAAACTTAAATAGAGGGCCTGTTATTCTTCTTTAGGAAACAGCATCAATTGCTCTTCTGACAGCAACCTGAAGGATTGCCGATGGTACTGCGTAGCCCCAAACTGCGCAATACCGTTACGGTGCTCCTTCGTTGGGTAGCCTGCATTGCGCTCCCAGCCATAATGGCTGTGCTCCTTTGCCAGTGCGCACATCAGTTCGTCGCGGTGCGTTTTGGCCAGCACCGAGGCTGCCGCAATAGACAGATACTTTCCATCCCCCTTTACCACACAGGTATAGCGCAGTGCGCCGTATGCCTTGAACCTGTTACCGTCTACAATCAGGTACTCAGGCTCCATTTCCAGCCCCTCAATAGCCCGGTGCATGGCCAGGTAGGTAGCCTGCAGAATGTTGATCTGATCAATCTCAACAGGACTTGCCTCACCAATTGCCCAGGCTACCGCATCACGTATAATATCGACCCGCAGCTGCAGCCTTTGCTTATGGCTGAGCTGCTTTGAATCGTTCAGCAGGGAATGGTCATAGTCTGGTGGTAGTATCACAGCAGCGGCCACAACAGGGCCTGCCAAACAGCCCCGACCGGCCTCGTCTATACCTGCCTCTAAGGTATAGCCACTGTAGTTGGGAAGAAGTGCCATAGCATCAGTAGAAATTTGAATGACAAAAATAAAACAAAAAGCCCTGCCAGCTTGCGCTGGCAGGGCTTTTAAATCTATACTATCCGTGAGGCTTAGTATCCAGGGTTTTGCTGAGCAGCTAACACAGGGTTAGAGGCAACTTCAGAAACCGGAATTGGCCAGATGAAACGGAAGTCTTCGTAAGGAATGAACGGTATAGTAGTAGCTGGCATCGTACCGCTTCCTGCATTGTATTGCGGGATGTGGTTAGAAGCAGAGGCTACCTTAGCAGGTATACCAGCCGGACCGAACACACCTTCTTTTGCCAGACGGTGGATGTCTTTCCAGCGCATACCTTCCGCCAGGAACTCAATACGACGCTCGTTCACGATTGCCTGTGTCAGGGCATTGCCAGTCAGGCCAGAGTAAGTCTGGTCTGTTGAGCGGCCACGAACCGCGTTCAGAAGCGCAAGACCTCTGTCATTGTTACCAAGTCTGGACTCAGCTTCTGCTACGTTCAGCAATACCTCCGAATAACGGATGATTGGCGACCAGTCAGATTGTGTACCAGCATCTCTGTACTTTCTGCTGAAGATAGCACGTGCAGTAGTTGTTGTGATATCACGACGGTCGTCATCTGCAGGCCAGAACTCAGCGTTCCAGATAACCGGGCTGATCGCAACCAGCGCACGACCACCAGGTAGGGCGTTGTACATCTGACCCAATGAACCGTTCACACTGGCGTTATCATTAGCCGTGTTCATGAAAGAGAAGATCGACTCAGAGTTGCTAGAGTTATTGGCCCAAGGACCATCAGCAGAAGCAGTCAAAGCGTAACCACCGATCGGGCTGGTGAAAGACTCAGTACCTGAGATCAGTTTGTTACCTTCAGTCACTACACCTTGCCAGTCGCGCATGTGCAGTTTTACACGAGACTTCATGGCAATAGCAGCACCTTTTGTAGCTCTTGAGATTTTACCTCCAGCTGCACGAGTGTCAGGCAGGTTAGTCTCAGCATAGTCAAGGTCGGCCAGGATAGCAGCATAACCATCTCTTACAGAGTCACGGCCCTGTTGTCTTGCCTCCTCAACACGAGCTGGCGTGTTCACCGGAATTGTTCTGATCGGAACACCTGGGTGAGAAGCATCAGCTGTGTGGTTGTAAGGACGAGCAAAGTGAATCAGCAGTTCGTGGTTAGAAAGTGCGCGCAGGAAGCGAGCCTCAGCGCTGTAGGCATTGCCTACTTCAGCTGTGATCAGACCATCTGCTACTGCTTTCTCAACACCCTCAATCACAATGTTTGCCTTGTTGATTACTGAGTAAAGCGTTTCGAAGTGGTACACGTTGTTAGCAGAAGCCGCATTGTAAGTAGAGCCGTACGTGATGGCATAGAATGCCTCCAGGTTCAGCATGTCCTCACCGCGGTTATCGCCCTGCGACACGTGAGCCGCACCAAACGGATAACCACGCACAGCACCACCGGCATAGAAACCACTTTGAGCAGCGTCATACACACCAGCTACAGCCAGTTCTACACGCTCAGGGGTTGTAAAGGCACTTGCTTCAGTCAGACGGTCATATGGATCTAGCTCCACTACGTCTTTCTCGCATGAAGTCAGCATCAGGGAGAAGCACACCGCAGGGGCGAGCAACGCTAACTTCAGTTTATTTTTGATGAATGATCTATTTTTCATTTTAAGGGAATTAAGAAATTAGAAGCCAAGGTTTAAACCAACTGTGAACACACGCTGCTGTGGCTGACCGTTCCAGTCTACACCAAGGTTGTTGTTATTCAGGTTAGTATAAGTTTCTGGATCAAGACCTGTGTAATCAGTAATCACGAAAGCGTTCTGTACCTGAGCATAAATTCTCAGACGGTCAACGCTGATGCGCTCAGACAGTGCCTTAGGCAGTGTGTAACCTAAGGACAGGTTGCTCACTTTCAGGAAGTCGCCGCTCTCAACGAAACGTGAAGAAGACTCACCGTTTGTGTTGATGAAGTTACCGTAGTTAGCACCAGCAGCCAGTCTTGGAGTCTGTCCGTCACCTGGGTTTTCAGGAGACTGCCATCTGCCAAGGATCTCACGACCGTTGTTCTCAAACGCCATTGTTAAAAGGTCCTGACGCGTACGGTTCATGATCTTGTTGCCACCAGAGAAACGAACGAACACGTTAGCATCGAAGTTACCCAGTTTGAAGTTGTTATCAAAACCACCGAACCACTTAGGAAGTGTGTTGCCCAGAATCACTTTGTCAGCAGATGACAGAGAAGACTGTGCACCCAGTGCGCTTGGGTTGGCAGGGTCGTAACCGTAGTACACACCAGCAGAACCACCGTTGCCAGTGATGTTACCCTGTACCAGTGAGCCATCGCCTTTGCGGTAGATTGGGTTACCGTTCGCTGTGTTCACACCTTCGTACTGGTAGCCATAGATAGAGTTGATAGACTCACCTTCGCGGTGGATCGTGTATTCATACACGATGTCCTGCCCGTCAACCAGTGACTTCACTTCGTTGTTCTGTGTAGAGAAGTTGAAGTTAGAGTTCCAGCTGAAGTTAGACTTGTCGATTACTGTACCGGAAATTGAGAATTCGATACCGTTGTTATCAACGCGGCCGATGTTACGAGTAATATAGTTGTTAGGCACACCCAGTGATGGAGGAGTTGGAGCCTGAAGAACTATATCAGAGTTATTCTTCATCCAGTAAGCCAATTCAACATTCAGACGTCCGTCGAACAAGCCCAGGTCGATACCGAAGTCGGTGATCTTCTGTGCTTCCCAACGCAGGTCAGGGTTACCCGTGTTGCTGAAGGCAATACCGTTGAAAGTACCGTACTGAGCAGCACCGAATGAACCCAAATAAGGATAGTTACCTTGGATACCGATGTTACCTACTTCAGCAAAGCTACCACGCAGTCTCAGGTCAGAGATAACGCTAAGTGCAGAAGAGTTCTTAAAGAATTCTTCTTCAGAGATTCTCCAGGCAGCTGACATACCAGGGAAGTAACCCCAACGGTTCTCCGGAGAAAGCTTAGAAAGACCGTCAGCACGCATAGAAGCACCGATATAGTACTTGCTGGCGTAGTTGTAGTTGAAACGGCCCAGGTAAGAGGCAAGACCATTCTCACCGATACCACCGAAGGCAAACTGGTTAGCAAATGCACCAGATACCAGGTTTTCGTTGAAGAAACGGTCAGAAAGACCAGTACCCTGTGCCTGGAA
The DNA here is from genome assembly GCF_947502515.1 of uncultured Pontibacter sp. Classification (NCBI taxonomy): domain Bacteria; kingdom Pseudomonadati; phylum Bacteroidota; class Cytophagia; order Cytophagales; family Hymenobacteraceae; genus Pontibacter; species uncultured Pontibacter sp. The sequence goes on along the minus strand of NZ_CANNAI010000001.1, from coordinate 843,940 downwards.
GAAGCTAGATCTTGTTTTGTTGTATTCCTGTACCAACGTCGCATCCAGGTTGTGCACCTCGTTGAATGACTTGTTGTAGCTCAGGATGTTCTGCCAGTTCCATGACTTAAGTGGAGAGTAAGCCTGAGAAACGACACCGCCAGAACCCTGACCGTCACCATGACGTGGGTCGTTGAACAGGAAGTCGTCAACCAGTGTCAAGTCAGCACCAAGCTGTGTTCTGAAACGCAGGTTGTCGATCAGTTTGAAATCCAGGAATACGTTACCCAGACCACGGTAAGTAGTAGCTCTACGTACGTTGTTATCCAACACGAAACGGATGTTTGGAATACCGTTGGCGATGATACCAGCGTTCGGTCCACGACCAAGTGCTCTAGGCTCCTGGAAGTCGATGTTGTAACCAGTTGGGTGCTCTGGGTTGAATACCGGCACGTTAGGGTGCATACGGATCACACCGAAGATGTTACCAGAAAGGTTGTTAGAACCTGTAAGTGGACCAGAGTTGATCTGGTTAGTCAAACCAGCCTGTAAACCGAAATCCAGGAAGCTAGTAACTTTCGTCTGCAGGTTTGTACGGATAGAGTAACGCTCCAGGCTGTTAGCACGGCCGATACCTTCCTGGTTAGAGTAACCAAGTGAGAAGTAGTAGTTTGTTTTATCAGTACCACCGCTTGCAGAGAATGCGTGGCTGTGCTGGAAAGCTCTACGGAATACTTCCTCGTTCCAGTCAGTGTCGGCATCACCTAGCGCAGCTGGAGAAGTCTGACCAAGGTTTGCGTATTTCTCGTTTGTGATTTCTACGAACTCACGTGCGTTCAGCAGGTCATGCAGTTCGATTGCCTTGGCAGAACCAGCCCAACCATCATAAGAGAACTTAGCCTGGCCTGACTTACCACGCTTGGTAGTAATAAGAATTACACCGTTAGAGGCACGTGAACCGTAAACCGCCGTAGCAGCACCATCCTTTAGGATCTCGAAAGACTCGATATCGTTCGGGTTGATGTCAGCAAGTGCGTTAGAAGGCGTAAATCCACCCAGGTTACCAGACGTAGCAGGCACACCGTCGATTACGATAAGTGGCTGCGTGTTGGAAGAGATAGAGTTTACACCACGGATGTTGATCTTTGGAGGCGCACCCAGGATACCTGAAGGCTGCGTGATCTGTACACCAGAAGCACGACCTGCCAGCTGCTGGTCAAAAGATGGCGTTGCCAGGTTGGCAATTGTCTCACCTTTTACCTGCGCGATAGAGCTGGTAACGTCTTTTTTCTGCTGTGTACCATAACCAACCACTACAACTTCATCTAGTTGTCTTTGGTCGATTTCAAGTGCCACATTAATAGTAGCGGCTGTCCCAATAGGACGCTCTACTGTTCTGTAGCCAAGGAAGCGGAAAACGAGTGTGTTGCCGTCTGCCGGCACATTAATAGAATAAGTACCGTCAGCACCGGTAGCCGTACCGGAGCTAGTGCCCTTTACAAGCACTGCAACACCAGGAAGGCCTTGGCCAGTCGACTGGTCTGTCACAGTACCCGTAACAGTTCTGCCCTGCGCCAATGCCTGTTGAAGCACGACGAATACCAGCGCAAAACTCAATAGTAGTAGTTTTTTCATTGGTCTGTTAATTGAGGTGAAAGATAAATAGTAGTTAAGATTTAAGGTTTAAGATTTACAATAAGCATATGCGATATGCTGGCCTGTACACGTAGAGTATCGTTAACTGACTGGTAAAAAAGCTGCATAAAAGTATGTCGGTATTTAGCTTCTTAACAGAAATAAATCAAGCTTGTTTAGTACTTAATCAAACTTTACAGACTATTTGGATGCTCCAAACTAAGAATATTTTTTCAATATATACAAAACTGCTATTTAAAATTCTCCAACCTTATCTACGTCTTTTTCAGCTATTTAAACCTTTATCTTGTGTTATTACAAATTACCATCATCTCAAAATAGATGTATTTATATATAACACACTGAATTTCACACTTATACCAAATACAACCCGAAGACGTCACCTCAACATATCACCAAAACAATTAATACACAGCAAATCGCAACACTCATAAGTTATTCTTATTCAGTGTTATAACACACACCGCTTTATCAGCTCTCCAAATCAGCATTGGCCAGAATCCTTCAACTTTGAACCCGAATAGGGTCCATCATAAGTATCCTTTACTACATAAAGCCAGATTGCTGTCAGCATAACCTCACACCTGGCCGTTCCACACCTAGCTAGAAACATTCGACATAGACCTTATGATGCGGAGCATAGCTACAAATTTGAAAAGCACTTTTCAGCTCACTTCACTCTCCTGCTTCCTGATTACCCTCTCTCCGATTACAGTCAAACAGCTACATTATAACATTAAAAATATAAATATATGAATAACAAAAACTCAATATTATAACATTGTTTTTTAGTTAAAATGCTATAAATCAAATGCCAATTAAAATTTAACACGTATAATGTTATGATTAGTAAATTGAATTTTAACATTAAAAAATTAATACACTACTATATTTAATGTTTTAACATTCGATTTAGCGTTACAGAGTCCATTTTTGCAGAAAAGGCTCTTCTAATCCTTCCTCACCACTAAGTGTCTTAGTTTCTGGCACTTTTGCCGAATTGATTTTATACATCGTCTGAATCCAAAACTTTTTGGGAACATGAACAAACTACTACTAGTAAGTTTTATTCTGGTGCTCGCTCTTTTTCAGCAAGGCATGGCCCAGACTAGAACGGTTACGGGTACCGTGACAGATCAGGAAACAGGGCAAGGACTGCCCGGTGTCGCAGTGTTGGTACAAGGTACCAACGTCGGCACCGCTACCGGAGCCAACGGAGAATACTCCATCAATGTGCCGGCTGGCTCCAATACACTTACCTACCGCTTCATTGGCTATGCCACCGTTACACGCAATATCGATAATCAAAGCACGATTGATGTAGCCTTAAGCGTAGACACCAGGCAACTGAGCGAAGTTGTTGTGACAGCTTTTGGTATTGAAAGGGAAGAAAGAGCTTTGAGTTATTCGGTGCAGCAGGTAGAAGGTGAAGCAGTAACACGTGCTAACCACCCGAACGTCACTAATGCTCTCCAAGGCAAGGTGGCGGGCGTAGTAGTGCGCCAGTCCAGTGGTATGCCGGGTTCGTCTTCGCAGATCACGATTCGGGGAGCACGCTCCCTGGTAGGCAACAACCAGCCTCTGTATGTAGTGGATGGTATGCCAATCGAGAGTGATGCCATCCAGCAAGCAGGTGGTGCAGGTATAGGTGTTGGCGGTGTGAGCGGCACCGATGCCTCAGCACGCGCACTAGATATCAACCCAAATGACATCGAATCAATATCTGTGCTAAAAGGCGGTGCCGCAGCAGCCTTGTACGGGGTTCGTGCTGCCAACGGGGTGGTTATTATTACAACTAAGAGAGGCAGGGGCCTGGAGGAAAGAAAAGCTGCTACAGTAACCTTCTCTTCTGACTACCAGATTGACCGCGCCTCACGGCTTCCAGACTTACAAAGCACTTACTCCCAGGGCTCTGGTGGACAATACTCAAACAACTCCTCGCTATCCTGGGGACCAAGAATAAGTGAGCTCGGCGATGTGACCAACGCCATCGGGGAAACTGCGCCAGGAAACAGGGTCTTTGACAATGTGGACCCCTTCTTCCAGACTGGCCATACGGCAACAAACAGTCTTACAATTGCCAACAGCGGCCAGATAGGTAACTATGCTGTCACTTTAGGCTACACTGATCAGGAAGGTATAATTCCGACAACAGGTATGGAGCGCTTTAACGGCAAGGTTGCCGGTGAATTTAATGTTCACCCCAAAGTAACGATTGGTGCTTCTGCAAACTATTCGGATGTACACATTGATAAGGTGCCTGGGGGGTCTAACCTTTCCAATCCGCTTTTCACATTGTATGCAGCACCGAGAAACTTTGACCTGTGGGGGCTCCCTTTTGCAGATCCACTCAACCCGTACAGACAGTTCAACTACCGTGGTGCGATCGATAACCCACGCTGGGCACTGGCCAATAACCAGTTCTATGAAGATACCCGTCGTATTATCAGCACTGCAAACGTTTCCTACAAACCGCTCGATTGGATAACTCTAAACTATAGACTTGGCGGAGACTTTTTTATCACAGATGGTAAAGAGGTATACGAGCTTGGCTCAGGCTTTACAGGAGGTAGAACTGCGCAGCCAAGTGGTGGCCAAATAAATGACTATGCCTTCAATCAGAATCAGATTAACTCTAACCTCTCTGTTAGCTTTAACCGTGATTTCTCAGAGGATATAAGTGCTAACCTGCTGCTTGGCAATGAGGTATACGACATCAGAAACCGCTTGATCTCAACGGTAGGCCGTGGTATTGCACAAGGTGGTTTCCGTAACATTGGCAACACTGTTGTGCAGAACGCCAGCGAGACCATTACCCGCAGACGAGTAGCTGGCTTTTATGCCAATGCCGAAGTAGGTTTCAGAGACTATCTGTTCTTAAACGCATCTGCCCGTCAGGATTATGTGTCTAACCTGGCACGTGGAAACCGCACTTTCTTCTATCCTTCAGTGGGCGTTGGTTTTGCATTTACAGATGCCTTCGAGCTGCAGAATGACATCCTTACATTTGGTAAACTAAGGGCTTCTTATGCTGAGGCTGGTCAGGCCCCTGACCAGGCTTACATAACCAGAAACATATTCATACCTGGCGGTGCCCTGAACGTGGGCGGTTTCCTGAATGACGGTATCCAATTCCCATTCAATAACACGATTGGTTATACCCGTAGCGCCGTATTCAGAACAGAAGAGTTAAGACCACAAAACACCAGAACAATTGAGTTTGGTGGTGATTTCAGATTCCTGGACAACCGGATCACCTTAGACTATACCTATTATGTGCAGACAACTGAAGACCAAATATTCAGCGTCCCTGTTGCCGCATCATCTGGTTTTACATCTGAGTTTAGAAATGCCGGTAGATTGGAAACCAAAGGCCATGAGTTGATTTTCAGTCTTATCCCTGTAAGAAACGACAACTTCGAATGGACGTTCACCACAAACTTCACCCGATACAGAAACAAGGTAGTCGAGCTGGCCGAGGGTGTTGAGAATATCTTCTTGGGAGGCTTCGTTACACCTAACGTAAGAGCCGAAGCAGGGGCTTTATATCCCATCATTTTTGGCTCCTCATTCGTGAGGGACGGTAATGGCAACGTTGTGGTGGATAGCCGTGAAACCATAGGTGGCAATCCAAATCCATTCTACGGCATGCCTTTGGCTGGTGAGGCTAAGAACATAGGCAATGTGCAGCCAGACTTCGAAATATCCTTTACAAACGGCATCACCTTCGGAGGCATCAATTTGACTGCACAGGTAGACTGGAGAAAGGGTGGCAAGATGTATGCGGGCAATACAAGACTTCTGAAACTGTACGGTATGGCTGAAATTACAGAAGACCGTGAAAGTGCTTATGTCTATCCTGGCGTGAAAGGTTTCCTTGATACTAATGGTGACCTTGTCGTAGAGGGAGACAATGACATTGAAATCGTTAGAGGACAGAACTTCTGGTCCAGTGCCATGGACGCCATCGACGAATCAAACGTCTACTCTACTTCTTTTGTAAGGCTCAGAGAAGTGGCTCTAAGCTACTCCTTACCAACAAGCTTGATAGAACGCACTTTCATCAGGAATGCCTCTATCGTGCTGACAGGCCGCAACCTCTTTCTCATAACAGACTACCCGAACTTTGACCCGGAGACAAGCGTGGGTGGCGGTACTAACTTCCAGGGACTTGAGTATGTGACACTTCCTCAGGCAAGGAGCTTTGGTGCTGGTTTAAGGTTAACATTTTAATGGACAGAAATCACACGATCATGAAGAAGTATAGATTTTACAGCTCTCTCTTAGCAGCGGCTCTTATTATAGGAGGCACTGCCTGCGACGAGGATAAATTAGACGAAATTGACACCAACCCCAATAGCCCGGAACAAGTCTCGGTCAACCTGCTGCTCCCACAGGTAACAGTAAACGTACCCACAGCTGTTACAGGGGCTGACTTAGCCTGGTATTCATCTGTTTTTGTACAGCATACCGCCGGTGTGCACGCACAGTTACAGGAAGCAGATCGCCGGTCTGGTCTCCAGAATAACACGTTGGTGAATAACATGTGGAACAACATTTATGCGGGCGTGCTGCCTGACCTTAACATCATTATTGAAAGAGGTTCTGCAGGCGGTGAGGAGGAAGGAAACTTCAGGCACGTAGGTATAGCAAAAGTTTTGAAGGCCTATACCTTATCTGTAGCGACCGATGCCTGGGGACCTGTACCCTCTGCAGAGGCTGGACGGGGAGTCGAGAACCGCACTCCTACCTACGACTCGCAGGAGCAAGTGTATACGCAGATACAAAGTCTGCTAGACGAGGCGATCGTTGACTTAGCAACAACGGCTCCCTCACCTGGCAACCAGGATTTGATTTATGGGGGCAGTGCTGAGTTATGGACAAGGGCTGCTTATTCTCTGAAGGCACGTTATTATAACCGCCTGAGCAATATTGACCCGCAGGGATCTGCAACGGCTGCCCTGGAAGCGGCTGCACAGGGTTTTCAGAGCGCTGCAGACAACCTCGTCTTCCGGCGATACACTGCCGCAGCAATCGGCGAACATCCGTGGTTCCAGGAGTCGAATGACCGTAGTCACCACGCTGTAAGCCAATCTTTCGTGACTACCCTTCAAAACCTGAACGACCCACGTCTGGGGGCCATGGTAGCACCTGCCCGTGATCCGGGAGTTATCACAGGAGCTCCTAATGGAACACAGATAAACGACCAGGCAAACAGAGCCTTCTCTGATCCAACAGCGGCTGTGCTTAATGCGACCGCACCTATGCCAATGATGACTTATGACGAATTGCTCTTCATACAGGCAGAGGCACAGCTGAGGTTAGGCAATACAGGCGAAGCGCTTACGGCTTATCAAAATGGAATCAGGGCTGCCATGCAAAGACAAATAAATGCACCAGCTGCAGCAATTGATGCATATATAGCAGCAAATGCCAGCACTGTTTCACAGGAGGCTATTATCCTCCAAAAGTGGATTGCCTTCTGGCTGTTCCAGCCCTTTGAGGCTTATAATGATTGGAGAAGAACGGGCATCCCTGGCTTTGTTGCCCAACATCAGATCTCGCCTCCACCGGTTCGTTTTCCATATGCGCAAAATGAATTGGACACAAACGAGGCAAATGTTCCAAACATCAGGGGCACGCAGATATTCTCCGACCCGGTATGGTGGGTGGATGGGCAGCCAGACACACAGTAAATTCCAATATTTTCCACAAAAAAGAGGCTCCTGTAGAGGAGCCTCTTTTTTGTGGAATAAGGTATAGCTTCAAGCTCTCCTTACGCCTGCATCAGGAATGCTTTGATGTATTCATCCAAGTCGCCGTCCAGCACGTTCTGCACATCTGACCTTTCTACGCCTGTCCGGATATCCTTTACAAGCTTGTAAGGATGCAGCACATAGTTGCGTATCTGGGAGCCAAAGTCGATGCGTTTTTTAGTACTCTCCACACGGTCCCGCTCTTCGTTACGCTTGTCTATTTCTATCTGGTAGAGCCTAGACCTAAGCATGCGTAAGGCGTGCTCTTTGTTCATCAGCTGTGAGCGCTCGATCTGGCACTCGATCACGATACCCGTTGGCTTGTGTTTCAATCGTACTGCAGTCTCCACTTTGTTCACGTTCTGGCCTCCGGCGCCTCCTGAGCGGAAGGTGTCCCACTCAATGTCGCTCGGATTCACCTCGATGTTGATCGTATCGTCCACCACCGGATAGGCAAATACGGAGGCAAAGGAAGTATGGCGTCGCCCGCCTGAGTCAAACGGGGAGATACGCACCAGACGATGTACACCTATCTCAGATTTAAGATAGCCATAGGCGAAGTCGCCGGTGATCTCCAGGGTAGCTGACTTTATACCTGCTCCCTCACCCGGATTGTAGTTAACCTGCTTCACGCTAAACTTATGCGACTCGGACCACATGATGTACATGCGCATCAGCATTTCCGCCCAATCCTGGCTTTCGGTACCGCCTGCACCCGGGTTGATCTCCAGAATGGCGCTCAACTGGTCCTCTTCGCCACTGAGCATGCGCTTGAACTCCAGCCCTTCAATGGCGCCTTCTACCTTTTTCGCTTCCTGCTTTATGTCTTCTTCCGACACATCGCCTTCTTTGTAGAAATCGAAAAGCACTTCCAGGTCAGAAACCGTTTTCTCCACTTCTTCATAGTGGTCAGTCCATACCTTCAGTGACTTTACCTCTTTAAGCACTTTTTCAGCTGCTTTCGGGTCGTCCCAAAAGTCAGGTGCCAGTGTTTGCCTCTCTGTCTCGGCTATCTGTTGCTTCTTGTTATCGTAGTCAAAGATACCTCCTCAAGGCTTCAATACGAGCCTTTAATTCCTTCAATTGTTCTGAAGTCATATTTTCTGTTTTTTATTTAACGCTAAAATGCTGGACCAAAAGCCGTATACGCTTTCAGTCCAGCATTTACTTTTATCTGATTACTATAGGCTGATCTTATAGATCCAGTTGTGCGGGTCAGGTGCCTGACCTGTTTTAATGCGATCCAGCTCTGCTGCAATGCCATTGGATATCTCGCGACCTTCTATTGCCGGAAGGTCCATGTCCTCGCCGTTGTAATGTATAGTGGCGATCTGGGCAATGGTAGCAGCGGTGCCCGTACCGAATGCTTCCTGAAGCTTGCCGGCTTTGTGAGCCTCCACAATCTCACTCACTGCTACTTTACGTTCCTCTACAGGTATACCTTTGTCACGTGCTATCTGCAGCACACTGTCGCGGGTGATGCCCGACAGAATGGTCGTGCTCACTGCCGGAGTCACAATCTTGCCGTCAATCACAAACATGACGTTCATGGTGCCGGACTCTTCAATGTACTTGTGCTCGCGCGAGTCAGTCCAGATAAGCTGGTGGTAGCCGCGTTCCTGCATTTTGCGTGCTGGGTACAGGGCAGCGCCGTAGTTACCAGCAGCCTTGGCATAGCCGGCACCACCTTCTGCTGAGCGCACATAGTTCGGCTCAATGGCAACGCGCAACGGCTGACCATAGTAGGCACCTACCGGGCAGCTGAACACCATAAAGCGGTAGCTTGATGATGGACGCACGCCAATAAACTCATCCGTTGCGAAAATGAACGGACGGATATACAGTGCGCAACCAGCTGTTGGCGGTACCCAGGCAGCGTCCAGGCGCAGCAGTTGCTCCAGACCCTGCATGAAGATCTCTTCAGGCAGTTCAGGTATGCACATGCGGTCTCCGGAAATGTTCAGTCGCTTGAAGTTATCGAGCGGTCTGAACAGCAGGATGTCACCGTCTGCGTTTTTATAAGCCTTCATACCTTCGAATATCGCCTGACCATAGTGTAGGGCTGAGGTTGCCGGACTAAGCGACATGTTGCCGTAGGGCTTGATTTCGGGGTTCTGCCAGGCGCCGTCTTTGTAGTCGGCTACCAGCATGTGGTCGGCAAAAATTTTACCGAATTCAATATTGTTGAAGTCCAGCTCAGAAATGCGGCTCTGCGGGACGCACTGAGTAGGTATAGTTAGGGTATCAACTGACATAAATAAAGGGAATTATTAGTTGAACAATGTAATCAGACGCGTGGCTTCCAGGCAATTTCCTCAGCCTGTAACTCATACGTCATTTTGCGGCAAAGAGCGAACAGATAATCTGACAGACGGTTGAGGTACATGATTACCAGATCGTCTACCGGCGACTCTTCCTGCAGGCGGATTGCCAGACGCTCGGCACGGCGGCATACGCAGCGGGCCAGATGACCGAATGAAACGGATTGATGACCGCCTGGCAGCACAAAGGCACGCAGTGGGGGCACTTCAGCCGTCATCTTGTCTATTTCCTGCTCCAGCAGGGTGACATCCTCTGCATGCAGGTCGGGGGTCACCATTTTGGTGTTCTTGTCAGGGTCGGTGGCCAGTGTGGAGCCGATGGTGAAGAGGCGGTCTTGTATCTCTTTCAGGATGTCGGCCCGGCTCTTGTTTACTTCCTGGTCGCGTACCAGTCCGATGTATGAGTTGAGTTCGTCTACGGTGCCGTAAGCTTCTATGCGTAGGTGCGACTTGGCTACACGAGTACCTCCTATAAGTGAGGTGGTGCCTTTGTCGCCTGTCTTGGTGTAAATTTTCATGAGCTATTGCGCAGCGTTTAGGTTTGCATGCGTTGTCACATCGTGGTTGATTTCGTCTGATTCTATAAGTCCATCGCGAAGGCGCACAATCCGGTGAGCATATTTGGCAATGTCCTCTTCGTGCGTCACCATGATGATGGTATTTCCTTTGGCGTGCAGGTTCTCGAACAGCTCCATGATCTCGTAAGAGGTCTTGGTATCTAGGTTACCAGTCGGTTCGTCAGCCAGGATGATACTCGGGTCATTGATAAGCGCACGGGCAATGGCCACACGCTGTCGCTGACCACCCGACAGTTCGTTCGGCTTGTGCTTGCCACGGTTACCCAGGCCTACACTCTCCAGCGCTTGCTGTGCTTTCTCCTCACGCGCAGACTTGTTATATCCGGCATAGATCAGCGGCAGGGCTACATTCTCCAGAGAGCTCTGACGTGGCAACAGGTTAAAGGTCTGGAACACGAAACCGATCTCCTTGTTCCGAACCTCGGCCAGTTCATTATCGGTCATGTTGCTCACATCATTCCCGTTCAGGACGTACTGTCCTCCGGAAGGTGTGTCCAGACAGCCGATGATATTCATAAGCGTTGACTTTCCGGAACCAGAAGGACCCATAAACGCCACATACTCTCCTCGCTCTATCCTGATAGACACGGACTTGAGTGCATGGATGGTTTCGCTTCCCATGCGGTATACTTTCGAAATATCATGTGTCTCGATGATGGTGCTCATAGAACCTGTTTTAGAGTTGCCACTGGTCCGCCGCTGCCTCCTTAGCTCGGCGCTGTTTATCAAATTTCTCTTTAAATGTACTATATTCTGAAGCAGGAAGCAAGCTGCGCAATGAAACAAGTGCCTGGTCTGCATAGCTGACAAGTCCCCTGTTCACACTCTCAAGCGCATAGGCTTTGTAGAGCCTGGCAGAGTACGGATTGTAGGTAATTCCATCCAGCAGAATGTCATAAGCCTGCATCTCAGCGGGACTGTATCGGGCAAAGAAAGCGGCAGCGTCCTCTACCACCTGCTCATCGTATAACAGCATCTTGAGTGCCTGGCTGTAACGCTCGGCAGCTTCACGGTCACGCCCCTTTACTTCGGCAATTTTAGCCCTGAAATAGAGTTTCTGCCGCTTATCCTTTGGTGTCAGGTATAGGTTGTCCATCCGTTTCACCAGCACCTCGTGGTTCTTGGTATTCAGCCACAGGCGCATTTGCTGCAGGTTAAGTCTCGAGCGGAGCTCTCCTTCTGGCCGCAGGGCGGTAGCTGCCTCTTTTATGGCCTGATTGGCCTGCTTCCACTCCCGTCTTCCCATAAAGTAGTCTACCTTGGCTACCAATGCCTCACGGCGCAGGTCTTTCTCCTGCACGCTCTTCACGATGCGGTCTACATCTTCGGGCAGCAAATCAGGTAGGTATGCGATCAGATACTGCACCTTGTCGTGGTCCGGGGCCTGGGAGATGATGGTAGACGGCGCCTGTTCCAGCACCTCTTCCAGCGACTGGGCCACGGCAACCGCCGACTCTACCTCTGTAAAGGCAACTTCGCGGAGTGCATCTACAGCCTCGTCGGTCTGGTGATTGAGGGCCAGCGCATAGGCATGGGACAGGAAGGCCTGCGTAAAGCCTCTGTCTTTGGCTTCCTTGAAATAATGGGCGGCGGCACCGTAGTTCTCCTCCTCCATCATCCAATGCCCCAACGCATTGTAGTAATACCCGCTGCGCTCCCCTGCGGCCAGTGCCAGGTTCTCTACCACGCTGCGTGCCTCTTTCGGCCTGCCATCGTAGTGGTGCACCAGGCCCTTCAGATATAGCAGGTCTTCCATAAAGAGCCTGTTCTCCTGAGAACCAAGATAGCGGTTGATAGGCTTCAACAGCGATGTATCGCCATTGTTCACACTGGAAATGGTTTTATTGTAAAATAGTGTCAGATCCTCTACCCGCTCCAGCGAATCCGCCACAAAGTCGTCTTCTTTGATGTCAGATGTTTGTCCCAGCAGCTGGTTAAGTGCAGCCATGTTGCTTCGCAGTGGCTTGTATTTTGTGGAGCGGATCTCCGTGATCAGTTCCTTGGCTTCATCTGGCATGGCCTGGCGGGTATAGTAAGCCAGACGGTTGCTGCGCACCAGGTCCTGGTTTTCTGCGTGACGCTGTGCCAGGTCAAAGTAATAAGCTACACTATCATGCACACTGGTCTGGGCATAAAGCAGGGCCAGGTTGTTGTAGATCTCCCCATTTCTAGGGAAAGCCTCCGCACCCTGCTGCAGCACATACAGCTTTTCAAAAAAGTACTGCTTGCGGTCGTAGAGGTTCGCCAAACGGATGTAGAGCTTCGGGTTCGGGCTCCGCTCCAGCGCCTCCTGCAGACTCAGAATTTCTTTGTTGCGCTCGTTCTGAGCACGGTACATGGCCGACAAGCTAAAGCTCGCCTTCATGTTGTGGTTATCAAAAAGATCGCTTTCTCTGTAGAAACGCTCTGCCAGAATAGAATTGTCGGAACTCTGGTACAGGTCGCCGAGGTAGTTGTAGTAACCGGCATAGGCATTGAAGTACACCCTGAACTGGGTGCGCATCACCAGAATAGCCAGCAAAATAGCCCCCATGGTGTAGATGGTATACACAGGCAGTTTGCGGGGTTCGTACACCACCTTGTAAACGGCCAGTCGCTGCTTGATCAGGTCCCCGAAGTTCACCATTATATACACAAAGAAGAAAGCTCCGAAGGCCAGGTGGGTGTATACGATCAGGTTATGGAAAACTGAAATAGCGGAGTCGTTGGCGGTGGCATAGGCATAGCCAATGCTCAGGAAGGTAATGGTTGCAAACACCAGGTAGATGATGGCACCTGTGGGTTTGAACGGGAACAGCCTGCCGTACAGAACTTCGCGCTGGCGCATGCCCCAAAAGCCGGCAACTGCAGAGATCAGTAGGATGACAAAGGCGTTGATGTAAAACAGATCGCCCTTTACATAGCCCACATGGCGCAGGTATAGCAGTACCAAAGTAACCAGGTATAGCACGCTTACGAGCACAAACTGCCATATACTAAAGCGACGTTCCGGCTTAGCGGCCTGTGTATTGACCCAAAGCAGGGCATTGATGTTTTCGTACCCAACCCAAATCATAAAGAGCAAGGAGGCTACCATAAGCGCAAGCGAACTGTAGTTGGCCAGGTGTAGGGTGGTCAGTAGCGGCGGGAAGTCTGACTCCATGTACACAAAGGAGCCCAGCAAACTCACCAGCGCGATCATCACCATTACCCTGACACTAAAGGAAACCTGCTGGTAAAAGGCCTGAAAAGCATAGCTGGCCAAAGCAAAGAACACGATGAATACCAGCAGCGTGGTCTGCCCGGTGTTGCTGCCGATCACCCCCAGTAGGTCCAGGTTGAAGGAGGCCAGCAGCATCATGAGCAGCAGCATACCTGCAAAGTAAGGGATGCGCTTCATGGTGGTGATGGCCGCTGTGTAGAAAGCCAGGCAGAGAGCCAGCAACAGCACCAGTGCTACTGCGGCAAACTTGTTGAGGGCAGGCATTGCTACATCGTACTGCTCTGTGAGCAGGTAGCCATCGGCATACAGGGTGAAGGGCTCCAGCAGGCGCGAAAACTCGTGCACCGGCACCTGCACCACCTGTAGTTCAGGCAGCTTATCCCAGGCCATAAAATTGCTCTCACCGGTAAAGTAATGGTATACCCCCAGCATGAGCGCCAGCACGGCCACGATCAGCAAAAACAGATAGGGATACCTGGTATCGGCATCCCAACTGTTCCAAAACTTAATTTTGTTCATAGACAAACCGTCGGACTATTCGAGCACTTTCGGTACTCTGAAATAATCGGAGTCTTTTCTAGGTGCGTTTTTCAGCGCTTCGTCGTGTGATACGGTATTCTGTGCCAGGTCTTCGCGCATCACATTCACTTCTTCTGACATATGAATAAGCGGCTCTACACTTTCGGTATCAAGTTCGCGAAGCTGGTCTACCCAGTTCAGGATCTTGTTCAGGTCCTGCAGCATCTCCTGCTCCTTCTCTTCATTGAACTCCAGTCGGGCCAGGTGCGCGATCTTTCTAATGGTTTGTATATCGGTTGACATCTATTGTATTGTGTTTCTTAAGTTCTTCCTGAATAATATGAAATACTTCCTGCTTCAGCGCAGGTAGGTCCTGCAGCGTCATGCCTTTAGTTTCGATCGGCTCGTGTATGATGATCTTGAGCGGGTGCCAGCGCACTTTCAGCTTCCCATCTAGATCAGGCAAAAATTTGTGATTGTAGGGCATCGTCACCGGCACTACCGGCAACTGCTTCTCTATTGCCAGGCGAAAAGGACCATCCTTGAATGCCAGCAGTTCCTCCCCTGCCGTGGGTGGTATGGTACCTTCCGGAAAGATCACCAGGTTGCGGCCCTGCTCCAGCGTGCGCACGGACTGTATGTAACTCTTGGCACTGCTGATCGCACTCTTACGGTCTACGGCAATGTATAGCTTTTCGTACACTTTTCCCCACAGCGGCACTCTGGTAAGCGAGCTTTTCCCGACAAAGTTAATAAAACCAGGAATGGCATGCAGCAACAGCGGGATATCAAGGTATGAGCTGTGGTTAGGTGTAAAAATATACTGCTTGGCAGGATTGAAACGCATACGCCACTCCACCCGCAAAGGCGTCAGGAACATGCGCAGGGCCGACGATGACCAGAAGCGGTTGATGCTGTGCACACGCGGATACCAGCGCTGCTTGCGTATAAGCACTGCCTGAAACGGATACGTGACCACAAAGGGCATCACAAACCAGGTGACACACCAGGTTGTATAAATGCGATGGGACAGGTATTTAAGCGCTTTCATGCCTTCAAATGTAAGAATAATCCACCAGTTATCAATCGGGGCGCTTCACCTCCTTGGCCTTCATCATGCTTACTCGCCTTGCTGCAAAAGTATAGCTGCCTTGAGTATACCTGCCACACTGATGGCGTCCGTTATCTCGTTGTCCATCACCATGCGCACAGCCTCCTCAAAGTGCACCCGCCGGATGTGAAGCTCCTCCGTCTCTTCAAAAGCTGTTTCGCCGGCCTTTAGTTCCTGTGCCAGGAAAACAAAGCCTTCCTCATCTGTAACGGAATTGGAGGTATGCAGGCGGGCGATGTTGGTCCACTTTTCGGCTGTAAAACCGGTCTCTTCCTGCAGTTCCCGCTTCGCCGACTCGAGTATGTCGTTCTCGATCAGGCCGCCGCCCATTGGTATTTCCCAACTGTACTCGTTGAGCGCATAACGGTACTGCCCTACCAGGTAGGTATAGCCTTCGTCATCGACAGGTATAATGCCAATGGCTTTGTTTTTGAAGCTGACCACACCGTAAATGCCTTCTCCGCCGCGCGGGTTGAGCACCTGGTCTTCGCGCACACTGATCCAGGGGTTCTGGTATATCTGCTTGCTGGATAGGGTGGTCCAGGGGTTATGTTGTTCGTCGATTATCATGCTATTTTCTTTTGGCGATCTTTTTGATCTTTACCTGCGCCCCTAACGGCAGCGAAGTTACCCCGATGATGGCACGGCCAACAGCCACTGCTCCTTCAGCACTGAAGGCTCTTCTGGGCAGATGTTGAGCTTGTTTAAGATCTAATTGCGGGCAAAGATAACAAGGTATAGATGATTTTCTTCAGAGGCGATCAGCCTCTTCTATTTCTACCCTGGTATTATCTTTTTCCACGCCAGCTGTATCGGCGGGTGCCGTGTCAGGTTCTGGTTGGGTTATGGTTGTCTCCTCGGTGTCAGGCGTGCTGTTACAGCTGGCCATCAGAAAAGCGCCCAAGGCGAAGGTTAGAAGATACTTTTTCATAATATCAGCTTCATTCAATTATTGATTATACAGATATCCCTGCTGCTATCCGGTTGCGTACATTCCAGGCACACAGGCGATGCAGGAATGTCGCCACTTTAATGCATCCATACCTGCCTTGCCGGGAAGTTAATGGTCATTCTGGTTTGACGCATCACATCGTAGTTCAGCACCCCGTCATAGATGATGTTTTCTGCAGCAGCCTTGCTGACCAGTTTTCGCCTGCCAAGTTGAATCGCAATCGGATTCAGGGCTGTGCGCTGGACTGTCGTATCGCTTTGAAGGCCCCACCCGGAGGCTGTCTGGTGCGAAAGGAGCACCTCGCTTATATTGCCTGTGTCTAAAAGAAACCAGTATGAGCGGTCCTGATGAGGTATACCCAGGAAAATAGTCAGCTCGCTACCATCCAGCCCATTGGCGAAACGGCTGGGCAGCAGCGTTAGCCTGCCCTGTTGCTTTCTAAGAGTGGCTGGCGTCTCTACCTGGAGTCTACTGGCCGCCAGGTCGAAGGTCACAATCCTGTCCTGAAAGGATTTCAACGAGATCACCCCGTCCACTTTCGGAAGGCCTTCCGGCAGTATGCTCATCAGATCCCATACCCCAACGGTCGCATGAAAAAGCGGAATGTTATCGACCCTGATCTCGACTGAATCCAGCTTTTGGTACCGAAACATATCCCCGTTCATGCGGAAGGCAGTTGCGCTGCCATAAGGTTGTCGGCCGATTTTCTGTGCCACTTCCGGAGATACAAAGGTCTGGCCGCCTCCTGTATCGAATAAGAAGGTGTAGGGCTGCCCTGCTATGGTAACGTCCACCTGCTTCAGTTCTCTGAAATATTCTTTCAGCTGAATAGTGTTTTGCGCAAGAGTTTCACCAACAAAGGCTAAGCACAGGGCCAAACCCAGGAAAAGTGTTTTCATTTTGAAAAATAGACTGATCATCTAAGCATGTACGTCAGTGATAGATTTTGGCTGAATAATTACGCTAGCCCTTTATCAGCTCTCCCAATGTTGTAATGCCCCGCTTTTTTGCCAAGGATAATAATTTAAGCAACAGCAGAGCTGTAGCAAAAGCGTCGCCGGAGGCGGTGTGACGATCGTCGGTGGGCAGATTATACCTTTCGCAGAGAGCGTCGAGGCTGTACTCAGTGGTTTTCAAGGTATGGCTATCGGCATGGCGGCGCTCCAGCCGGATAGCCAGGTGGGCTGTGTCGACGGAGCGGTTGCGGAGCTTGCCGCTTATACCTTGCCGCTTCAACATCTGGTTGATCATGCCGATGTCGAAAGCCACGTGCTGTCCCACCAGCACAGCATTGCCGACAAAATCAACAAAGTCCTCCACCACCTCCAGCTCGTTTATACCTCCCTGCAGCTGACTCGAAAGCAGACCATGCACTTCAGCGCTTTTAGTAGCTGGTGCCCCTTCCTGTTGCACCAAACACTCAAAAGTGTCCGACACCAGCACCTGCAGCCCCCTTATCTTTATCGCCCCGATGGAAAGCACTTTGTCCCTGCGTTGGTCCAGCCCGGTCGTTTCGGTGTCGAACACTACAAATTCGGCCTCTGACAAGGGAGTGTCTCTTGATGGTTGCTCTTTCAGGGCGGCGCTATACCTGTGCCAAAAAGCCGGCGCATTCTTGTCTACCGGTTGCAGCTGGTTTATAAACTCTTTCAGCCACTCCATCAGCCGAGGTAGTTAAGTTGAAAGCGCACCTGCAGGAGTTCCTGTATGTCGCTTATCGGTTTGAAGGTGCTGCGCAGCGTCTGCCGCTCGAGTTTATTGAGCTGGTTAGGATTGAGGTAACGGCCGGAGTTCTTATTGCGCAGGCCGCTAAGCGCCCGGAAACGCATCATGATTTCGTATGCCATCGCGGCCTCACGGTATAGCTCTGCATTTTGCGGCTCCAGCTCGGCCAGTTTCTCGAAGCGCTTGAAAGTGTTGTTCTCTCCGGCCACGCGGTTGTCGAGCGTGAGCACACGGGCGGCATCCACAAGCGGCGTCATGGCCCGCAGCTTGATGTCGAACTCGTTTTTGTGCTCCCCACCCCGCTCCACAATGAAGTTGCGGAAGAAACTTAGTGGTGGCGGACTCTGCAGTGCATGTTTGGCCAGGAAGGGAAGAAAAATGCGTTCCTGCTGGATGTTCTCGTAAATGTAGTCTGTGAGTTGATGACTTAAACTGAAGTCGCCGTACACGGGACGGTAGTCGTAGAAAATGGAGGTATGCATTAGTGCCTCCTCAGTGGGCTCGTGTATCCAGTTATAAAAGTACTGCTTCCAGGTATGCAGCGGTTGGCACCACTTCGGGTTGCTGGCCATCATGTCGGCGGGACACTTCTCAAAACCGCATTGCACCAGAATATCCCGTACAATAGCACCCAGCTTCAGAAAGTAAGCCTGATGCTCTTTTTCTAGTGCAGCATTCTTATCTTCAAACACCAGGGCATTGTCCTGATCGGTGCGCAGGAGTTGCTCTTCACGGCCTTCGCTACCCAGTGACAGCCAGCAATAATGCAGCGGCGGCTCGCCCAGTTCATTCTCGGCATGTTGCAGCGCCCGCACGATGATCGCGTCGTTAATTTCGGTGATGATATTGGCGATGAACGAAATGCTCACCTCCTGCTCCAGGTACTTCAGCAACAGTTCCTCAGCCCTGTCGCGGATGGCAGGCAGGGAGGCTATGTCGCGGGTCTGGCGGATTTCGGAGATTAGCACAGCCGGATTATTGCCCTGCGCCAGTAAAAGGTCATGTTCGGTGAGCACCCCGAGGGCTTTGGAGTTGACAGTGCCATCGGTCGTCACACAGAGGTGCTTCACTTTGTTCCGGATCATATTGATCAGCGCATCGGCCATGGGCGGATTAGGTACGGTCGTAATCACCGGCGACGACATAATGACTTCTACCGGATCATCAATGGCCACATGCCCGGCTACCACCTGCCGGCGCAGGTCGGTGTCAGTCAAAATTCCCAAGGGCCGTGCCTCGCCATCCACTACCATCATAAAACTGGAATCTTTGTCGCTCATCATCTGGGCGGCCAGCCGGATAGAAGTGTCAGGCGGACAAGCCACAATGCTTTTAGCCGTGTCAATTTTGAGGGCATCTTCGAGGTGCAGCGGTATAGACGAAGGTGCAATGGTGCTCAGTCCGACCCGTGCCCTTTGTGCATCGCGCAGGGTAGGATTGCGTACCGGCTGCCCCGCCGCAAAGCCCGCAGCGAAGTAAAGTGCCACCTGCGGATTTTCGGTGAGGATAGGTTCAAAAGCCTCAATAGGTATAGCGTATACCAGTGATTCTTCGGCAGAGGTGGCGGTAGAGGAATAATTCTTTTTAGCGATCAGTGCCCGTACTCCAAACACATCCCCTTCGTCGCACACATCCAGCAATTTGGGATTGCCAGCCTCCGTCTTTTGCTCTAGTCGAACAGAGCCTTGCCGCACAACATAAAAGTGTTCGTGAGCGGAATCGTCCTGCGAGAACAAAACCTGCTCCGGCTCCAGGTATAGCACCCGCACCTGCCGGGCCAGTTGCCGCAGTTTTTCCGGATCAATCAGGTTAAAGGGCGGGTAGGTATTCAAGAACTCGTGAACGCGTTCCTGTATGACATTGGAGGGTTTCATAGCCTAGGGTTATACCTGATGAAGATACGGGATTGAGGAGAGGATTGCAAGAGGCTAAAAAGCAAAAGTCCTGCAACAAACGTCGCAGGACTTTACGCATTCAACTAAACTTATCAATCTAAATTCTATAAAGCACCCGCTTTAATCTCATCCACTACATCCGGATCAAGCAAAGTGGAGGTATCACCCAGATTAGACGTATCGCCTTCCGCTACTTTACGCAGAATACGGCGCATAATCTTGCCTGATCGGGTTTTTGGCAGACCGCTAACGATCTGGATCTTGTCAGGCTTAGCGATCTTACCGATCTTCTCCACCACTGTTTCTATGATCTCGGCACGCAGGTAATCCTCACGTTCCGGCACATCCTTGCAGATCACAAAAGCGTAGATTCCCTGCCCTTTCACATCATGTGGATAGCCTACCACTGCTGACTCCACTACATGGCTGTTGTGATTGATGGCTTCTTCAATCTCGGCCGTTCCGAAGCGGTGACCGGACACGTTGATCACATCATCCACACGGCCGATGATACGGTAAAGGCCGTCTTTGTCGCGCTTGGCACCGTCGCCCGTAAAGTACAGGCCTTTGTAAGTAGAGAAGTAACTCAGGCGGGCACGCTCGTGGTCGCCGTAGGTGGTGCGGATAATGCTTGGCCACGGGAACTTCATGCAGAGGTAGCCCTCTACTTCATTATCGGTAATTTCCTTGCCTTCGGCATCTACCAGAATCGGCTGTATACCTGGCAGTGGCAGGGCTGCGTGGCTTGGCTTCATCGGGGTGATACCAGCGATGGTCGAGATCATGATACCACCGGTTTCGGTTTGCCACCACGTATCTACCAGCGGACAGCGCTCCTTGCCGACGTGGGTATGGTACCAGTGCCATGCCTCTTCGTTGATCGGTTCGCCCACCGAGCCCAGCACTTTGAGGGAGTCGAGGCTATAGGATAGTACATCGTCGATGTCTCCACTCATAAGCGAACGAATAGCGGTTGGGGCAGTGTAGAAGATGTTCACACCAAACTTATCGACTACCTGCCAGAATCGGCCCATGTCCGGGAAAGTTGGCACGCCTTCGAACATCAATGAAGTGGAGCCTGACAAGAGCGGACCGTAAAGCAAATAGGTATGGCCGGTGATCCAGCCGATGTCGGCGGTGCACCAGTAAATATCGTTTTCCTGTACCTGGAACACATTGCTGAAGCTGTACTGCGCATACACCATGTAACCACCGCAGGTATGGACCACACCCTTGGGTTTGCCTGTGGAGCCAGAGGTATACAGAATGAAGAGCATGTCTTCTGAGTCCATTTCCTCAGCCGGACAGTCTTTGCTGACGCCCTGAACCTCGTCGTGGTACCACACGTCGCGGCCTTCGACCATGTTCACGGCCCAGCCCAGACGCTCCACCACAATTACTTTCTTCACTGAGTCGCAACGTTCGAGCGCCTCGTCTACAACACGCTTCACCGGAATCTGTTTCGCACCACGGTTCAGACCATCGGAGGTGAGCACCATGCTGCACTGCGCATCGTTGATGCGATCAGCCATCGCCACGGCAGAGAATCCAGCGAACACAACCGAGTGGATGGCACCAATACGGGCGCAAGCCAGCACAGCGAAAGCAAGCTCAGGAATCATCGGCATGTAGATACAGATGCGGTCCCCTTTTTTGGCACCGTTCTTTTTGAGCACATTGGCGAACTGGCATACCTTCTCGTGGAGTTCGCGGTAGGTATAGCGCACAAATCTTTCTTTCGGGTCGTTTGGCTCCCAAATCAGGGCGAGCTTGTTGCCACGGGTTTTCAGGTGACGGTCCAGGCAGTTTTCGGTGATGTTCAGTCTGCCGCCCTTAAACCACTTCACGTTCGGCTCTTCGAAGTTCCATTCCAGTGTCGTGTTCCACTTCTTGCGCCACGTAAAAGTGCTCGCTATATCGGACCAGAACCCTTCCGGGTCTTCCACACTTCGCTTATAGGCCTCTTCGTATTCCTGATAAGATTTGATTTGAATGTTAGGCATGATATCGGTTTGTTTATGGTGTTTAAGGTTTATGTTCAAGTATAAAGGTGCACATTACGGACAGGCTATGATTTGTCCCTACGGGTGTATATTTGTTACTTCCCTCGCTCGCGTCCCGCGAGTGTGTGCTATTAGGCGGACTCTGGCCACCTTTCATATGCCTGTTGTCACAAGTGGCGAGACGCCACTGAATAACTCACACTCGCGGGACACGAGCGAGGGCATTATTATCCCTCCAAAAAAGCATTCCCAATCTTCCGCTCCTTCAGGTCATCGTGAATTTCAGTCAGTATAGCTGGATCGTCGATGGTGGAAGGTATAGCGTAGTGCACACCGTCGGCAATGTTGCGCAGTATCTTGCGGAGTATCTTGCCGGAGCGGGTCTTGGGCAGGCGCTTTACGATAAGCGCGTTTCGGAAGTAAGCTACGGCTCCTATTTTCTCCCGAATCAGGGCGATCAGTTCCTGCTCGATTTGCTGTTCACTGATGTTCTGTCCGTCCTTGAGCACGACCAGTCCGATCGGGCGCTGTCCGCGCAGGTCGTCGGCTATACCTACCACGGCACATTCGGCTACGGCGGGGTGCGAGGCAACCATCTCTTCCATCTCTCCGGTTGAGAGGCGGTGGCCCGATACGTTGATGACGTCATCGATACGGCCCATGATATAAATATAGCCATCTTCATCCATATAGCCCCCATCGCCTGTCATGTAATAGCCAGGGAAACGGTCAAGATAGGATTTGTAGAAGCGGTCATTGTCTTCCCACAAGGTGGGCAGGCAACCTGGAGGCAATGGCAGCTTTACCGCCACGTACCCTTCCTGCGCAGGTATAAGCTCCTGCCCTTCCTCGCCCAGAATCTCTACTTTATATCCGCAAACCGGCAAGCCTGCCGAACCGGGCTTAGCTGGCTTTAGGCCATAGCCCACCATGTTTGCCACCATCGGCCAGCCTGATTCGGTTTGCCACCAGTGATCCACCACAGGTATGCGCAGCAAATCTTTAGCCCAGTAGTAAGTAGCAGGGTCGCAGCGCTCACCAGCCAAGAACAGGTACTTGAGCGATGGCAGGTCATACTTGATTTTCTCTATACCTTCAGGGTCTTCCTTCTTGATGGCGCGAATGGCGGTCGGAGCCGTGAAAAGCACTTTCACGTCGTGTTGCATGATGATGCGCCAGAATGTACCCGCATCCGGAGTGCGCACAGGTTTGCCTTCAAAGAGCACGGTGGTACAGCCATGGATCAGCGGAGCGTATACCAGATACGAGTGCCCCACAGCCCAACCCACATCCGAAGCAGCCCAGAACACATCGCCAGGGTCTACGCCATACACGGCTTTCATACTGAATTTCAAAGCAACGGCATGGCCGCCATTGTCACGCACGATGCCTTTGGGTTTGCCCGTGGTGCCAGAGGTATAGAGAATGTAGAGCGGGTCGTGGGCGTCTACAGGTACGCAATCAGCTGGTTGGGCTTTCTGCAGCACGTCCATGTAGTCGAGGTCGCGACCAGGCTGCATGTCGGCCTCCACGTAAGGGCGCTGCAGAATGATGGTGTGCTCAGGCTTGTGCTTACTGTCGTTCAGGGCTTTGTCGAGTAACGGCTTGTACGGAATGTGCTTGTCGAATTCAATACCGCAGGAAGCAGAAATCACCACCTTGGGACGGGCGTCGTCAATGCGCACTGTGAGCTCGTGCGGCGCAAAGCCCCCGAACACCACTGAGTGAATGGCGCCTAACCTTGCACAGGCCAGCATGGCCACCACTGCTTCGGGTATAACGGGCATGTAAATGACCACAGTGTCGCCTTTGCCCACGCCCAAACCACGCAACGCACCTGCAAAACGGGCCACCATGTCGCGGAACTCGCGGTAGCTGTATTTGCGAATTGTATTGGTCACGGGCGAGTCATAGATCAGGGCAGTTTGGTCAGCGCGGCCGTTCTCTACGTGATAGTCCAGCGCTAGGTAGGCCGTGTTGAGTTTGCCGCCCGCGAACCAGCGGTAGAAGCCATTTTCGTCGGTGGTCAGGATTTGCTTCGGCTCTTCGAACCAGGCAATCTGCCGCGCCTGTTCACCCCAGAATCCCTCGGGGTCGCTGATGCTTCTTTCGTAAGCCTCGGCATACGAGCTGTAAGTTTGGGTTACTGTTTTCATATCTCCAGTTCTTTTTAACCAGCTGTCATTGTTCACTTACTGCACTAAAACATGTTCGTCTCACAACATCAAAGCAAAAGCTTCCCAATTCCAGAAAGTCTTTTGTCATCATTCCCCCTGTTCAGGGCTCAACCCTGCGTCAGTTCCTTAATTTTCTCCATTAGAAAGCGTGTCGAAAAAGGTTTTGGGATGTAGAGGTCGGCCCCTACGTCGTAACCTTTCTTGATGTCGGCGTCCTTGGTTTTGGCACTCATGAAGATGACCTTAGCCCCATTCATCGCCTCACTTTCCCGTATGTGGCGGCACACCTCATAGCCATCCACGTCGGGCATCATGATATCGAGCACAACCACATTGGGCCGCTCTTTGTCCACGCTCTCCATGGCCTCAGTGCCGTTGCGAGCCACAAACACCTGATAGCCGTTTTTGCGCATCAAAAACTCCAGCGGCATCAGTATGCTTGGCTCATCATCCACCACCAACACTTTCAATTTCTCCTTGGTACTCATAGTTTTATACGTTTGCAGGCACATTTACTTTCACGGGCAGCACGAACGAAAATTTCGATCCTTTGCCCAATTCACTCTCCACCCAAATGCGCCCCTGGTGCGATTCAATTATCTTTTTGCTGATGGCCAGCCCCAGCCCGCTACCCTCGGGCTTGCGGATGTTTTGGTTCTGGGCCTGGTAAAATTTGTCGAATATCTGTTTGTGAAACTCGGGGTCAATGCCCTTGCCATTGTCCACCACGTTCACTTTGATATCCCCGTCGATGTAATAGCCCGACACGATAATGCGCCCGTGCTCAGGATTGCAGAACTTGATGGCGTTGGAAATCAGGTTGACCAGCACCTGCATCAAACGGTCTTTGTCGCCGTTGATAGCGGGCAGGTTGTGCTGCACGTCCACCACCAGTTCGATGTTTTTCTCCTGCACCAGTTGCTCCAGTGCCTGTACCGATTCGCGCACCACCTCCTCTATCTGCAAAGGACCGAGGTTGAGCTTTTGCTTGCCTGACTCGAAGCGTTCCAGGTCGAGCACCTGCGTAATCAGTCGGGTCAGTCTTTCGGATTCCTTCACGATGGTCTGTAGGAAATGCTCCTGGTCCTCACGCTCCATTTCCGGGTTGTCGTATAAAATTTCTGACAGAGCGCGAATAGAAGTCAGCGGTGTGCGCAGCTCGTGTGTGACCGTCGACAGGAACTCGTCTTTGAGTTCGTCGAGTTGCTTTAGTCGTTCGTTGGCGCTGCGGAGTTGCTCGGTGGCGCGGCGCAGCTCCATCGACTTGCGTCGGAGTTCGTTGTTGATCGAAATCAGTTGTTGGGACTCTTTCAGAATGTTGAGCACTTCGTCGATGCTGATCTCCTCTTCCTTCACTACCGAAGACACCATGATGCGGGCCGAAGAAGAACCGATGACACCCGACAACAGTTTCTCGGCATAAGTCACCAGTTTCGGGTCGGCCTTGCCTGATTCGTCTTCAGGTTCGGGGTATTTACGCTTGTAGGCTTTCATGGCGACCTCGGCTTTTTTCTCCCCAAGGAAGTTCACCAGCAAGGATTTAATGTCCGGTATGTAGGCCGTGCCTTTCCAGACGATCGAGCTTTCGAACACCGTGGAGTACTTGAAGATGTCCACAAACACTTCGGCCTGGTTGCGCTCCTGCGATGTTTGCTTGCTCAGAAGCGACACACCGATGTAGAGACCCACATTCAGGAACATGCTCCAGAACATGGCGTGTGAGATATAGTCCATGCCCTGCAGGCCGAACAGTTCGAATGGTTTGAGCCAGGCTATACCTAGCGGACCGTTCTGCAGAATTGAATTGGGCAGCATGCCTACCCCCACCATCGACGGCACCACCAAGGTATAAAACCAGAGCACAGAACCGACCACTATACCTGCCAGCGCGCCGTTTTTAGTACCTTCCTTCCAGAAAATCCCCCCAATAATGGCCGGCGCAAACTGCGCCACCGCTGCAAAAGACACCAGCCCGA
Organism: uncultured Pontibacter sp.; assembly: GCF_947502515.1. NCBI lineage: Bacteria > Pseudomonadati > Bacteroidota > Cytophagia > Cytophagales > Hymenobacteraceae > Pontibacter > uncultured Pontibacter sp. The sequence goes on along the minus strand of NZ_CANNAI010000001.1, from coordinate 818,090 downwards.
CTTCCACGAGCGAGTAGTATTCAGCCACGCCCTTGTAGTACAGGTAGGCCAGCAACAAAATCACCAGAATGCCCAGTCGGCGACTGAAAAGCAAGAGCTTCGTGAGTTGGTTCTGATACTGGTTTTTAATGGCAGGTATACCTACTAGCAGCGGCATCACCAGGTTGTTGCTCACCATCACGCTCAGCGCAATGGTCGCCACAATGACCATACTGGTCGCCGCCGAAAATCCGCCCAGGTATACCATCAAGGCAAGCAGCGATTGTCCTTCACTCAAAGGGATTGCCAGCACGAACATGTCCGCGTCTATACCTGCGTTTCCAAACAACAGGTCGCCGCCAAAAGCGATGGGCAGCACGAAAATATTGATGGCAAACAGGTATAGCGGGAAGAGCCACATAGCCTTGTTCAGGTGCTGTTCGTTCACGTTCTCAACCACGGCCACCTGGAACTGGCGCGGCAAGAACAGAATGGCCAGCATAGACAGCACCACCATCCAGAACCACTGTGAAAAACCGCTTTCATTGTCAAAGGTCATCAGCCGCTCGAAGTCGGGGAGTTGCGTGGCCTGTTGCATGATATCGCCGAAGCCGTTGAACACGCCGTAGGTTACAAAAACGCCCGCCACGATAAAAATCACCAGCTTGAACAGCGACTCAAAAGCAATGGCCGTTACCATCCCTTCGTGGCGCTCCGTGGCCTCCACATGCCGCGTACCATACACGATGGTAAACAAGCCCAAGCCCAGTGTGATGTAGAAAGACGTGTCGCCAAACAATGGGCTATGGCCCACTTCGTTCATGCCTGTGAGCAAGTCCAGACTGCTGGCAATGGCCTTCAGTTGGATGGAGATGTACGGGATAATGCCGAGCACGCAGATAATGGTGACAATGCTGCCGAGCGTAATATTCTTGCCGTAGCGCGACGAGATAAAATCGGCGATGGTAGTTATGCGCTGCACCTTACAAATGCGGATAATCTTGCGCAGCACCACCCACCAGAGCGGCGCCATCAGTGTCGGGCCGATGTAGATGGCTAGGTAGCCCAGTCCCGTGGTGGCAGCCCGTCCCACCGAACCATAATAGGTCCAGGCAGTGCAATACACGGCCATGGAGAGCGCATAGATGTAGGGGTTGCCCACAAAACTCCTGCCCGCAGCAGAACGCCTTTCCGCCCACGAAGCCAGCCCGAAGAGCAAAGCCAGGTAGCAAAACGACACACCGATGACAAGCCAGTAGTTCATGGTTATTTCTTCTGTTTACGCGGGTCCTGACGGTTAATGAAAAACGCAATCGCCACAATGCAGGCCAGCCACACCACCGTCAGGTATAGGTATAGCACAGGCACCCCGCTCACCGTCGTCCCCGAATTGAAAATCGAAAGCAACGGAAAATTCAATAGCACCATAAATAGGGCACTGATGAAAAAGAGTCGTCTGCCTTTAGAGCGGTCACGCATGGGGTTTAGTTAGTGATTGAGTGATTGAGTGATTGAGTGGTTGAGTGAGTTAGAAAGTTGGTTTAAATTAGAAAGTTTGAGAGTTAGCTTCTGGTATAAGTCAAGTAGCTTCGTTGCTATGCCCTCGCTCGCGTCCCGCGAGTGTGAGCTATCCAGCGGACTCTAGCCGCAAGTTTGTGCCTCCAGGCACAGGTGGCGAGACGCCACCCAATTCCTCACACTCGCGGGACGCGAGCGAGGGCTGGGGAGCCAGCAAACTGCCGAATGGCTGACCGGCGGAAACCACCAAATCAACCATCCAACAATTTACCAATCTACATTCAACAATTCAATCTTAATGTCCGGCCACTGCCTCCCCGGCGCCACGTGGGATGCGGATGTCCTCGATCAGCTCCTGAATGTGGGCTGGTGGGGCTGGCGTGAAGCGGGACACAATAAATGACACGATGAAGTTCACGATCATACCTACGGTGCCTATACCTTCCGGAGAGATCTCCATGAACCAATTTTCTGGCACGTTAGCGGCTGGGTTGATGAACTTGAAGTAGGAAATGTAGCTGATCGTAAATAACAGACCTGAAATCATACCCCAAATGGCGCCTTGCTTGTTCATGCGCTTCGAGAAGATACCCATAATGATCACCGGGAAGAAAGATGCCGCTGCCAGACCAAAGGCGAAGGCTACTACTTCGGCCACAAAGCCTGGCGGGTTGATACCGAAATAGCCTGCGATCACTACCGCAAAAGTTGCCGCGATACGAGCTGCAATTAGTTCTTGCTTCTCAGATATACCTGTCATCACCGACTTCTTAAGCAAGTCGTGGGCGATGGATGTGGAGATTACGAGTAAGAGTCCCGCTGCTGTAGAAAGAGCCGCTGCCAGACCACCCGCTGCTACCAGGGCAATCACCCAGTTTGGAAGCTGGGCAATTTCCGGGTTAGCTAACACCATGATGTCTTTGTCAATCTTGAGTTCGTTCACGGCCGGGTCTTTCACATACTGTATGCGACCATCGCCATTTTTATCGTCCACGCCGATCAGACCTGTTTTCTCCCAGTTGTTCACCCACTGCGGCATGCTCGCAATCGGCTGGTTACTCGTAGTCTGAAGCATGTTGTACATACCGAAAGCACCTACTGCAGGAGCAGCTGTATACAGTATGGCGATGAACACCAGTGCGTAACCCGCCGACTTACGGGCGTCTTTTACTTTAGGAACGGTGAAGAAACGTACAATAACGTGTGGCAGACCGGCTGTGCCTACCATTAGTGCAGCCGTGATGAAAAACACGTCAATGGTTGCTTTGCTGCCGTCGGTATAAGCTGTGAAGCCAAGCTCCGGAAGCAAGCCGTCCAGTTTATCTAATAAATAAGTACCATCGGCCAAAGTACCGCCCAAACCCAGCTGCGGAATCGGGTTGCCAGTCAGCATCATGGAAATGAAGATAGCAGGTACCATGTAGGCGAAAATCAGCACGCAATACTGTGCCACCTGGGTATAGGTGATGCCCTTCATACCGCCCAACACGGCATAGAAAAGTACGATGATCATACCGATGATCACACCTGTTTCGATCTGCACTTCGAGGAAGCGGGAGAACACGATGCCCACGCCACGCATTTGGCCAGCTACGTATGTAAACGACACAAAAATAGCACAAACTACTGCCACCAGACGGGCTGTTTTGGAGTAGTAGCGGTCGCCCACAAAGTCAGGCACGGTGAACTTACCGAACTTGCGCAGGTATGGCGCCAGCAAGAGAGCGAGCAACACGTAGCCGCCCGTCCAGCCCATCAGGTATACAGAGCCGTCGTAGCCCATGAACGAGATGAGACCGGCCATGGAGATGAACGAGGCAGCAGACATCCAGTCTGCGGCCGTTGCCATACCGTTGGCTAGCGGCGAAACGCCACCACCTGCCACGTAGAATTCTTTTGTAGAGCCAGCACGCGACCAGATGGCGATACCGATGTACAGGGCGAACGTGAGGCCCACGATGATGTATGTCCAGGTTAAGATATCCATTGTCTTAGCTATTGTATGGTGGGAGATTAGTCTTCGTGCACGTCAAATTCTCGGTCCAGTCTGTTCATCAGCCATACATAGATGAAGATGATGACCACAAACACATAGATGGAGCCTTGCTGCGCAAACCAGAAGCCGAGTTTAAAGCCCCCGAGACGGAACTGGTTAAGCTCGTCGACCAGCAAAATGCCGAACAGGTAGGAAACAGCGAACCAAAGGCCCAATAGCGTCAGCAGTATCCGGACGTTGCGCTGCCAGTACTCCTGCATTCTGTTCTTGTTATTTTCCATGGGTATATAGTTTAGTTTTTTTAAGGTTCTTACAAGTAAATCATGGCCTGCAACGTGATTTCCGGACGGTACCTCAGGTTATTCGGGTTAGTAAAATCCGGGCGGTTGCGGTAGTTGAGCGTGAGTTTGGAGTGATGTCCTTCAAGCAAGAGGTTAGCGCCAAGGTCGAGTACCTTTACAGGTACTTTATCACCGGCAGCGTCGCGCAATCCTTCCAAGTTGCCGTAGCTATAAGCGGCGTAAGGCTGCAGACGGGCTTTTTCAGTTATTAAGTCTTTCGGCAGCAAGTATCCTACCTGACCGTACAGGATGTCGCCCGTCCCGATGGTCGGGAACGCATTGCCTCTCAGGCCACCGCCACCCTGTGCTGGGTTCATGATGCCAATGTTGCGCACGTTGTCTCTACCGAAATTGTAGTTATAGTACACGCCATAGGCTGTCAGAGCGGTATTTTGCTCGGTATTGAGCGGCAGGTCCAGGAAAGCGTCTACGCCAAACAGGTTGATATTTTCTTTCTCTACAATAAATCCGTTGATGGTATTCTGCTCACGCCACATGCCATCTTTGTTGTGCATGAAGCCAGCTCCTATGTTGAACACTCGTTTTGAGCCCAGGTAGGTCCCCACCATGAACGGTAGCAGGTTAGACTCTTGCTCTAGGAACTGCCAGTTGAAATAGCCCTGGTATACCTTGTTATTATTCTGCGGATTGTAATTGGCTGCCGGCCCGATCGCCTCTGCCGTGTTGGTCAGGAAGGGGTCGTTCACGGCTACGCGGTAGTCGAGTTTGCAGAGTTTTCCTTTGGCATACACGCCCAGCATACGGGCGAACTGGTCAGCGGCATCAATGGTGGCCCAGTTGAAGATAGGCGCGTCAATGGTCATGAAGTTGAGCGTGCTGGCATTTGACATCCGCGAGATGCCGTTCCAGTAATGCAGACCCGCCCCGATTGAAAGCGCCTTGTCGAACACCTTGTATTCCGTCCAGGCATCATGAATGAATATCTGAGGCTTCTTGCCATCCAGCGCTGGGTTCACGCCACCACTTATGGAATTTTGGTTGTTGATACCAAAGTGTAGCAACACTAAAAAGCGTGGTGAAATCTGGGAATAGGTAAGGAAGCGGGAACGACGCAGCCCGAAGTCCAGCGTATTGTCAACCGGCTCACCGTTACGGATGGTGCCCGAATTGTGCTCGTTATACCTCACCCATACCTGATGCCAGGTGATAAAGCGGATATACTTAGATCCGTCTTCATTAATAGGCAGCTTAATACCAGCGCCATACTCTGTGGAGCCCTGTGCAGACGCACTCCTCCCGACGCAGCAAAGCACCAGCCCTGCTGCTACATATAGTAACAGTTTTTTCATTTGGAATACTAAATGTTAAGGTGAAGAGAGGTCAGCTGTTTCCCCGAATTCTTTATCTATTTTAAGGAAGATTTATGAAAAAGGGTAAAGGGGTGTATATATTTGGTAAGTTGATATACATCAGTCTTTAAACCGCTTCCACTTGATCATCATGTACTTGTCACCAAGCTCGGTGATCATCATACCGGCGCCTTTCAGGTTAGCGCTGTTTTTCATATGCTCCACCAGTTCGGCGTGGTTCAGTATTTTGTAAGTGGGATGATATTCTGTTTGCTCCGGGGCCTTGATCTTATACTTGCGCACCCAGTTCATAATTGAAACGTGGCTTACGCCCAGAATCCGCTCGATCTCACGATAGCTTATACCTTCAATGTACAGCTGAAGTGCTTTGGTGACATAGTAGCTGTCTATGCCCTTCCCGAGTTTGTTCACCGTAAAATAATAGCCGCACTTCTTGCAGCGGTAGCGCTGGCGATCGTTGATGATGCCACTTTTTACGACTTCTAGGGCATTACATTTCGGGCAGATTGGGTTTTTCATAATAGCCTCAGGTATAGCTATAAAACAACTATACCAATTTAGCATAACTATAACAAATTAGCAACAATGCATTAAAAACTATTTTTGTCAGTATCAGCAGGTTATGCGTGTATAAACATCAGTCGGTTGCCATACCTAAGTGTTATAAACGAAAAAGCCCTGCCACATGGGCAAGGCTCTACCATCGTGTGTGTAAACGATGAACTAAAACTACATGTCCCGCACAGACACAATCACTTCATCAAATTTATCGGTATTGTTCAGAAACCAGGCAATCTTGCGTCCCACTTCTTCCGGGGAGGCCAGTTCACCTTGTTCCTTGTAATCTCTAAACCGCTGCACATTGCTAAACTTATCAGCATCGCTCTCCCGGATATGCTCCTGCATAGCAGTGTCTACAACACCCGGCGACAGGGCGTATACCCGCACGTCAGTAGCCCGCACATTCTGCTCCTGCTGTATCGTCTGCGACAACATATCAATCGCTGCCTTAGAGGCGCAATAACTGGCCCAGCCGTCTATCGGGTACTTTCCTGCTCCTGAGCTGATATTCACGATCACTTTCGGAATTTGTAGCGACTGGTATACCTGCAGGAAGGTATTCATCAGCATGGCCGGCACAATCACGTTGATATCAAACACAAACTCAAAGCGCTCGTTCGGCATCCCTTCGCCTACGTAGCCAATATCTCCCAGCACACCGGCATTGTTGATCAGCACAAGACGTTCAGCATCTTTAAAAGGCACGAACACCTTATGCAGGTTGTGCTCCACAGCAGGTATATCCGAAAAATCCAGCGGCTGATGGCGGTAGTTCTTGTGCTGGATGGTGCTGTTGCGGCAAACACCAATTACAAAATTGCTCTCGTCCTGCAGTAATTCCTCAGCGATAGCTTTACCTATACCTTTGCTCGTTCCGGTGATGATGTAGTAGTTCATGGGAGTTTAGGAGTTTGTGAGTTTAGGAGTTAAGAGTTGTTCTCAACATACGATTTTGGATCGTGTATTGATTATACCTATACCTGCTGGCAGATGTTACTTTCAACAAAAAAGCTGTTGCCTCTGCTTTCGCGGAAACAACAGCTTTTAATTTCGTGAGTCACAGACTCGTTTGGATTTAAAAGTGACGGGAACAATTCCTGCGCCAGATCTCTAAAGAGTATGCGCACGATTCGGGCAGGTAGCGACTTGCTCCTAAACTTAAAGAATATACTGACTCAAATCGCGATTCTTCACCATGTCAGCCAAACGATCCAGCACCATCTCGCGGTTTACCACAATATGGGCATTGGCACCGATCTTATCCGGCACGTCGAAGAGGATGTCGTTGAGGAGACGACTCATAACAGTATGCAGACGACGGGCACCGATGTTCTCTACCTCTGAGTTTACCTCGTAAGCGATGTTGGCGATTTCATCCAATGCTTCGTCAGCAAAGCTCAGCTCTACGTCTTCTGCTTTCAACAGAGCCTCGTACTGCTTGGTCAGTGCATTCTTCGGAAACTTCAGGATCTGGTAAAAGTCGTCCTTGGTCAAGCTCTGCAGCTCCACACGAATCGGGAAGCGGCCCTGCAACTCAGGTATAAGGTCAGATGGCTTGGCTACGTGGAACGCGCCGGCTGCGATAAACAGGATATGGTCGGTGTTGATCACGCCATACTTGGTGTTCACCGTAGAGCCTTCTACGATTGGCAGCAAGTCACGCTGCACACCTTCGCGGCTCACATCCGGGCCGCTGCCTTTGCTGCTGGCACTAGCTACTTTGTCAATCTCGTCAATGAAGATCACGCCGGAATTTTCCGCTTTGAAGATCGCTTCCTCTTTTACCTCGTCCATGTCGATCAGCTTAGAGGCTTCTTCCTCCAGCAAAATCTTACGGGCTTCAGCGATGGTCACCTTGCGCTTCTTGGTCTTCTTGGGCATCATGCCGCTGATCATCTCCTGGATGTTCATCATGGAAGCCTCGTCCATACCTGGCCCCATCGCGCCTATACCTGGCATGGCGCTCTGCTGAATGCGGATCTCGATCTTGCGGTCTTCGAGTTCGCCGTTACGGATCTTTTCTCTGAATTTCTCACGGGTGCGCTCGTTCAGCTCGTAGTCATTGTCCGGCATGCCGTTTGACTCAGAAGTACTCGAGAAGCTTGGCGTAGCACGGCCACCTTGTATTGGCGGAATCAGCGCATCGAGGATGATGTCTTCCACCACCTCGGCGGCCTTCTGCTTCACCTCTTCCTTTTTTCGGGTCTTCACCATATTCACCGACTGCTCCACCAGGTCACGTACCATGCTTTCCACGTCGCGACCCACGTAGCCTACTTCTGTAAACTTAGAGGCCTCCACTTTGGTGAAAGGGGCATCGGCGATCTTGGCCAGACGGCGGGCGATTTCGGTTTTACCCACACCCGTTGCACCGATCATCAGGATATTGTTAGGCACGATCTCGCGACGGATATTCTCGTCGGCGTTCATACGGCGCCAGCGGTTACGCAGTGCGATGGCCACATTTCGTTTAGCGTCTTTCTGCCCGATGATATATTTATCCAGCTCCTCAACAATCTGGGCTGGTGTTAAATGCTCTAATGAATCTAACATGTTCTATACTTAAAATTTATAAAACTGGCAGCTGAACTCATAGTACCAACTGCCTTAATCTTTACTCTTACGTTTCAGGAAGGTGCCTGTATCAGTGCTGAGCGTGATATAATGCGTGCCGCCCGACGGATGGAAAAAGGCGCTTCCGTAATTCAACTCGAAGGCCCGAACCCGCAGCATAGCTCCTACTGAGAAACCCGCCCCACCTGCATTGCTATCAAGCCGAAGCTCTTTGCGCCGCAAATGGTTATACCCGGCCCGCACCTGAAAGTTTTTGCTGAAGATGAACTCTGTGCCCACCACGAAATGCCGTGCAATCTGGTCACCAACCTTTTTCTCCTCCTCCACCTCGTTACCGTTGGCATCCAGTCTTGTCGAGGTGTTGGGGTCCAGGTATACAACGTCAAACTTGTACAGGTGGTGTGCCGTGAGTGAAAGCCTTACCGGCATGTGCTCCGGTTTATAGCTGGCACCTAGCTGCACGTCAAAAGGCATCGCTTGCCGATCGGCACCTGTAAAGGAGCGCACCTGGTAACCGATATTCTTAAAGGCCATTCCTATGCTCAGGTCGTGCTCAGGGTGCTGAAAAGCACCTCCCACATCGGCCAGTATACCTACCGCTTTGTCGCCTACCATACTCGAGACAGCTACTTTGGCGGTAGCACCCACTGTAAAAGCCTCCGCCTGCCGCGAATGGCTAATGCCCAAGGTATAGTCGTTCACCGAAAAACTGCCTTCTTCCATACCTGTGTGATCGCGCTGCACAAAATCACCATAGTTCAGGTAATTCAGACTCGCAGCCCAACGCCCATACCTGCTTGTGTTGAAGGCATAAGCCAGGTTACTCTGTCTGATGTCCGCCAGGTAGCCAACGTAGCTTAGGGACAACTGACGGTCCATGGCTTCGTTCAGCAAAGCTGGGTTGGAAGCCACCATGTTCACATCATGCCCCGGCGCACTCACGTTCACGCCGCCCAGCGCCGCCACCCGCGCATTGCTCGGCAACTGCAAAAAAGGAAACCCGCGCTGCCCACCTACCTGCGCCCAACCACTGAGCGGAAAGCCCAGAAGCACAGCAAGAAAAAAGGCGGCGGCCAGCTTCATGGCTTACTCCTCACTCCTCCCATTCTCCGTCACCACCAACTTCAGGGGATGCTTTACCTTCTGCTTGAGCAGGGCAATCTGCACGACTTCATCTACACGGTCCACATAGTGAATATGCAGACCTTTGATGTACTGATCTGGAATCTCCGTAATGTCTTTGCGGTTTTTCTGGCAAAGAATAATATCCGTTATACCTGCTCTTTTTGCAGCCAGAATCTTCTCTTTGATGCCGCCCACCGGTAGCACCTTACCACGCAGCGTAATCTCACCCGTCATAGCCAGACGTGACTTCACTTTGCGCTGCGTGAACACAGAGGCAATGGAGGTGAAGATCGCTATACCTGCCGAAGGACCGTCTTTCGGCACAGCGCCTTCCGGGAAGTGGATGTGCAAGTCGTATTGGTCAAACAGGCGGTAGTCAATCTCCAGTAACTCAGCATGAGCCTTCAGGTAAGAGATCGCCGTCATGGCAGACTCCTTCATCACATCGCCCAACTGGCCTGAAAGTGTCAGTTTGCCTTTGCCTTTGCTCAGAATGGACTCAATAAACAGGATATCACCACCTACCGAGGTCCAGGCCAGGCCCGTTACCACACCAGCTGTGTCGATGTCCTGGTAGATTTCCTTGTCGAAGGTCTCTGGCCCCAGAATCTTCACCACATCATCTGGCTTGATTGAAGGAGTATATTTCTCTTCCATCGCCTTCTGCTTGGCCGTGTTGCGTATCACCTGCCCGATCTTGCGCTCCAGGCTTCGTACACCTGACTCGCGGGTATAGTCGTCAATCACTTTCTGGATGGTGGCTTTTGACATTTTCACGTCTTCCTCCTCCAGTCCGTGCTCCTTCACCTGCTTCGGCACCAAGTGGCGTTTCGCGATCTCGGTCTTCTCTTCTAAGGTATAGCCAGTCAGTTCGATGATCTCCATACGGTCGCGCAGGGCGGGCTGAATGGTATCCAGAGAATTGGCAGTGGCAATGAAAAGTACCTTCGAAAGGTCGTACTCTACATCCAAGTAATTGTCCATGAAGGTATGATTCTGCTCTGGATCCAGCACCTCCAGCAAGGCTGAAGACGGATCGCCACGAAAGTCAGAGGCAAGTTTATCGATCTCGTCGAGGATGATCACCGGGTTGGAGGAGCCTACTTTTTTAATCTGGCTGATGATCTTGCCCGGCATAGCGCCCACGTAGGTACGACGGTGACCGCGAATCTCGGCCTCGTCACGTACACCACCCAGTGACATTCTGACATATTTGCGACCCAAAGCTGTGGCTATGGAACGACCAAGCGAGGTCTTACCCACACCCGGAGGTCCGTACAGGCACAGGATCGGCGCCTTCATATCTTTTTTGAGTTTGAGCACGGCCAGGTACTCAATAATGCGCTCCTTTACTTTCTCCAGACCGTAGTGGTCGGTGTCGAGTATCTTTTTGGTGCGCTTCAGGTTGAAATTATCTTTGGTGGTCTCGTTCCAAGGCAGGTCCAGCAAAAACTCCAGGTAGTTTACCGCCACCGGATACTCGGCGGCCTGCGGATTGAGACGGGCCAGTCGCTCTATCTCTTTGTTGAAATGCTTGGCAATCTGCTCTGGCCATTTCTTTTTAAGAGCACGCTCCCGGAATCGCTCGATCTCCTGGTCAGGTCCCTCCTGCCCCAACTCGTCCTGCAACACCTTGATCTGCTGACGCAAGAAGTAGTCGCGTTGCTGCTGATCAATGTCAGTGTGTACTTTGGTATGGATCTCCTGCTTTAGCTCCAGTAACTGAATTTCGCGCAGCATGATTTCGAGGAGTTGCGTACCGCGCTCTACACCGTCGTTCACTTCCAGCAGCTTCTGCTTCTGCGCCACATCCACGTTTAGGTTGCTCGACAGGAAGTGGGTCAGGAAACTTGGGCTATCAATATTATCGAGGGCGACCTGCGCCTCCTGCGGAATTTCGGGGTTGAGCTTGAGCATTTTAGCAGCCGCATCTTTGAGCGAGTGCACCAGTGCCTTTACCTCTTTGCTCTTCTTATTTGGGAAGGTGTCTTTGCAGTAGCTTACCTTCGCTGACAGGTATGGGTCCTCCTGCGTCACCTCTTCAATCTTGAAGCGGCTCTGCCCCTGAATGATAATGGTCGTGTTACCATCCGGCAGCACCAGCATTTTCAGGATCTTGGCCATGGTGCCGATGTCGTACAGGTCTTCGGCCGTGGGATCGTCGCTGTTCGTGTTGCGCTGCGCCACCACACCGATAATCTTATCGCCTTTATGGGCTTTGCGCACCAGGCGCACTGATTTTTTGCGGCTAACGGTAATAGGCAATACCACACCCGGAAACAATACTGTGTTGCGCACCGCCAGGATAGGCAGCTCGCCCGGCATCTCTTCCGGCAGCATTTCTTCATCAGGGTCTGTGGTGATTACCGGAATCAGATCGTCGCTATCGTCTATCGACATGTTTCCGATTAAAAGATGGTTTAAAAAGTTCTTCAGTGTATAGTTCATAGGTTGTATCAGTGCCAAATTGACATAAAGATAGTGGAAATTCCGCTTTATGCCTGTGGAGTGTATAATAGTCAAGAGCTGTGCCAAGTGCGCCCTCCCGCCCAAATTGTCGCACAGGTAGCAGCGTTGGCACTTATCCACAAAATATAAGGGATAATTAATAAATCGTTTCAGAACATAGGCTAAAAAATAATATCTTTGGTTTCAGGTATCATGCTCTGTGCCGATGAAACGACTTATTACTCCTGCTTTCTTCCTGCTGCTCTTGCTGGCTCCACTCCTGTGCATGGGTCAGCTGAAGCATACGCCATTGCAAGACGGACCTGATGTAAAGGTGAAGAAAAAGGCTCCGAACCAGGAGATGCACCTGGAATTCCCGAACCTCAACAAGATCACCTTTTACAAGGATTCGAAGAAGCTTTCGGAAATACAGCGCTTGGAGCGACGCAAGCAATACGGGCAGGCACTTCCCCTGCTGGAGCGCTACGTACGCAATTTCGGCATTCAGAACTTCTACAAGGACACGAATCTGCTTTGGAGACTAGGTCAGCTTTATGAGCGTCAGGACATGATGGACCAGGCCATGGAGGTATACCGTCTCGTTCTCAAGCACCACCGCAGCGATGTGCGCCAGGTACAATCCTATTACGACTCGCTGGAGCAGAACACCAAGGACTACTACGTCCCGCTGAGTTACTATTATGAACTGGTGGAGTACCGCAAGTCCATCTCGACCTACCAGCCGCCGCGTGGGGTATACCTGAACATGGGCAATAGCATCAACTCTCCTTACGAAGACTATGGCCCTACGCTCAGTGCCGACAACAATAAGCTTATTTTCACTTCAAAGCGTACCTTCCAGGGTATAGAGAGTAAGCCGAACGAAGACCTGTACTATTCTGATAACAGCAATGGTTACTGGACAGAAGCGCAGTCATTTGGCAAGCCGATCAACAGCATCTACAACGAAGGCTCCGCCACACTCACCCGCGATGGCAAGACCCTCTACTTTGCCCGTTGCGAGTCACCGGACGGCTTTGGCAATTGCGATATCTATAAAGCCACGCTGCAACCCAATGGTGAGTGGCATGAAATTGAGAACCTTGGCCCTAACGTGAACAGCCCTTCCTGGGACTCGCAGCCGACTCTGTCACCTAACGAGGACACGCTCTATTTTGCCTCTGACCGCCTCGGTGGTTTTGGCTTGTCTGATATCTATTTCACACACAAGCTGAAGAACGGGGCTTGGGCACCGGCTCAGAACATGGGGCCAGTTATCAACACCCGCCAGAGTGAGGTAAGCCCCTTCTATCATCCAAAGTATAAAGTGCTCTACTTCAGCTCCCGTGGACAGTTATTCAATTTCGGTGATTTCGACATCTACAAGACTTACCTGGTAGGAGGCAAGTGGCAGGAACCGCGCAATATTGGTCCTCTTGTCAACGGGCGTGGCAGCGAGTACTACTTCACCATCGATTCGCAGTCGCAGAACCTGTATTATGCCCGTTCCGAAGAAAGCGACATTAAGAACCTGGAACTTTACTCTTTCCCGCTGCCGATGGAAGCACATCCGCTGGCTGTGACTAAAGTAGAAGGCGTCTTGCGCGACTCGGTTTCCAATAAACCGCTGTCGGGCATCATCTCCATCATCGACCTTGATAACGGCATCGAGATCTCGTCGAAGTACATTCGTCCCGATGGTTCCTTTGCCTTCAACCTGATCGACAATTCGCGCTACATGATGATCATTCAGAGTCCGGATTTCTTCACCATCGAGCGGGAACTGGCCCTGCAACAGGATACTTCGCTGCAGATTATGACCAAAGTGATTGATCACAGCATCCCAATGGTATTCCGAAATATTGAGTTTGAACCGAACGAATCGAATATTACACCGGAGATGCACCCAATATTGGATGAGGTGGCTTATTACCTGGCTGAAAACCCAAGTTACCGACTTGAGATCTCAGGCCATACCGACAGTGCCGGAGACCCTGAGTTCAACCAGATTCTGTCTAAGGACCGGGCTGATGCCATCATGATGTACATTCAGCACAAAGTGCGCATCGACGATGGCCGGATTGATGCCTATGGCTACGGAAGCAGCAAACCGCTGCGTGAAGAGAGAACGGAAGAAGATCGCCGCATTAATCGCCGCGTAGAGTTCAGGCTAATAAAACCAGTACTGCAGGGACGAGGTATAGGAAAGTAGTTTACCTCGATTGTTATACCTTATGCCATTCACCGCTGCGCATCCCGCTGCCATTCTTCCTTTGCTCAAACACAGTCGCTGGTTCTCGGCTACCGGCCTGATCACAGGCAGCATTGCTCCGGATTTTCAGTATTTTCTGCTGCTCCCACTTTTCAAGCATGGCGGCCATACCCTGGAGGGCTTGCTATACTTTAACCTGCCAGTGGCGCTGGTTATTGCCAGTGTTTTTCACCTAATCGTACGTCGGCCAGCTGTGGCACACCTCCCCGATTGGCTGAAACGCCGCGCCCTGGCTGTATCGCAGCTCAAGTGGATTACCTATCTAAAGGAGCGTTGGTTTGTATTTGCAACATCGGTTATCATCGGCGCAGCTTCGCACATTTTCTGGGATAGCTTTACGCACGAAACAGGTTACTTCGCAAGTCGGCTGCCCCTGTTGACCAGCATGGTGCATGTGATGGGTCAAGAGATTATGCTTTGCCGTATCATCCAGCACAGCAGTACGCTGGTAGGTGGCTTTCTTATCCTCCTCTATACCTGGCGTCAGCCGACGGTGACTATACCTGACAGGGTGAGTTTGGAGCAGAAAATGTGGTTCTGGACAGGTATAGCAATGGCGGGTTTTGCCTTTATGGGCTATGCCCTTTACGCCAGCGCTTTTATGCGTTCAATGATGGGTGTGGTGGTTTCGTTTCTGACAGGTTCTATGATGGCGACGGTCATCATCAGTATAATGGCGCAATTGAGCTGGCGCAGGCAGCGTTCTTAGAAAGACATTTTGCGGGTACCGTCGTTCTTCTGGAAGAGGGTGCTGTTTACCTTTCCTTTGTAGTCCAGGTTTACAATGTTCATCTGATCGTTGAAAAGCTCCTGCAGCACAACATTGCGCACATACAGGTGGGTGAGGTTTTGCGTCTTTACAGGCACTTCCAGGTATACCCACACGACATCAGCCTCCTGCTCGGCTCCGACAAAGGTATGTTTCAGCGGTTTGCCTTTCTCCAATTCAAAAGATAGTGTCGCCCCCATGTAGTCCTGCACCATTTGCTGCACTTGCGGCGCCTGGCTATACCTTACCGTTGATTTGTTCCTGAGAGAGAGTGCATTCTCCAAGTCATCCATAAACACCTTCACAGCTACTTCCAGGCTTTGCGTGCGCGGGTTGTACCGGGCGTCGGTAATGCTGGCGTGATAGTCGTGGGCGTGGGCGGCAAGGCTCGTAAAACTGAGCATCAGTGCCAACAGGATTATTCGGAACATACTTACTTCTGGGCTTGCGGAAGGTCTGCCAGCACGCGACGGGCCATGTTCGGCATATTGTCGCTCACAATGCGCTGCACGTCGTTCATGTTCGACTGATAAGGCACTTTCACCTTGTTGCCTGACACGAGCTCTCCCTTGCTGTCATAGATTGAGTAGTGAACCAGGAAATCGCGTTCGTAGTTCCAGCTGGCGCGGTCGAGGCAATTCTCGTAATTGGTCTTCACCTCAAACTGGTTGATGAACACGTAGTAGTCAATGCCATACTGGCCGTTGAAGTGTGAGAAGAATTTCGGGTCTTTCACCTTCACACCAAAGTGCTTGTTCTCGTCCTGCGCCACGGGCACAGTGGCTGGCTGCCCGCCTCTGATGTTTACTTTTTCTTTCTGGCGTTTTACCCAATCCAATGCGTTTTCACGCTCTTTTACAGCTGGCTGGTGGTTGTAGCGCGACTGCTTGTTGTCCTGGTAGCCGTAGCTCAGAGATTTGTACAGGGAGCTCAATTCGCTCACGCTGTCGCGATACACACCGCCCAGCAGGTTGATCGTTTCATAACCCTCCGGCGCCAGCATTGCATTTAGCCTGCCACGGAACACATAGCGCACGTTTTGACGTGGTATCTTAGAGTGACGGGCGATTTCGTCGTCAGCGTCAGAAAAGTATAGATAGGGATCAAACGGCACCACCAGGATGCGCTGCTTTTCCTTGCTTTCCAGCGTAGGCAGCTTGGAAGCCGATGCCGATGTACTTGCCTGCGTACGGGCTGGGGCTGTTGGGTTAGTCGTACTGGTTGCTCTTGCTGACTGTGCAGGCGGAGTAGCAGCTGACCTGGAAGCTTGTGTCGGTGGTGCGGCCTGGGTCTTGGCGACAGGCTGCTTAGCTGGCGTAGCCTGTGTATTGGCTGCGGTGTTTGCTGGTTTTAAAGCTGGCGGCGAAGTATTCGCATTGTTGCGCTGCTGGCTGTTAGCCGAAGCAGGCTTGGCAGCAACTGTTTTGGCTTTCGCTTGACGGTTCGTCAGGTATAGCGTCTGCCCCATGTTCAGCTGCGTTCCGTTCCACTTCTGCAGCGAGTCGAGTGGGATGTTGAACCGGCGCGACAGGCTGTAATACGTGTCACCTTGCTGCACCAGGTAGGTGGTGTCAGCTATGGCAGATGGCTGCGGTATAGAAAAAGCCGATGCTACTGGTGTAGCACCGGCTTGATTAAATGCAAATAGAACAAAAAGAATGGCAATAGTTAGGACGCTCTTCACGATGGCTTTCATAAAAGAATCTTTGGTTAGAAGATTATCTTGAATACATCGTTAAATATAGCAAAAGCCATTAAGCCCAACAATAAAACCATGCCCACTTTTTGAGCGTTTTCTAAAAAATTATCTGACGGCTTGCGGCCGCTGATCATCTCGTATGTCAAAAATACAACGTGGCCACCATCCAGCGCAGGTATTGGCAGGAAGTTCATAAAGGCCAGCACCATCGACAGCATACCGGTGATCGACCAGAACTTGTACCAGTTAAAAGTATCACCGAAGATCTGCGCTATACCTATTGGTCCGCTCAGTGACTTGGAAGCTGAAACCTCGCCTCTGAATATTTTTCCAAATCCTTTCAGGTTGGCCGTGATCACACCAAAAGCCTGGTTGGTACCGCGAGGAATAGACTCACCTAAGCTGAAATCACGGGTGGCGTACTCCAACAGCGGCTTCTGATAAAAGCCCAGCGTACCGTCTTCGTTTACAGTAGCTTTCAGGGCCACAATCTCCTCATTACGCTCTACTTCAATGTTCACAGGCTTACCGGCATACTTCTGCATCGCCGCCTGGAAATCGCTGAAGAACAGCGTGCTTTCACCGTTTACTGATTTGATATAGTCTCCTGCTTTCAGACCAGCTTTGTCAGCGTTGCTATTGGGCTCCACCTGACCTACCATGAACGGCTCTCGTGGCTGGATGAACACCATACGCTCCTTGTTGTCGGCCATGCGGTCCATGAAATCGGCAGGTATAGGAATATCCACCTGGCTACCGTTGCGCTCTACTGTATAGTAAGAGCCACGGTCCAGCAGCATGTCCATGGAGTACACGTCATTGAAATTCTCCAATGGGCGGCCATTCAGTGCCACAATCTTATCGCCAGGCTGGAAACCGAGTTCCTGTCCCAGCTGATTTGGCTGCACGCCGTACTTCACCTCACTGGCTGGCAGGTATGTTTCGCCATAGTGGTAGTTCAGGGCAATGAAAATCACAATACCCGTAATCACATTCACGATGATACCGCCCATCATCACGATCAGGCGCTGCCAAGCTGGTTTGGCTCTGAATTCATACGGCTCCGGGTCTTTCTTGAGCGCTTCTGTATCCAGCGACTCGTCCACCATACCTGTTATCTTCACGAAACCGCCCAGTGGAATTGCCCCCACCATGTACTCTGTTTCGCCTATTTTCTTACTAAATACCTTTGGTGGGAAACCAATCGCGTACTTCTCAACACGCATACCAAACCATTTGGCAGTCAACATGTGTCCCAGCTCGTGCAATCCAACCAATATTGTCAGGCCCAAAAGGAGCTGGCCCACCATTATTAAAATATCCATTTAATAGAAATAAATTTAGAATCGATGATTATGAAAGAGCTTAACGCACCTCAGAAGCTCTTAAAGGCTCAGCTTATTAGCTAAACTTGCCGCGTAAGCACGTGTCTCTCTGTCTGTTGTAACATAGTCCTCGTAAGAAGGATTCGCAATATACGCAACTTTTGCCATACTGCTTTCGATGATGTCGGACATCTCCAGGAAGCCAACCTCCTCACGCAGGAAGGACTCCACGGCAATCTCGTTGGCTGCGTTGAGGATGCAGGGCATGTTGCCACCACGCTCCATGGCCTCAAAAGCCAGTTGCAGGTTGCGGAAAGTCTCCAAATCCGGCTTCTCGAAAGTGAGCTGCGGATAATCCAGAAAGCTGAAGCGGGGGAAGTCGTTCTTAAGTCGGTTTGGGTAGCCCAGCGCATACTGGATGGGGAGTTTCATGTCGGGCAGACCGAGCTGCGCCTTGATGGAGCCGTCCTGAAACTGCACTAGCGAATGGATGATGGACTGCGGATGCACCACCACCTCGATCTGCTCGTTTTTGAGCCCAAAGAGCCACTTCGCCTCAATCACCTCCAGCCCTTTGTTCATCAGCGAAGCTGAGTCAATGGTGATCTTGGCGCCCATCTCCCAGTTCGGGTGCTTCAGCGCCTGCGCCCGGGTCACCTGGCGCAGTTCGTCGGCTTTGCGGCCACGGAAAGGCCCACCCGAAGCTGTCAGGATGATTTTCTCGATCGGGTTGTGAAATTCGCCGGCCAGGCACTGGAAAATAGCACTGTGCTCAGAGTCTACTGGGTAGATGTTCACCCCCTGCTGTTGAGCCAGATCGGTGATCAGCTGTCCGGCCACGACCAGGGTTTCTTTGTTAGCCAGCGCGATCTCTTTACCGGCTTTGATGGCGCGGATAGTTGGCTGCAGACCGGCATAGCCCACCATAGCGGTGAGCACCATGTCTACTGTCCCCATCTCTACAATAGAGTTGAGCGCATTAGCACCGGCGTATACCTTAATGGCTTCGTGCTGCAGGGCATCGCGCACCTGCTCATAGTAGGCTTCATTAGCGATTACGACTACATTCGGCTTAAAGGCCAAAGCCTGAGCTATCAGCAGATCGGCGTTATTATTGGCGGTGATCACCTCCAGTTCAAAACTATCAGGATTGGCCCCGATCACCTCCAGGGCCTGCGTGCCGATGGAACCTGTGGAGCCAAGTATGGCAATTCGTTTCATTCGTTTGTTTTAGTAGTAAGGGCGCCCGAGGACTCAATCAGGCCATCGGCCAGCTTGCGGTCGTTGCTCAGACGCGGCACTTTGTTCTGCCCGCCAAGTTTGCCCTGCGACTTCATGTAGTGGCGGAACGTCCCCTGCGGCAGTGACCTGATTTTCAGATCGGCCAGGATATGGCCTGTGATCAGGTCGTCATAATAGGTATTCAGTTTCTGCAATTGCGCGTTCAGTTCTTTTTCAAAGGCCTCCATATTGGCAGGAGGTATAGAAAACTCTACAAACCACTCGTGAAAAGATTGTCCCTTATCCTGACTCACGTAGGGCGCCACCGTGAACTCTACCAGTTCCACCAGGGAGTAGCTTTGCATCGTGCGCTGCATCGCCTTCTCCACCTCCTCGCCTATCACGTGCTCGCCAAAAGCTGAGATGTAGTGCTTGATGCGACCACTCACGATCAGCTTGTAAGGCTTCACGGATGTGAACTTCACCGTATCGCCTATGGAGTAAGCCCACAGGCCGGCATTGCTGCTAACAACCAATGCATAATTCACGCCCGGTTCCACTTCGCCAATGGTGAGGCGGGTCGGGTTTTCATTGAAGTACTCATCGGTCGGTATGAACTCAAAGAAGATGCCCGCATTCAGTAACAACAACAGTCCTTTGTCGTGCTGCTCGTTCTGGTAAGCGAAAAACCCTTCGGAGGCCGGAAATGTTTCGACGGAATCAATCTCGCGACCGATCGACTCGAACAGTTTTTTGCGGTAAGGCTCAAAATTCACGCCACCATACACAAACAGCGAAAAATTCGGGAAAATATCCTTAACCGGCTTGCCTGTCTGCCTGATCAGCTTATCAAAATACATCTGCACCCAGGGCGGTATACCTGAGATAAGCGTCATGTTCTGATCGATCGTCTCTTCGATGATCTGGTCGAGCTTGGTCTCCCAGTCCTCGATGCAGTTGGTTTCGTAGCTCGGAAGCTGGTTGGTGCGCAGGTAGCCTGGCACATGGTGGTTCACGATACCCGACAAACGCCCGGTATGGATCCCTCCTACCTCGTCGAGCACCGGACTGCCTGACAGGAAGATCATCTTGCCGTCCAGAAAACTGGAATTGCCTGTTTCGTGGATGTAGGACAGCAGCGCGTCTTTCGCCCCGTTGATGTGGTTGGGTATAGAGTCTTTGGTGATCGGGATGTACTTGGTGCCCGAGGTGGTGCCGGATGTTTTGGCCAGGTAGATCGGCTTGCCGGGCCACAGGATGTCGGGCTCGCCTTCTTTTACGCGGTTGAAGTACGAGGCTAGTCCCTCATAGTCGCGCACGGGCACGGCCTTTACAAAGTCGGCGTGGGTCTTTATTTCAGAAAAATGATGTTCGCGGCCAAAGGCGGTCTGCTGCGCTTTTTTGATGATCTTCTCAAAAACAGCTCGCTGCGCTTCTACCGGGTTCTGTATCCAGGACTGGTGTTTTTTGTGCACGTAAGCGGCCAGGGGCTTACTGAGCCATGCTTTCACACCCATATGGTTTTTCTTTTTTTAGAAGGGGTAAATATAGCCAGATAAACGGGCTTTGCCATAGTCGTTCACCATGTTTTACCGACATGTTATTTTTAGGGTTAACAAAAAACGGCCTCCTGTAGTTTATAGGTATTGTATTCATCTAAAAACTACACAAACGATAGAACTCATGAAAAAAAGCACAGCAAAGGCTCAATGGAACAAAGGCCTTAAAAACGGCAGCGGAGAAGTAGCATCAGGCAGAGGACACTTTAAAGCGAGCTATACCTTCGCTTCCCGCTTCGGCGACGACACTTCTGCCACTAACCCCGAGGAACTGATTGGCGCCGCACATGCTGGCTGCTTCTCTATGTTTCTGAGCTCCCTGCTCGAGAAAGCCAACCACGAGCCGGAGTCAGTGCAAACAACTGCTACTGTACACCTTGGCGAGAAGGATGGCGCTCCGCAAATCATGCTGATCGAGTTGAACACTGAAGCCCGGGTGGAAGGTATTGAGGACGATGAATTTCAGAAACTGGCGCAGGAGGCCAAGGCAAACTGCCCTGTTTCAAAAGCATTGGGAGCCGTGCCGGAGATAAAACTGACTGCCTCACTAAAAAAATAAAATTACTATATTGCAGCTTGCACATAAACTGTGCTCGTTTGTTTCACTTTAATAGCTTTATATGCCAACAGCCGGTAATGCAAGATCGTCGCTTTTAGTACAGTTAAGCCCTTCGCGCAATGCTAAGCTTTCGTTCACAGTGCAACTGGTGCTTACCCTTTTCTGGCTGGCCTGGGCCACGATGCTCCTTCTGAGCGATAACCCAACCAACGACCAGAATTACCTGTACTACATTTTCTTCGGCCTAGCGGTCGTTTTTCTGGGCTATGTGATCCTGCAGAATACCTCTGTATTCGGCATACAGTCTTATATTGAAGTGACACCGGAGTATATCGTGCAAAAAAACGGCGTGTTCCGCACCAAGATGATCACGGCTATACCTGACATCGAAGCGGTACATGTATCGCCAATGGCCCTGCGCATTACGCAGCGTGATGGCAACAAGGTATACCTCGACCTGAAGCAGATCCGCAAGAAGCGTGACATTGAGAAAGTGAAGAGCAGAATCCGTGAACTGAGCACCCAGCATAACTTCGAAGTAACTGAAGCTAATCTGGCTTAAGCAAGAATGCCATGAAACCCTCTGCCGAAAAACTCCGCTTCTGCTTCATAGTAGTTATTTTGCTGACTGCCGTGCTATACTTGGAGTTCAGCCCTAATGCCAGCCCGCAGGCCTATTTTGTTTTGGCACTTGGTAGTATACCTGCTTTGCTAGCGGGGGTGAATAAACTGCAGAAAGCGAGAAAATAATCAATTAAATGATTCTTTAGAAAGAGGGCAATACCTGCGCAGGTATTGCCCTCTTTCTATTCCAGGGAACAAACGATAGGCATAGCCCAAACAAGAACGGCCGCTACTAAGGTATAGTAGCGGCCGTTCTTGTTTTATATCGGTCAGGTATAGCTTAACCTGCTTTTGACTTAAACTTCTTCTGTAGTTCCTGAATACTCACTTTAAACTTCTTGTCGGTATCAATCAGGTCCGAAACCGTCTGCACCGAGTGGATCACCGTACTGTGGTCGCGGCCGCCAAAGTGGTAGCCGATGGACTTAAGCGAATGGCTCGTGAACTCCTTGGCAAAGTACATGGCCACCTGGCGCGCCGTCACGATCTCCTTCTTACGGGTCTTGGCCTTGAGTGAGTCCAGGCTCACCTGGAAGTATTCTGCCACTGTTTTCTGGATGAAGTCGAGGTTTACCTCTGTTTCTACATCCTCAATAATATGCTTCAGGGCCTGCTTGGCAAGCTCCAGGTCAATTTCTTTGCGGTTTAGCGACGACTGTGCGATCAGGGAGATCAGTACCCCCTCAAGTTCACGCACGTTGGTATCCACACTGTAAGCCAGGTATTCCACCACATTGTCAGGAATATCGATTCCGTCGCCCTGCATCTTTTTCTGGATGATGGCCATACGTGTTTCGAAATCCGGGCTCTGAAGGTCGGCGGTGAGCCCCCACTTAAAGCGGGACAACAGACGCTCTTCAAGGCCCTTGAGGTCGCGTGGCGGACAGTCAGAGGTCATCACGATCTGCTTGCCGGACTGGTGCAGGTGGTTGAAGATATGGAAGAACATCTCCTGTGTCTTCTCCTTGCCGCTCAGGAACTGCACGTCGTCGATGATCAGGATATCCACCAGCAGGTAAAAGTTGGCGAAGTCCTGTACGTTGTTCGTCTTAAGTGACTCAATGAACTGGTTCACGAATTTCTCTGACGACACGTAGAGCACGAACTTCTCCGGGTTGCTGTTCTTGATGTGGTTGCCAATGGCTTGCACCAGGTGCGTTTTGCCCAGTCCCACACCACCGTATACCATCAGCGGGTTGAAGGAAGTCGTCCCCGGCTTATTGGCCACGGCATAACCAGCCGAACGCGCCAGGCGATTACAGTCACCCTCGATGTAGTTCTCGAAGGTATAGGCTCCGTTCAGCTGCGAGTTCAGGAAGTTGCGGTCGATGGTCTTAGACTCGAACGGGCTCTTGATGAAATTTTGCTCCGGCCGGTAAGAGTTAACAACGGCCTGCGGGATTTTCTTTGTTGGGATATTAACCGTTTGCGGTTTGTTCGCCTCATTGCCACGGTCCACAATGATAGAGTACTCCAGGCGCCCCTCGCTGCCCAACTCCTGGTAGATCACTTTCTTCAGCAAACCTACATAGTGTTCTTCCAGCCACTCATAAAAGAACTGGCTAGGCACTTGTATGGTCAGCACGTTGTCGCGCAGGGACAAAGGCTTGATCGGTTCGAACCAAGTTTTAAAGCTCTGTTCGCCAATATTTTCCTTTATTACCTGTAGACAGTTACTCCATACTGTTGAACAGTCTTTTATCATCCAATTTTCCAAAACACAAAAGATTCGTTTGGTGCAACAAACCTCTCCTTAACGGCGGGGGGTTACAAATTTGACTAATTTATTCTAAACAAAAAATTATTTATTCACGAAGTTAATACAGGGTTATCCACAGCCAAGACAGCGGTCCTTGTGTCGGTCCTTCTCTTTGATTTTCTGCTGAATGTAACATCTATTCTGCCCAAAAACAAACCTGACCAACCCACTTGATTGATCATAGTTTCATGGCCATTTTCGTGGCGTAGCACCTCCGGCTTATCCATGAAAGTATGGGTATGTCCACCCAGTATGAGGTCGATGCCGCTCACCCGCGTCGCCAGCTTGCGGTCGTCTATCATTTCGGTGTCGTAACTGTAGCCGAGGTGCGAAAGACAGATCACCAAATGGCACTTCTCCTGCTCCTTCAGCACCTCCACCATTTCGCGGGCTTTCTCCACAGGGTCCAGGTATACGGTCTCGCCATACATGTTCTTACTCACCAAGCCATTCAGCTCTATACCCAGGCCAAACACACCTACCCGTACACCCTGCTTTTCGAACACCTTGTAAGGCTGAAAACGTCCTTTCAGGATAGTGTTTGAGAAGTCGTAGTTAGCCGTGAGAAACGGAAAACCGGCCAGCGGAAGCTGTTTTTGCAGTCCTTCCAGCCCGATGTCGAAATCGTGATTACCGAGGGTAGCCGCATCGTAACCCATCTGGGTCATCAGTTTGTACTCAAGCTCGCCTTCAAAGAAGTTGAAGTATGGCGTGCCTTGCCAGATGTCGCCGGAGTCAAGCAGAAGCACGTTGGACTCCTGTTGCCGAATATTTTTGATCAGCGTGGCACGGCGGGCCATACCGCCCATACCGCCATACTTGCGCCCGTCATCCGGAAAGGGGTCGATGCGGGAATGCTGGTCGTTGGTGTGCAGGATAGTCAGTTTAATGCCATCGCGGGCGGCCTCTGCCGAAAACGGCATACCAAGCATGCTTATACCTGCCGCGCCGAGGGCCGTGTGCTTCAAAAAGTCTCTTCTCTTCATGATTAGGTATAGCTTATTGGATAACGGTCACACGCTTTTCGGCTGGGGCTGTCACCTGTTTGCCAGCAGCTGTGAGCTGTTGTATTTGCTGGTGTATAGCGTCTCGCAGCAAGAGGCCCAGCTTTTCATATTTGATGGGGTTCTTGAGCATGACGAGATTGTCGCCGCCGCCGGCCAGGTAATCGGATGTCAGCAAGGTATAGGTCTTGTTGGGATCGAAGGGCTGGCCTTTGATTTTAATGTCTCGTGCTTTGCCATCGGCTACGGTGTAGGTGGCATTGCCAATGTAGATGATCTTACGGGAGGCGGCGTCGTCGAACAGCTGCTCCACGGTTTTTCCGCTCAGGGTAAGCACCACCATCTCGTTCTCGAAAGGCATCAGCTCAAAAATATGGCCTGTAGTAATGTTGCCTTCCGGCAGCGGCACACGGAGTCCGCCCTCCGTTGTGATGGACAGGTCGATCGGCTTGCCGTAGATCGGTTCGCTCTGAGCCAGCTGCAGATCCACCACGAAGTTGCCAAGTGGCGATTCGTAATCACCTTTGCCCAGGGCCACTGGCGCTGTACCTACCACTTCCGACATTTTCACTGTTACTTCCTGGCGGTACGGAGCCACCAGCGCCTCCACTGCCGGATCAACTGCAATGGTTTTGTCAACGGCCAGGTCTGTCTCGCCCAGATTGGCCGAAGGCTGCAAGGGCCGCTGGCAGGCAACCAAACTCAGGGCCAGGGCCAACCCGGAGATGTACTTTAAATAAGGGCGCTTCATGGGGTACTGCTGTAATTATCCCCAAAGTTATCAACATTGCGGTGCTCCGGCAAAGCGCCAGCCTAGATTATTTTTTCTTGGGCACTTACTAAAAACTTACACGTTGTCACCCAGTTATATAAATGTTTGGCTATATTTTTGAGGCCTAATTTTTATATATGAATTATTATCTCAGCTTTCACTACTTATTTGTCATCCGAAAGATTATGTTGGTATAAAGCAAGAGACAAATAGTCAAATAATTAAACGAATAATACTAAACCAAAACAGTTGTTCGTATTATAATAAACCTCTACCTCTAATCTATTGGCTATGAAGAAAATACATTTACTCCTTTGCCTTACCTTCTTGCTTTTTGTGCCGATAATGTCTCAGGCAACCCACATTTACAGTGGTCACATCAGCTACACAGTGGACCCGCAGAATCCGCTGAGGTATAATTTTGTACTGACAATTTCGGCTTTTGCCCACTCCCCTGCCGACGAACCTTATACTATAATGGCAATGGGCGATGGCAATACAGTACGTGTAGAAAGGAATATTCCTACCATCCGTACAAGCAGACACTACACCACACAGACCTTTAGCTGGACTTATACTTACGAGACGATTGGTAATTACCTGGTGCAATGGACCAGCGAAAACCGTAATGGCGGCATCATCAATATTGGAGGGATATCAGATCAAGTATCTTTAAACATCTATACCCGCGTGAAAGTCGGAGCCACACCACAAAACCTAAACGGAGCTAAACTAGCAGGCTCACCCATCATCGATGCTTTTGTCGGTGAGCCTTGGACACATAATTTACTGGCTTACGATGCGGATGGCGATTATCTGATGTATAAACTTGTGACACCCCGACACAAAAACCAAGCCGGTCAAACAGATGAGATTCCTAATTACACCAGGCCTGTTGGACTTACCATAAACGAATTTGGCGAACTGCACTGGCCTAGCCCTGTTCAAAAAGGCCAATACGTAATAGCAGTGTTAATAACAGAAATGCGTGATGGGCGGGAAGTCGGGTCTATGCTGGTAGATTTTACTATGAACGTACTCGAACGATCCAGCCTGCCCACGATTAGCATTATAAACAAGGACCGCCTAACAATAAATGCAGACGGCTCTATCCAAACATGGCCCGGGCAGCCAGTCAAACTCGAGTTCTACCTCCGCGAGAACGCTGAAAGTGATCAGCCGTTGACGGCTAATGCCTTTGGAGAAATAGATACACTACAATTAGTTGCATCTTCGCTGAGTTACCGTGACACACTAGGGGGCTTCGCAGTTACCTATACCTTTACACCTTCTGCTAATCTGGAGCGCACGGAGCCTTACCTCATGGGCATGCGGGCGAGGCAGCTCAACAGAGAATCTAATTCTTCTTTTTCGCGTGATGTTGAGTTTGATTGGGCCTTTGCCTACTTCTACATAGGAGAGCAGCGGCGCCCGCTTTCTTCTGGTGACAATTTCCCTCCCGAAAGGCCAAAGCTATACCCGAACCCCGCACGGGGCGAGTTTGCCATTGAGGCACCTGACCTGCCAGGCCTGCACCTGCTGGTGCGGGACATCACAGGCAAAGTGGTGGCAAGCTATACCTTGAGGCCAGGCAGAAATGACTTCATACGACCGGCTAAGCTAGCTTCGGGTCTGTATACTTATACCCTCACCAGTCGGCTATCACCCATAGAAACAGGGAAACTGGTGCTGCAATAGTCTCAGAAATAAAAAAAGCCTCCCCCACCAGTCGGTGAGGGAGGCTTTTCTATACCTGTTTACTGCTTACTTCTTACCTTTTCCTTCCATGTAATTTAAGGTCAGGCTCGTCAGTGTCTTCACACCCAGCTTCAGGCCACTTTCATCGATAAAGAAATCAGGGGTATGGTGCGGGGCTACTTCCTCTGGCTTCTTGCCCTTTGACATACCGCCCACGAACAAAAACAGACCAGGGATCTTCTCCTGGTAGAAAGCAAAGTCCTCAGCACCGGTCACGGCTTTAGCCAATACCACTTTGTCACGTCCTGCTACGGTGTGCAGCGTAGGCAGCATGCGCTCTGTCAAAGTTGGGTCGTTGTAGGTAACGGGGGTTTGCGGGATGATCTCTACCTCTGCCACAGCACCACTGCTCTCGGCAATTTTAGTGGCAGTGAGGTTAATTTTCTCATGCAGCTTCTTCTGCATTTCCACATCCAGCGCCCGGATAGTGCCTTCCATCAGCACCTCCTCCGGTATAATGTTATTGCGCACGCCTCCGTGAATGCTACCCACCGTGATCACAGCGGCTCCCTCCGGCAACTGCGTCTGGCGGCTGATGATCGTCTGCAGGCCGTTGATGATCTGAGCCGACACCACGATCGGGTCTATACCTGACCAAGGGTAAGCGCCATGCGATTGCTTGCCCTTTACTTTGATGCGGAAGATGTCGGCACTCGCCATCGTACCTCCCGGGGTGTACTTGATGGTACCAACTTCTGTCTGCGAGTTAATGTGTAGCCCGAAGATCACTTCAGGCTTTGGCCCTTTATCGAGCACGCCTTCTTTGACCATCAGAGCGGCACCGCCCTCCTCGCCAATTGGCGAGCCTTCCTCAGCGGGCTGAAAGATAAACTTCACCGTGCCTTTCAGGTCGTTCTTCATACCTGCCAGAATCTCAGCGGCCCCCATCAGCATGGCGATGTGCGTGTCGTGCCCGCAGGCGTGCATCACGCCTACTTCCTGGCCATTGTAGGTGCTGCGTTCTTTGGAGGCGAAGGGCAGGTCTACCCGTTCGGTTACCGGCAAGCCGTCAATATCGGCACGCAGGGCCACTACCGGCCCGGGCTTGCCGCCCTTCAGAATGCCTACCACACCGGTATGGGCCACACCTGTCTGCACTTCCATACCCAGCTTGCGCAGGTGCGCTGCAATCTTCTCGGCTGTTTTGGTTTCGCGGTTGCCCAACTCCGGGTATTGGTGAAAGTCGCGGCGCCACTCGATCACCTTAGGTTCGAGTTTATCGGCCATGGTATTGGCCTTGGCCAGCAGTTTGGAGTCCTGCGCAAAAGCAGGTATAGTAACGAGCAGACCGAGGCAAAACGGCAAGGCCCGGCGAAGCAGGGGTTGAGGTATCTTCATGGTTGAGGTATAACTTTTAGGGAATACTAAAGCTACTCATTTTGCACGATGCATGCCAACAAAATAATCAGGCATCACGCCCCTTCAGCCAGCAGAGTCCCTGCGAAGCAGCATACCTTATACCTACGCACCTTTGTACACGTACAGTTATAAGCATGACCATAATACAACTGCACCCCGCCTATTTTTCATAAGCTGATAGAGAAAGTATATATTTACACGGAAATAACACCCATACACGATGACTGACGAGCAGAAGCTATTCTCAGAATTCAAGCCGGCCACGGCAGACGACTGGGCGGAACGCGCAAAAAAAGACCTGCGCGAAACACCCCTCGAAAGCCTCACCTGGCAAACCTACGAAGGCATCACGATCAAGCCCTACTATACCCGCGAAGACATCAAGGACCTGCCTTTTGCGCAACATAAACCCGGAGACTTCCCTTTTCTGCGCGGCAATGCCGGCAGCGATAACAGCTGGCAGAACATCCAGAAGATAAAAGCGGAGGCCAACAGCAAGACCGCCATCGACAAAGCGGCCGACGCCCTGAGCAGAGGCGCCGACGGCGTTCATTTCGTAGTGGAAGACCCGGTGACATTTGACCTTGCCTACCTGGCCGAGCGTATCGACCTGACGGCCCAGTCAGTTAGCTATACCTTGAGCGGTGACCCGGTGGCGTTCTTGAAGGGCCTCTATACCTTGCTCTCAAAGCAAAACATCTCACATCGCAACCTGAAGGGCTTCCTGAACTACGATCCGATGTCAGGTAAAGGAGTGCTGACTGAGGCAGAAAACAAAGCCATCACCACCGTACTCGACCTGACCAAGGATAGCAGCGACTTTTATGGCGTAACTGTTTGTGGCACCAACTTCAGTAGCATCGGCGCGTCGCTTATACAGGAGGTAGCCTATACCTTGAGTGCCGCCGTAGCTTATACCGATCGCCTCACCACAGCCGGCGAGCCGCTTGAGTCGGTGCTGCGTAACATGCAATTCTGCATGGGAGCCGGTACCAATTACTTTTTTGAGATTGCCAAGCTCCGTGCCCTGCGCCTGTTGTGGGCTGCTGTGGTGGAGGCCTACCAAGCAGAGCCAGCATTGGCTGCAAAATTGCGCATCCACACGACAACCTCCAGCTGGTACCAGACCACCCTTGACCCTTATGCGAACATGCTCCGCGTGACCACCGAGGCCATGTCGGCAGTCATCTCCGGCACTGATTCCCTTACCGTATTGCCTTTCGACAGTACCTTCAAGGACTCAGACGAGTTTTCGGAGCGAATTGCCCGCAACGTGTCCATTATCCTGAAAGAGGAATCTTACCTCGACAAGGCCGTGGATCCTGCTGCCGGCTCTTATTACCTGGACTCACTCACCAACGAACTGGCCTCCAAAGCATGGGAGCTGTTCAAGGAAGTGGAGGAACAGGGAGGTTTTGAAGCTGCGTATGACAATGGCTTCATTTTAGGCACTGTCACAGAAATAAACCGCCAGAAGTTCCGTGACATTGCCACCGGCCGCATGGTGCTGGTGGGCACCAATAAATACCCGAACCCGAAAGAAAAAATCGATTTCGACCCGGAGGAGCTGATCCAACGAGCCGAGTTCGATACAACCCGCGCCGCCTACCCGACCGAGGTAATGCGCATGGCTACCGAACTGCACCTGCGCAAGCGACAGCGTCGTCCAAGAGCAGTAGTGGCTGTTATCGGCAGCTCTGAGCGGCAGCATGTCAATGCTACTTTTGCAAAAGAGTTCTTTAGCTGCGCCGGTTTCGATACGGAACTGCAGCAATATAACGACCCACACGAGGCGGCCGACAGGTTGTTGCATGCAGCTGCGGAAGTAGTGGTCGTGGCAACGCCAGAAGAAACCTACGCCCGTGAGTTCGGACCAAGACTGCGCGCGCACAAAGACAGGCCGACCATCATCATGGCCGACAACCCACAGGAGATGAAAGATGAAATGGTGGCTAATGGCTATGACGAGTTCATCTTTGAAGACTGCGATATGTCTACCATTCTGGAGCTGGTGCAGAAAAGGCTAGCACGGGAAGAGGACACTAATGCGAACTAAGCACTTTGCCGCCATTCTCCTGTTAACAGGTATACTGGCAGCTTCCTGCACAA
This sequence comes from uncultured Pontibacter sp., assembly GCF_947502515.1. NCBI lineage: Bacteria > Pseudomonadati > Bacteroidota > Cytophagia > Cytophagales > Hymenobacteraceae > Pontibacter > uncultured Pontibacter sp. Next base: position 787,428 of record NZ_CANNAI010000001.1, on the reverse strand, counting down.
CACACACAGATAAAACTGTAAAAAACGAACGCATCGCTATGACTGACGCAATATCAGAAGTAAAACAAGCCCTCGACGGACAGGTAGCCGCCTGGAACAAAGGCGAACTGGAAAATGCCATGGACTTCTACTGGGAGTCGCCGGACATGCTCTGGATCAGCCGTAACGGTACTGAAAAAGGTTGGCAAGAAGTGCTGGAGATGTTCCAGACCGACTTCACCGACCGTAGCAAGATGGGTGAGTACACTTACGAGCCTTTGCACATCGAGCAGGTTGGTCCGGAGGCCGTGTACTACGTGTATCGCTGGAAGATCGACCTGCAGGGCAAAAAGCTGATGGGCGGTGTATCATCGCAGCTCTGGAAGAAGGTAGAAGGCCGCTGGGTCATCACCTCCGAGCACGCGAGCTGATATATTGAGTGATTGAGCGAGTTCGTGAATGAGTGGTTTTTATTTTTATTAATTTAATAAGTATTGAAAATGTGGTTGAGGTAACGAATCCACAAATTAAAACAACCACTTAATCTCTCATTCACTAATTCTGTCTATCACTAAATTACTAAATGAAACAAGCAGTATGATCTAGTAGAGGATGCACTAAAAATCACTCATTCGCTAAATCACTAAATCACTCATTCAAAAAAATGAAACCTGACTTTTCGAACATAGATATCAACAAGGTCGCCAAGGCTGAGCACGGTCCGAAAGACCCCTTGCAGCCAAAGGACTGGAAAACGGCGGAGCAGATTCCGCTCAAGAGCTATTACACCGCTGAGGATGTGCAGCAGTTCGAGCATATGGACTTTGCCGCCGGCCTTCCGCCATACCTGCGCGGGCCTTACAGCACCATGTATGTGCAGAAACCGTGGACGATCCGCCAGTACGCCGGTTTTTCCACCGCTGAGGAATCAAACGCCTTTTACCGTCGCAACTTGGCAGGTGGTCAGAAAGGCCTCTCCGTGGCCTTCGACCTGGCCACGCACCGTGGCTACGACTCCGACCACCCGCGTGTAGTAGGCGATGTGGGCAAGGCCGGTGTGGCCATCGACTCGGTGGAGGACATGAAGATTCTCTTCGATCAGATTCCACTGGACCAGATGTCAGTGTCTATGACCATGAACGGGGCTGTACTGCCGATTATGGCCTTTTACATTGTGGCTGCCGAAGAGCAGGGTGTGACGCCGGAGCAATTGAGCGGTACCATCCAGAACGACATCCTGAAGGAGTTCATGGTGCGCAACACCTATATCTACCCGCCGGAGCCGAGCATGAAGATCATCGCGGACATCTTTGAGTATACCTCACAGAACATGCCGCGCTTCAACTCCATCTCCATCTCGGGCTACCACATGCAGGAAGCTGGCGCCACCGCCGACATTGAACTGGCCTATACCCTGGCCGACGGCCTTGAGTATGTGCGCACTGGTCTGAAGGCAGGTATGGACATCGACGTATTTGCGCCGCGCCTCTCCTTCTTTTGGGCCATTGGCATGAACCATTTCATGGAGATCGCCAAAATGCGTGCTGCCCGTATGCTGTGGGCCAAGCTGATTCAGCAGTTCAACCCGAAGAATCCGAAATCGCTGGCGCTGCGCACGCACTGTCAGACTTCTGGCTGGAGCTTAACCGAGCAGGATCCTTTCAACAACGTGACCCGCACCTGCGTGGAAGCACTTGCCGCTGCCTTGGGCGGTACGCAAAGCTTGCACACCAACGCACTCGACGAGGCCATTGCGCTGCCAACTGACTTCTCGGCCCGCATTGCCCGCAACACACAGATCTACCTGCAGCAGGAAACTAACATCACAAAAGTGGTGGATCCGTGGGGAGGTTCATATTATGTAGAAGCCCTAACACACGAGATCGCACACAAAGCCTGGGAGCTGATTCAGGAAGTGGAAGAACTCGGCGGTATGGCCAAGGCTATCGAGACTGGTTTGCCGAAAATGCGCATTGAAGAAGCGGCCGCCCGTAAGCAAGCCCGCATTGACTCCGGCAAGGATGTGATCGTAGGTGTTAACAAATACCGTCCGGATCAGATTCAGGAAATCGACATTCTGGACATCGACAACACCGTGGTGCGTGAATCGCAGCTTCGCAGACTGGCACAGGTAAAAGAAGGCCGCGATAACCAAGCGGTAGAAGAAGCCCTTCAAGCATTGACAGTTGCTGCAGAGTCCAATGAAGGCAACCTGCTGGAGTTGGCTGTAAATGCTGCCCGACACCGTGCTACACTGGGTGAGATATCTGACGCATTAGAGAAAATTTACGGAAGACACAAAGCTGTGATACGATCCATATCAGGTATATACTCCGCTGAGCTCTCCGACGACGAGAACTTTGAGCGGGCCAAAGTACTGGCCGATCAATTTGAGGAAATGGAAGGTCGCCGACCACGCATCATGGTCGCCAAAATGGGGCAGGACGGTCACGACCGCGGCTCCAAAGTAATCGCCACCTCATTCGCCGACCTTGGCTTCGACGTGGACATCGGCCCATTGTTCCAGACCCCGGCTGAAGTAGCCATGCAAGCCGCTGAAAACGACGTGCACGTGGTGGGTGTATCTTCACTGGCAGCCGGTCATAAGACACTGGTTCCGCAGTTGATAGAGGAACTCCGCAAACTGGACCGCGCAGACATCATGGTGGTCGTGGGCGGTGTTATACCTGCCCAGGACTACGACTTCCTGTTCAAAGCAGGCGCTGCTGGCGTGTTTGGCCCAGGCACCATCATCTCTGTAGCGGCTCAGAATATTCTGGAGCAGTTGATCAGAGCAGTGAAGGAATAGCGTTATGAGTTAAGAGTAAAAAGCTGCAGTTGACTTCGGTTGGCTGCAGCTTTTTTATTTCTGCGCTGAAGTTCTTTCAGACACACTCCCTGTTCTGATAGGTATACGGCACACCAGTACTTTGCCAAGGGTCTTTTTAAACCGTACCTTTGTAGCAATCACAAAACTCCGTTATGTCATCTAAATCAATAAAATACCTTCTTCTCGCTATTACCGCTGTTCTTGTCATCTATTTCATCTACGACTCCTTCTCCCAACCCAGTGTCGATGACCTGGATGGTGATTTCAAAGAGGCGGCTTTTTACCGCAACGAGAACAATACTGGTCCGATTGTCAGGATTTATGCGGTAACCGTGGCCGACACCTTGTGGCAGGAAATGGAGCAATACGGCAACTACATGCCGCACACCAAGTATGGCACCACACGCGTATACTTCTTCCTGAACAGTCAGCCGACACCGGATCAGGTGCAGCCCGGACAACAGAATTTCGATCCGCAGTTTGCGCCCTATACCCTGGCTCGCTACGAGAAAGATGCTATGGGACAGGTATCATTCGTACGGCATCCATTCAGCCGTTAAATCATCTTTAAATGCTGTTTTGGCATTGCTACTTATTGATAATTAAGTAGTAACCCGCATTTAATACCGGCATATTTCTGTAGCGCATCTTCAAATTAACCGTAAAAGAGAGAATGTGTAACTTAAAATCTAGTATGCTATGAAAATGAATTGGAAAACAGCAGCTGCCTCTCTCTTTATAAGTTCAGCTTTATGTCTAACCTCTTGTGGAGGAGAATCCGGGGAAAACTCGGAAATGCCACCTGAAACCATGGAAGGGGACACACAGGAAACCGGCATAGAGGGTAATGGCTATGTTATGCCTGAAGATACTGCAGGAATGGGTACCACGACTGGTACAACTACCGGAACGACAACGGGTACAACTACCGGAACGACAACGGGTACAACTACCGGAACGACAACGGGCACTACCACTGGAACTACTACAGGCACTACCACCGGAGGTATGACAACTACCGGCACAACAACTACAGGCGGAACTACAACTGGTGGTACGACTACTGGTACAACAACAGGTACGACTACGGGAACGACCACCGGAACCACAACGGGAACAACTACTGGTACAACGACCGGAACTACTACGGGAACAACTACGGGAACAACTACAACAGGTACTACAACCGGCACAACGACGGGAACTACTACAGGAACTACTACTGGTACTACAACCGGTACAACGACTACAGGAACCACGACTGGTACAACAACCGGCACTACCACTGGAACGACTACAGGTGGTACCAACACTGGCACAACAACTGGTGGCACTACGACTGGCACAACTTCTGGGAGCACCACTGGCAACTAGTTATAACTAAGTTCTGGTTGCGGCACTTTCTAAGTTGCCGCAACCAGAACATAATTCCCACAATTCTCTACAACTGATATCAGACTATGAAAAAACAATGGACCTCACTTGCTGCCGGCCTATGTCTAGGCACAGCTTCTCTGCTGTTAACATCTTGCGGGAGCGAGAATCAGCAATCTGTACCGGATAATCAATCTATTGAAACCCGGGATATAAACAGCGATTCGCTGGAAGACAACCGGGTTGAGAACGCCAGTGGCGGTACAGGCACAGATGCCTCCGGCACCACCACAACCGGCACTACAAGCGGTAGCACAACAGGTGGCACCACTATGTAAGCACCTGTAATTCAAATAGGTATAAAAATCAAACAGAAAGCGGGAGGCTAATTAAATGGCCTCCCGCTTTTTTTATATTACAATAGTAATACTTCCAAACGAACAGATCGCTCCATACTATTTCAAGATTTTCCTGCAGGTATTCAGGAAACAAATAATCTTCTTGTTTTATAGCTTGTGTAATAGGTTGCATAATAGTATACTTGACCCCTTGCTTCCTTAATTCGTATGAATACAGATTCATATAAAATGTGCTGACCATGAAGCAAGGCAAATCAAAAAAATCATACTTCTTACTTAACCTGATTCTTTTGCTTTTATCTTATATTTTCGCTCCTTCCCCGGTACAGGCCCAGTACCGGCCGGAGACCGACTTACAAGAGCTTTTTCGTGATGTGCAGCTCCTTCCTGTCTTCCCGGATTCCAAAACTTTCGCCGATTGTGTGCCCCTGCAGGAACCAGTGCATATTTTACAGGCTTACCGGGAGCAACGTGTGCAGCCTGGCTTCGATTTGAAGGAGTTCGTATTGGAGCATTTTCTGTTGCCGACGCAGCCTTCTTCTAATTTTACGACCGATACCAGCCTCTCCGTAACAGCGCATATACGACAGCTCTGGCCTGTGCTCACCCGCATGCCTGATGAAAGTGGCGGTTCGCTACTGCCCCTCCCCCATGCATATGTCGTACCGGGAGGCCGTTTTCAGGAAATCTACTACTGGGACAGCTTCTTCACCATGCTGGGGCTGCAGGTAAGCGGCGAGAAAGCCCTGATCCAGCACATGGTCGACAATTTCACGCACCTCATCCATACCACTGGTCATATACCGAACGGCAACCGCAGCTATTACCTCAGTCGCTCCCAACCGCCCTTTTATGCGCTGATGCTGCACCTGCTCACCCAGGAGATGGGCCGTGATGTATTAGTAAAGTATGCCTCCGCACTCCGCAAGGAATATGCCTTCTGGATGGGTGGCGCAGAGCAACTCTCCCCAGCTAACCCGACTCACCGTAGGGTGGTGCTGTTGCCGGATGGCAGCATCCTCAACCGCTACTGGGACGACCAACCAGCTCCACGCCCTGAGGCTTACAAAGAAGACGTCCACATCGCCCAGGAGTCGGGCAGGCAGCCGGAGGAGGTATACCGCCACATCAGAGCCGCCGCCGAGTCGGGCTGGGACTTTAGCAGCCGCTGGTTTGCCGACAAGCAAAGCCTGAGCACGATCCATACCACCGATATTCTGCCTGTAGACCTCAACTCGCTCCTCTTCCATATGGAGCTGACGCTGGCTGAGATGGCCGAACTGGAGCGAGACCCTGCCGGAGCGTGCCTGTACCGTCAGAAAGCTAAGGCCCGCCGCAAAGCAGTGCTCCAGCACATGTGGCACGAGGCAGACGGCTTCTTCTACGATTATGATTTTGTGCAGGGCACCACGACCAACATCCCGACACTGGCCGCTGTTTACCCGCTATACTTTTGCATGGCCAAGCGCCGCCAGGCTGCTGCCGTGGCTGAGCGCCTGCAAAGCAGCTTCCTGAAGCCCGGTGGACTCGCCACTACTTTGGTGCACACCGACCAGCAATGGGATGCGCCGAACGGCTGGGCACCGCTGCAGTGGATGAGCATACAGGCACTGCGCAACTACAATCATCAGGATTTGGCCCGCACCATTGCGACCCGATGGATTACCCTTGGCACCGAAGTACACGAAAACACAGGCAAAATGGTAGAGAAGTATAACGTAGAGAATCTCGAACTCGAAGCAGGTGGCGGGGAGTACCCTAACCAGGATGGCTTTGGGTGGACCAACGGTGTGTTTCTCAAACTGATAGCGTTATACCCTGAACTACGCCCGATCGCTGAACGACAGCCTGCCATGTTGCAAAGCCGATAGGTTGTAACTAGTCTGCAGGGCAACTATAAGGTATGTATAGCGTTTTGCAAATCAGGTATAGCTGGCACTTGCTATACCTGATTTGCAGATTGATCCGGAAACTGGCACTCAGTTTGCAACAGGAGCGTTATATCTATAAAATCGCTTATGAAGCAGCTTAGACATATCCTTGTAGCGACCACTCTGTTGCTGAGCAGTTTTACAGCTTTTGCACAGGGTGAAACAGCCAACTGGTACTTCGGCAAAGGAGCCGGATTGGTTTTTAGAGGCGACAGCGTAACGGCAGTTGCCAATAGCAGACTGCACACCGAAGAAGGCAGCGCCTCCATCTCCGATAAAGACGGCAACCTGCTGTTTTATACCAATGGCATTACCGTCTGGAACAAGCACCACCGCGTGATGCCAAACGGCAACGGGCTGATGGGTATGAAGTCCTCTACGCAGTCTGCACTGATCATACCTAAACCCGCTTCTGACAGCATCTTCTACATCTTCACGACCGACATACAGGCGCAGTCCAATGGCTTGCGCTACAGTGTGGTGAACATGAACAAGGACGAAGGCAATGGTGCTATCACGGCACGTAACGTGTTCATGATCGCACCGGCCACTGAGAAGCTCACCGCCATACGCCACAGCAACAACCGCGACTGGTGGGTGATTGCGCACCGCTGGAACAGCAATGCCTATATGGCCTACCTGGTGACGGCTGATGGCGTGAACATGGAACCTGTGATGACCAACGTGGGCACGGTTCACGGCGGCGCTCACCGGAAAGCGATTGGTTACCTAGTCCCTTCGCCGGATGGCACCAGACTGGCAGCGGCCCTGTGGGATAGTGATAGCAATTTTGAGGTGCTTCGCTTCGACCGCAGCACCGGCGAGGTATCTGACCCTATTCTGTTGAAAGGTTACGAAGAAGCCTATGGCGTGTGTTTCTCTCCGGATGGCACGAAGCTGTATGGCACTGCTAACGGTAAAGGCGGTGGCAAAGCACAGATCATACAGTTTGACCTGCAGGCCGGTGATGAAGCGGCTATTGCCAAGTCAGCCGTGGTTGTGGGCACTTCCGGTAGCCCACGCATAGGTGCGCTTCAACTTGGGCCAGATGGCAAAATATATGTGGCCCGTCAGGACAACATACATTTGGGTGTGATCAACAAGCCGAACACACTTGGCAAAGAGAGCGGCTATGTAGACATGGGACTACACCTCGGTGGGCGCAAAAGCGACCTTGGTCTGCCAAACTTCCCGCAAGGTATACGGACTGGTGCGGCAAGGTCTGCTAATGTAAAGTGAGGTATAAGATAGTGATTAATGGAGCCGGGCAGTTTGTCCGGCTTTTTTGTTTCGTACAAATAGCTGGCTCGGTAACGCATAAATTCTAAATTTGTAATACAATCGATTCTATACCTAAAGCTATACCGCCTTGGCAAAACGTTTCAGCGCTGAAAAGTATGTAGAGGGCATCCTGGCCGGTGACCGGGTCATGTTGAGTCGCGCCATCACACTCGTGGAAAGCCGGCTGGCCTCCGATCTGGATCTGGCGCAGGACGTCATCAACCAGGTGCTGCCACATGCGGGCAAGTCGGTGCGCATAGGTATAACCGGTGTGCCAGGTGTGGGTAAGAGCACTTTCATTGAAGCCTTTGGCAATCACCTGATTCAGGAGCAGGGCAAAAAGCTGGCTGTACTCGCCATTGACCCGACCTCACAGCGCACAGGCGGCAGTATACTCGGCGACAAGACCCGAATGGAGTCGCTCTCTGTTAATCCGCAGGCTTTTATCCGCCCCTCTCCTGCCGGCAAGTCGCTGGGCGGTGTGACCCGCAGTACCCGCGAATCGATTATCCTCTGCGAAGCGGCCGGTTTTGACGCCATCATTGTGGAGACGGTAGGGGTAGGCCAATCCGAAACAGCTGTGCATGCCATGGTCGATTTTTTCCTACTGCTCATGCTGGCCGGTGCCGGCGACGAACTGCAAGGCATCAAGCGCGGCATCATGGAGATGGCCGACGCCATAGCCATTACCAAAGCAGACGGTGAAAATGCCATGAAAGCCAAAGCCGCTCGTGCCGAGTACCAGAACGCCCTGCACCTATACCCTATGGCTGCCTCCGGCTGGCTGCCGAAAGTATCCGTTTGTTCAGCCATGGAGCAAACCGGCCTCGATACGATCTGGCAAACGATAGCCGCATACCTGGAGCTAACCCGGCAGAATGGCTTTTTTGAAAGAAAACGCCACGATCAGAACCTGCAGTGGATGTACGAAGCCATACGGCAAGGTCTGGAAGATAATTTCTATGCACATCAGCAGGTGAAGGACCAACTGCCAGGTATAGCCGATCAGGTAAAGGAAGGCAGAAAGTCGGCTTTTGCAGCGGCGTCGGAACTGCTGAAGCTGGTGTAAGACATAAAAAAGCAGCCGGCACATTGCTGCACCGGCTGCTTTTCATCAATAAGTAAATTTATCGGGCCTCTTCTAAAGTAACTTTAGCCCACTTGCAGATCCCCCCCAGCGGAGGGTTAAACTTATATACATTTATTTTGACGGACTGCACAAACGGGAAACGCTCATAGATCTTATCAATGATCCGGTGCCCCAGGTGCTCCAGCAGTCGGGCCGGGACTTTCATCTCCTCCAGCGCCAGTGCGTACAGCACCTCGTAGTTGACTGTCTCACCCAGGTCGTCGCTTTCGGCGGCACGGCGCAAATCAGTTTCAATGATCAGGTCTATGCCATACTTGTTGCCGATCTTCTGCTCCTCGTCGTAAAAACCGTGGAAGGCGAAGAATTCCATCCCCTCCAATGCAATCTGTCCCATTAGCCTCTGACTAACCTATCTCGTCAAAGAAAGAACCTGCTGGTTTCGGCTGGCGGCTCTGTGCCCAGTCAGCCAGGCTATTGCGCGAAGGCTCTGTCATAGGCGGCTGTATCTCTGGCTGATCAGGTTTTACAGGCTGTATTTCAGGTATAGGCTGCTCAATTTCAGGACCAGGTATAGTACCCGGGTAGTCCGGCTTTGGCGGCTCGATCTCCGGAGATGGCACGTCTGGCACAGGAGTAACCGGATTCGGTATTTCCGGGTGCGGCTGTGTTACGTCCGGAGCCGGATCGCCAAATGGCTCGTAACCATTGCTGCTCGTAATAGCAGGTGTATTGTTAACAGCTGTGGCCGTGGCCTCAGGCAGTTGTATAGGTCTGTTTGTCGTTGTTTCCATATCTTTCAGGTTACGCAGCAGTTCGGGCTGTTCTACCCTAAGTTCTGCCGCTCTTGAAAGAATACTGGCTGTACTGGCTTTAGGTTTTGACTTTGTTTTTTCAGCTTTTTCCAACGCCTCATTGGCCAGATTGCGCAGGTCACGCACCATGCTCTCCAGGTACGACTCCATGCGCTGGTAGTCCTGCTCCAGGGCTTTTACCTCCTGCTGCATCTCGTTCACCATCTGCTCAGCTTGTTTCTTGCTGTCCTCCAACACCATGCGGGCCTGGTTGCGGGCAGTGTTCAGAAGCTGATCGGCTTGCAGCTGCGCCTCCCGGATCTTAAGCTCTGACGACTTGTTCGCCTGCTCCAGAATAGAGTTACCTGTGTCTTCAGCCGTTTTCAGTGTTTTGTATAAAGAAGATTCCACCTCGCGTAGCTTCTGCGTCTCGCGGTGAGCCGCCTCCAGCTTGTTGCGAAGGTCTTTGTTCTCATCGAGCAACTTTTCCCACTGCTGCGATAAGGTCAGCAAAAAAGCATTTACTTCGTCCTTGTCAAGCCCTCTAAATGCCTTCTCAAATGTTTTTTGTCTGATTTCTAAGGGTGTAATCTTCATGATCCAAACTGAATTTTATATCCCACACCGAAATGGTGCGGTCATCACTACACGAAACTAACTGATTCTGATGAGCCGACCAAAATAATTTGTTGACAGAGGTGCCATGGCTCGCGTTTCGGACTTTGTCAATAACCTTGAGCAGTTTAAAGGTCTGCGCGTCCCATACTTTTATGGACTTATCCATGCTGCAGGTGGCAAAATAGCGCCTGTCTGGGCTATAGGTTATGTGATTGACGGTGTACATGTGGGCGATCACATAACCGCGCTCCTTGTATTTTTCCTGTACCTGCCACACCCGAAGGTGGGCATCGCGCCCCGCCGTGAGCAGCAGCGAGTCATCTGGAGAGTAAACGAGCGTAAACACGGAGTTGGTATGTGCCGGCAGTTCATGCTTCAGTTCCATGGTGGCGGCATCAAACACCCGCACCAGGTTGTCGCTATACCCAGCCGCCAGTTCGTTAGTGGTTTTGTTGTAGGCCAGGCAGCGTACGCTCTGGTCCGACTTGCGCACCATGCTGCGTAGTTCAAAGTCATCAGCCCCGATCACGGCTATACCTCCATTACCCAGTCCCACGTATACCTGCCCCTTTTCCGGCACATAGGCGATATCGAAAATCGGTACTTTGGGCAAGGCTACTGACTTGTGAATGGCTTTGCTTTTGAGATCAATCACTTGCAAGCCTTCCAGGTTCTGCCCGATCAAGAGTAGGTTCTGCTCCGGCATAAACCGCAAGGCGTATACCGAAGTAGTGACCTTCGCAATCAGTTCACCGTTCTCGGGCTGATTCAAATCCCAGGCGGCCACCATGCCGTCGCTGCCTGCCGAATAAACGGTGGCAGGCGCAGCACCGCCCTCCAGGGTATACACACAATCGCGGTGGCCTGTCAGGGTGGCTACTTTCTGTACTTGTATCTTGCTGGCCATCTCTTCTATCTGTTACGCTTAATTTTAGCTAAATTTACAACAAATGCGGCGAACCCTTTCGTTGCCGACCAAAAATTACCGCTATGCCGCTGCTCCAGACCCGCGAACTTGACGCCCATACCTTACTGGGTGTGTGGCTTCTCGACGAAGCCCCGGAGGCACTGCGCCCTCTGTTGCCGGCCCATCTTATACCTGACGAAAACCTGCAACTCGCACACCCAAGGCGGCAACGCGAATGGCTGGCGAGTCGTGCACTAGTTTACCAGTTGCTGCAGCAGTTCACCTCTGAGCCGCTGCCTTTGCTGCGCGACGCCACCGGCAAGCCTGTGTTTGCAGAGTCTCCATTTCAGCTTTCCATCACACACTCTCCTCGTCTGGCGGCCGTCATTCTATCTGAAAAATACGATGTTGGCATAGATATTGAACAGGTGAGTGCAAAAGCGTTGCGGGTAGCCGACAAGTTTCTGACTGAGCAGGAAAAGCTATTTACCGCTGCTGATGAACAGCAGACTTGTTTGTACTGGAGCGCCAAAGAAACTTTGTACAAGATGTACAGCCAAAAACAGCTTATTTTTAAGGAGAACCTTTTGGTGGAACCGTCTCATGGCCCTGAAAACAACTTATTGCAGGGGCACGTAATTACCGATAATTTTTCTAAATTGTACCAGATCCATCACGAAGTGCTTCACAATCACGTACTCACTTATAGTGTAGATCGCTGATCCAACTTATACTCACCTAAACAAACAAACATGAAATATCTGGCTTCTTTTGTCGTAGCGTTCCTGGTCACGGCCAGTGTATTTGCGCAGGGCAGCTACCAGCTGGGCAGCAAAGTGGCTGACTTCTCCCTTAAGGACGGGCAGGGAAATGCTGTTTCGCTCAGCGATTTTGCGAGTAGCAAAACAGTAGTAGTTGTGTTCACGGACAATCAATGCCCATATGCGAAGCTGTACGAGAACCGACTTGTGACGCTATCGAGCACATATGCGGCCCGAGGTGTGCAATTTATATTCATTAACCCAGGTGTTGGTGCGGGCGAAGGCAGCGATACCAGACAGGATCTGGCGGCCAAGAATTACAGCTTCCCATACCTGGCAGACGAAGGCCAGCGCATCAGCCAGAAGTTCGGAGCCACTAAAACGCCCGAGGTATTCGTGCTGCACAACACAGGCAGTGACTTCGTGCTGAAGTACAAAGGCGCGATAGATGACAGTCCGCAGGTAGAGAGCGGCGTGCGCAACAATTACCTCAAAACCGTGATTGACGAAGTGCTGGCCAACAAAAACGTAAGCACCTCAGACAAGCGTGCGACCGGTTGTATGATCAAACGCTATTAAGCAGACCGATACGAATATTATTTACTCATTGCTAAAGACATCCTCAGGTATAGCTGAAATCTGATCCGCTATACCTGAGAGCACAAAACGAAAAGGCCAATTCCATAAGGAATCGGCCTTCTTTGTTTTTATCATGTACTTGTCTGGCAAAGTTAGCGAAACCAGGCAGCGGCTAAGGGTTATATCGTTGGATCGTCGTCTGTGATAGCCGTCAAGAGTTTGGTTACTTCAGTTGCCTTTTCCAAATCGTTGGTCTTCTCAAACGAGAACGCCAGGTTGCGCAACGCCCGCTTTACGATCTCGATGTTGGAGCAGGGCTCGTAAAAAATGTCTACCGGGTTCAGATTAAGCTGCACGATGTAATTGTCGATATCTGCTTTCGACAGCATCAGGCCCTTGTTATACACGTTGATATAGAACTGCACATCGCCCAGTTTATAGGTCAGTATGAAGAGGTTCGGTAGATTTACACCGTATACCGGCATCCCAAGGCGCTGCGCAATGGTCATGTAAATGACACATAGCGTGAGCGGGTTTCCGCGCCTTGTCTCCAGCGCCAGGTGCATCATGGAGTTCGACGGTGAATGGAAATTCTTGGTATTGGCCGAGAACTTTTTGTCACGGAACAGTGAGTTGTTCAGCGACTTCACCTGGTCATAAGGGTGCATATTCTCCTTCATGTTCGTCCAGGCGTCGAAGTACAGTTGGTCCAGCGCTTTTGACAGCGTTGCCAGTTCCACATCCGGGTACAGGTAGGTATTCACCAACCACATGCCTTCAACCAAATCCAGCCCTCCATGCTCTTTCCAGTCCTTGATGCGCTGCAAAAGGCCATCAAATTGCAAATTATGGATCAGATCCTCGATTCTCTTCTGCAGGTCCGAGTTCAGGGTTTCCTCCCATTCCTCCTCCAGAAAGGGAATAATGCTTTCGCCCAGCGACACAATCTTCTGCTCTACATGCGACGCGACCTCATAATCTATATCATCCAACAGCGAGATCAGCGCCTTTATCTCCTTCTTTGTCACAGAAATACTTAAACTTAATCAGGTAATAAAATATTCATTATTGTACTCCAATCCGTAAGTTTCAGATGTCAATTCTGAAACTTTATTTGAGCACCAAGGCAATCACGTTTGAATGACACCTACGTTATATGGCTTCTCGATTGGCGCATGGTTGGCGGCTTCTATACCCATGGAGATAACTTTGCGCGTCTCCAGCGGGTCGATGATACCGTCTATCCACAGGCGGGCTGCGGCGTAGTATGGCGACAGTTCTTCGTTATACTTTGCCGTGATGCGCTCCAGTAACTCTTTCTCAGCCTCCGGCGTAATCTCCTCCCCTTTTGCTTTCAGGGCAGAAACCTGAATCTGCAACAGGGTGTTGGCCGCTGCAGCACCACTCATCACCGCCAGCTGCGCCGATGGCCAGGCGTAGATCAGGCGCGGGTCGTAAGCTTTGCCGCACATAGCATAGTTGCCGGCTCCGTAGCTGTTGCCCAGAATGATCGTAAACTTAGGCACCACCGAGTTAGCCATGGCATTTACCATTTTGGCACCATCTTTAATGATGCCACCGTGCTCAGCCTTGCTGCCTACCATAAAGCCTGACACGTCATGCAGGAACACCAGCGGAATTTTCTTTTGGTTGCAGTTCATGATAAAGCGGGCAGCCTTGTCAGCCGAGTCAGAGTAGATCACGCCCCCCATTTGCATTTCGCCTTTCTTGCTCTTCACGATCTTGCGCTGGTTAGCCACAATACCCACTGCCCAACCATCAATACGGCCCAGTCCGCAAATCAGTGACTGACCATACAGCTCTTTGTAAGGCTCAAATTCAGAGTTGTCGACCAAACGGTTGATGATGTCCATCATGTCGTATGGCTTGGTGCGGTCGGCTGGCAGCATACCGTAAATCTCTTTCTCGTCGAGTTTCGGAGCAGCAGGTTCCACACGGCTGAAACCAGCTTTTGGGTTGTCGCCCATTTTGTCGAAAATGGTGCGGATATGATCCAACGCCTCTTTATCGTCTTTGCACTTGTAATCGGTTACGCCCGAAATCTCGCAGTGGGTAGATGCCCCGCCCAGCGTTTCGTTGTCAATGGTCTCGCCGATGGCTGACTTTACCAGGTAAGAACCGCCCAGGAACACAGAGCCTGTGCCCTCTACAATCAGGGCCTCGTCGCTCATGATCGGCAGGTATGCACCACCGGCCACGCAGCTTCCCATGATAGCAGCAATCTGCACGATACCCATCGAGCTCATCACAGCATTGTTTCGGAACATACGCCCAAAGTGCTCTTTGTCCGGGAAGATCTCGTCCTGCATCGGCAGGAACACGCCTGCGCTGTCTACCAGGTATACGATCGGGAGTTTGTTCTCAATAGAGATTTCCTGCGCACGCAGGTTTTTCTTGGCTGTGATCGGGAACCAGGCACCTGCCTTTACCGTGGCGTCGTTTGCTACCACCACGCACTGGCGGCCTTTAATGTAACCTATACCTGTCACCACGCCGCCGCTTGGGCAGCCGCCTACTTCCTGGTACATACCTTCGCCTGCAAAGGCTCCTACTTCCAGGAACTCCGTTCCTTCGTCGAGTAGGTACTCGATGCGTTCGCGGGCTGTCATTTTACCTTTGGCATGCTCTTTTGCGATGCGCTTTTCGCCGCCGCCCAGGTGTACTTTCTTCAGTTTGCTTTTCAGCTGGAAACTCAGCTGTTTGAGAGAGTCTTCGTTCTTATTGAATTCGATATCCATGAAGGGGTTATTATAAATAAGGGGACTACTTACAATGAAAAATCCGCTTTAGGGGCGGATTTCACAAATATACAATTTTTATAAGATGCACTATTGCCTTTTTGTGGTGTCAGCAGGCACTACCTCTACAGAGTCTGGAGCAGGGCGACGAAACTCATCCGGGTTGGCGTCCTGCATCTCCTTTACCTCCTCCAGTGTGATTACACGGCCCGTGGCATCCACCTTATACCTGTCTTTGCGGCCAATGAGCGAGAACTGCACATAGCGCTTTGGGTATGCCTGAATATCACGTAGCAACAGGTTGAGCGCTTCTGTGGAGCGGTTCATGTTCTGATACAGTTCCTCGTCGTTCATCAGGCGACCCAAAGAGCCTTGGTTTGAATTGAGTTTGGCGATAGTTGTTTCCAGCTCATTCACAGCTGAGTTGGCATCGCGCACCAGTTTCTTAATCTCCACCTGCTTGAGCGTATCTGTGATCTCAGTCATGTTTAACGCAAGCCGATCGATGTTCTTTTGTGTCTGCTTCAGAGCTGAGGTAAGTTGACTCAGGTTGCCCGTGATCTGATTGATATTGCGCTGGTTCTCGCGGAGAATGTCGTTGATCATCTCCGTGGTCTTGTTGGAGTTGGCCAGGATCTGCTGAATGTTGCCCTTCGCTTCGCTATCAAGCAGTCGGTTAACGCGGGCCAGCGTAGTATCTACCTTGTCGATCACCGGCACCGACTTAGAGGAGATCATGTCGGCGATGCTGGTTTCTTTAAAGGCGATCAGTTCTTCACCGCCATCAAACATCTGGGTGCTGTTGCGCAGGTGCAATGTAATGGCTTTGCTACCCAAGAGGTCAGAGTTGCCGAGGCTGGCGATGGTGGAGTCTCCGATCTGGAGATCTTTCCGCACCTCAATATCTACGCGTACCATGTTACCACGATCAGTGAGCAGCGTCATATCCTTAACCTGCCCTACCTGTATGCCATTCAGAATAACAGGATTAGAGGGTGTCAGGCCATCTACATTGTCATAAACGACGTGATAGGTGTTGGATTTAGAGAAAATCGAGGATCCTTTCAGGAAGTCATACCCGAAATACAGTATCAGAATTGCCACTATACCTAGCAGGGCAACTTTAATTTCTTTCGATAGTTTCACGTAGGTGAGTTTGCTTTTTGCATTAGTTCATGGCCTCCAGCTCTTGCTTGTATTCTTTGAAGGCTCGGTATATGCCTGATGCCATATACGTCTGACCTGTTTTATCGTTAAGGAATTTTTCTTCGGCAGGGTTAGTCAGGAATCCGGCTTCGATCAGTACACTTGGCATGTAGGATTTCCAGAGCACCAGGAATCCCGCCTGCTTCACGCCACGGCTTGTGCGACCAACCCGATTTTTAAATTCGTTTTCGATCTTTTGAGCGAATCGTAGGCTGTTGTCGATGTAGGCACTCTGGTGCAGGGCAAACATGATGTGGCTCTGTGGGGAGTTTGGGTCAAAGCCACCGTATTTCTCCTTGTAGTCATCCTCCTGCAGAATTACAGCGTTCTCCCGCTTGGCTACCGCCAGGTTGCCACTGGTGGTGTGGAGTCCCATGGTATAGGTCTCAGTACCGAAAGCAGAAGGCGGCCCTGCATTCAGGTGAATGGAGATGAACAGGTCCGCGTTGTTCTTGTTGGCAATTCCGGCACGGTCGATCAACTCCACGAAGGTATCATCCTTGCGGGTGTAAACAACTTTCACGTCAGGCACGTTCTTCTCAATTAACGCTCCAACCTGCAGCGCTAACTTCAAGGCTACATCAGCCTCATGTGAAACTTTGCCGTTACAGCCTATGTCTTTGCCGCCATGACCCGCATCGATTACTACCGTGCGCAGCTTGTATGCCTTACGGTATTCGAGCTTGCTGGAAGAGAGTAGAAGTAAACTTAGGGCCAGAACTGAAATAGTAACAATATTTCTCACAACGCTCGTTAGTTAAAAGTTAAAAACAATAACTTTGTACAAAATAAATAAAACTTTAGGGAAGTCTGAAGAAGTTGCGCTACATTTTGATTTTTTTGCTGCTGGTGCAGCTCGCCGTACTTTCTGCCCAGCCTGTACTGGGTCAGCGGGTGCGCCGCCCCACCACGACAGCTACGCCAAAAGACACTGTCAACATCTCGCCGCCTCAGGATTCGCTTGTGGTTCCCGCACCACAGGGCGACATCGAGACGACAATCAATTATTCTGCCAGAGATTCCATCCTCTTTGAGGTAGACCGTAAGGTAGTGCACCTGTACGGCGATGCCAAAATTGACTATGGCACCATGGAACTGGCGGCTGCCTACATCCAGATCGATTACGACCTCAACACCCTAACCGCTACCACTCTGGTAGACTCCACAGGCCAGGAGACTGGTACTCCGGTATTTAGAGACGGGGCAGAGAGTTATGCAGCCAAGCGTATCGCCTATAACTACAAAACCAGACGAGGCCGGATCTCTGAAGTAGTAACGCAACAAGGTGAAGGGTATATACATTCCGAGGTAGTGAAAAAAAATGAGGCAAACGAGATTTTCGGTCTGCACAACAAGTATACCACCTGTAACCTGGAGCACCCGCACTTCTACATCAGCGCCGGCAAGATCAAGGCTATACCAAACGATAAGATCATGTCGGGTCCTTTTAACCTCGTGATCGCCGACATACCGACGCCGCTCGGCTTTTTGTTCGGCCTCTTCCCGACACCGAAGAACAAACGCTCGTCCGGCGTGATCATGCCGACCTTCGGCGAATCACGTGCCCGTGGTTTCTACCTGAGCAATGGCGGTTATTACCTCGCCCTGAACGACTACATCGGCACCCGCATCACCGGCGATATCTACTCGCTCGGCGGATACAAGGTGACGGTTGACAATACTTACATCAAGCGCTACTCCTACCGCGGCAATTTCAACATCAGTTACGACTACTTTAAAAATGACGAAGCTGATGTTGCGGATCCGAACCGCTCCACGAACAGCCTGAGCGGCCTACCGCCTAGCCAGCGAACGGCGTTTGTTACCTGGTCGCACAGTCCGGTGCAGAAGCCTGGCCGCGGTCGCTTTACAGCCAATGTGCGGGCAGGTAGCAGTCAGCACAACCGGGTGAACTTCAATAACCCGAACAACTACCTGACACCGACTTTCAACTCGACCATCACTTACCAGAAAAACATCCAGAACACGCCTTTCAGCTACACCGCTACGCTGAGCCAGGGGCAGAACAACGGTGGCTTTACGGCAGACGGCAGGCCGGCTCCTACCATCATGCGCTTCACGCTGCCTGACCTTAACTTTGCCATGACGCAGATGAGCTTGTATGAGCTCTTCTCGGACAATGTGCCTACCGGTAAGTGGTATGAAAACTTTACCTTTGGCTACAATGTACGGGCCCGCAACGAGGTATCGAACCAGGTAGTAGCCCGTAGGCTAAACAATTTGCCTGTTATTGATGGCACTGCTAGGGATACTTCTTTTGCGCTCAACTTCGACAACCTCGACCGCCTCTGGAAGAACGGCCGTAAAAGCGCTGATCACAACTTCACGATCGGTTTGGGTAACTATAAAATATTCCGCTTTTTCAACCTGACGCCGAACGTGAATTACCGTGAGTCATGGTTCGACAACAAACTGACCTATACCTATGACGACGAGCAGCAGGCAGTGCGCATCGACACAGCAAGCTTTGGCAGGGTATACGAGTACGGTGCCGGCGCCTCACTCAACACGACCGTGTATGGTACAGTCCAGTTTCCTAAGAGCAAGCGGGTAGAGGCCATCCGCCATACCATGATCCCAAGCATCAGCTATGGCTACCGCCCTAACTTCGGCGACGAGAACCGCTTCGGTTTCACCCAGACCACACAGGTAGGTATAGACTCGCTGACGAACCAGCCCATTTTCCAGACCCTGCCACGCTTCAATGGCAACGTGCCTTCAGGGGGCTTGCAAAGCAGCCTGAGTATGCAGATCAACAACCGTGTGGAGATGAAAGTGCGCTCGCGCAGTGACTCCACAGAGGCTAAGTCTGAAAAGGTGAGCCTGATCGACAACCTGAACATTGGCGGTTCCTATAACCTGGCAGCTGACTCTATGAGGCTCTCCAATATAAACGTTAGCATGAACACGCGCCTGTTCCAGGTGTTCGATGTAAACTTTACGTCTACCTTCAGTCCTTACCAACTCAACCCAGCAGGTGACCGTGCTATTGATCGCTACATGTTGGAAGGACCTGGTTTTAAACTGGCCAGGCTGACCAATGCTAACCTGAGTGTGCGGGCCAACTTCAACCCGGCGGCGCGGTCTACCAACGTGCCCCCTCCTACGAACCTGCCCGGCATGCTGAACCCGAACGACCAGTTTTTGCCGGATTACGTGGACTTCAACATTCCATGGACGCTGAACCTGGACTATACCATTTTCTATGCTCCGGCCACCGGCACACAGACACAGCCAAGCCTGACACAGAACATTGGTATGCAAGGCACCCTGAACCTGACCGACAAGTGGAAATTCGGCTACATGGCCGGGTATGACTTCACGAACCAGAACATTTCCAACGCCAGCATCGATATCTACCGCGACCTGCACTGCTGGGAGATGAGCATCGGCTGGCGACCATTTGGTCTGATGCGCGGCTACAACGTGACCATCAACGCACGATCTGCCCTGCTGCGCGACCTGCGCCTGACCAGAAACAGATCAGGCATGAACTTCAGATAAACTCCGAACAGCCACTCCAGAAAATTGGGTGGCTGTTTTTGTTTTGATTTTTATAATTTTGAATCAAACTCAAACCAGCATCCTATGTCTGTTCATAAAAGCGACGTAAAAAAAGTAACCACGCACCAGCTGCAGAATATGAAAGAGCGCGGCGAGAAAATCTCCATGCTCACGGCTTACGACTATTCCATGGCCACCATTCTGGACGCTGCCGGCGTTGACGTGCTACTCGTTGGCGATTCTGCCTCCAATGTGATGGCCGGGCATGAGACAACGCTCCCTATTACGCTGGATCAGATGATCTACCATGCCTCTTCAGTAATCCGTGGTGTGAATCGTGCTTTTGTGGTGGTGGACCTACCGTTCGGCTCTTACCAGGGTAACTCTTCAGAAGCGCTGCGCTCTACTATCCGCATTATGAAGGAGTCGGGTGCACACGGCATCAAGCTGGAAGGTGGTGCCGAGATCAAAGAATCGATCATCCGCATCCTGAGTGCTGGTGTGCCGGTAATGGGCCACCTGGGCCTGACGCCGCAGTCCATCTACAAGTTCGGCACCTACACCGTGCGGGCTAAAGAAGAAGCAGAGGCTCAAAAGCTGATTGACGATGCGCTCCTGCTACAGGAGTTAGGCTGCTTCTCAATTGTGCTGGAGAAGATCCCTTCGGAGCTGGCAAAACGTGTAGCGGAAAAGCTGCAGATTCCAATAATAGGTATAGGCGCCGGTCCGCACGTGGATGGACAGGTACTTGTGGTGCACGACATGCTGGGCATCAATAAGGAGTTCAAGCCACGTTTCCTGCGTCGCTACGCCGACCTGCACACCATCATGACCGACGCGGTGCAGAACTACGTGAAAGACGTAAAAAGCAAAGACTTCCCTAACGAAAAAGAAGCGTATTAATGAATGAATAATGGTTAATGAGTAATGACTAATGATGAATAATTACTTCATTAAGAGTTGTTCATTGACCTTTCTGACCATCTCCTTAATTATTCATTCATCATTATTCATTACTAAAAGCCTATGGCTTTGCTCGATGTTCTTTTTGAGGATAACCATGTGCTGGTGGTGAACAAGCCAGCTGGGTTGCTGGTGCATGGTGATGAAACAGGCGACGAATGCCTCGCCGACCTGGCGAAGGCCTATATCAAAGAGAAGTATAACAAGCCGGGCAACGTGTACATTGGCGTGGTACACCGCCTGGACAGACCTGTGAGCGGTGTAGTACTGCTTGCCAAAACTTCCAAAGCTCTCACCCGCCTCAACGAGCTCTTCCGAAGCAAAAAGACTATGAAGACCTATTGGGCCGTCGTGCTCAACAGGCCTGCTATACCTGAGCAGACGCTCGTGCACTGGCTCATCAAGGACAGCAGTCGCAATGTGACCAAGGCTTATGCGCGTGAGAATAAAAGCGGCCTACGCTCTGAGCTGAGTTATCGCCTGATAGGGCAGCATGATAACAACTACCTGCTGGAAGTAAATCCTGTTACCGGTCGCCCGCACCAGATCCGAGTGCAACTGGCCTCTATGAACTGCCCCATTGTCGGTGACCTGAGGTATGGCGCCAGCAAACCACTACCCGACAAGAGTATCGCCCTGCATGCCCGCAGTCTCCAATTTGAGCACCCTACACTCAAAACCATGGTTAAAGTTACTGCCCCACTGCCGGCGGCTCCTATCTGGAAACCGTTTTTATAATGAGTAGTGATTAATAACTACTGAATCACAGCAACAAATGGATAATGAGTAAGCAATGGGAACCCTGGCTATACCTTGCCCCGACATCCCATAAGCCTTTGTAAACCTTACTCACCTCTCTATTAAAACTCGACATTCCTCACTCCGCATTAATTATTCATTACTCATTAATCATTCTATAAAACTGATATTTATCATCTTTCTGAACTTTTATACCGGATTTTATTATTCCTATAGAATCACATCGTAATTTTGCGGAGGCATGGTGACTGCTTTTGTCTCTGCTATACCTGAATCAGTTATTGATCACTTTAACATACTAACCGCTTAATGGCTATACTTATTTTCTTTGTACTGCACTGGTACCTTTCTCTGTTTGTGCAGACTTTCTTCCTGCACCGTTACGCAGCGCACAAGATGTTCACCATGAATCCGTTCTGGGAAAAGGCTTTTTACCTGCTGACGTACATCGCACAGGGCTCTTCTTTCCTGTCGCCACGTGCTTATGCTATTCTGCACCGCATGCACCACGCCTTCTCTGATACAGAGCGTGATCCGCACTCACCGCATTATTCCAACAACGCATTTGCGATGATGTGGAAAACCAAAAACATTTACAACGACGTGCTCAACCACCGCGTGGAGCCGGAGCGGCGTTTTGATGGCGACTACCCGATGTGGCCGGCGCTGGAGAAAATCGGGGATTCGAAGATTTCTCGTATTGGCTGGGGCGTAGCTTATGTGCTGTTCTACATCGCCTTCGCCACGCAGTGGTGGATGTTCCTGTTGCTGCCGCTTCACTTCCTGATGGGTCCGGTACACGGCGCGATCGTAAACTGGAGCGGCCATAAGTACGGCTACCAGAATTTCGACAACAATGACAAGTCGCGCAACTCGCTTTTCTTCGACTTCCTGACAGGCGGTGAGTTGTTCCAGAACAACCACCATAAACTGCCTAACCGTGTGAACTTCGGCGTGAAGTGGTGGGAAGTAGACCCAACCTGGCCAGTAATCTGGACGCTGGATAAGCTTAGCATCATTAAGCTGAAACCAGTGAAGGTTAAGGCTGCCAAAGCACCAAGAGCAAAAGCCAACGCTTAATCATATAGAAAAGCCCTTCGGAAACGGAGGGCTTTTTTGTTTCAGGTAGGTATAGCCGGCACACTACCGTCAACTGCTATATACCTCTAACTGTATACCCTAGCACTATGATAGGTATAGCGCCTGTGCAGCTTATACCTATTGGAGGAGGTTCTGTTTCAGCTTTGTACCTGTGCGTGGCTTTCCCAAATCAATTTTCAAAAACCTTGCATTAATTGGCACAAAATCACTACCTTTGCGGTTCTAAAAACTGGCGGACGGGTTCCGCCGACTTAACTATTTATATAAAAAATGGCTGTTAAAATCAGACTGGCCCGCAGAGGCCGCAAAAAAGCTGCTATCTACGATATCGTAGTAGCTGACGCTCGTTCACCACGTGATGGTAAATTTATCGAGAAACTGGGTACTTACAACCCGAACACAAACCCTGCTTCTATCGACTTCAGCGAAGAGAAGGCATTCCAGTGGTTAATGAACGGCGCTCAGCCAACTGACACTGTAAAGGCGATGCTTTCTTACAGAGGTATTCTGTACAAGAAGCACCTTCAGATTGGTGTTGTAAAAGGCGCTATCACGCAAGAAACAGCTGATGCTCGTTTCGAAGAGTGGAAGAAAGAGAAAGAAGCGAAGATCGAAAGCAAGCGTACTACACTTGGCTCTGAGAAAGAGGCGAAGCGTAAGGCTGCATTTGACGCTGAAACGAAAGTGAAAGAAGCTCGTGCAGAAGCTATCCGTCAGCGTGAGGCTGCCAAGCTTGCTGCTGATGCTCCTGCTGCTGAATCTGAAGAATCTCCTGAGGCACCAGCTGCTGAAGGCGAGTCTACTGAAGAGCAAGCATAAATTACGGTTGCCATGCATATTGATGACTGCTTTCTGTTAGGACACATCGTCAAGACCCATGGCATCAAGGGGCAGGTTGTCGCGTTTTTTGACGTGGACTACCCCGAAGATTATGATGAATTGGAATCAGTCTTTCTTGAACAACAAGGAAGGCTGATTCCTTTTTTTATTGACAAAATGGAGCCCGTGCAGAAAGGCCGTTTTATTATCACCTTTGAGGATATCAAAACGATCGAGCAAGCCGAGAAACTCCGCAATGTCAGTCTATACCTGCCGCTCGACGAGCTCCCTGAACTCGAAGAAGGACAGTTTTACTTCCACGAGGTGATCGGCTACCAGGTGATAGACCAGAACCACGGCCCACTGGGCACCGTGAAAGACTTTTATGACATGCCACAGCAGCAGCTGATGGCCATGGAGTACAATGGTCAGGAGATGCTTGTACCTGTGCTGGACGAGGTGTTTGTACGTGCTGACCATGAAACCAAGGTACTGCATGTCAACCTACCGGAAGGCCTGCTAGAGGTATACACCCAGCCCGGCACCCCTGACGACGCCGACGACCGCGACGAGTAGCCCCTATTATCATGCGATTTGACATTATCAGTTGCCAGCCCGACCTGTTGGACAGTCCTTTTAGCCATTCCATTGTTAAAAGAGCTCAGCAAAAAGGTTTGGTCGACATCCACATCCACGATCTTCGCAAATACGCCATCAACAAACATGGCCAGATTGATGACTATGCCTTTGGCGGCGGAGCAGGCATGGTGATGATGATCGAACCGATCGACAAGATCCTAACGGAGCTGAAGGCGGAGCGGGAGTATGACGCTGTGATTTACATGACACCTGACGGGCAGACGCTGAACCAGCAAGTGGTGAACCAGTTTTCGCTCATGCGCAACGTCATTATCCTGTGCGGGCACTACAAAGGTGTGGACGAGCGGGTGCGACAGCATTACGTGACCCACGAGATCAGCATCGGCGACTATGTACTTTCAGGTGGCGAACTGGGAGCGGCTGTGCTGGCCGATGCCATCATCCGCATTATACCGGGTGTGCTCAACGACGAGTCTTCTGCCCTGACCGATTCGTTTCAGGACGGCTTGCTGGCCCCGCCAGTCTATACCCGCCCGGCAGACTACAAAGGCATGACAGTGCCTGATATACTGCTTTCCGGAGACGGGCCTAAGATAGAGCAGTGGCGCTTCGAGCAGGCAGTGGAGCGCACGAGACAGCGCAGACCGGATCTGTTGAACGAGTAGCTTACCTTATACAGAATTACCTCCAAAGGAGTCTCCAGGGCTGATTTAGGGGACAAGTTTCAAAAACTTACATTTTTTTTCTGCAAATATTCTTATGTAATAAATAATTGCATATCTTTGCAGTCCGAATTTTGAAGAAGATATTTAGCTTTAACAACATAGCCATGAGCGAATTACTTAAATTTATCGAGCAGGAATCTACAGACAAGCGCGCCTCTTTCCCGACTTTCCAGTCTGGCGATACCATCAACATCCACGTGAAAATCCGTGAGGGTAACAAGGAGCGTATCCAGCAGTTCCAGGGCGTTGTTATTCAGCGCAAGAACGTTAACACAAACGGTGAGACTTTCACTGTAAGAAAAGTGTCTAACCAGATTGGTCTGGAGCGTATTTTCCCACTGCTTTCTCCATCTATCGAGAAAATCGAGCTTATAAGAAAAGGCCGTGTTAGAAGAGCTAGACTATACTACCTGAGAGGCCTGCAGGGTAAAGCTGCACGTATCAAGGAAAGAAGATAATTGAAGAACCTGTTTTCATAAGTTTTCCATAGTTTTAGTAAGAAGGGAGCCGTTTCTAAGCAAACGGCTCCCTTTTTTATACCTGCTCTATGAGCCTTACCCGGAGCCATCCGCTGTCCCGGGCTTTCGGGATAGTAATGTAACCCCCTCAGGGAAATAACGCATACTTACCCGCCCCGCATTATTGATTCTCTTCCGGTCCGGCTTACTATATTTGCAGCTATATCTCGTGCTATACCTATTGCATTCCTATACCCATGAAAATTATACAGCGCTATACCTTCCTGTTGCTCTCTCTGGCCTTGCTAGCCTCCTGCCAAACTGACTATGCTGCCCTGCCGACTTACAATGGCAAAAAACAGTTGCAGGCCGTGATTGAGGTGCCAGCCGGTAATTCGACCAAGCTGCACTACAACCGACAAACAAAAGCCTTTGAAGCAGAGCAGCAGGCCGGTCAGGATCGCGTTATCCCCTTTCTGCCCTACCCTGCCAATTTCGGTTTTATACCTTCTACAGAAACCAATGCACAGAAAAAGCCGCTGGAAGTAATCGTGGTGACAGGAAGCGTGGCTACAGGCACCGTGTTGGAGGTGATTCCGGTGGGAGTACTGCAACTAGAGACAGCCGGTGAACTGGATCACAAGATCGTAGCTGTACCTGCAAGGCCAAGCGAACGAACGATCAACGCCTCTGACTTCAACAGCTTTACGGCGGACTACCCTGCTGCTAAAGCCATCCTGCAGCAATGGTTTGTACACCACAACCCCACCGCCAAGAGTAAGTTTGTAGGCTGGCGCAACGAACAGTTTGCAGAACAGGAAATACAGCGCTGGATGAAGCTCTAAGCCTGCGTTGTCTCCTGCGTAATACTTGACAACTTATAAAACAGAAAAGCCTCCCGAACGGAGGCTTTTCTGTTTTAGGACAGTTATAGAAGCTATACCTTACTTGATATCACGCAGTTTGGCTCTTACTTCTTCCACTGCACGCTCCATGGCCTGCACCTGCTGCCGGCTGGCTTCCTGCTGCTTCACGTTCAGCTCTACATTCTGCTCCAGCTGACGCAGTTCGTCGGCATTGCGTACCAACTCAGCCTCCAGCTCTTGTTTGCGCTTCTTGTTCTTTTCGATACTCAGCTGCAAGTCGTTAGCCTGCTTCACGACACGATCCTGCTCCTTTTTGGTGCTGCGGAGTACATTCTCGGCTTCGTTGATCTGCAACAGCACATCTTCCTGGTACAACTTTCTACCAAAATTCTCCATGAACTGCTCTGCCGCGGTGTATATCTCAGGGGTGGCCCCTTTGTCAAGATGGGTCGTGCCCATGTCGAGTGACCACCAGACATAGCTACCCGTTGCATGCGTGCCTACGGTGGAGATGACACGCACAGGCTGCTTACTGATGCTGATGAGCTTGGCCTCCTCTACCGTGTAAACGCCTTTGGAATGTTTCACCTTGCCCGCCTCCTGCGACAGGTGATCTTTCCAGATCTTCTCTACAAACTTAGGGTCCAGCTGCACGCTCAGCTGCTGACCGCTGCGCTTTATACCGCTTACTACCTGTTCGTTTTCCTCTACACGCATGACCTGCGCACTCGCCATACCTGATACCAGCAGCATGGCCGCTACCAACAATCCTTTTACTCGCATACTATACTTAGAAATAATGATTAGACAGGAACAATCGTATACCTACGAAAATAGCTAATCTATAGCATATATCAGATATAAGGGGCAGGATTAATTTAGCCACTGTTCTGTTTGGGTTTGGGGACTGCGAAGCTTACCTTTGTAAGTTTACAACCCGGGTAGCCCAAAATGTAAATTTGCACGTACGCGAACAATAACATAGGCCCACCTGTTGGAACCGCAATGAAAATAACGATCTGCAGAAAAGAGCACTTTAATGCCGCACACCGCCTGCACAATCCTGCCTGGAGCGACGAGCAGAATGCGGAAGTTTTCGGGCTGTGTAACAACCCCAACTTCCACGGACACAATTACGAGCTTATCGTCAAGCTGACAGGCTCCGTGAATGAGGATACCGGGTATGTGTACGACATGAAGAAGCTGAGTACGCTGGTAAAAGAAGAGGTGATCGATAAATTTGACCACAAAAACCTCAACCTCGACACAGATGAGTTCAGACAATTGAACCCTACTGCCGAGAACATTGCCATCGTAATTTGGGAGCGATTGCGGGAAAAAATAAGCCAGGAATATGAACTGGCAGTAACGCTTTATGAAACTGAACGAAACTTTGTTGAATATAATGGATAACCAGGACCTGGGCCAAGAAGCGGAAGAGATGGACGATCACATGATGAGCTCCCTGGAAACGCCGCTGCGCCCTGACGCATTTGACCTTTCTGACGCGGAGAAGATCGTGATCATCGAAAGGCACTTTCGCGAGATCATGCACACCATGGGACTCGACCTTAACGATGATAGCCTGAAAGGCACGCCTTTGCGAGTTGCCAAAATGTATGTGCAGGAGATTTTCAGTGGCCTGCATCCCGAGAACAAGCCGGTTATCCGCCGCTTCGAGAACAAGTACAGGTATAACCAGATGCTGGTGGAGCGCGACATTACCGTGTACTCTTCCTGCGAACACCATTTTGTGCCGATCATCGGCAAGGCCCATGTGGCATATATGCCTAACGAGCATGTGATCGGTCTTTCCAAGCTGAACCGCATTGTGCAGTATTATGCCCGCCGTCCGCAGGTGCAGGAGCGCATGACCATGCAGATAGCCGACGAACTGAAGCAGGCGCTGCAGACGGAAAATGTTGCCGTGCTGATTGAGGCGGACCACCTTTGCGTGATGAGCCGTGGCGTAAATGACGTCAGCAGCAGCACGATCACAGCAGAGTACTCCGGCTTGTTTGAGCAGGACCAGTACCGCAACGAGTTCCTGAGCCACATCCGCAAAAAATAAAACTCCTGTCTGGGCAAACCATGGCCCTGCCAGCTGGTTTTGATCGGTGAAAGTAACTTTCAGTTAGTCCTTACACGTATAGATATATTTCTATATAATTTATAAAACGATCCATACCTATGGCTGGGAAAATACTCATTACAGGTGGTTCAGGACTGATCGGCTCACGTCTTTCGGAGATGTTGATCGATCAGGGCTATGAAGTAGCGCACCTGTCCCGAGATCCCGACAAATTCTCTCACTACAAGACTTTCCGCTGGGACATAGAGAAATCTTCAATTGATGAGAATGCCATCACCTATGCTGATTACATCATCCACCTGGCGGGAGCTGGTCTGGCTGAGGAGAAATGGACCAAAGAACGTAAGCGCGAGATTCTGCGCAGCCGGGTAGACAGCACCCAACTACTCCTCGACAGCCTCCGCCAAAACGAACACCACGTTAAAGGCTTTATCTCGTCTTCAGCCATAGGCATTTATGGCAACTCCGGCGACCAACTGATGTCGGAGGAGAGCAGCTACGGTGATGACTTTATGGCGGAGGTATGCAAGGCCTGGGAAGCGGCTGTGTGGCAAATCAAAGACTTGGGTATACGCACCGTTATCCTGCGCACAGGTATAGCCCTCAGCGATAAAGGAGGTGCCCTCCCGCAAATGGCTCGTCCTGTCAAGTTAATGGCAGGTGCTCCGCTCGGCAGTGGCAAGCAGTACATGTCCTGGATCCATATCGATGACCTGTGCCGCTTATAC
Source organism: uncultured Pontibacter sp. (assembly GCF_947502515.1). Classification (NCBI taxonomy): domain Bacteria; kingdom Pseudomonadati; phylum Bacteroidota; class Cytophagia; order Cytophagales; family Hymenobacteraceae; genus Pontibacter; species uncultured Pontibacter sp. Next base: position 758,327 of record NZ_CANNAI010000001.1, on the reverse strand, counting down.
ATCCGGGCAATTGAAGACACGCAGTTTACTGGTGTATACAATGCCGTGGCCCCTCACCCCGTCACCAATCAAGAGTTTACCGAAGCGCTGGCCGAGGCTATGCACAAGCCATTGGTGTTGCCCAAAGTACCTTCTTTTGCGCTTAATTTAATGCTTGGCGAAATGAGCGATGTAGTGCTAAGCGGCCAGCGTGTGAGCGCCAACAAAGTGCTACAGACCGGCTTTACCTTTGAGTATAACTACCTGGACGAAGCACTGGAATCATTTTACAAAAAGCACCAGTCCTGATACTGGATATATTAAAAAGCAGAAGCGCCCACTTAGATTATAAGTGGGCGCTTCTGCTTTTTAAGGACATGCTATTGCAGGAATTCTGACAGATCCAGTATATCCAGATCAAGGTCCAGCTGCGTGGAGTCTGGCTCAGCTTTTGGCAGTACGGTGGTACAGTTGTATTTCTTGCTGATCTTGACGGTAGGGCCCGGGAAACGGCCCATGGTATAGCCGAGGTCTTTGTCTTTATAAATGCGCTCCATGAAGAGGCCGTATACCGGCAGGGCCGTTTTGGATCCTTCACCCAGGTTAGAAGTACGGAAGTGAATGCTGCGGTCCTCCCCGCCTACCCACACACCGGTCACCAGGTCCTTGGTCACACCCATGAACCAACCGTCGGAGTGATTGGAAGTAGTACCGGTTTTGCCACCTATTTCATTGCCTTTCCAAAGGTCGTATTCCCAGAGCGCCTGCGAGGTACCGCCCGGCTCTTCTATACCTCCCTTGAGCATGTGCATCATCAGGAAAGCAGTTTCTTCGCTCAGCACCTTCTTCTGCTCCGGCACAAACTGCTCAATCAGGTTGCCTTCGCGGTCTTCGATGCGGGTGATGAAGCGGGGTGCGGTATGGAAGCCATGATTCGGGAAAGTGCTGTAAGCGCCCACCATATCATAAATCGACACGTCGCTCGGGCCTAAGCCAATAGAAGGCACCTTGTCTAGCGGACTGCTTATACCTAGCTTGTGCGCATAGTCCACGACTGTTTCCCAGCCAACCAGCTCGGTGAGCTGCGCTGTTACGGAGTTAACTGATTTACCCATGGCACGGCGCAAAGTCATCGGTGCTCCGGTATAAACCCAGTCCGCATTGGTAGGCGACCAACTCTTCTTCTCCCCTTTCTCCACATAATTGATGGTGATGCGCGTGTCTACGATCTTATCGCAGGGCGAGTAACCATTGTCGATAGCCGCCACATACACAAAAGGCTTGAAGGTAGATCCTGGCTGGCGTCGCGCCTGCTTTACGTGGTCGTACTTAAAGTACTTGTAGTTGATGCCGCCCACCCAGGCTTTGATCTCACCGGAGAATGGATCCATGGTCATCATACCGCCATGCAGGAAACGCTTATAGTAGCGCAGCGAGTCGAGCGGCGATAGGGTCATTTTTTTCTCACGCTCCGGATTTTCCCAGGTAAACACCATCATCTCACGTGGGGTATTGAGTTCTTTGTTGATGGCAGCCACGTCATCTCCGTGCTTCTTCTTAAGGCGACGGTAATAATCGGTGCGCTTGATCGTCTCTTCAATGAACCCCGGAATCTCACGGTTCTTTTCATCCACCCACGGGTTTTGGCCTTTCCAGTGGTTGTCGAAGCGGCGCTGCAGGGTGCGCATCTGCTCCTCCATGGCGGCCTCGGCGTGTGCCTGTATGCGCGAATCGATGGTGGTGTATACCTTCAGGCCATCGCGGTACAGGTCGTAACCGTTCTGCTTGCACCACTCCTTCATAAAATCAGCCACAGCACCACGGAAGTAGGTAGCTGGACCGTCATAATGGTTCTCGACCTTGTACTCCAGCTCCAGCGGCAGTTGACTCAGCGAATCGGCTTCAGCAGCTGTCAGGTAGTTATACTTGGCCATTTGCCCCAGCACGGTATTGCGACGGCGTGTTGCGTTTTCGGGGTTGAAGCGGGGACTGTAGTAGGTTGGCGCTTTCAGCAAACCGACCAGCACTGCAGCTTGCTCTGTTTTCAGGCTTTCAGGCGAAGCGTTGAAAAAGGTCTTGGAGGCTACCTGTATACCAAAGGAGTTACTGCCGAAGTCCACGGTGTTGAGGTACATGGCCAAGATTTCTTCCTTGGTATAGCGCTGCTCGAGTTTGATCGCCGTGAGCCACTCCTTGGTTTTAGAAATGACAATGTTGAGTCCAGGAATATGCCCCAGCACCCCTTTGGCGTCGTCGGTACGGGTCTTGTACAGGTTTTTGGCCAGCTGTTGCGTAATAGTGCTGCCCCCACGGCTTTCGCCACGCAGGTTGTCGTACACTGCTCCAAAAATGGCAGTCGGATCTATACCTGCATGCTCGTAGAAACGGATATCCTCTGTGGCAATCAGGGCATTGATGAGCGTAGGCGACATTTGCTTGTAGCTCACCGGGCTGCGGTTTTCACGGAAGTACTTCCCGATCAGGTTCCCGTCGGCGGTATAAAGCTCTGAGGCCTGGTCGCTGCGCGGGTTCTCCAGCCTGTCCAGACTCGGGGAAGAGCCAAAGAGGTAAAAGAAATTATACTCTACACTCACCAGATAGCCTATCACCACCATCAGCCCCAGCAGGAACAGCTTCCAGGTATAGCCGATCACACTGCCGTACACAGACCTCTTCTTCTTAACCGGTGGCTTTTCTTTTTCTTGCTCTTGCAGCATGTTATTTCATCAGGGCAGATTGCCCGTATTTTTACGGAACGCTTCTTTCTAATCTACTGCAAATATACCTTTTGTGTACAAATACTTTCCCAGAAACGCATAAAACTTAGTCAGTGATATACAGAAGCTGTTATAACTTTGACGGGCCCTGCCTATCTTTGCGCATAGCATTACCTATACCTCCATGCAAGATCAACTACAGGCAGCTTTCGACAAGATCAAGGGTTTGCCGCTGACCAAGACTACCCGTAACGAACTGGTGCAGTACTTCCACTTCGGCAAAACCAGCTACACTACCCCGCAAGGATTGATTTTGGACGTGGGCCTCTATACCCTTGCCGTGAACTGCCCCTGGACTTTCGAGCTGGCCAACGGCGACACCATTAAGCACAATGAGGTTTTCATGCGCAAGCGTGAGCCCGGCCTGCCCTCTCCCAAGTTCGACTGGAAAGTACCTGGCGCTAACCTCCGCGACCAGCGCCTGCAGGGGCTGGTAATCAGCAGCCAAGCTCTGGCTGTGGAAAGCACGGAAATAAGGGACGCCTACGGTGTCGCCCTGACTTTTGTGAACGGTGACCGACTTGTGTTAACGCCTGACCTAGGTAAGCCACAGGAAGAATACTGGCAGCTGTTCAGCAATGCTAGTGATAATTTCAGCATCGGGGCTGGAGCAGCAGGAGTTGTAGAAAGTAAATGAGTTTATATACCTTTAACCTTATGAAAAAACTGCTACAAACCACAGGTATAGCCTTAGCACTTTGCCTCGGCTGCACGCTGGCTACTCAGGCTCAATCCAAAACAAAGCCTGCCACAAAAAAGGCTCCGTCTGCCAAAGCACAGGAAGCTCCTAAACAGCAGGAGTTGACCGACATGAGCCAGATGAAGACCTATTACATGGCACTGCTCAAAAAAGGTCCTTACCAGCCAACCGACACGGCTGAGGTGAATACCATCCAGCGCGGGCACATGGCGCACATCCGTAAGATGGCCGCTGACGGAAAATTGGTAATGGCTGGTCCGTTTTTGGACAATGGCGAGCTGCGTGGTATATTCATTTTTGATGTGGCTACGCTGGAAGAGGCAAAGGCATTGACCGAAGCAGATCCCGCCGTAAAGGCCGGCAAGCTGATCATGGAACTGCACCCCTGGATGAGCCAGCGCGGCACGACACTTCCGTAGCAACTTTTATAGGCATCGGGCAGTATGCGAACAAAACAATCGCTGCTGCCCTTGAACTTTCGCCTGCACCTATTTGAGCTAGAAGACCAGCCCTGGTTTCCGCACATATTCCGCCAGGGCATGCTCGACTTCCTGCGCTTCATGATCTCTAAGCTTGGCGCTTACGGCCCGGCTATACCTCTGTTAGAGGATCTGCTCCGTCGCAGCGGCCAGACACACTTTACAGACCTTTGCTCAGGTGCCGGCGGTGGCATAGCAGGTATACGCGAAGCACTGAGCCAACGCATGGGCGTACCTGTGCTTGTCACCTTATCTGACCGGTACCCTAACATAGGCGCTTACGAGTTTCTGCAAGCCGAGTCCGGCGGGATGATCGATTTCATTGCCTCTCCTGTTGATGCGACGAATGTACCTCCTCAAATAAAAGGAGTACGCACTATCTTTTCCTCTTTTCACCATTTCAGACCACAGCAGGCCGTGGCCATTTTGCAGAATGCAGCCGATCAAAGGGCGCCTATTGGCATCTTTGAAGGAGGTGGCAAGACCTGGGCCGAACTGGTCATCTTTCTGTTTACTTTTCCGATCATTATCCTGCTGGTAACTCCTTTTATCCGTCCTTTTAAACTTAGCAGGCTACTGTTCACGTACCTAATACCAATCATCCCGTTAGGTATACTTTGGGATGGCTTGGTGTCGCTTTTCAGACTGTACAACCCCCGGATGCTGGACGAGTTGCTAGACCGGGTCGATACTCCGCCCGGCTATACCTGGCGCAGCGGCATAGTGGGAAGCGGACCGGGCAAACAAGTCATTTACCTGCTGGGCTACCCTGTAAACAAGTAAAAGATGAAACCACTGGCTATACCTGTTATCGGAAAATACAGCAGTGCCCTGACCCTGATGCGAATTCCGTTTTCGGTATACCTGATGCCGGTGTACTGGTTTGCGCTGAGTGTGACGGATGGCTATACCTTGTGGCGGGCCGCCGCTGTCTTCTTCATTTTACACATATTGGTATACCCTGCCAGCAACGGTTACAACTCATACCACGACCGCGATGAAGGCAGCATTGGTGGGCTCCGGAGACCTCCCAAAGTCACGCAGGAGCTTTTTCACCTGGTGCTGTTATTTGACGTACTGGCCTTGCTGCTCAGCTTTTTACTATCGCCGCTTTTTGCCCTGATGGTCGCGCTATACCTGCTGGTTTCCAAAGCCTACAGCGACCGGGACATCCGGCTTAAGAAATACCCGGTTATCAGCACGCTGGTTGTCACGGTATTTCAGGGGGCTTTTACTTTTCTGATGGTACAGGTCGGGGCCGATCTCGACCTTGAGCTCATCTGGCAATCGCCGAATATTCTGTTTGCCCTGGTCAGCACGCTCTTCCTCTGTGGCTCCTATCCGCTTACTCAAATTTATCAGCATCAGGAAGACAGTGAGCGAGGTGACAAAACACTGAGTTTGCTGCTAGGTATACGGGGCACCTTCGTATTTGCAGGTATAGCGCTGGGCCTGGGAGCGGCCTTACTGATCGGGCTATACCTGGCGCTTGGACAACTGCTCAGCGTGTTGGTTTTTCTGCTTTGCACGGCTCCTATCTCCTACTTTTTCCTGAATTGGGTACGGAAGTCGTGGCAGAACCCTGAAGAAGTGAACTTCGAGAATACGATGCGCATGAACAAGATTTCATCGCTCTGCATCAGCCTGGCTTTTTTTCTGATACTGCTGCTTCGCTCCATGTATAGTGGCTAAGGCTCATATCGGCTGGTCCTCAGTAACTACACAGCCTGATTTCGTATAACAGCAAAAACCGTCGCACTATGAAACTACTCTACGCTGTAATAGGTGGCATTGCCGCTACCGCCGCCATGACTGCCTTTCTGTACCTGCTCTCATTTGTGACGCACCGTGTTATGAAGGTGATCCGGATACTGGGCACCATGCTTACCAACCGCACCCAACCCGACGGCTCTCTCTCCATGGCAACCAGCACCAAGGTATACGGCACAGTCGCTCATTACCTGGTCGGGATCATTTTTGCGCTGTTCTACATTGCGCTGTGGCACTCAGAGGTAGGCCTCATTAATGCCTCGTGGGGCTTTCTCTTTGGCCTGGCGCATGGCCTGATGGCGATGTTCATCTGGTATTTGTTTTTCCTGGTGCACCCCAGGCCACCTCTTATCTCCCTTCGCACCTACCTGATCACGCTCATCTTTGCGCACATCGTGTATGGTGTGGTGCTCACCTATACCGTCTACCTGCTGGCTACCCCTGATTATCCTTTTTGGAGTTGAGGGAATTGAGTGATTTCTGATTGAGTGAATGAGTGATTTATTATTGAACTATAACTGTTCCATTTCGATTTCACATAAAATCAAAAAGCCCCTGTTGCTTGATGGCAACAGGGGCTTTTTGATTTTATGCAGTGCTTCCTATCCGTTCATCGAAATCAGGAACTCTTCGTTGCTCTTGGTACCCTGCATTCTGTCTTTCAGGAATTCCATGGCTTCCACGGAGTTCATATCAGACATAAACTTGCGCAGGATCCAGATGCGGTTGAGCTCGTCGCGATCCATAAGCAGGTCTTCGCGGCGTGTGCCGGATGCAGGTACGTCGATAGCTGGGTAAATTCTGCGGTTGGCCAGTTTGCGATCCAGCTGCAGTTCCATGTTACCGGTACCTTTAAATTCTTCGAAGATTACCTCGTCCATCTTAGATCCTGTGTCAATCAGGGCAGTAGCGATGATGGTCAGGGAGCCGCCGTTCTCTACGTTACGGGCAGCACCGAAGAAGCGCTTCGGCTTATGTAGGGCGTTAGCATCCACACCACCTGACAGGATCTTACCTGACGAAGGCACTACTGTATTATAGGCACGTGCCAGACGCGTAATAGAATCAAGCAGGATCACTACGTCGTGGCCGCACTCTACCATACGCTTGGCCTTGTCCAGTACGATGCTCGACACCTTCACGTGGCGCTCGGCAGTTTCGTCAAAAGTAGAGGCGATTACCTCCGCTCTTACGCTGCGGGCCATGTCAGTAACCTCTTCAGGGCGCTCGTCTATGAGCAGGATCATCAGGTAGACTTCCGGATGGTTTTCAGAGATCGCGTTGGCGATCTCTTTCAGCAACACCGTTTTACCTGTTTTTGGCTGTGCCACGATCATACCACGCTGGCCTTTACCGATTGGGGCAAACAAGTCAAGTATACGGGTAGAAAGCTGGCTAGGTCTGGTGGTAAGCTTTAGACGCTCTTCCGGGAAAAGCGGCGTCAGGTGCTGGAAAGGAATACGATCGCGGATTTCCTCCGTGGTACGTCCATTCACAGAATCCACTTTAAGCAGGGCAAAATACTTCTCCCCTTCTTTCGGCGGACGGATCTGCCCTTTCACAGTATCACCAGTCTTTAGACCAAACAATTTGATCTGCGATGGAGACACATAGATATCATCTGGCGAGGCCAGGTAGTTGTAATGCGTAGAGCGAAGGAAGCCGTAGCCATCCTGCATCAGCTCCAACACACCTTCATTTAGGATTATTCCGTCAAACTCACGGAAGTTATTGCTGCTTGCGGCCGCATGTTGCTGGCGGCGCGGGAAATTGTCACCGCCACGGTTCTGGTCGTTGCGGCTATCGCTGCGGTTGCCTACCTCAGGGCGCTGCTCACGCTGTTCTGCGCGGTTATCGCTTCTCTCGGTGCGCTCAGGACGCTGCTCCGTTCTCTCAACACGCTCTGCTCTCTCTGTACGTTCTGGTCTCTCAGCACGTTCCGGACGTGCTTCTGTGCGCTCGGCACGTGGCTCCTGACGCTGCTCACGCGGGTTACCGCCTTCGTTGCGGTTGTCGCGACGGGCTGTTGTGCGCTCACGCTGCGGGCCATGGTCCTTGGTTGGTGCCGGCTGTTGTACTAAAGTCGGGCTAGTTTGTTCGCGGCGGGCTGCTTCGCGGGCAGGTCTTCGTTCGGTTGGCGCTGCAGGGGCAGGTGCCGGTTGCTCTTCGCTGGTAGTAATTGTGTTTTCAGTAGCTTCTGTTTCGCTTACGGCGGCTGTGCTAGGGGAGGACTTTACTTTTTTCGGCAATTGTTCGGGAGGGGTTATGGCTTGCTGATCAAGGATTTTGTAAACCAGATCCTGTTTGCTGAGTTTCTTGAAATTCTTGACACCCAGGTCTTCTGCAATTTCCTTGAGTTCTGAAAGAAGCCTATCTTTCAATTCTTCAATTTTGTACATAAATGTGGTATGGTAGTTAAATTAACCTGCTTGGCACGCTTGGGCGAACGCAGCGAGAGCTTTACTTATAATTCGGAAAATGAATGAATGCGATAGAGTTTTGTGCGGCTCAGGAAAGGGCCTGCCATAAATTGCACTGCAATGTTATTGCAATGCTTATTAATTAACAAATATTAGCGGAGTTTTTGTTGAAAATGTTTCAGTTTTTCCTTAAAAGATTTCGTAAATGCCGCTTACAACCTAAAAAAGTATATTTTTGCAGCTATACAAAGACCCAAATTATGCTACAGCTAAACGTTTTAAGAGAGCAGACAGAGCTGGTGGTAGCTGGACTTACCAAGAAAAACTACAAAAATGCCGCTCAGGAAGTGGAAGCCATTGTAGCTCTTGACCAGCAGCGCCGACAGGTGCAGAGCCAGCACGATGACCTGCAGGCCCGTGCCAATGCAATCTCTAAAGAGATCGGTATACTGATGAAAAACGGCGACCGCGAAAAAGCCGAAGCCTATAAAGCAGAAACATCCGAGTTAAAGCAGCAGACTAAATCGCTGGCTGAGCAGCTATCTGCCATCGAAGAGCAAATACAGCAAGCACTATACAAGTTGCCGAACCTTCCGCATGCAAGTGTTCCTGAAGGTAGAACAGCGGAAGACAACGAAGTAGTTCTCCAACACGGTGAAATTCCGCAATTGCACGAAGGCGCCCTGCCACATTGGGAGCTGATCCAGCAGTACGACATCATCGATTTCGAGCTAGGCAACAAAATATCTGGCGCTGGTTTTCCGGTGTATAAGAAGCAAGGAGCCCGCCTGCAGCGTGCGCTCATCAACTTCTTCCTGGACGAGGCCATGAAAGCTGGTTATATGGAAGTGCAGCCACCTATTTTGGTGAATGAAGCTTCTGGCTACGGCACCGGTCAGTTACCCGACAAGGACGGCCAGATGTACCATGCCACAGAAGATAACCTATACCTGATCCCGACGGCCGAGGTGCCGATCACGAACCTCTACCGCGATGTGATTGTACCGGTGGAGCAGCTGCCGATCAAAAATACAGGCCATACGCCCTGCTTCAGAAGAGAGGCCGGATCGTGGGGTGCGGATGTGCGCGGCCTTAACCGACTGCACCAGTTCGACAAGGTAGAGATTGTACAGATCACGCTGCCGGAGAAGTCTTATGAAGCGCTGGAGGATATGAGTACATACATCCAAGGTTTGCTGCAAAAGCTGGAGCTGCCATACCGTGTGCTGCGCCTGTGCGGCGGCGACATGGGCTTCACCTCTGCCTTGACTTATGACATGGAGGTATACTCTACTGCTCAGAACCGCTGGCTGGAAGTAAGCTCTGCCTCTAACTTTGAGACCTACCAGTCTAACCGCCTGAAACTGCGTTACAAAATCGAGTCAGGCAAGACACAGTTGCTGCATACGCTCAACGGTAGCGCCCTAGCCCTGCCGCGTATCGTAGCTGCTATTTTGGAGAACAATCAGACGCCGGATGGTATCAACATGCCGAAGGTACTGCACCCATACCTGGGCTTTGAGAAAATTAGCTAATAGGCTACTGATTGAATAGCATACAAACAGAAAAGCCGCTGGATTCCCAGCGGCTTTTCTGTTTGTATTCAGGTCAATACATGCCTTTATACTTAGGATTCAATTAAGTTGGCACATCTGTAAAGCACCAATTTTTTCAGCTTAGTACATTAGCCTCCATACTGCTCCAGGTACTGCTGATAGTAGTTTTTTGTCTTGTACTTCTTCAGCACATTAGCCCGCACCTGCTCTATCGACTCCGTTGTAATCGCCTTCTGATGGAGTAGCTTTTCCAGAAGCCGGGCAGACTCCTCCCCTAACCCTTCGTCCAATGTAGCCTGTTCATACTCTTCTAGAAATTCAGGCGACAAGGATAGTTTGTTTTTTTGTACCGTGACACAACCAACAGCAGTAAGTTTCTCCAATCCCTCCGTTACTTCTTCCAGCGAATAAACAGTGCCATCAACAGCGTCACCCATCAGCAAAACATCCTGCAGCGTAGCACCTCCCTCGCCTCCTGTTGCCAGCAACAAAGCCTCCAGGAACTGCGCGTCAGATGCCTGCCATGTTAAATTGTATTTCGCCATCTTCTAAAATTAATTAATCTGTTCGGCTAAAAAACTATATAATATTATACCTATTTTTAGTCTCGCAAATTTATCTCAAAATCACTTCGATTTCCTACTTCCTATTCAATGAACAGCAAAATTAGTTGCTTTACCTTCTCCCTGCTTTTTGTGCTTCTTCTGGGCTGGTCTTCTTCCAAGGCTCAGTCACGAGGTTACATCGTGCAGGGTGACACTGTTTATACAGATGGGTATATACAGTTCGATCCGAGAAAGCCCTTCCAGGTTGAGTATCAAAAATCGAAAAAAAACCCACTCGAGACATACGCTGCCGGGGCTTTAACAGAATTTGGGTATAGTGACAGCACGAAGTTCGTCGCCCGGAAGGTGACCTACTTTGGAGAGATGCGCCATGTATTCCTGAAAACCATTACAGGAGGTAAGCTTAATTTATACGCGATACGTGGGGAGAATGGGAAACAGTATTACTTTGAGAAGAACGATTTCACCCAGCTTACAAAGGAGAACCTGCAGACTAACCTGAGACAGCATGCCGCCAACTCAACTTTCTGGCAGCGGCAGCTACCACGTGTCAGGCTATCTGAACAGTCCCTTCGCTACTATACCCGCAACATCAACAAAGGTCGAAATGCGAGAATGTCCATGTTCAGCTTTGGCGGTATGGCCAGTTTCAACCGCTCCACCATACAGGTCAAAACAGACGCCTTTCCTGAAAACGGATTTGGTGAGTATAGCATGACATCAGAAAATGTAGAGGCAGGAGCATTCGTTGAGGCGCCCGTTTGGGATCTTAACAATCTGAGTATTATCAGTCAACTGAGCTATGGTAAAATGGACTTTGCAACAGCATTGACCAGCACCTCTCTGGACCAGCACATAAAACTGACCCTTGACTTCCTAAGGTTATCTGTTATACCTCGCTACTACTTCAACGGCAACAAAGTCTCTTTCTATGCTGAGGGTGGAGCTGAGCTATTGTATGCAGTAGAGCAGTCTAACAAAGTCCTGGAGGCAAAGCACAAAAGCAATACGACCAGTCTGCATGAATATGAAGATATATTCCGGTTGCAAAAAGCAAACTTTGGCGTAATGGCCGGCGCTGGATTACAGTACTTCTATCTGCCCAAAAACTATGTCAGTCTTGGGCTCAGTACCAGCCATGTATTCGCCGAAAACTATTCCATCAACAACCTTTCTACTACAATCCGATTCAACCTATGAGGCAGCTGAAATTATTGTCTTTTATTCTCCTGCTGGCGCTGCTGCATGGCTGCGCCAAAGAAAAGGACTTTCCGGAGGCACAGCCTTATCCTATCCTAAGAACACTGGAGGTTACACCTGATAGTACCGGGGCATTCGTGAAAGGCGAGATCGTCAGCCTCGGGAATGAGCCAGTAACCGAGTATGGGTTTGAGTACACCGCTTTAAACAATGACAAGAGTATTACAAAGAAGGTGATAGGCACTTCTGCTGTCACCGGCGAGTTTGAGGCCAGGTTGACGCACGGGCTCGTGAAGGGGTATAACTACAGGATACAAGCCTATGCCAGGCATGGTCAGAACAACACGTATGGAACGGCCTTAGCATTCAAAAGCCTGAACACCGCTGCACCGGTTATCCATAGCTTCAGCCCAAAAGCAGCTGAGGACAATAGTACTGTCACTATCTATGGTCAAAACTTCAGCAACGACAGAAGCTTAGTAAAAGTGAGCATCGGGGAGACACAGGCATATGTCGTCTCCGCGCACCCCGACAGCATTACGATAATAACGCCTAAAGTGACTTATTCGGGGACTTTCCCAATAACCGTGACTGCACATGGTGAGCAAACGACAGCTGAAGAGGAGTTTGAGATTATAGGCCCACAGATTACCCATATCTCGCCTGACAAGGGAATGCCCGGTGACGAGTTGAGTATTCATGGCAAAAATTTAAGCTACTCCGGTTGGGGGCCTTATGTGAATATTGGAGGAAAATCAGCAACCATAGTCTCAGTAACAGACACAGAGATCAAGGTGAAAGTACCGGTAATCACACCGGATCTGTATGACAAAGCACTGACTGTATCTGTCAACCGGGGTAACAAGACGGCAGTCTTAGCTTATTCTTATACCATGGAGTCAGGTTTCATGGCTGCTTCAGTCAAGCCCACTTCTGTTCCAGCCACCACAGCGCACATACCTTCCTTCATTTCGGGAGGAAAGGCGTATTTTTTTGCCTATGATCGCATGATAAGTTACGAAGTGGAAACTGCTGTCTGGCGCAATGAAGGCGCTTTCCCCGGACAGGCTCGCAATGGCTCTGCGCTGCATAAGGTTGGTGACAAGGTATACCTTATCGGGGGAAACTATCAGTATTATACCATTTTTATGTCTGTATGGGAGTACGACATCAGCAGCAAAAGCTGGTCGCAAAAGAAAGGCCTGACCTTCGGCGTTTCCGACGCCAGCAGCTTTACACACGATGGCTATATCTACTTCTTTGGAGGCCGCAACACCAACAGTAACACAACACTCTGGCGCTATGATCCGGCAACAGAAGAGGTAAAGGCGCTCAACCCTTTCCGGAACAACTACAACGGCTCCGGCTTTGTGATCAACGGGAAAGCATACACAGTGGTGGGTAACGCCACCTGGCTATACAATGTACAGCAAGATAGTTGGTCGCAGGTAGCGGTTATGCCTGAGGAAAGTACCTTAAACGGTCCTTTCAGAGTTTTCACCCACCAGGGAACCGGCTATGCAATCAGCGCGAAGGGCGACAGAGCCTTGCTGCGTTTCAGTGAGGAACAGAAAAAATGGGAAAGAGTAGCCGTTTACCCTGGTTGCGTGAGTAGCGAGCAGTACTCCGGCTTTTCCTATGGCGACAAGTTATATGTAGGATCATTTGGCAGCTGCTCCTCCACTTTATATTACTACCAGAATAGGTAGATCATACCCCTGTGATTGATATTACTTCTATTTTAAACCATTCAGCATGAATTACAAAAACAAAATTACCAGCCTTTGCATCCTGTTAGTTGCGCTGCTGCTATCCCCTACCCTTAGCGAGGCCCAGAAAGTAAAATCCAAACCTGCAAAAGCCACTACTGCCCAGGCACAGCCTGTTACCGCTGCCAAATCATTGCTTTGGGAGATCAGCGGAAACGGTTTGAAGCAGCCCTCATACCTGTACGGCACGTACCACCTACTCAACGCCAGCTACCTGAACACGGTACCGGAGGTGATGGAGCGCTTTATGGAAAGCCGCGGCGTAGTGGTGGAAACAGAGATTGATTCGGCTAAAATGATGCAGTTAGGAGCCAAAATGGTGATGCCGGATAATAGACTATCGAACCTGCTGAGCAAAGAGGATTACGCTTTGGTGAATGAGGAAATAAAAGCCCAGTTCGGGTTTGAGTTGAGCATGGCCGACCAAATGAAGCCGATGACACTGCTGCTAATGCTTTCTCTGAAAGACTACCAGCGTATGGAAGTACTAAAAGAATACACAGGCCAGCCGCTCGATATGTACTTTGCGAGCTACAACAAGAAAAGCAAAAAGAAGGTGAGCACGCTCGAGACCATGGAGCAGCAGTTTGACCTGCTTTACAATCACCACCCACTGGACAAGCAGGCAGAGCAACTCGTGGCTTATGTAAAAAACAAAGAAACAGCCATGAAGATGTCAGACAAACTCGTGCAGCTGTACTTCGATAAAGACCTGGCAGGTATGTGGAAACTCTCAAACGACTACAACGAGCTGACAGGTGGTGGCGACATGGCCTACATGACAGACGACCGCAACAAAGACTGGATGACGAAACTACCTGCCATCATGAAAGAGCAGTCTACTTTTATCGCAGTAGGCGCTCTGCACCTACCTGGCGAAAACGGCCTGCTGCAGTTGCTGCAGAGAGCTGGCTATACTGTAAAACCACTGCAGTAAACCAACCCAACAGGTATAGCCATACCTGATAAAGCAGCATCGCCCGCGCAAGTTTATACCTGCGCGGGCGATGCTGTTTTATACCTTCCTGATCTCCAGTCAGTCTGTGCTATACCTTAAAAGGCTGTCGAGCGATGGCGCTGAAATCAATATCGTGCATGCACCTGAAATGACCTTTGGGGCACTTGCTATACCCTATTTTGGAGCAGGGTCGGCAGGGCAGCCCGTTTACCTCGAGTACCTTATACCTGGTCCGGAAAGGGTACATGCCAAACTCAGGTATGGTGTTGCCCCACACGCTGATGATGTCTTTTTGGAAAGCCGCCGCAATGTGCATCAGCCCTGTGTCGTGACTCACTACCTGCTTTGCCTGCCGCACCAGTGAGGCCGAACCAGCCAGGCTATACCTGCCACAGGCGTTGTAAATGACTGTTCCCTGCGAATCGTCCGCAGCCTGTATGTAGGCTGCTATTTCATCACCTGTAGCAGCGTCTTCTTTGCCACCTAGCAGGATGATGGGCTGTTTGAGATCCGCACACAGTTCGATGATGCGCTCCGTGGGGAGTCGCTTGGTATAGTGCTGCGCCCCAATGGCAAAGGCTGTATACCCCTGACGGAAAGGCTCCGGAAGGGAGTTAATGTCTACTTCGTCAGCGGCAGGTATGAAATAGTCCAAGCCTTTGCCGTCGTCCTGTATACCGAGCGGCGCCGCAGCAGCCAGGTAGCGGTTTACAATATGCACGTCAGGCAGACGATTCACCTTCAGGTTCACTATCAGCCACTTCTCGTAGTTGAGCTTGTCGAAGCTTTTGGAGGGCTTGCCCAGTCTTGTTTTGATGATGCGCGTGCGCAGGTTATTGTGTAGGTCCACCACAAAGTCGAAGTTCTCGGCCTTGAGTTGCTGCACCAGTTCATTCAGGCTACCGCTCAGTGTGTGCACCTTGTCGATGTAGGGATTAGGCTCCAGTATGCCTCTAAAACCTTGCTTGGTGCAGTAGTGCACTTCAGCATCGGGTACTTGCTGTTTGATGCAACGAACAACAGGCGTTGTCAGCACAATATCGCCGATAGAGGAAAAACGGAGAATGAGTATTTTCGGCATTCGTTACTTTATCTTCTCCTTCCGGGCTTTGAAATAATCTTCCACTTCCTCCGCCGACTTCGTATTGAAGGTCATTTCCTTTGTTAGTCCGCCTTTGCGGCCTACCAGCACGCCGTAGCGCATGTCGTCGTAGCCGCTGGTGTGGTGGGCATCCGGGTTGATGCTTAGCATCACGCCCTTCTCCAGCGCATAAGCCACCCAACGCCAGTCAATGTCGAGGCGCCAAGGGTTGGAGTTAATTTCGATGATCACATTGTTAGCGGCGCAGGCGTCGATCACCATTTTGTGATTGATCGGGTAACCTTCGCGGCGCAACAACAGACGGCCAGTCGGGTGGCCGAGCATCGTTGTGTAAGGATTCTCGATGGCTGTGATCAGACGTGAAGTGGCCTTCTGCTCGTCCATGTTGAGGTTGCTGTGGATGCTGGCAACAATGAAGTCGAACGTTTTCAGGATGTCCTCATCATAGTCCAGGGAGCCACCACCCAGAATATCCGACTCTATACCTTTGAATATCTTAAAAGGAGCCAGTTTCTGGTTCAGTTCATCAATCTCCTTCTGCTGTCGCAGCACGTCTCCTTCGCGCAAACCACCAGCGTAAGCGGCCGTCTTGCTATGGTCAGATATACCTAAATACTGGTAGCCCATGTCGCGGCAATAGGTGGCCATCTGCTCCAAGGTATGAGCGCCGTCGGAATAGGTGCTGTGGTTGTGCAGAATGCCTTTCAGGTCGGAAACCTCCAGTAGCTTCGGAAGCTTGTTTTCCATGGCCAGCTGCAGCTCGTTGGTGCCTTCCCGTAGTTCCGGCACAATGTAGGCCATACCTGCCGAGGCATAGATATCCTCTTCTGAACTGTGGCTGCCTTCACGGGCCACAGTGAGCATGTTCTTATTCGCAGCAAATACCTGCGACAGGTGCTCCTGAGAGGCAGAGCGTATAAAGCGTTCATTCTGAAAGTTAGCCGGACTGGCAAAGCGAATCTCAGTGGATAATCCACTCAAGCTGTGCTTGCCGCGCCATACCAAAGGGCCTGAAATTAGCTCATCCTGTTGCAGCTCACTTAGTTTATTCAGGGCGGCTTCTGCTTCCGTCGGGTTATCGGTGCCGATAACGAGCTCCAGCTTTTCTACAATCTCCATGCAACGGCGCACATCGCCAGCCAAGGCTACTTCAGCACGAGGCAATACCTGCTGCACCTGCTCCAGCAAAGCAATAGCAGCCGGCTCGGCTTCTGCAAAAAGCAGTTTGCCACGGTTCTGCTGTGTAAAGAGCAGTGCCTGTTTAATGTTTTCCTGCGTCTTGGCGCCGAAGCCTTTCAGCTTGCTCACTTTATCCTGCTCACAGGCCTCCAGCAACTCCTCTACCGTTTCCGCACCCAGCTCTTTCCAAAGGTTACGCACCTTTTTCGGACCAATGCCTTTGATACGCAGCATCTCTACCACACCCGGTGGTGTTACAGACAATAGCTGGTCCAGTTCGGTGAAAGAGCCGGTTTCTTTTATCTCGATCACGCGGGCGGCAATGCTCTTGCCCACCCCTGTTATACCTTCCAGTTCGGCCTGACTTTTAGTTTCAAGTGGCTCTTCTACCAGTTCCAGCGCAGCGGCACCGTTCACGTACGAGCGTACCTTAAACGGATTCTCATCGTGCAGCTCCATGAGCTCGGCGGCCAGCTTAAACAGCTTTATGATTTTCTTATTTTCCAAGGCAGTGTTGTGTATAAGTACAAAGATAGAAAAAGCCGCCATACCTTTGCCACCACTGCCTGGCGGCCTTTTATATAATGGGGCTTCTATATAAAGCAGGAAATCCCTATCTTAGCTATATATTTAGCTTTTTCTGAAAGAAGCATACAAACAAGAAATATGAAATACGCTTCGCTGTTATGCGTTTTGTGCCTCATGCTGCTGGCTAACACCTGCCGTAAAAAGGCAGAGGCCGAACTCCTGGGTCAAACCTGGTTACACTCTTATGAAGAGGATGAGGATGAGGTGCTTGTATACCGCCCCAACACCTATGACTTTCCGCCCTCAAGAGGTCGTACCGGCTTTGCGCTGGAGCCCGAAGGCGTGGCCAAGCAGTATGTAATTGCTCCTGCTGATGGATTGGAAGAACATATCGGCATCTGGGAATACAAAGACAAAAATACCATCCTGGTACACATCCAGGGCAATGGCCACCCGGAGCAGCGCTATACCATGGAAGTGCTGTCGCTGAAGGACAGTGTGCTCAAGGTAAGAGTAACACCTGATGTGCAGGACTAGCATTTTGAAGACAGAGCATCATGGAAAAGCCCATAGAGAAATTCTCCCTTAAAGCACGCCTGATCACCTATGCGGTGCTGCTACTCGTAGCTGCTGCAATGACTTACTCGGATAATTTTGCAGGCTACTCAAAAGGTCTGGCAGATTTCTCCAGTGGTTTTGCAGGAGGGCTCCTGCTTGCCATCGTAATAGGCGAAGCCGCACTATACCTGCGAAGACGCAGCCATCGTAAAACCGAAGCTTAGTTTTAAACCATGAAATATACCTTCGCCAGCTTACCCCGCAAAACAAGACTGATGATCATGATGCTGATCGCTACGGCTGTCATTGTTTACACTGATTATGTGCCGCGCATCTTTGCCAGCTTCACAGGGGGATTCCTGATCGGGCTGCTTATTGGCGAAGTGGCTATTTACCTGAGGCGAACCGGTCAGCCGGAAAAACATGCCGCTTAAACTGAATATCACTTTCTTTTACCTATACCTTACACATGCAATACTGGTTAGTAAAATCAGAACCTGAGGCCTATTCCTGGGCCAGATTTGTAAAAGAAGGTCGTGCCTGCTGGGACGGCGTTCGTAACTATCAAGCCCGCAACAACCTGCAGCAGATGCAGCCCGGCGACCTGGTGCTGTTTTACCACAGTGTATCTGAAAAAGCGATTGTGGGCATGGCCAAAGTGGACAAAGCCGCTTACCCTGACCCAACTGCTGACGACCCAAAGTGGATGGCGGTAGACCTGGTGCCCGTGCGTGACTTCAGGGATCCCGTTACTTTGGAACAGATCAAGAAAGATCCACGCCTCGAGAATATTGCTCTGCTGCGCCAGTCACGCCTGTCGGTGATGCCGCTCAAAGCTGAGGAGTTTGACGTGCTGCTCGCCCTGGGTAACTAATCCGGGGTGGCTTGCCGCACGCAGGCACAACGTTACTTTACAAAAAAGAGTACAAAGCATTTAACTGCCTTATACCTTCTGCCAGCCGGCAGCCCGAGATTGTAACATGCTATACCTGCGCCCTTTGCTGTTCTGCTTTGCTGTGCTGGCACCTACCCTGCTATGGGCTCAGGAGCCTAGCCAGCCTGTGCGCCTGGAGCTACCCTACGAGCTCGAAAACAGCCGTGTAGAGATAATGGCCCTGCCAGACAGCAGCCTGCTTGTCTACAGCCGCAAATCCGACACCTGGGCAAAGGAACCTGATTTTACGCTGGAGAAATACGATACGCAGCTGGAACGGGTATGGACCAGCAAACTGGACCTGAAGTCTGAGTTTGAATTCATACGCCATTATACCGAGGCTCCTTATACCTACCTTATCTTTCAGGCGGCCAAACCTACACTCTATACCTTTGTGCGGCTACACCTGGGCAGTGGCGCTCTGACCAAGAGCGAGGTCGTACTCGAAAAGGCAGAGTATATCTATGAACTTAATGTACTGCGCGGCAATCATTTCCTGATCACCGGCAACAGCTACGACACAAAGCCAAGCCTGCTATACCTGGACCCTGAGAAACCACAGCCCGTGATGCTGCCCGCACTCTACGGCGACGAGTCTTCTTTCTCAGACCTGCATACCGACCACGTGCACGGCCGTGTAGATGTGGTGTTGGCCGAAACCAACCGCCGGATATCGCGCCTGCAGGTGAAAAGCTTTGACTCCGAAGGCAAGCTGCAGCAGAACTACTTTATCCTTCAGCCTCAGGACAAAAGTTTGCTCAACGCTGAGATTACCCCCGGCGACACGCTCTCCCGTATGCTCATCGGCACGTATGGCGTACGGGATCTTCGCTTTGTTCAAGGCTTTTTCACGGCGCCTGTCATCTCCAAAATCGTGGAAGGTGAGTTTTACTCGCTGCTGGATCTTCAGAATTTCTTTAAGTACATGAAGCCCCGTCGTGAAGAGCGCACCCGCAAACGTGAGTTTGCCCGCATTGCCGCCGGCAAGGAGCCGCTGCAGCGCTACCGCATGCTCCTGCACGATTTGATACCGACACCCAACGGATATGTACTGGCCGCAGAGGTTTACTTCCCTCAGTACCGTAACAGTAGTGGCTACTTTGACAGTCGGGTCAGAGGGCTGGAACGGGTTGCACAGGCTTACAAGCGCACGCACGCCATTGCTTTGGGTTTTGATCGGGATGGCATCCTGCTGTGGGATAACACCTTCCCGCTTCGTGATGTGCTAACCCCTGATCTCACACATGCCGTGGAGGTCGCCGGACTACCGGATGGACGCGTCGTGATGGCCTACCCTGATCGCAGCAAGGTCGTGTACCGCCAAATGGAGCAGAACAAGTTTACAGATAAAGAAACCTCTGTGGAGCTCCTGCCCTACGAAAAAGAAGAAAAAATCCTCACCACCGATATGCCAGGATTGATCCGCTGGTATGGCTCCCATTTTGCCGCCTTCGGTTTCCAGCGCATACGCAACCCCAATGGTCCCAACCGCAATGTGTTCTACATCAACAAGATTTCATTTTGATTGAAGAGTTAAATCGTTGGGGGTTACAGGGCTCACTTAATGCATTGCGGCTATACCTGTTCTTCAATTTTGTGCGGGCTTCGCATACCTTTCGTTTAGAAGTTTTGTCTTACCTGCTTCAGAAAAGGTATTTCATTAATTTAACAATTCAACAATTTAGCCATTTAGCTATCTAACAATTTAACAATTCAGCCGAACATCCTATATTTGCAACCAAGACCCCCAGGCCATGCAGAAAAGACTCATCGTAAACCACCAGTTGCTCGAGATCATGGTGATGCGCCTTTGCCACCAGCTCATCGAGAACCATGGCGACTTTTCTGATTCCGTTATTATCGGATTACAACCCCGCGGACGCCAGGTGGCACAGCGTATTCAGAGTACGCTGAAAACCATCCTGGGCACTACGGTTCCTACCGGCTACCTCGACACCACTTTCCACCGCGACGATTTTAGAAGAAGAGAAACGCCCCTGGCCGCCAACGCCACGCACATCGACTTTTTGATAGAAGGCAAAAAGGTGATCCTGGTAGATGACGTACTCTATACCGGTCGCTCCGTGAGAGCCGCAATGGATGCCATGATCTCATTCGGGCGCCCTGCTAATGTGGAGTTGCTGGTGCTCATTGATCGCCTTTACAGCCGCCACCTGCCCATTGAGCCAACTTATGTGGGTCGGCGCGTCAACTCCCTGCAATCGCAGCGGGTGCTGGTGGAGTGGCAAGGGTCCGACACGCAAGAAGACAATATCTGGTTAGTGACCAAAAACGAAGAATAAAGCACCCATGCAAGAGCTCAGCGTCCGGCATCTACTCGGCATCAAAGACATCACAGCAGAAGACATTCAACTCATTTTTGAGACTGCTGACAATTTTAAAGATGTTTTGAACCGGCCTATCAAGAAAGTGCCCTCGCTGCGTGACATTACCATCGCCAACGTCTTTTTCGAGAATTCCACCCGCACCCGTCTTTCGTTTGAACTAGCCGAAAAAAGGCTTTCTGCTGATGTGATCAACTTCTCATCCAGCAGTAGCTCCGTTAAGAAAGGTGAAACCCTGCTCGATACGGTGAACAACATCCTGGCCATGAAGGTGGATATGATCGTGATGCGCCACTCCAGCCCGGGAGCACCGCATTTCCTGAGCCGCCATATTGAGGCAAACATCGTTAACGCCGGCGATGGCACCCACGAACACCCTACCCAGGCCCTGCTCGATTCTTTCTCCATCCGTGAGAAGCTCGGTGAGGTAGCAGGAAAAAAAGTGGTGATCATCGGGGATATTCTTCATTCGCGTGTGGCCCTCTCCAACATCTTTGCTCTGCAAAAACTTGGTGCCGAAGTAATGGTGTGCGGCCCTGTAACGCTGCTTCCTAAGTACATCAGAGAGTTAGGCGTAAAGGTCGAATTTGATGTGCGCAAAGCCCTCGCCTGGTGCGATGTAGCCAACGTGCTACGCATTCAGCTGGAACGCCAGCAGATGAAATATTTCCCATCCCTCCGTGAGTACACGCTCTATTATGGCATCGACAAGAAGATGCTCGACAGCCTCGACAAGGAGATCGTGCTTATGCACCCCGGCCCTATCAACCGCGGTGTAGAACTGAGTTCCGATGCCGCTGACTCCCATCATTCTATCATTCTGAACCAGGTAGAGAATGGTGTCGCCATCCGTATGGCGGTGCTGTACCTGCTGGCTTCGAAGAAGTAAAATTTCTCTTTATTGGTTTTAGCAGGGGCTCTACAGGTGTAGGGGCTCGGCTATTCTATTACTTTCTCTTCATGGCGCGAGCGTCCTCGCTCGTGTCTACTATGGTGGGGCCTCTGGCCGAGGTATAGGCTGCTGTTGCAGGTATAGCAACCTGATTTGTTTCATAGCTTCGCCTGTGCGGCGGGCACCGTATGCCCTGGCCGGGCGGGCCTTACTTTTTTCCTTGATGAAAAAAGTAAGCAAAAAAATCAAGACGCTCCAAACTCGCTGAACGCTCAAACAGTGGAGCGCCGCAAAGCGCACATAGCACTGCTGCTTGTTTTATTGTGAGCGTGCGAGTTAGTCTTGCTATACCTGCCAGTGATGTGTAGTAATCACTACAACGCTTATACCTGAGAATTGGTAGTAGCAGCAAAGTCCCCCTTTGAAGGGGGGCAGGGGGATGACAATCGTTCCCAATTCCCTCTAGGGGCACGGGCCCTCTGCAAAAAGAGGGGCATGAGTGTGTTAATCGTGCACCGCAGCAGCATCAATCCTGTCCATCCTTTTAAATCCCCTAAATCCTGATCCAGACAAACAAAAAGGCCCCGCAGATTGCTCTGCGGGGCCTTTTAACGTTTAACCTTAACGGTTACTTATGTTACTCCAGATTCAGTTGCATATCCGGCGTGTTCATCTCGAAACCGACACGTCGGTTCTGAGCACGGGCTGCTGCAGTTCTGGCTTTAGAAAGTCTGGTATTAACTTTCACGATTGGCTGAGTCTCACCATAACCTCTTGTTACCAAACGGTCTGGGTTCTGTACACCGCGCTGGATCAGGTAGTCCTTCACAGCTTGTGCTCTTTGCTCAGACAATGCCTGGTTGTACTCTTCTGAACCAATGTGGTCAGCGTGACCTTTGATCAACAGTACGTGGTCAGGGTATTTCTCAAGCGCTACTACGATGCTGTCAAGCAGCTGACGGTAGCCGTCCTGTACGCGAGCCTGGTCGAACTCGAAGCGAACTTTCTCTTCGATCAGTTTCTTAGTACGCTCGTCAAGCTCAGGGCAACCTTTCGTTTCGGCAGTACCTGGAGAGTTAGGGCAAAGGTCTTCGTTGTCCGGAACACCGTCACCGTCAGAGTCAACTGGGCAACCATCGGCACCTACCTGTACACCACGTGGAGTATCTGGGCACTTGTCATCGATATCTGGAACGCCGTCACCATCGCTATCTGGGCAACCTTGTGTTGCAGCAGTACCTGGCTCATCTGGGCAACGGTCATCTTTGTCAGCTACACCATCACCATCACGGTCAGGGCAACCACCAAGGTTAGCTACACCAGCTTCAGTAGGACATTCATCCTGATAATCCGGAACACCGTCGCCATCAGTATCGATAGGGCAACCGTCTTTGTCAACTTGTACGCCAGTTGGAGTATCCGGGCACTTGTCTCTTCTATCAGGCACACCGTCGCCGTCAGTATCTTTAGCTTTGCCCAGGTTGATGCCAAGGCCAATGTTGTGCTGTAGGAAGCGGTCGTTGATGTTCGACTCGATATTGTCGTAACGGTCGTTGCTCGTGAAGTGAGCTCTTGTCTCCAGGAACAGGCTGATGTTTTCAGAGAATCTGAAACGAAGACCGGCACCACCAAAAGCAGCACCTGCAATGAAGTTGTCTTCATAGGCACCAGTTGGCGAAGTACCTTCTGGTCTTACGAAGTGAGCACCGCCACCAACTGATAGGTATGGACCGATGAAGGCATCCTCTTTCAGGATGTTGCCATACATTTTCAGTCTCAGACCAAGCATAGCCATACCGATTTTGGTATCCATGGTGGATCCGAATCTGCTGAATTCAGTGTTACCGTAGCTTAGGTGCAAACCGGCATCAAAAGAAGGGCTCAGGTATTGGTTCAGCGATACGCCGCCTCCCCAGCCCATTTTGTCTTTCCACCAGTTGTTTCCTAAATCACCTTTATATTGGAGCGCACTTCCATAAATCTGGAGGTTTGTCCGTTGGTCAGCATTTTGCGCAAGTACCTCTGTATTGGCAGACAGCAGGAATACAAGTGCAAAAGCAGTTGTGAATAGTTTCGTTAGAGTTTTTCGCATAATTTTAAAAAGTATATTTTGATATGACAATACGTACATATTTTCAGGTAAGTTTTTTTATATTTCTATAAAAAAACAGACGGAACGTATATTATGATACGTCAGGCGGGTAGTCGTTGCATTGATGTAGTTTATATCCATAAGCAAAAGCATTTTGTTAAAGTATAAAAAAATGGCCTTAGCAGCTTAAATTCTAAATCTACTCTGGTGCACTGTTTGCACTGCTTTTTCTGTCAGTTATAACTGCGCATCTCTATATTTTCAACCCTTTTTACGAGCTGTAGGTTGTATGCTCAACATTAATTAATGCAAAGCATCTGTTTTTTAACGTAAATACAATAAAAAAGGCTGCGAGTAGTTATATGTAAACCCTTACTACGCACGCTATTAGCGTTTTTGCATCAGCCTTTCAATGTCATCAGCCTCTAGCGGAATGTTTTTCATAAGGTCCACTGGCCCGCTACGGGTGATCAGGATATCATTCTCCAACCTTACGCCTATTCCCTCTTCTCTTATGTAGATACCTGGTTCGCAGGTAAACACCATTCCTTCTTCAAAAGGACGGTATTTGCTGCCCACATCATGCACGTCAAGCCCTAAATAATGGGAAGTGCCGTGCATGAAATATTTCTTGTATAGCGGATTAGACGGATCCTGGTTACGCACATCGCTCTCGTTGAGCAAACCAAGTCCGATCAGTTCATTTTCCATGACGGTACCCACAAAGGCATGGTACTGATCAAGCGAGTTGCCGGGCACCAGCATCTGTATAGCGGCTTTCATCACACGCAACACCGCCTCATATACCTCACGCTGACGCTTGGTAAACTTCCCGTTAACCGGTACCGTGCGCGTCATATCAGCAGCGTAGTTAGCATACTCGGCCCCAAAGTCCATCAGCAGCAAGTCGCCGTCTTTGCACTCGCGGCTGTTGTCGGTGTAATGCAGGATGCAGGCATTCTCGCCCGACGCGATGATCGGGCTGTAAGCCGGACCGCGTGAACGGTTGCGCAGGAACTCGTGGTATATCTCCGCCTCCACTTCATATTCCATCACGCCTGGCTTGATAAACTGCAGCAGTCTACGGAAACCCAGTTCAGTGATATCGCATGCTTTGCGAAGGAGGTCAATTTCTGTTTCAGATTTGATCGCACGCAGCTGGTGCATGATAGGAGCGCTGCGTTCGTAGCGGTGCAACGGGTAAACCTGCTGGCACCATTTAATAAAGCGGGCATCGCGCGTTTCCACCTCTACCACGGCACGCAGGTGCTCGTTGGTGTTCAGGTATACGTGCTCAGCTTCAGCCATCAGGCTGTTGAACACCTGCTTAAAATCCTTCAGCCACAGCACAGTGGCTATACCTGACGTTTCGCGGGCCTGCTCCTTTGTAAGCTTATACCCTTCCCAAACCATGATGTGCTCATTGGACTCGCGTACAAACAGCACTTCTTTCATGCGCTCGTCACGGGCGTCCGGAAAAAGCAATAGAATGCTTTCCTCCTGGTCTACTCCTGAAAGATAGAAGAGGTCACTGTTTTGGCGGAACGCCATGGTGCCATCCGCATTGGTCGGCATCACATCATTAGCATGAAAAACAGCAAGAGAAGAAGGCTTGAGCTGCCGCACAAAATTGCGTCTGTTATGGCAGAACAGCTCCTTGTCGATGGGCTGGTATTTCATAGTTTTGTAGGTATAGTAGCTTGGCACTGTGGTCCGTCAGAGTTATAGGTCCGACTGAACTTGCACTGCAAATGTAGCACTTTTATCGCAAGTCCAAACACCTTTATAGAAAAAACCTAATATAACAGGTGCTGTAGGTTCAGGCCCAATGCTTGGCTAATCGCATTACAATTGCTGTTCCAACACCCTTAAGCCGTGCATGATGCGAGCACTTCCAGCAGCTGCCCAGTGCGGATATCTTTTGCACATTTAAAATGTCCCTCCGGGCAGGATTTATACCCATGCAAACCACAGGGACGACAGTAAAGTGGCTCCTCCCTCTCCACCACAGCTGAGAAGCTTGCCAGTGGCCCGAAGCCAAAGCTCGGCACCGTAGAGCAGAAGATGGCACAGGTAGGCGCATCTAACGCTGAGGCCAGGTGCATAGGACCAGAGTCATTTACATAATTAAGCACGGCATCGCGCATGAGTGCCGCCGATTGCAACAGGTTGAGCTGCCCGCACAGGTTCACTACCCGTTGGTTTTTCGTCTTGCTAATGATCTCTTCACAATGCATTTTGTCAGCCGGCGCTCCGAGCAGGTATACCTTATACCTGTCACCCAACTGATCGAGCAGTTCTACCCACTGCTCCAGCGGGTACTGCTTCGTAAACCACACCGAGGTAGGCGCCATGCAGATAAATGACTCCTGCTTCAACGGCTGAACCTTGTCAAAATCTTCAGGAGAAGGGTATAGCCTGGGTTTGGCTGGCTGCCCGTCGGTGAGACTGGCTATGAGCAAATGGTTACGTTCTACTTCGTGCGTACCTGAGTTCACGTCGTGGGTATAGCGACGCGTAAAAAAGCGGGAAAAAGGATTCTTGTCGAAGCCAACTGTCTCGCCAGCACCAGAGAGCGCGGTGAGTATACCTGTGGCACCGAAGCGCTGCAGGTTCACGACCAGGTCGTAGCGTTCCTGCCGGATCTGTTTGAGCAGTTGCAGCAGGCTCTTATACTTACCTTCTTGTTTGTTCCAAACCAGTACCTGCCGCAGCAGCGGGTGCCCTTTCAGCAAAGACTCGTTGCCTTTACGAAGCAAAAAATCGAGCTGCGCATTCGGGTAGTGGGCATGCAGTTTTTCCACCAGTCCGGTTGCCAGCACCACATCGCCCAGAAAGGCAGTCTGTATGATCAGGATTTTTTTCATCAGGTATAAGCTGCTGCAAAGCTACGGCAATGCAGCTAGACTTGAAAGTCAGAATGCTGCAGGTATAGACGGGCGCTTCCTTTCACGGAAAAGAACAAAAATATTTTTCTTCTTAGCTGCAGGAGCGTTAGTTTAGCAGTTCTTTTAGCCACGCTTACCCGTATGAAAGCACTATTACATTCTGCTAAACTTCTCGCATTCTCACTCCTTTTCCTGACCACAGGCTGTGTGTCAACTTACATGCCCAATGTGCCCAATGTACCCATGTTCACGGAGAAAGGTGAACTGAGTGCTGCTGGCCACATTACGCCAAAGGGCAATATTACCTTCAACACGGCTTATGCTGTCACCGACAACATCGGGGTGATGCTGAACGGCTCTATGCTGAACCAGGAACGCAAGAAACGGGATTTCCGCCACAATCTGGTCGAGGCAGGAGCGGGCTACTTTACTACCTTCGGACCGAATCAGAACCGGGTACTGGAAGTATACGGCGGCTTTGGCGGTGGCAGCAGCGACCGCACCGAAAAGGAAGAAAAGGAAGGTGTGATGACCTATACCCGTCGCGAAGCCGGTTTCAGCAAATATTTCACACAGGTTAACTTTACCTCCAAAAAGAAAAAATCCCTGCGAATTCTGGGCAACGAATACCCGCTCAACTACGGCACTGCCCTGCGCGTGAGCTATGTCAACATGAACAAACACCTGCTTAACGGGGTAGTACAGCCAAACGAAGACAATATTTTCCTGGAACCGATTTTCTATACCCGCATGGTGCTCAGCCCTTCAGTACAATTGCAGTATACAAGCGGCAGCAATTTCGGATTACGCAACCGCAAGGCGCTCACGGCAGGCTATTCCGTGTTTTCGCTGGGCTTTGTGATCAACGTCGGCGGGCGCAACCTCGACCGCTAACATTCGGAGAGCAGGCGGCCTATTTTGGTAATTTTGCGTATCTTTGCAGGCTAATTGCGAACTGAATGCTTGATTATCATATTCATACATTGCCGAACGGTATTCGTATCGTTCACAAACAAGTACTACACACCAAAATTGCGCACAGCGGCTTTATCCTGGACATAGGCAGCCGCGACGAGCAACCTGAGCAGCTGGGTCTGGCCCACTTCTGGGAGCACATGGCCTTCAAAGGTACTGCCAAGCGCAAGTCATTCCACATCCTGAACAGACTGGAGTCGGTAGGCGGCGAACTGAACGCCTATACCACCAAAGAAAAGCTCTGCTTCTACAGCTCTGTGCTCGATAAGCACTTCGAGAAGTCTTTCGAACTACTTACTGATATCACGTTTCACTCTGTTTTCCCTGAGAAGGAAATAGAAAAAGAACGCGGTGTGATACTCGAGGAGATGGCCATGTATCTGGACACACCGGAAGAGGCCATTGTAGACGAGTTTGACAATGTGGTGTTCGACGGCCATCCGCTTGGCAACAACATACTGGGCACAAAAGAGAGCGTATCGGGCTTTAAGAAAGACGACTTCCAGCGTTTTATCAAAGACAACCTGAGCACTGAGGCCTTGGTGTTTTGTTCGGTGAGCAACCTGCCTTTTGAGAAAGTGGTGAAACTAGCCGAAAAGTACCTGGCTGACATTCCACACATCAGCAGGCCACGCCAGCGCATTGTCTTCGAACAGTATATACCTAAGACGGTGACATTCGAGAAACCAATCTCTCAGGCACACTGTGTGATTGGATCCCCGGCTTACGCACTCAACGATGAGCGTCGTATACCTTTCTTTATGCTGGTAAACCTACTGGGTGGTCCGGGTATGAACTCACGCCTGAACCTGGCCGTCCGCGAAAAGCACGGTTTGGTGTATACCATCGATGCCAACTACGCCACCTACATCGACACAGGTCTGCTCTCGATCTACTTCGGAACAGAGAAGAAGCAGCTGAAGCGCACCACTTCCCTTGTGATGAAAGAGCTTAAGAAGCTGCGTGAAAAACAACTGGGTTCGCTGCAACTGCATACCGCCAAAGAGCAACTCATGGGTCAGCTGGCGATGGCGGAAGAGAGCAACATGGGGCTAATGATGATGATGGGCAAGAGCATCCTGGATCAGGGCCACATCGACACCCTCAACGAGATCTTCGACCAGATCAAAAATACCACCGCCAAAGACCTGATCGACATCGCTAACGACGTGCTGCAAGAAGAGAAACTGAGCTTTTTGAACTATGTGCCTGTTAAGGGCTAAATCGCTACATGGTTAAATTGTTATACCATATAAGTAAGGCCATTAATCCGGCTTTCACATCTGGATGATTTTTAGTCTGGAGATACACCTATTTTAAACAATTAGCCATTCAACCATCAACCATTTAACAATTTAATAGATGGAATTCCTAGACGAAGAACTACAGCAGTATGCAGAGGAGCATACCTCACCAGAGTCGGAGCTGCTGCGCAAGATAAACCGCCAGACGCACCTGAATGTAATGAAGCCGCGCATGCTGTCTGGTCATATGCAAGGGCGCCTGCTTTCCATGTTCTCCCACATGATCCGCCCGAAACAGATTCTGGAAGTGGGCACCTACACCGGCTACTCTGCTATGTGTCTAGCCGAAGGACTGCAGGAAGACGGCACACTGCACACCATCGACATTAATGAAGAACTCGAAGATATGGTACGCGGCTACATCAAAGAGGCAGGTTTGAGCGAGAGCGTGAAATACTACATCGGCAATGCGCTCGAGATCATCCCAACCATAGACGCCACTTTCGACCTGGTGTTTATCGACGCCGACAAGTATAATTATGCCACTTATTATGACCTGGTGATTGACCGGGTACGTTCGGGCGGCTACATCATTGCCGATAATGTGCTGTGGAGCGGCAAAGTGCTGGCCAAGCATCGCAAAAAACTAGACGAAGACACGGCGGCCCTCCTGGATTTCAATAAAAAGGTGCAGGATGACCCGCGGGTAGAGAACATTCTGCTGCCCGTGCGGGACGGGTTGATGGTTGCCCGAAAGAAGTAAAAGCAACAGAGAAGGTGGCAGCAATGCCACCTTTTTTATTTAGATCAGGTATAGCTCACTCTCTTTAGGTATAGCAAAGCAGGTATAATCTTCCTCCGCCTGCTCCTATGCGGTATTCATCTGTCAGTTCCCGGCTGCACAGGCTACCGACTTATCCACAGCGAAAAATTTCTCCTAAATTACTTCGTTCTAAGCTTTAGAATGAGCGACAAATTGCGTTAATTTTGCAAGCGTATCTCTATATAGAGAACATACTATACCTTAATGAGTTATCAACATCTGTTTCAACATATACTGTAGGCTTTTTGTGGATAGCTTCGCTTATTTTACTCCTTTACCTTTATGAAGAGACCATTACCATTATTACTGCTCCTGCTTCTGCCACTGCTTGCTATGGCACAAACTGTCACCGTACCTCATAACCTGTATTTCGGTGACATTCACCTGCGCATTTCACCCAAAGCACAGGAGGAGATCCAGAAAAAAGTTGATGCCCTGCACCGTAGCCCGAAGTACTTCCAAATGAAGGTGGAACTGGCTGACGCCTATTTCCCATTGATCGAGCGTACTTTCCAGGAAGAAGGCGTTCCGGATGATTTCAAGTACTTGGCCCTGCAGGAAAGCGGCTTGCGCGGCGATGCCGTGTCTACATCCAATGCAGTTGGTTACTGGCAGTTCAAGAAAGAAGCTGCCCTGGACTTTAACCTGCGCATGGACCACATCGTGGATGAGCGTCGGCATATTGTAGAGGCCAGCCGTGGTGCTGCACGCTATTTTAAGCGCAGCAACAACTTTTACAACAACTGGTTCAACACGCTACTCTCCTACTACCATGGTTACTCTGGCGCCAAAGCCTATACCAAGGAGTCGGATAAGGGGAGCAAGAAAATGGACATAACCGAAAAATCTGACCCATACCTGCTGACTTTCCTGGCGCATAAGGTAGCCTACGACAGCTTTATCGGAAAGAGCGCTCCGCCAGTGGTTTCACTGCGTGAACTGCGTGCCACTCCCGGACAGAGTCTCGCCGATATTGCACTGGCGTATGAAACTGATCCCTCTGAGCTGGAGAAGTATAACAAGTGGCTTTTGGGAGGCACCATACCTGCCGACAAAGACTATTATGTCATGCTACCCATTCGCCATACAACCGAGCCAGGTATTGTGGCGTCAACTGAACCGGTTCGCACAGCACCTGCCCGCCAGACGGCTGCCGCACCGGCAGCAGGCAGCATCATCAAGCGCAACAACCTGAAAGCAATCGTAGCCGGCAAAGGCGACACCAAAGACAAACTGGCACTAAAAGCTGGTATTACAACCCGCAAGCTTCTTCGCTTCAACGACATGCGCGACTTCGACAAGTTTGAGGAAGGCGAAGCTTATTACATTGAGGCCAAACGATTGAATGCTGACAAAGAGTACCATGTGGTGCAGCACGGGGAAACCATGCAGGAAATTGCCCAGCTATACGGCATCCGCATGGATTACCTGCAATTCAAAAACCGCATGAAGCGTGCTGAGGTGCCAGTACCGGGCCGTGTGCTCTGGCTACAGAAGCGTCGTCCGGCCAGGGTAGCCATAGAAGTGCGTGAGTTGAAGTCAGTGCCTGCCAGCAGCAAGCCAGTGATGGTTGCAGCTGAAAATACGCCTCAAACCACCACCGCTTCTGCCAGACAAACAAAAGCAGAGCCTGCATCGAAAGAGCCTGCGGCGCAGAAAGATGATTTCCTGACCCGCTTCAAAAGAAGCTGGAACAAACTGAAAGGTCAGGCAACGGAGCCTGAGCAACAGGAAACACAAACGGCTGCCGCAACAGAGCAGACAGAAGAAACATCTACTGCTCCAACACCTGTAAAGGAAACAGCACCAGCCACAGCCAAGGAAGAAACAACAGCTGAGGTGGCGACTACCACGAAGAATGATTCGGTGCCTGCACCTGTCATGAAGTCACCTGAGCAGGGGGTAAAAGCTGTGGAACCTAAACCAGAGCAGAAGGCGGCAACACCAGCAGCTACTGAAAAACCAAAAACTGCGGCGCTATATCCTGGCAAGAAAGCCCAGGAAACCGAAGAGCAGAAAGCAGTGATTCAGGAAGCGCAGACCGAAGAGACGGAAGAGGAAAATGCGGAATGGGCAGCGGGTCTGAGCGAAGATGTATTTGTTGGCTTCTCTGGAAACGAGGAAATAGAAATAGAAGAGGAAATAGTAAAAACGGTTGAAGCTACCAGCACAGCACGTGAAACTCAGAAGACTACTCCGGCCAAAGCTGAGCCAGTTAAAACAGCAGCTGCCAAGCCTGAGCCAGTTAAAAATACACAGGCCAGCACACCAGCTAAAGAAAAGGTGGCTCCAGCAAACAAGCCTACCCGCCATGTAGTGAAGCAAGGTGAGTCCTTGTGGGCCATATCAAGACTATACGCTGTGACTGTAACCGATATCACGACTTGGAACAACCTGGGTGATGCTCCAATCAAGATCGGTCAGGAACTCATCATCTCAGAGCCCCTCACAGTACCTGAGGAATCTGCTCCTAATGCTGCGGTGAAGTCAGAAGCACCAACTGCTGAAGAAAAAACTGAAATCCATACGGTAGCATCCGGTGAGTCGCTTTACGTGCTTTCGCGCAAGTATAATGTGACAGTAAACGAGCTGAAGGCATGGAATAACCTTTCCAGCTCAGCGCTCTCTATCGGGCAGCAATTGCGCGTAACAGCTCCAGCCGACGCAGCAGGGTCGAATGAAGATCTGGAAGAGTCTCCAGCAGAAACTTTTTCAGGTGCCAGCACCCAACACACAGTGGTATCCGGCGAGAGCCTTTACCAGATTTCCCGCAAGTATGGCGTCACCATTAAGGACATCATGGAGTGGAACGGCAAATCAGACTTCAACGTGAAGCCAGGCGACAAGCTGACCATCAAAAAGAAGTAGAATTCTAAATTATCAAACCAAAAGAGCCAGCTGCAACAGCTGGCTCTTTTGGTTATAAGGTATAGCTACACCTAGCGCTTTCCCGGAGGGGCCGTCAGCTTGGAAGCTGTACGAAGCCCTGTGGCAATTTCCGGCACGATGCCAAGACGCTCGTAGATAGGCTGCACCATCAAGCGCAGGCGCTTCAGGTTCCAGGCGAAGGGGATGACACTCACAGCACAAAGCAGGCCGCAGCCCAGCAAGGTATAGGCCACTCCGATCTGCTCTGCCACGGAGCCGGCCAGCATGCTGCCAAGCGGAGCCATCCCCATAAAGGCAGTGGCGTAAAGGCTCATTACACGCCCCCGTTTGTCATCATCCACCAGTGTTTGCAACAGGGTGTTGCAGGAGGCCATCGTCACGATCATACCAAAACCGGTAAACAGCATCAGCACCAGCGATAGCCAGAGTATTGTAGAGAAAGAAAAAGCCATCAGCGCCGTACCGAACAAGGTCATGGTGAAGACGATCACCTTACCAAGCCCGATTACAGACTTGCGTTGCGCCAGGAACAGTGCACCTGACAAAGCTCCTAAACCGGATGCGCCCATCAGGTATCCCAGCGTATTGGCACCACCCTTTAATATATCCCGGGCAAACACCGGCAGCATCACACTGAAAGGCATTCCGAACAGGCTGATCAGACCAACAATGAGTATAAGCGCCCGAATGGGCGGAAAGCCGAAAGCATAGGAAAAGCCATGCCGAAGCGACTCCCACACGTTGCCCTGACGCACTTCTTTTATAAAAGGCTCCAATCGTAGCATCAGCAAAGAGGCCAGCACGGCAATATAACTCACCGCATTGATCAGGATACAAACCCCCTCTCCCACCCAGGCAATCAGCAAACCAGCGATCGACGGACCAACCAGACGGGCCATGTTGAACATAGAGGAATTGAGCGCAATGGCGTTGCTGATGTCTTCGCGCTTTTCAACCAACTGCACCACAAAAGCCTGCCTGGTGGCGATATCAAAGGCATTGATCGTGCCGAGCAGAGCCATCAACACCAGCACGTGCCATACCTGTACGGTGTCGGTGAGTACCAGCGTGGCCAAGGTACCAGCCTGTACCATAGATAAAAACTGCGTGACCAGTAGCACGTGGTGGCGGTTGAACTTATCAGCCAGCACACCGGCGAAAGGTCCCAGCAAAAAAGAAGGGATCTGGTTGGCAAAAGTGACAGCACCCAGCAGGAATACCGAGTCGGTGAGGCGGTAGACCAGCCAGCTAATGGCGATTTGCTGCATCCAAGTACCAATCAGAGAAATTCCCTGACCTGTAAAGAACAGCCGGTAGTTGCGCGAGCGCAGCGCCCGGAACATTCCCCCCAGCTTCCCTGAATCTTCTGCTTCTGCCATACCTGTTTTACGCTTATACCTGTTCGTGCATTAAACATGCTTACGGGCTGCCCCATGCCCAAAGTTTAAACAAATCTTTTAATCCCCGGCTAAATCACCACCAAAATGTGAAAAGCCTCATATCTGCTTTTGTACAATTGCTTGTTTGAACCGCCGTATACCTGGCACAGTCTTTAGGATTTATTTATATTTTGTAACTTTAAGCTTCATCAAATCACCCGAGTACATGAATGACCTTTTAGATAGAGTCTATTTCCACAATACTGTCCAAGATTACCTGATTGCCTTTGCCATCATCCTGCTGGGCTCGCTGCTCATCACCATTTTCAGGCGCTCCGTTCTGATCCGCATCCGAAAGTGGACCGAGAACACCAATAATCACTTCGACGACTATGCAGTGCAGAGTTTTGCCCGCTTTGGCGTTCCGATCGTGCACTTCATTGTCATATACCTTGGCATCACCTCCCTAAACCTTACCCCGAGGATTGCCGGTATCTTCCAGATTGCCATTACTGTAGCCGTTACGTTCATGGTCATCCGGTTTATCACGACCACGCTGGTGATGTTGGTCCGATCCTACTTCAAGAGAAAGCACCATGACCGCAGCAATGCCAACGAGATCGGGGCCATCAGCCTGATCATCAACATGGTGATCTGGTTTATCGGCATTGGTTTCCTGTTCGATAACATGGGCTATGACCTTACGGCTATTATTGCCGGTCTGGGTATAGGTGGTATCGCGGTGGCGTTGGCCGCACAGAACATCTTAGGTGACCTTTTCAACTACTTCGTCATCTTTCTGGACCGGCCCTTTGAAGTGGGTGATTTTGTTGCGCTCGGCGATAAGAGCGGCACCATTGAGCATATCGGTGTGAAAACTACGCGCATCAAAAGCCTGACAGGAGAGCAGCTGATCATTGCCAACTCCGACTTGACCAGTTCCCGCATTCACAACTACAAGCGCATGGAACGTCGCCGTATCCAGTTCGGTATCGGCGTAACCTACGAAACGCCTGCCGATAAGGTGGAGGCTATACCTGAGATCATCAAAGAGATCATCACGTCACAGGAACTGGCCGAGTTTGACCGGGCGCACTTTTCCTCCTACGGCGACTCCTCCCTCGATTTTGTGATTGTATACCATGTGCTGTCTTCCGATTTCAATAAGTACATGGACACGCAGCAGGCCATCAACATGCAGCTGTTCCGGGAATTTGAGAAGCGCGGTATTGAATTCGCCTACCCTACCCAGAAACTTTATGTGGTGAATGAGAAGCAAATGGTTGGGAATGAAGCGGAGCGGATGTTTTAGTACTTGACCAATTTGAATTTGGAAATGCGAAACCGTATCCTTGAAGTCAGGGTCCTTTTATCCTAAGGGAATAAGTTCTAAAACTAATGTCATTCTGCAAAGAAACTTGTTTAAAATAGAGGGCCCCCACCCCCTGGAGGTTAAGCCTATGCTACTTGCGGGGTAGGGGCCCTCTATGACCAAGATCCTTACAGGATGACAAAAAGAGAGAATGAAACAGTCTTGCTCTCAAGCAGTGAGTTTACTTTAAGGCCTAAATTGGAGAAGCACTAACCTAACATTTTGAAGTCCAGACAATGGTAATATAATAGAGTGCGGCGGGACTATTTCCGTCGCGTTTTTGTTTTGCAGCAGGGCTGTTTTTGGTTTGGGCAGCCGATCAATTTTCCGTAATTTTAACATCCCGAAAATGACCGATAGTTTAAAAAGAACTATTCATGCGTGTCATTCTAAATTCATCATTCGTCATTACTAATTCTCTATAGTCTTGCCTGTTTTTTCGCACTTACACACCCATACCCAGTATTCCCTGCTCGACGGTCAGGCCAGCATCAGCGCACTCATGAAAAAGGCGCAGGCTGATGGCATGCCCGCCGTCGCCATGACCGACCACGGCAACATGTTTGCCGCCTTCAACTTCGTTAACGAAGCCAACAAGTATAACGTGAAGCCGATCGTGGGCTGTGAGTTTTATCTGGTGAAAGACCGTCACCTGAAAACCTTTACCAAGGAACAGAAGGACGTGCGTCACCACCAGTTGCTACTCGCCAAGGATCAGGAGGGCTACCAGAATCTGGCGAAGCTCTGCTCTCTTTCTTACATCGAAGGGGTATACAGCAAGTGGCCGCGTATCGATAAGGAACTGCTGCTCAAGTACAGCAAAGGCTTGATTGCGACCAGCTGCTGCATTGGCGCCGAGGTGCCACAGGCGATTCTGTGGAAAAGCGAGGAAGAGGCTGAGGAGATATTCAAGTGGTGGCTGGACGTGTTCGGTGAGGATTACTACATCGAGATACAGCGCCATGGCCTGATGAACATCGATGGTACGGGCAAAAGTCAGGAGGACATCAACCAAGTACTACTGAAGTGGGCAAAGAAGTATAACTGCAAGGTAATCTGTACCAACGACACCCACTACGTGGACCAGGAGGACTGGAACGCACACGACATCCTGCTTTGCGTGAACACAGGCGAAGACCAGAGCACGCCGGTGGGTGACTTTGCCACGAAATATTACCGCTTCCTGAGCGACGACCAGAAGGTGATTTACGACACCGTGGAGAATGTGCGCAGCAAGTATAGCAACCAAATGAGTGTGCGCCAGATGTTGCAGCGCATCGACGAAGCTGGTCCGAAGACCCGTTTCGGTTTTCCCAACGACCAGTTCTACTTCAAGACGCAGGCCGAAATGAACCAGCTGTTCAAGGACGTGCCCGAAGCGGTGGACAATACTAACGAGATCGTTGACAAGATTACGCCGCCCGTTCTGAAGCGCGATATCCTGTTGCCGAACTTCCCGATTCCGCCGCAGCACGCCGACGCTGACGATTTCCTGCGTCACCTGACCTACGAAGGAGCTGCCAAGCGCTATTCTGAAGTTACCGCTGAGGTGACCGAGCGACTCGACTTTGAGCTGCACGTGATCAAGACGATGGGATTTGCCGGTTACTTCCTTATCGTGCAGGACTTCATCAACCGTGGCCGTGACATGGGCGTGTTTGTGGGGCCGGGTCGTGGTTCTGCCGCTGGTTCGGCAGTCGCCTACTGCATCGGTATCACCAACATCGACCCGATCAGGTATAACCTCCTCTTCGAGCGATTCCTGAATCCGGAGCGTGTGTCCATGCCCGATATTGATATTGACTTTGACGACGTGAACCGCCAGCGCGTGATCGACTATGTGGTGGACAAGTACGGCAAAACGCAGGTAGCTCAAATCATCACTTTCGGTACGATGGCTGCCAAATCGTCGATCAAAGACGTGGCCCGTTCGACCTCTCTGCCACTGGCCGAGGCTAACGAACTGGCCAAAATGGTACCTGAGACGCCGGGCACCACGCTGGCCAAGGCCTTTATGGAGAACCTCGAGTTGGCTGCCATACGCGAAGGAGACGACGCACGCGCTGCCGTACTGAAGCTGGCTGAAAAGCTGGAAGGCTCGGTGCGCAACACAGGTATACACGCCGCGGGCGTCATCATCGCCCCGGACGACATCACCAATTACATACCTGTTTCGACCTCCAAAGACTCCGACCTGCTCGTGACGCAGTTCGATGGCAAGGTGATCGAGAGTGCGGGTATGCTGAAGATGGACTTCTTGGGTCTGAAAACCCTGACCATCATTAAAGACGCCATGGAACTGATCAAGAAGAACCATGGCGTGGAGATCGACATTGACAATATTCCGATAGACGACGAGAAAACCTACGAACTGTACCAGCGCGGCGACACGATCGGTACGTTCCAGTTCGAGTCGGAAGGTATGCGCATGTACCTTAAGGACCTGCAGCCGACCAACATTGAAGATTTGATTGCCATGAACGCCCTTTACCGTCCGGGCCCGATGCAGTTCATCCCGAACTTCATTAACCGCAAGCACGGCAAAGAGGAAGTGGAATACCCGCACGAGCTGCTTGAGCCGATCCTGAATTACTCGTACGGGATCATGGTATACCAAGAGCAGATCATGCAGACGGCCCAGATTCTGGCCGGTTACTCACTGGGTGGTGCCGACTTGCTGCGCCGTGCCATGGGTAAGAAGGACATGAAGAAGATGGCCGAGGAGCGTGAGAAGTTTATTAAGGGAGCGGCAGAAATGCATAAAATCCCGGCTAAGAAGGCTTCGGAGGTGTTCGACGTGATGGAGAAGTTCGCCCAGTACGGCTTCAACCGTTCGCACTCCGCCGCTTACTCGGTGGTGGCTTACCAGACCGGTTACCTCAAGGCGCACTACCCTGCCGAATACATGGCGGCGGTGCTGACCAACAACATGAACGACATCAAAAAGGTGACGTTCTTTATTGAGGAAGCCCGCAAGCAAGGCGTGGCCGTGTTGGGTCCGGACGTGAATGAATCGTTGTTGAAGTTCAACGTGAACGAACAAGGGCAGATCCGTTTCGGTCTGGCCGCCATCAAAGGTACTGGCGAAGCGGCGGTGGATGCCATTATTTCAGAAAGAGAAAAGAACGGTCCATATCAGGATATCTTCGACTTCTCGAAGCGCATTAACCTGCGCGCCGTGAATAAGAAGACGTTTGAAAGCATGGCCCTGGCCGGTGCGTTCGATTCGTGGGGGCTTTACCACCGTGCGCAGCTGATGGAAGTGCCGGAAGGCGAAAACATCAGCTTGCTGGAAAAGGCGGTTCGCTACGGTAACAACTACCAGGCAGAGCAACAGGCAGCGCAACAGTCGCTGTTTGGGGGCAGTGCCGCTGTGGCCTCGCCACTACCGAAGATCCCGGAGGTACAGGTATGGACGCAGGCCGAAATGCTGCGTCGCGAGAAAGAAGTGGTAGGTTTCTACATTTCGGGCCATCCGCTCGACCAGTTCAAAATGGAAATCGACTCCTATTGCACTTCCGCTTTGGCTGACATCGCCAACCACAAAAATAAGGACATCAACGTGGCCGGCATGGTGTCAGAAGTAGTGATCCGGACAGCCAAGAACGGTAATCCTTTTGCGCTGTTCTCGATCGAAGACTACGACACCACACTGCAAATGGCCTTATTTGGAGAGGACTACATGAAGTTCCAGCCATACT
Source organism: uncultured Pontibacter sp. (assembly GCF_947502515.1). Classification (NCBI taxonomy): domain Bacteria; kingdom Pseudomonadati; phylum Bacteroidota; class Cytophagia; order Cytophagales; family Hymenobacteraceae; genus Pontibacter; species uncultured Pontibacter sp. The sequence continues at coordinate 719,252 of NZ_CANNAI010000001.1, read as the reverse complement.
TGCGACAGGGGCTATACCTGTTCATTAGGGGTAAGGTGCAGCTGCGCTATAAAACCGAAGACCAGTGGGAGCTCAAGCCAACCAACATCCAACTCCTGGGCGATGTGATGGACAAAATGGCGCAGGGCGTGCAGTTGAATGTAAACCTGCAGTTGCTTACCCCGAATGTAGCTGAAGCTTTGGAAGAAGCCATCGCGACCAGCCCGGGCCAGAAGCGATTGGAAATCACCCTGCACGTACCGGACGAAAAGCTGGTGCTGCCGACTTACTCCCGCAAGTATCGCATTGACCCGAAGGTATTCTTGGGTCAGGTGAAGGACTTGGGACTGGGTGAGTGTAAGCTGTTGTAATTGATTTGAAAATTTAGGGATGGGGAGATTCAGAGGCGAATCTCTCCTGCCTCTTTAGGTATAGGAAAGGTATGCTGCGGAAGTGGCATACCTTTCTGCTTTAAAAGGCATAGCCAAGCGACATACCTAGCCGAAGGTCATAGGGTGAGGGTTTGTGATACGCTACCTCTTCCTTCGTATAATTCGATTTACTGATCAGCTTCTGATGAAAATGATAACCTATTCCCCAGAACAGATCAACAGTAAAACCTCTAGGCTTCACTTGCTGGTATCCCATTATTGCTCCTGCGCCATACCCTGCCCATTGCTCGTATTCCCGGTCGGGTTCGCTGAAAAGCCAAAACCCATTCCCCCCTTCTCTTTCATTGTTTATGCGCAAGCGGTACTTCAGGTATGGCCCTGCATAAAATCCATTGAGAGATTTTCCCTTCGTATAGAATTTAAAATCAGATGTGAGCGCATACGTAGAAGAAAAATCGTCTTTCATCAAAGTGAGTCGCCTCGGATAAGCGGTAGCTGTTAATGCCCCTGTAAAATGCGGGGTGATATGCCGCTCATAAGACAGATTGAAAGACCCAATAAACAGAGGTATCATATTAAACTTAAATGCATTGGCCCTTTGAAGTCTACCATCTTCCCCCTCGGTATCTTGCGCGCAGACTCCCCGGCTTATAAGCAAAGACAGAAAGAAAGCTAAAATGCACCTAATCATCATTGAATCGTCGGGTTAAAAGCTTTATAAAACCAGGATCACTAAAAAATAGCCATTACCAGTGTAACCTCTTTTAACTAAAGATACTATGTTGAGTTACTGAAAAGTCCTTTGAATGCTTCATTTTTATCGCTGACGTACTTTTGCAACTTTTAGCTGCAACATTTGTTTATACAAATAAATATACCCTCGGCTTGCAAATCCGTATGTATAAATTCTAAATTTGCAGCGGGAACAACCCGAAAACAGGACAGCTTGTCAGACAAACCCAGTTTGGGCTCAAATTTGAGAAGCTAGTAAATGTTACTATATTTAAAACACAGAATTTAACCAACAAAACGTTAAAGTTATGGCTAACAAAGCATTAGAAATCACTGACGCTAATTTTGATGAGATCATCAATTCAGATAAACCAGTATTGGTAGACTTTTGGGCAGAGTGGTGCGGTCCGTGCCGCATGGTAGGCCCAATCGTAGAAGAGCTGGCTGGCGAGTACGAAGGCAAAGCCGTGATCGGTAAAGTTGACGTAGACGCCAACCCACAGACATCTGCTAAGTTTGGTATCCGCAGCATCCCGACATTGCTCGTTTTCAAAAACGGACAAGTGGTGGACAAGCAGGTGGGCGCTGTGCCAAAGAACGTTCTGGCTCAAAAGCTAGACGCTCAGATGGCCTAAGTATCCATCTAATTATAAAAAAGGCAGAAGCCTCTCCCATCCAGGAGAGGCTTCTGCCTTTTTTATGCAACATGTATAAGCTTCAGGAATCTTTCTTGATAATTGTAATGTCACCACTGCGTTCCAGGCAGGCGTATTCAATTTCGTCTCTGCTTGTCACTCCCCCCTGTCGCATAGCCTCCTCCAGATCATTTTCCGTCAGGTTATTTTCCTTCAGTTTATCTTCCAGCACCTCCCCATGCTTAACGAGCATTACAGGCCGGCCTTTAATGAAGTTACCTAAAGGCCCGGAAGTACTAAAGGCTAGAAAAGCCAAAAACCGGTGTAGCAGCACTAACACCAGCGCCGCACAAAGTGTGGGAAAGAAAGGCGAATTTCCCGTGATGGCACGGCTCAAAACAGAGCCATAGATGATGCCCAACACGATATCAAAGGCTGTATGCTTACCAAAGATACGCTTGCTGCCAATACGCATAATGACCAGAGCGGCAATGAAAACGACCACCGCCCGTATGGACATTTGCCACCAGGTTACTCTGTCTTCCCCTGTTCCGAGAATAATTTCGAAAAAATTCTCCATATTTCCCCAACGGCAGAAGCAACGGGAATGTTATTAGTCGCTTATTGGCACTCACAGAGCTTTTTGTCGAGCTGGCAGAGCATGTCATAATGCTGCTCCACCTCCTTCATCAGGTTCGTCAGTTGCTTGTTGTAGGCTTGCACCTGCTGTAGACGTGGGTTCTCAGGTTCGTTCTTGGCAAGGGTATCCAGTTCTTTAATAGTGGCTGCAAAAGCACTGCTCTTTTCCCCCAGCTTGGTATAGTATTGGTCCATGCCATTGTCGGAACTGGCCACCGCTACAGCCTGCAGGTTATTGTCGAAGCACAGCTGCCAGCGCAGGTGTCGCAGTACCTGCTGTTCGGCCGCACTTTGTAGCTTGCCCATTTCTTTGGTTTCCTCTTTCAGCCTGAAGCTTTCGTAGCGTTTGTTGTAGTCGCTCACCGCATCACGCACCTTATCGCGGCAGCTGAGACAGTTACTCGTATTGGCCTTGTCCTGCAGGGCATTGCGCATCGACAGCGTTTCGTCAGAGGCTTGGGCATCGGCCAGTTTCTTCACCTCTTTCTCAAACACTTCACGGTATTGCATGTCCTCCAGCCTTTTGGTCAGGCGCACGATGGCCTCCCCCTCTACCGAAGCCGATAGGTAATCGGCACGAGGCAGTTCCACCGAAGACAGCCTCGCCAGTGCAGCTTCTCGTTTGGCCGGTGTATCCCAAGCTTTCGGATTGTTTTCCAGCTCCTGCAGTGTATTCACCAGCAGCTTCGCGTTCTTTAAGTTGTGATCGGCATCCAGGTATAGATCCGCATTGGCCATGATGGACTCGTACTCCGATCGGAAGATGTTCTTATAAGTACTGTTCTTATCGAACTCCTTTTCACGCGCCTCAAATGCAGTCTTCATGCGCTTGTACTCCTGCATGATGCCAAACAGGTTCTTGGCGTTGATTTCCGGAGAGTTGTTTCGGTAGTTGAGGCGGTAGGCATTCAGGTTTTGCTTCATCTCGGCAAAAATACGCAGGTACTCTACATACAACTTCTCCTGACGGTAGGTCTCATCATTCATCAGCTTGGTGTCGTATGCCGTCTGTATCTTCTGCTTGCGCTTCTCGATCAGGTCCATGGTCACTTCATCGCCTGTCAGCACATCTACTTTGTAGAGCGACTTGTAATTGGCCACCACGATATACGGATACTCCTTATAGCCAATGGCATCCTCCAACTGCTTTCGATCCAGCTTGTTGGAGTTTTTGCTCAGGTAATCGGCAAGCTTGGCAGGCTTTAGCGTTACAGTCTTCACGCTGCCCGGCACCAGTACATATACCTTAACGGAGTGCAGACGCGTGTCAAAATCCTGCCCTTCATAAAGGCGGATAGTAGAGCTGAACTTATACTCCTTCTTTTTAGCACGCGAGCCAAGCAGGTTACCGAATTCCCCCACCAGCGACATAACCGCTACTGACGGGTTGGTCAGATTAGACAAGCTCACCAGCTGACTGGCCACCAGATTAAATACCTGGTCTCCATCCTGATTGGTAACCGCTTTGGCATTAATGGCTGCGTCGATACTGTTCTGGGCAGAGGTGAGTGGCATCTTGTCGATGATGCGCACCACTTCCAAGTGATCGCTCACTTGCGTATGGTAGTCGTTTTTGTCTGTATTGATATGAAAGTTGAAGAGCGGATACACGATCTGGTCGTTACCGAAGAGCTTCAGGTTCTTGAGCTGTGCCGTAATGAAGAGGTACTCCAGTTCGTAGGCATAGTTTTTCTTGCTCTTTTTCTTCACGCCCGACTCTAACTCATTGAGTACACGGTTGAATTGCCCGCCATTATAGAGGTAAATGTCAGTAGAGAGGTATTGCCACTCGTCCGAAAATTCAAATTTATCGTTGTAACTATAGCCCAGTCGGGTTTCGATATTCTGCTGGGCGAAGGCCTGGTGGCTAAGTACCAGCGCCATCACAAAGAGTGAGAAAATTTTCTTCATAAAATACGTAAAGCCGTTACAGGGGCGAATTCAGGTATAGCTTTTGCTTCTGAACCTAACGTTAAGACTTGAGATTAAGTGCCTTATCGGATTGCAAAAATACATATCCGGTAAGATTTTTTTAAAATAAAGGAGTACAAAAACCATGCTCAGAATACTATTTATGGCAGTTGCCATCACATTATCCCAAAGTGCACTTCAGCCCGCCGCCGGGCAAGCTGCGCAGGATGTTTACGAACGCGGCGTGGCCCCCGAGACTATGACTGAAGACCAGAAAGTACAGAAGCTGCTTGCATACATCCGCAGCCTCGAAGGTGCCACTTTCATACGCGACAACAGTGAATTTTCACCTGATAAGGCTGCCGGGCATTTATCTTCGAAATGGAAGAAGCATGCTTCAAGAGTAAAAACTGCTGAGGGATTTGTCACGGAACTGGCCTCACAGTCCTCTTCAGGGACGCCTTACAGCATACGGTTCGCTGACGGCAGCACCAGTACAACCCGCGACGTACTGCTTCGCCAGCTGCGCGACCTGCGTGTTGAGTAAGACCAGAACTGTACAAAAACAGGTATAAGTATAGTAAAAGCATAATGCTATACTGGAACGCAGTCATCGTCGTTACGTATTTATGACGACAAACCTGATCCCAATGCTACAGTTACTTGAAGAGTCGCGAGACGAGTTGGTTGCTTTTCGCCTGGCAGGAAGTATAGACCGCCATGACTATGATGTGATGCTCCCAATACTGGAGGAGAAAATCAAGCAGTATGGCAAGATAAGGGTATATGCTGAATTGCAGGATGCCGAGGAAATTTCGCTGCAGGCACTTTGGGAGGACCTGAAGTTTGATTTCCGTCACGCTGCTGATTTTAAGAAAGTCGCACTGGTAGGCAACCGCAAGTGGCTGGACTGGCTCACTGTCATGGCAAGCCCCTTTACGACGGCAAAGGTAAAGCATTTTGAAGTACCCGACCGCGACAAAGCATTGGAATGGGTGAGGAGTGATGAAGCATAATAAGCAAAATCAAATAAAAAGAGAGGCAGCCAGCGTTCTGGCTGCCTCTCTTTTTATACCTGCTCCTGTCTCGTTCTCAGGCTCGTATCTTGTTCTTTTTTGTATTCAAATCCCTTTATCGCCCTCCCTCCTGCATACCAAAATCTCTCCGTAAAAATAATTATATCCAAGCTGCTCAAAATATATAGATTTAGCATAATATTTGCTTTGAGATTGAAGCTGTCGAAGGGGGAAATTTAAGATCAGCTATACTTAAGAAGCGGCATTTTTCGTTTTGTCCCATAGTTGCCAGTAAAAATCAATTACAAACAACACAAACAACAATCAAACACACATGAAATCTAATTTCACAAAAGCATCTTTATCACTGCTACTATGCGGCGCCCTGATGTCTTCCTGCGTTTCCTCCAAAAAGTACGACGAGCTGAAGGCCAGCAAAGAGGCTTTGGAGCGCGAGCAGGCAGCCAGCCGTGACAAGGAAAAAGAAATGAGCAACACGCTGCGAGAGCGTGAGCAGAAACTGGCCGAATTAGAGCGTGCCATGAATGACCAGAAGAAAGTGCTGGATAACCTGCGCAACGAAGTGAACGGTGCACTTTCTGGTTTCAACCAGGGTGACCTGAGCGTGAACATCAAAGATGGCAAGGTATACGTGTCGATGTCTGACAAGCTTCTGTTCGCTACTGGCAGCACCAAAGTGAACAATACCGGCAAACAGGCCCTGGATCAGCTAGTAGACGTGCTGAAGAAAAACCAGAGCGTAGGCGTTATGGTAGAAGGCCACACCGATGACGTAGAGGTAAGACCAGGCACGAAAGACATCGCCGACAACTGGGACCTGAGCGTACTGCGTGCTACAGAAATCACCCGCCTGATGGCGCAGCGAGGTCTGTCACCTGACCGCATCACGCCAGCCGGTCGTGCCTACTTCCAGCCGGTTGACACAGGCCGTTCAGCTACTGCAAAAGCCAAAAACCGCCGTACAGAAATCATCCTGACGCCAGACTTCACTGAGATCTATAAGATACTGGGCATCCAGTCGATGAAGTAATCACTATACCTTATAATCAGAAAAGGCCGCTATTCAGTTCGAATAGCGGCCTTTTTTATACCTTTCCCTGTCTACCCGACTATACCTTTGCCTGAGGCCTTGCCCTGCTCTATGGCCTGGAATAGCTCCCTGGCTCGCTGAGAGCCGATCAGGAGCGGCTGTGTATTGTAAAAGCGCAGCAGCACCCCTTCCCTGCCCGACGTGCTGTAGGCCTTGCCCTTTGCTCCCCATCGTATTCCCCAGCCGCCGTATTCCCGAATCGGATTGTAGGTTACTCTTTCAAAGTCGCGCACCGTGTGCAAAGGTATACGGACTGGCTTCAGATGAAAAGGACGGAAGCGCACCTGTAGCGTACCTGGCAACACTTCTGTCGTCAGGGTCATGTAATAGAAAAAGAAAGGCAGCCCAAAGCCGATCAGGGCCAGCATCAAACTCAGCTGTATATCCGTGACGGGTCTGTTGCCGAAGGCACCACCCAGCACTACCTGGTAAAAAAAACCCGCCCAAAAGACAGCTGCTATACCTAGTATGAGTGCCCATAGCCAGAACTGCTTAAATCGCTGTTTTTCCCGGAACAAGATGCGTTGCTCTTCCATCTATACCTGATGCAAATAGCCGCCCCACGGGTGAGCGGAACGGCTATACCTGTCTGTTTCTGAATATTGATTAACCAATGGCCTGCTCCAGATCCGCCAGCAAATCTTCAATGTCTTCTATACCTACGCTCAGGCGAATCAGCGAGTCGCTCAGGCCAGCTTTCAAACGTTCGGCGGCAGGAATACTGGCGTGTGTCATAGAGGTCGGGTGCCCGCACAGCGACTCCACGCCGCCCAGTGACTCCGCTAGCGAGAAGTACCTGAAGCGCTCCAGTGTAGCGATCGCATCTTCCATCCTGTCTCCCTTCAGCGCAAACGAAACCATACCGCCATAGGAGCGCATCTGCTCTTTGGCTATAGGATGCCCCGGATGATCCGGCAAGCCAGGCCATAATACTTTCTCTACCTTCGGGTGATTTTTGAGATACTGCGCTACAGCACGGCCGTTTTCGCAGTGGCGCTCCATGCGGATGTGCAGCGTCTTGATACCACGCAAAACCAGGAAGCAGTCCTGAGGGCCGGGTGTGCCGCCGCAGGCATTCTGGATGAAGGCCAGCTTCTCGTGCAGTTCGTCGTCTTTCACGATCACGGCACCCATCACGACGTCAGAGTGGCCCGCCATGTACTTGGTAAGCGAGTGCATCACAATATCCGCCCCCAGGTCGAGTGGATTCTGCAGGTATGGGGTTGCAAAGGTGTTGTCGGCTACCAGCAGCAGGTTGTGCTTTTTGGAGATGGCGGCGCAGCCTTTGATATCGATGATGTTGAGCAGCGGGTTGGTGGGCGTCTCTACCCAGATCATGCGGGTATTCCCGTTCACCAACGCCTCTACCTTGCTCAGGTCGCTCATATCAGTGAAGTGGAATTTGATGCCGTAGTTCTGGAAAATCTTCGTGAAGATGCGGTAGCTACCGCCATACAGGTCGTTGGTGGAGATAACCTCGTCGCCTGGCTTCAGCATTTTGATGATGGCATCGATGGCCGCCATACCTGAAGCGAAGCAAAGGCCATACTTACCGTTCTCGAGCTCAGCCAGGGCATTTTGCAGAGCCGTGCGTGTCGGGTTGTGCGTGCGGGAGTACTCGTAACCTTTATTTTCACCCGGCGACTTCTGCACGTAGGTAGAGGTCTGGTAGATGGGTGTCATGATAGCACCCGTGCTTGGGTCCGGCTCCACACCGGCATGTATAGCTTTTGTTCCGAATTTCATAGGCTTATTTCTTTGATGAATGGCTTGTTGCAAGTTAGTAATTTTACCTCTCGGGAGTTGGATGTCATCGGGAAGCTTCACGCTACTCAGCACATATCTTTAAATTTTGTTGGCCGTACCGCTATCTACGTATACCTTCAGCAAATCCTTGCCTGAAAGGTTTTATCTTTGACCAAAACACCTGCTATGCTCAAACTGTCCATGCTGCGGACTTTTATACGGGAAAACGCACCTTCGTTTATTTCCATGCTGTTGCTGGTCGTAGTTCCGCTCGTGGTGAGTTCGTCGGCTGCCGTATACCTGTACCAGAACGAAGCCCTGTTACAAGATCTGAGCTGGCCTCAGATGCTGCTTTACTTTGTCGTGATCTCCATTACCATGTCGCTGGCCCTTACCCCGACTACTTTTGTAGCACTCGTGAGTGGCTTCTACCTCGGTTGGCCTGGCTTTGCGGGTGTGGTGGTTTCGTATGGCATTGCTTCACTCATTGGCTATACCCTGGCCCGACTCATCGACCATGGCAAAATGATGTCTTTCCTGAATCGGTTTGAGAAGACAATGTACCTGATGCAGGAATTGCGCGACCAGAGCTGGAGCCTGATCTTCCTGACCCGTATATCTCCTGTATTACCCTTCGCGCTAATGAACTTTGTGCTCTCGCTGCTGCAGGTGGACAAGCTAAAATTCTTCCTGGCTAGTATGATCGGCATGCTGCCGCGCACACTTTTTTTCTTTTGGGTAGGTACTCAGGCCAGCGACGTCATAAAATTATTGCAGGACCCCGGCAGCAACAAAGGCAGCCAGCTGCTCATGATATCCCTGATTATCATTTCGATAGGTGGGCTCTACTTCATTTTCGACCACGCCCTGAAGCGGGCGCTGCGCAAAGCGACGGCAAAAAATTGAGAAAAATTCGCTTTAGGGCTTGCATTGCAAGAAAAAAGGCCTTTACTTTGCATCACAATAACGGAATGGTCACGTAGCTCAACTGGATAGAGCATCTGACTACGAATCAGAAGGTTAGGGGTTCGACTCCCTTCGCGACCACTTGAAAATCAGCCACTTACGAATAAAATCGTTAAGTGGCTTTTTTTTATGTGCACACAATTTGCACACAAATCTCCTGTTTGAGAGCTAATTATTCCACCCTTTATATCTCTTCCTATTTAGCTTAAAAAAATTAGAAATTATTCCTCACAAACTTCATTAACATAAAATGTGATTTGATTTACCAACACTAAGCAAGCATGTTGCCTTACACATGATAAAATGCCCATGTAGTTATAAGTGCTTGCTATTGGGTGACATCACCTGAAGATATCACTACCATAAAGGAAAAAGCCGACCCGTGCCTGCAGCGGGTGCAGATAAGGCGTGCGGCCCTGCTCGTGCAGAAGGTTGTACTGCAGGAGGGCGTAGCCCCTGAGCTTTCTGTAGAGTGTGTAGTCCTTGCCCAGCCCCGCCGACAGCCCAGGCACCCATTCCCTGCCAAGCGTCTCCTCCTGCGTGAAGGGATCCGTGTGCGTCACCGGCGCATTTAAGCTTTCGTACTGCAGCCGGGCAAAAAAGCCGCCTTTGATCTGGAAGTCCGAAAAGAGGCTGTAGCCCCCCACCCGATCCGCGCCGCCCACATAGGGCTTCTCCTGCACGCTCAGGTGCAGGCGGTACTGTCCGCCCGCACCCGCCGAGAGCCTCTCCGAGAAGCGCCAGGCCACCGTCGGTCCCAGGTCTAGGAAGAAGCGCTCCTGCTTGCCCGCCTGCCAGAGGCTGCCCAGCACCAGCCGCTCCGTCCAAGGCTTTCCTTTAAGCGGGTTGGTTCCTAGAACTCCTTTTGGCATGTCCTTCATGCTCTCCACCTTGCTTACCCGTCCCTTGTACCTATCAAAGTCTGCTTTAGCCTGCCCCAGCTTATCGAAGGACTCGGTAAAGGGCTCCCCCGCCGCCTTCAGCGCCGCCTGACTGGCTTTTGCTTTCAGCTCGTCTGCTGAGGTGGGCAGTTGCCCCATTGCGGTAAGCTGTGGCAACCGGGCGGCGGCGCTCTTCTGCCCGGCCTCTTCAAGCTGGCGCAGGGCCTGTTTGAGCTCCTCCGGCATAAGCTGGGCGGCCAGTGCCTCTTTTCCCTCCTGCAGCTGGCGCTCCAGTCTCGCACGCACCTCCTTCAGCTCTTCAGGCAGTACCGGTTGCCCTGTCACGGCCTGCGAAAGGCTGTCAACTCTTCGTGCCAGCGCCTCCCCCTCCTCACCCAGCTGCCGCAGGCTGTCAAGCGAAGCATGCAGGCGAGAGGAGTCCTGCAGTGCGTAGTCGATTGCCTGCAGGCTGTCCTGCCAGGCAATCATCTCGCGCAGCAGCTCCCCAGCATCCGGCACACCAGTCGGTAGGCTCTGCTTGGTTTGCTGGGCAAACGAAGCGAAAGTGAGCAACAGGAAGGGCAGTAAGAAAAGACAGGCTCTGGAAAAGGGCGAAAGGAGGTTGTGCATAGAATGGCTTTGTTTTCTTTAATAAAATGCCTGTAAGTAAGTGCTGATCTCTTAAGACTGTAAAGATAAAGCACCCACAAGATAGGATATTACGTCTAATTTTATCAATAAATCATGCTACACTACAAGTTGCAACAGCGAGAGAGGGCTGCAGATGCTGTTGTCTTTCACACGGCAAGGCTTCTAGAGTCGAAGGGACGGGAAAAGCTCCTGGGCCTTTTGTGCGGATGGCTATCTGCTGGCCCTCAGGTATAGCACAAGCTATAAGGTATAGGTATAGGTATAGCCATAAAGCAAAAAGCCCCCGGCTGATGCCGGGGGTTGGGGGTAAGATTCTAAGCGCGAAGCCGCTGCGAGCGGAAGCCAAAGCCATCCAGGAGGAGAACACCCGTGAGGGTGGGCGGCTGGCTGCGCGGCGGCTGACCCGCAGGCGAGCATAACGTGGGCTGTGGGTTTTGTTTTTGGCCTTAGCCCCGCAGGGATCTAATCAACTCTAACAACAAAAAAGGAACAGCCGTGAGGAGTACCGCAACGAGCCAACCGAAAGGCAAAGCCATGGTGGAACGCAGCGTAGCGAGTAGACCATGGCGTGCCGAAGGAAGCGTGAGAGAGGACACGGACGAACACCGCTCCCCTGCAAATGTCTTTGTGATCTAAAATCAATGTAAATAACTCGTAATTTAATTTTATAAGTCTCTGCTAGTCACTCATACGCTGTTAAATGCTTAAGTATTGAGCTTGTCAAAAATTCGCTGTGCTTATTGTTTTTAGCAAAAACAGAAGATAAAGCTTTGTATGACAAGTCATAAAATATATATGTTTCTCCATTTTTAAGCCTAATCTGATAGTATGGTGGTGAAAAGAATGGGTAGATTACTGGTATAAAAAGCTTTATATTTATTACTGCCTCAAAATCGGAAGCCTCAACTATTTTCGTACTATGATATAAGTTACCAATATATAATCTATTATTTCTGACATGAACATCATTCACTCTTGACAGTATCCAATTGATTACAATAGCAATCAAACCAGATATAAGACACATGTATAAGTAATATACATTCATTGTTAAAATATATAAGAGTAAAAGCACTACTATGAAGAGGATAGATATTGCTAAAAAAAACATTTGTTTACCTCTATTATTTTTACTTAGGATGTACATTCTAATCATCGATATTTTTTGTTCTTGTAATTTTTACACCAAACCCTATATTATATTCTAACCCTGCTCCAAACGCAGCAGTTGCACCATGACCAACACCTACCTTTAGAGTATTTTTTTGTGTTGAAGAAGTAGTCTCTCTTGAAATCTTTGCTTCAACAGCAACCCCTGGTATTGGAGCTACTGCAGCTCCAAACTCGTTGGCGTTACTTTTCACTTGTCCAGATTTATTATCTGTAATTTGTTCGTTTTTGTATGATCCCTCAACTCCTAAGCCAGAAATCGGGACACCCAATTTGCCACCAGAGGTAGTTCTTGAAGTAGGGGTTTCCTCTTTATGAAAGCTTTCTACACTTGCACCATTTTTATCGAATTCGAGAGTCAATGACGAGTGATCTCTACTTTTTACATTTATATCAGCTCCGTAACCCTTTACTTCTCCTGCTACTCTAGCACCGTAAGTAACCTTTCCTTCTGCTTCTACATATGGAGAAACTTCCAAGCCACTGATGAACTCTCTCGTATTTTCAACCGTTGCTGTGGCTATTGAAGTCGCAACTTCTGTCGCCTTATTATATACATAGCTTTTGGTTGCGCTTACAAGCCTCCCTAATAGTTCGCCCCCTGGACCTGGCCACATTCCATCCGGGTCGATAAAGCGTATTGGGTTATTGAAGGTATAGTTATATGGGCTCCACCTTCTTCCCTGCTCCGCCAGCGGGTCCACCACGTGCCACCTGCCGATCTGGGCATCGTACATCCTGGCCCCGTAGTCCATCCAGTTGAGCCCCAGCTCGGTCTGACGCTCCTTTCCGTTGTACTGGAAGAACTGTGCACCTGCGCCAGTTTTTCCCTATGGTGCAATTTCCCTTATGGCACACTTTTGTAAAAGAACATCAGGCCCTTATAGCCATACTATAAATATAGTGAATTCTGTATCCATTCCTATACCTACTGAACAAGGTATACCTATGCCCTATACCTTGACTGGTATTCCGAACACCAGTTTACATTTAGCTCTATGACAAGGTATAGAAGGGGGGTATCATGATTATTGGGAACACGGAACACCAGCGGCAAAAACCTGCCTAACTGGCTTCATTCGCACTTTCACCCCCGTTCTGGCGTTCCAACTGGTGTTCCCTGGCGTTCCGTACTTTCCTTTTCGGGTCGTAGCTATACCTGCCGTTTCTGGTTTTTGCTCAGGTATACAGGTGATTTTTCACAATGCTATACCTAATTATACCTGCCTGCTACAGGTATACTTGGCTGCTTTGTCCTAAGATGGTGTTTTACCCGCGCGTACCGTACCCAAAGTAGTGGTATTTTACTTGCCCGCTGTTTTTCTTACTCCGCTGAAAACGCTATATTTGGTACTATGGAAGCAACTACCAGACCCAGCAATCACATCGGCCGCAAGATCAGCCGCATTCGCGAACTGCGCGGCATTAAACAGGAAGCTTTAGCCCATGAATTGGGCGTAAGCCAGCAAACCGTGTCTAGAATAGAATCTAGCGAATCTGTAGAGGAGGATATACTTCAGAAAGTGGCGAAGATACTGGGCGTTCCTGCTGAAGCTATCAAAAACTTCAGCGATGAAGCTGTTATCAACATTATCTCAAGCACGCTGCATAACACAAGCGGTCTAGTGAATTACAACCCTGTATTCACATTTAATCCCATAGAGAAATTTATGGAGGTGATGGATGAAAACAAAAAGCTGTATGAGCGCCTGTTGGAAAGCGAGCGTGAAAAAGTGGAGCTTCTGAAAAAGATGATCAAAGAGTAATAGCACCAAAGTATAAGGTATAGAGCCCGGCCCAAAAGGTCGGGCTTCTTTGTGTTTATACCTTAGCTGAACGGGAAGGTATAGGTATAACCTTGCCGCGTTCAGTCGGGCCAGCGGCACGGCTGGACGTGGCAAGGCTCCTAGGGTCGAAGGGGCCGGAAAAGCCCCTTGGCCTTTGTGCGGCTGGTCAGTCGGTCACCCTCAGGTATAGCACCAACTATAAGGTATAGGTATAACTTTACCCATAAGGTATAGCATCGGCTATAAGCAAAAAGCCCCCGGTTGATGCCGGGGGTTGGGGGTAAGATTCCAGGCGCGAAGCCGCTGCGAGCGGAAGCCTCAGCCAGCCAGTAAGAGCCCGAGGAACGAGGGCGGCTGGCTGTGCGGCGGCTGACCCGCAGGCGAGCAAAACGTGGGCTGTGGGTTTTGTTTTTGGCCTTAGCCCCGCAGGGATCTAAACAACTCTAACAACAAAAAGGGAACAGCCGTGAGGAGTACCGCAGCGAGCCGACCGAGAGGCAAAGCCATGGTGGAACGCAGCGCAGCGAGTAGACCATGGCGTGCCGAAGGGAGCGCGAGTGAGGACACGGACGAACCCCGCTTCTCCAAGCATAGGCCTGTCAAGTGGCAGATTAATTCACCCTTTTGATGAATAATGGGAAAGTAAAAAAACATACAAAATAGTTATTCTACTATAGCTCCCCTACTATGAACGATTTTACCACTTCTAAATCCAAGGTCAAAACTGTTGTTATCTGTATATCCTTTCAGGGTTGGAATACCATCACTAGTTACTGGAAACTTGGTCCGGAACTTGTATTTAGTTGTATCTAACGTATTTTCTATTAAAACTGCATTATCGTTCATTACATACCAATCAAAGCCTTCTTCTTTCCATCGCCCAACGATTTCATCTCCAACCTCCATATCAATGCCCTTAAGGTCAATTTTAACATAATTTTGATCAGGTACTGCTGTATGACATCCATTGATGATATACCTCACGTGTTTTTCAGTTATTATAGTAATACACTGAGCTTTATCTGGCGAGTAAACATTATAAGTTTTACTCTTACAACTCACAACCATAAGGGATAGGAATAAGATTGATAATCTAAGAATCATATTAATCATCATTTTTTAAACAAGTAAACTATCTTCTGTATTTTTGCCAACCATATAGGTATCCAAGCAGTTCTGCCTTGATTGTTGTTGTCGCTTCTCTCTCTGGTTTGATATAAATAATTGGTACACCAAAGTTTAACTTCATAACTGAGATACCATTAGATTTATAACCTTGATATAAATCAAAGCCTCCTCTAGCATTCCTCCAAGAAAGACCGCTTCTTGCTGCAACTAGTCCTGCTCCCATATTACCAAAGTCCCTAGCCGATCCAAAATCGCCATTACTATCAACACTACCTCGATATCTATATTGTAAATCAGTCTGCTCTCCTTTGTCTTTTATACCTTCATCTTTGAAATCATATTTTTCTCCATTAGTAGCATTGAACATATAACTCAACAATGAAGGATCATCTTCTTCAAGTTTATTCAAGAATTCTTGACCAGCTGTAGAGTTAGGATCAAGGACAGCACCAACCACGGGCCTATCTTTTTCATCGAAGAAAGAATGTGTAGTTTTCGATTGTCCTATTCTTTCGCCCTTACCTCCATTACCGTCATCTAGATAAATTCCTCTATCATTATCATTTGCGTCTCCACCAACCACAGTATATTTACCATCTTCATTTTTCTTTACAATAGTTGATATTGGCGCCATCCCATCTGGGTCGATAAAGCGAATTGGGTTGTTGAAAGCGAAGTTATAAGGCGAGTGCCTGCGCATCTGGTCTGCCAGCGGATCTACCACATGCCACCTGCCGATCTGGGCGTCATACATCCGGGCCCCGTAGTCCATCCAGTTCAGCCCCAGCTCCGTTTGCCTCTCCTTGCCGTTGTACTGGAAGAGATGGTCAGGACTTCCCTGCTTCTCTATCCCCACCAAGTTGAGTCCCCAGGGGTCGTAGTGGTTCTCCTGCACGAGCATCGGACTCGTCTGGCTCACGGACATATCGTCGAACCAAGTGGCCTCGTAGCTCTCGTTGGCCAGGAACACCTCCACGAAGCCGTCCTGCTGGGCTGTGTATTCCAGCTCCAGCCTCTCCCAGCCCCCGTTGGCCTGCCGCGTGAGCAGCTGGTAGCCCGAGTCTACGTAAGAAGAGTCTTTGGCATAAGCAATATAGCGAAGATAGGCCACTGGCGCTCCCTTCTCCTTCTGTAGCACAAGGGGTGCCAACGCGATGCCTGCCCCGATGTAGGGCAGCGCCTTGCCTGGGCCTGTGCCCAGCTCGCTCACCGTACCCACGCCGGCCGTGGCCGCCCCCAGCAGCCAGGAGGCCAGGCTCAGGCCCTTGTTGCCCTTTACCTCCTCCTCGTACATACCGAAGGCCTCGGCCTTCACCTTGTCGCCCGCCCTAACGCTCAGGCGCCTGCTCGGGCCCAGCGGCCTGTTGCGCCCAGCACCCAGGAGCGCCGCGTGCGAGCCCGAGCGCGAGCGGCCCCGGTCCAGGTGCCGCGTCTCGGCGATGTGCCCGAACTGCTCCTCCTCCTGCGGGGCGGCCATCATCTCCATGGTGGCCTGCGAGGTGGTCGTGGTCTCCTCGGCGAAGCTCACGCGCAGGTTGCCCAGATGGTCCTTCAAATGGTACTCGTAGCGCCACACCTGGTCGGTGGCCGGCTCGTACAGCGCCCGCCCCTCCGAAGTGTGGGCGAAGAGCGTGTCGCCCTGGTGGACGAACAATCCTGAGTAGTCGGTCGCCACCACGGCCTTGCCCGCCGCGTGCACCTCCTTGCGCAGCTTCTGCCCCGCGGCAGAATAGATGTAGCGGATGTAGCCCTTCGTGCCGAGCGCCACGCTGTCGGGCAGGTTGAGGTGATTGTAGCGTACGGCCGTGATGCCCTTGTTCCCGTCGCGCGTCATATTGCCATTAACGTCGTAGACGTACTCAGGGGCCGCGGTAGCGTAGAGGCTGCCGTTGTCGCGGAAGTCCCCGGCAGGGCCCGTGGCCGTGGCCTCATCGTCCACACCCACCAAGCGGTTGCCCGCGTAGTGGTAGCGCAGCCGGTCCACCTCCCCCCAGGCCCTTGCAGGGTCCTCCCGCTCGTAAGGGTTCCCCGCCGTCAGTCCGCGGCGCACCAAGCGCTGGATGTTGCCGTTGGCGTCATAGGAAAGCTCGTCGACCGAGTAGTGATCCTGCTCTTCATCCCAGCCTGTCGTCCCCCGGGCACGGAAGGCCCCGGCTGTTAACCGCCCGGCGCGGTCGTAGGCGTAGGCGTATCCCCGCAGCTTCCCGTCCGATGCCGTGGCCCAGCGCATCTCGGCGATGTTGCCGTTGTGCTGCCCCTGCGCCCCCAGCTCCATGCCCGTGTTGTAGCTGAGCGCAAAGCCGAACAGGTCCCCCTGCTGGCTCACCTGCCCCGGGTCATTGATAGAAGTAAGCCAGCCGCGGATGCTGTAGCGCGTGTCCACCTCCTGCAAAAAGGAAGCGTCGGCGTTTTGGTGCAGCCTTTTCGCCGTCTCCTGGCCCAGCTCGTTGTAGGCCCGCTCGGCCAGCAGCACCGGGTCCCGGCCGTCGATCGACTGCCACTGGCCTGCCAGGCGCCCCGCGTGGTCGTAGGCCATGGTGTCCCGCACCATGTGGGTACCCGACTGGTGGGAGGCCAGCGTCACCAGGGGCCTGCCCGCGAAGTCGTAGCGGGTGGTCACGCGCTCGGAGGCCTGCTGCCTCGTCCCGCCCAGAAAGCCGTCCGAGACCGCCTGCACCAGCCGGTACTTGTCATCATAGTAGTTCACGCTCGTGAGCCAGAGCGGCGTGCCCAGCACGCGGGTGCGGGTGCCCGTCACCTGCCCCAGTACCCGCTTGTTATGCGCCGTCACGTCAGACAGGGCGGCATCATCGAATGAATAGTCCTGGGTAAAGGCCGCATGGGCATAGTCGTCGTAATAGGTGACCGTCAGCAGGTCGTCTGCCGTGACAAGCACACCAGACGGGGAGGATTCGTTGAGCGAGTATCCCTCGATAGAGCTGCCCCGCGTCTCAAACTGCTGCCCTACGTTGTCTACCGCATCCTGCAGCGCCTGCCGGTTGATCTGCTTTTCCAGCACGCCCGTCAAGACCGGGCGACCCAGCGCGTCGTACTTGGTGAAAGACCACTTTCCGGCCGCCGCCTGCACGGAGTCCCGGGAGAAGACCGCCTCGTCGCGCTTGTTGTAGACCAGCTCCACCGGCCCGGCACCCGGCACCTGCTTTTCGATCATTCTCCTGCGCCCGTCATAGGCGTAGCGGAAGCACCAGTCTTTTATAAAGTTTTCATTAAGGGCAATGGTACCATCGCCTTCCGGCTGGGGCAGGTGGCTGCGCATCCCCTCGGGCTGGATCACCAGCCGCAGGTTGCCCAGCGCGTCATAGACGTAGTGCGTGTCGGCCAGCCCCGGTTCCGGCTCGACCGAAAGGCAGGCGGGCTCCGAGCTGCCCGAGGCGTGGCGGGCGGCCACCTCCCGGGCGCTGAGGGCGCGGCCGTAGAAGGAGAGCTCGTCCAGCCCGCCCTGGAAGCGGTACCCGTGGCTTCTATTGAGCCAGCCGATGTTAAGCGCCGCCTGGCTGGCGAAGCCCTCGGGCGAGGAGACGGTTTCCTCCTCTACCAGCACCCCGTCCACATAGAGCTTTGTCCTGAGCCAGAGGGCGTCGCGCACGGCCACCACGTGGTGCCAGGCCCCGTCAGTGATGACCGGGTTCTGGGCCGCCTCCCCTAGGAAGGCGCCCGCCCCGAGGTTGTCGCGCAGCTGCAGCCGCGCCCGGCCTGCCGGGTCCAGCCCGATCCACCAGTGCAGCGTGCCGCCCGACTCCATATCGTCGCGCCCCAGCACCACCTCGTTGTCTGTGGGCGCCCCCTGCCGGCGCACCCACAGCTCAACCGTAAAGCTCGCGTCGGCTGCCCAGTCGTAGGCAAAGCCGTCAGCCGACAGGCCGCCCGTGCCGTCAAAGCCCAGCCCCCCGGCCAGCCTGCCCGGCACCGCCGCGCTGCCGGAGCCCGTGGCCAAATGTCCCGTCTGCGTCTCCGCCAGCGAGCCCTGGTCAAAGGACCAGTGGCGCCCCGGGCCCTCCCCGCAGACCACCGAGTCCAGGTCCGCACCGGCAGCCGCCACCTCCGTCTCCATGCGCTTGAGCACCACGCGCCCCTGCAGGTCCCTGTACTCCACCGCCAGGGCGTCCTCCTCGTCCCGGGTCTCGGTCACGTAGAGAGTACCGGCATGATAGAATCCCGGGCTTGCGAAACTGCCCGTCGCCGGGATGTAGTCCCAGCGGCGCACCTCCCCCGCCAGGTTGGCGCGCTGCGCCTGCTTGATGGTATGGCCCGTGCCCGGCTGCCAGGCCGCCCCCGGCGCCCCCTGCTCGGTCACCCGGTTCAGGGGCGAGGCCTCGTACACGGGCACGGCAAATGGCGCAGCGTCTTTGGCCACGTCCGGGTACATGGAGTTGGAGGGGTCGTAGAAGGCCGCCTGCTCATCGGCCGCCGCAGGGCGGTAGGAGCCCGCCGCACCGCCCGTCGCGTAGGGCAGGAACGTCTTCTCCACCCTCCCCAGCGCGTCATAGCGGACCGGTGTGATGATGTCCTGCCCGGTCGGGCTGGCCCTGGTGAGCACTGTCTGCAGCTCCCGCCCCAACCCGTCGAAGTAGACGATCTGCTGGCTCACCTCGCGCACGGTGCCCTGCGCCAGCGCCTCCGGCGTCAGCATCCCCCCGACCTGGGCCGAGTTGGTGAGCACGTAGTTCATGTTCTCGCTTGGGGCGGAGGCAAGCGGCTCCCCGGCGGCAGCCACCGTCACCGTCATATCGGCGGTGTGGAGGGTGAGGGCCGTGGCCCAGGCATTGGTGACGCGGCAGCGGTACACGCCGCCGTCCGAAGCAGAGGATGCCGGAACCGAGTAGGTGCTTGCCGTCGCACCGGCAATATCCTGCCAGGCCTCCCCCTCCAATCGCTGCCACTGGTAGAAGTTGCGCGTGCCGCCGGTTTCCACCAATAGCTCCAGGGGCTGCCCCGCTGTCAGTTCGCGGGTCTCATGCTGCCCCAGCGGCGCCTGCGCACTGTATCCGAAGAAAGCCAGCGGGCTCGTGTTCACCCCCGACAGGTTGGGCTCAACCGAGCCGAAGTCCAGCCGGTTGCCGTAGGCATCCACATAGAGCGAGGGGGCGTTCGGGCCGTTACTGAAATTGGGGACCCCGGTCAGCGCGTTGCCCGTCAGGCTCAGGAAATAAAGGTTCGGCATCGATGCCAGCGAGGCCGGCAGCTCCCCGGCCAGTTGGTTGTTGTCCAGCCCCAGCTCCCAGAGAGATCCCAGGTTCCCCAATTCCTGGGGTACAGCACCGCTCAAAGCATTGTTGTGCAGGTAGAGTTGGCGAAGTGCGGAGAGGTTACCCAGTGCAGAAGGGATAGCCCCGGAAAGGCTGTTGTCATTTAGGTAAAGGTATTGCAGAGAGGTCAGGTCCCCCAGAGAGGCGGGAATGCCCCCACTCAGGGCACAGCCTTCAAGCCCCAGCTGCTGGAGCAGGCCTAGGTTCCCCAGCTCGGCCGGGATAACGCCTGTCAGGGGATTGCCGCCCATGAAGAGCTGCCGCAGGGAGGAAAGCCCTCCCAGCGATGCGGGAATGCTCCCGCTCAGGGCATTGCTGTTAAGGAAGAGGAACTGCAGGTTTGCAAGACCGCTCAGCGAGGCAGGAATGTTCCCGCCCAGCAAGTTGCCGTTGAGCCCCAGGTCCGTCAGGTTGGGAAGCCCCCCCAGCTCGGACGGTATAGGGCCCGTCAGGCTGTTGTTGCTCAGGTAGAGGTGGTAGAGCGTAGCCAGGTTGCCAACAGACGCCGGAATCGTTCCGGACAGGAAATTGTCGTGCAGGTACACGTACTGCAGCCCCGCCAGGTTGCCCAGCGAGACGGGCAGCGCACCGCTCAGCCCGTTGCCGTTGAGCATCAGGCCCACCACGTCCCCGCCCTGCACCATCACCCCGTGCCAGGTGGCCATGTCGGCGCTCGTCGCGCCAGCCAGCCAGTTGGCGTTGGCGTTCCAGTTCGCTCCGTTGGTGCTATTGAAAAGGTTTTCCAGCGCCTGACGCTCCACCGCGTCCGGCACCGCCCCCTCGCCCGTTGAGGCAACGTTCATCGTCTGCAGCGCCAGGGGTTCGGCCTGCTGGGCCAGGTCCTGGCGCTCGGCCGTCAGGCGTGCCACATGCCGGTTAACAGCCTGGTGATGGAGCGAGTCCCGCCCCTGCCCGTAGGCCCTAAGCGCCTGCTCCCAGGCAAGGGTGGTCGTCTGCGCATACGCACCGAAATTCCGTGATTCTACCGGCACCAGGTGTCGCTTCCGCAGCTGTTTTAGCTCCGACTGCAGTCTTGTCCCGGGACTCTCTCCGTTCTGGGCCAAGGCCTCCCCTGTAAATTTGAAAAATGGCAGAAGTATCAGCATGGCAATTATCAGCCGCCCGGGCAATTGTGGTCGTTTGCCCTCAGCTGACAGGTGCTGGCTCAGAGGGGTTGTCAGCTGAAACTGAAATGAAGATGCAGTATGAAATATTTTCTGTAGAGATGTTTTCATCTGGTCATTTAAGAAGTGTGGCCTGGACTCTAGTCGCCATACTGTAGGGATTGAAGAGCTGCCTTTATTTAATAAAATGATTGAACTACTTTTTGTGTTGGAATGGCGGCCGCGGACCACACACGGTGGCGCCAGGCTGTCTTCAAAGCGTATCGTCAGATCTTCCTTATTGAAAAGGATGTCTTCTAACTCCTCACCAAAGGCAGAATGGGCCTACTGTCCAACATAGTGGTACTCGTGGCTTCTGAGTACGTTCCCTTCATGGTCTTTCACCGCCCGGAGCCGGCCCATCCCGTCGTACTCGTAGAAGGTTGTTCGCCCATTGGGATCTGTCATACTGGATATGCCAAATAATAGGTCATAAGTGTAGGAAATCATCTGCGAGCCTGAAGGATACAGACGCAACTCGTCAATGTAGCCAACTCCGCTTACACTCACCTCCTGCACCCCAGAAATATGATGCTCAAAATAAGTCCATCCATTGACAGTCTTTCCTGCAACTGGTGCAGTTCCACCCGCAACATTTGCCGGAGATGTACCTTTCACCCAGTAAGAGAGCTGATATGTAAGGTTTGGATTAAGGGAGCCTTTAGTTAAGGGACGGTCATTGAGCACGTAGTGTTTCTCCCCTATCAGACTGGAGGAATCATTTACTATTGTTCCTTCGTAATCCCAATTCCCCTGACTAGAGGTCTCAAAACTAGTATAGGCGATATCAGAGAATTTAGCGTGCTGCACATTTGCCATCACTTTGTTATACCCCTCATTTCAGAGCAAAGCAGTAGGCATCTCCCTCCTGATAATTTCAAGAGGGTTCAGATTTTCTGAATAGGAGCGAATGAACCACTCTTGGTCATACTTCTGATCATAAGCCAGATTACCATCTCCATCTACCTTCACACTAGTGAATTCAGCAATAGAAAGCGGTTTATCTGTCACCAAAGTTTTTATCTGTTCCTGGACCACGCCCTGAGATTTTAACTTATAGAATGCCAAATTTGATGATAGCAACAGGGAATCCTCCCCCTGAACAAGCCACTGCTGCTCCTCAACAAACTTATTCAGGATATGTTTGTCTATCATGGCCTTTAACCCCTCAACTGCCTCGCTGGATGGAACAGCGATTTCGAAATCACTCGGATAGGACAGAGAAGTGGATATTTGACGACCTCTGCTGTCATTACGCTTAATACGCGTGAGCTGGCTGTGCCCCGGCCTATCATAGTAATAACGGGTAAGAACTGATATCTGCTGCGTCGAATCAGCCGCATCGTAAAAAATCTCCTCTGTTTCAGATTTGTACTGCCAAACAGAAACATGCTTGAAGCTCTCAATGGTAAAAACTGCACCGCGCACCGTAAGCCCATGCTCCCGTACATCCTCACGCTCAGGGCGCACTACCATTATTTGCAGGCCCAACGCATGCGACTCGTTCACTCCTTCCGGCAGGGTGTAGTTACCACTCTCACCTCCTAAAGCACTTGGTGGCGTGTAATATCGCTGATATCGATGCTTGATTTTTTTCACCGGCCAGAATGCATTTAAATCTTTCTTATGGATGTAGTCTGTCTCTTCCAGAAGCAGACCCCGCATCCATTCCATGCTGGTGCCGGGCGTGAATGGGGGGGCTCCCCCATGGGGGTTATGGTCCGAAGCAAAAGAGTATTTATAGCTCGATAGGGAGATTTCATCTTCGTTTCTGCTTTCCACCCTAGCACTTGTGTAGGCTACACTGCTTCCCGCCATCGTCGAAAGGGGATGGATACTCTTAGACGTCTGGGCCAGATACATGCAATCTTGCTTGTACCCGTCAGAACCAATCGGCGAGCTGTCGCTGACGAAATACTGATAGAGGTAACTAGGAGCAAGCAAGGTTTTACCACTCGACCTAGTGGTATCTGACAGCTCCCTGTAATGGAACATCCTTTCAAGGGGTGTGCTTTCCGGACTTAGGTATTTTATTTTACGTATCCGAAGTCCACCTGCTATTCTGTTGACTGCAGGCTTGTTAATATAAGTCAGTTCCTTCCAGAAAATCATTACATGTCCTGCCCCCTCCTCGTCAAGCCCCATTGCCTCAATTATGAGCTTATATGCTCCTGGTGCAAGCATGAACTGCTTTTCCCCGATCCCATTCTCATCGCCCAACAGGGGCTGGCTGAACCCGTTGTCTACCCCGGTAATTGTTGCCCTGAAATAGTAGTTGATTCCGGTTAGAGAATTGATCTCCTGAAAGCGCACATTAACACTGTCATGAACCACGCTGCCCAATAACCCCACCTCAAAGCTGATTTCCTTATAAAAAGCACTATCCTGCCCAGGCCCTCTACGTGATCCGTTTTCAAAACTCACTCCTAACAGAGTGTCCCGGCGCTCAATTCCCGCCACCTCAAAGTAGTCGTGAGGCTCAAAAGTAAATTCTGTTCTACCTCCCGTCGGATTAGTGAGATCCTTGATCAGAAATGCACCCATCAGCTCTTTATCAGGCTCCTTCGTTCCTCCGTCCATAAATCCAGCCTGTTCATTTTTAGGCAGGAGATGTTGCGAACCGTTATAAAATCCCCAATGATCCTGTGCAGGAGAAAGCCGGTTGGGGAGACGCACACTCTCATTGTATGTCACCCGGTATGCTGGTTTGCCTTCCTCAACAACCGAGACCAGCTTGAGCCTAAGATCATCTGGATCTACCTCCCCTTTATTGCAGTTGTTGGTAATCAGAGCAATACCCGGATCGGAATAGAAATACTCATAACCTAATCGAAACTTTTTCACACCTTTAGCTCCCATCACACGGATCGAAACTTCTGTCAGCGCACCTGGTTTCGCAAGAGATGCCAGACCGGCCAAATCCGCGCGTCCGCATGAATCATAGCTAAACTCCACAACATGCCCTATGCTGCTAGTAATACGCTTGATACGCTGTCCGCCAAACACATTAGTCAAACTCTCTGTACCGGACTCTGGAATCTCAGGGCAGGTACTACTTGGGTTTCTGAGGTGGCGGGTACGCGAACCTATATTACGATATTCGTAGCCATAGCCTTCATACTCAAGCTTCAGAGAGTCTCCTTGCGGGGTAACTACAGAGCTTAGTAAAAAAGTCACGGTTGTCGGCGTGTAATCTCCCGCTGTGGATGTACCTGGCACACCTCCAAAAGCAATGAAAGTTGTCTGAGCAACTTCCTTTGCAGCAAACGTAAATATGTTGCCATTCTCATCCGTAATACGGAATATTTGATCCCCTCCCTCTATTTTGAGGGGCTCGAATGGTACAGTATGTGCGTTACCATCACGACTGAAAAAGAACTTTCCACTCCTTCCACCCATACTGTAGAAAAACAAATCCGGCTGTGTATCATGTGCCAGATTTGGGTTTTGTGATAGCGTAGCCATTCCTAGAAGCTCCTTACAGAGATTATAATCTTGCTCCCCGTTCTCAAACTCCTCATAAGGTTGTAGTTCCCGATCTACAGGAAACTCAGTGGCACCCGTCACATACCCTCTATAACCAAAGTCTGGTTTACCCAACACGGAACTAGAGATAGTGCCACCTGCAGACAGTGCCCAGCCTAAACCTGCACTGCTAGCAATCTCGTCGACTCGGATACCACCGGCATGATAGTTAAGCGAGATTGGCAAGGAAAAACCTCTTAATTGAATTTCATAGAGCGGTATAGAAATATGGGGTAGGCCCGTGCTGTGCGAAACAGGTACTTGGGAGAATTTAGCCAATGATGCCGCCTCTGGAGTAGGAGGAATTGGCAGCTCAAAGCTATGCTGGCTATTTGCAGGCTTAGAAAACAAAAGTAAACAGAAGGATACTATTAAAAGGGCGACAATAGATTTCATAGGCTTGAACGTTCTTTTTAGGCGTCAAATTGACTTGCAGAGTCCCTAACTATAATTGCATAGGGGAGCAAAGTCAAACTCATCTTCTTTTTATACAGCGGGCTTACGAGTAGTATTATATATAGTTATATTTACCTTTAACTATACAGTGTAATTCAATACAATTCGTGCGCACAGAAAGTGAAATTTTAGCTGTGTAATAGTATTGCTAAACAGCTGCACAGTAAGAAAATGTTTAAAAAACTAGCTATTGCAGAAAGAACCCAACATATTATACCAAATAGAGATGTTATAATTTTTTTAGCCAAAGAACTTCTTTGAATATCCTATATTTTGGGTTAAATTTCTTTTACTCAATAGCAGGCTTGTGCTAGTATTTAACTGACGTGCTCCAATCTCTACAGATGGAGTAGGAATGATTCTTGATCATCGAAAAAGAGAATGGCACATATAATTATAGCCCTTATTTAAATATGAATCATCCCAGAGTTTAGAGATGAGATGAAAAAGGAAAACCTCCTGTTTTAGGGATATAGATAATGTATCACCTAAAGACAGGAGGTTTTTATGTGCTCTACTTCTAAAAACGCCGGACCGGCGGCCGAAGTTCTCCCGCTGGCCCGTTTTTCGCCATCGCCTGGAGCAATTCCTTTACCCTTTCCTTCTGTTGCTCGGCCGGCTGCTGGACCGCCGGCTGGTGGCCACTTTCCTGGGGCTGTGCCAGGCGCTGGTACGACACCGCAGCCGCCCCTCGGGCCTGCTGCTCTCGCTGCTTGACAAAGAGCTCGAAAAGCAAAAGGAGCAGCGCCTGGGCTGCCACAGAACAGGAAAGCGGTGCAGGAAACTCCCACACTGCTTTACCGCATCCGCCTGGCTTTGGCCAACCTCTGAAGTCTGCTCTATCTATCCCTCAATCAAAGTTCGGGATGATTCATGTTAGACCAATACTCGTATGTAAGTTATGTTTGCTTATAATTTAGTGCTGTAAGCCACCCTGTGACATAACCTCATGCCAGAAGGTAACACCTTGGCTCATTACCTTACATTTTGCCCTATGACAATTCTGTTTACCACAGTCCTCGTACCAGAGTTAAGCTGCAGGTAGTATGTTCCACTCTTGAGCTTCTGAACAGGGATAACTAATTGTTTGTCCTTCGTCTTTTTATTATACACTTCCTTTTGCTGCGCATTCAAAAGGCGAACTTCATAAGTGCTATCTGTATTATCCTCTTCTTCCGGGAAAGCGCTGCTCAGCGACACATTCAATTCATCCGAGGTAGGGTTAGGATAGGCGTAAGCATACATGCCATACCCCTGACTAAAGTAGAAGTATCTTGTGTCTTTAACACTCCATCCGCAACCTGGTGTATATTGCTGCAATTCAAAAGTGTATTCGCCGGGATAATAGGCGTCGAAGTAAATTGAACTGCCCGAAAACTCCATCGGATACGGCTCCGGAGAGTCAAAAGGAGGTGTAATGGTCCATCGATAATTACTAGGATCAACGCCATATTGGTTTGTATCCACAAAGAATTGATATGTCTTACCTGTCTGAGGCCCGTATATTTGGCAGTAACAACTTAAATCATATGGGTTGCTAATAAAGGCTGACCCTGAACCTATAGTTATGTTTGTTGAAGCGGAAAGGGTGCCGCATTTGGTATTGACATTAACTGACACCGTGGCAGAGCTATAATTGCCTGCAGCTGAAGTAACTCCTATCTGACGGGTTCCGTTGCCAGAGACTATGGACAGGCCTGGCCCCACTGACCAGCTATAGGCCACACCATTGCCATAATCTGGGACGGAAAAGTAAGCAGTACCCCCACATACAGAATTACTGCTTGAGCTTATAGTCACGGTCGGCCCGCATTCATTCGAACAGTTCAGGGTGTTGTTCGTACTGCTTTGCATTTCGTTAAAAATCCACTCGGCATTCCTGTTGGTGAATGTTGTATGGTAAATATTATAAGGAGCGGAAGCAAAAGGCCTATCTTGTGCAATAAAATCATCAGCTGCCGACTGTGCCGTTACACTAATCCCGCCGCTGTATTTGGCCGTAAGTACAGCCGGAGAAGTCGGCTCTACATCCAGTGCGCTTGCAGTAGGGACAAAGGTAAATTCGCCTGCTATGTTGCCGTTTACCTTTAGTTTAAAGAAAATGCCAAATTTTATGTTTGGGCCTGATACACTGTAAGGATTATCATCCTCATCGTCCAAGGTAAACGTACCGCCCGGTGCGCCATCCCAAGGCAGGGCATAGGATGGTGCGTTTTTACTAATATTTAATAGGTTCTTTTCCCACTTTATGAACCAAAATCGTCGATACTCATACCCAATTTTTAGATAGGTAATCCTTTTGGAAGTTCCTTGCTCTGGCAAAGCATTGATCACGGCCTCTGCCTTTAAGGCCTTCCTACTAAGCCACGGTAGTGGTGACAGGAAAAATTCAGAATCAAGCCTCCCTAACTCTGTATAGGGAGTAAAGAGTTGCTGGCCACACTCCGATCCCTGGCTTGTCGCTAAGAAGCGATAAGATGGCTGTAGATCTGCTGAACTGAAAGTAACCATTGGTCTATATATGTTATCTAAGAATGTATTAGCTATTGTATTGCCATTTTCAGATCTAAGGATCAACATCTGCTGGGACGCGGGAGCTGATAGCAGGTCAAAACCTGCTTTTACGGCTGGGGAAAGATCTTGAATATTTGCATCGGCCAAGACTTTTAAATCAGGGATGGAAGTAATCAAGTGCTGGAAACCTAGGGGCACATTGGCTCCTCTGTGCGGACTATCATGCGTTATCAGTAATCTGGTGCGGGTAGCTCCTCCTTGCTTCGTCATTTTAGCCAGGCCGTAGCGTGCAACGAGGCCTCCCATGCTTATGCCTAAAACAACATTATCTTCTCCTCCACTGCCTTTTTGCATATTAACCCAATTAACAACCTCTTCGAACAGCGCGGCATTTCGAGTAATATCATCTAGGCTGTTATTGAAGTTCAGGAAAATTAAATCATAACCCGCCAAGTCAAGTTGGTTATTAAAACTTTCATGATAAAGCTGATTGTTAACTCTAAAGATTGGTGTGTTAATTGAAGAAATAAAATCATTGTATTCTTTAGTAGGTATCAAATCTGGTGCTATGTCAGAAGCATCATAGCCTTCCACAACTATTAGAGGTTTAGAGATGGTAGTATGATTTTGCCCTAATGATATGAAGAGCTGCCCGCCGTCGTGGATGCCAGGTCGTGCGTTTATAGTGTGGGGTGGGAGTTGCGGCTCACCTGGGTAGCGGAAAGCCAATGCACCGGTGTTTGAAACTGCAATCTGCGAATAGCACTCATAGAAAGTATTATCGGTGAATAAGACTTTAATCTTAATTAGCCTCGTACCATCTGAGGTATAGGTTGCGGATACAGGTGTATTCCAGGCCGTATTTACGTATCCCCTCCCATCGGCGAAATCAATATAGAATGTTTGTGGGGTTTTTCCCGTGGTATTGTAGAAAATCTCCGGCTTGAACACCAGAGAAACAGTCCCACTGCTAACAGAGTTGCGGACGGGACTAGCTGCGAAATAGGATCTTTCCGCATATGGGCTCTGCGTTCTTCCCATCACGTCCCTGAGCTGATTATTTTCCACTTTAAGCAGGTTGTTGCTAAAGGCATCTGGTTTGATATATGCATAGTTGGCATGCGCCATTACGACAGGTATAGCCCCAGAGCTACTTTGCACATTCTTAATGGCGTTATTTACAGTGGCAAGCGTAGGAAGTGAATTGGCACCGTAGATTCGGGAGCTATACAACGATGCATAACTCCACCTCCAGGCATCTATATTAACCCTGTTGCTATCTGTCAGTATACCATTGAATACATCCAGAGGAAGAAACTCTCTGCCATAGTCCGACAAGAAGCCTGTGGGCACCTGTGTCTTATCCAGAAGGGCAAAAATATTATTTATTTCATCGGCAACCGGATCACTGGAAGAGGTTGAATAGGTGATAATCAGCTTAGGTCGGATAGCTGTATTGGTGTGGTCTTCACTTGCATAGGCCCTGCCACGGAAGTACTGCTCATGCTCCAGAGCCATCCTCATGCCGTAGTTTGTAGAGGGGCTACTAACCCAGTCCTGCACAAAAGAGGTAAGGTTTACCTGTATATTCTCGGTTGTGAAGGTGGAAGGCTGCTGCCAGATACGCCCGCTTGTAGTGGTGGCAGGCTGATTATTCCAAGTAACACTGGTCTCGCCCCAGTTAGAATTGACCTTTTCAAAATACACTGCATTTGAGCCGCTCAACTGGTTATTAGTTGTTCCAGAACTGCCGGTTGCCGTGGGATCACTGTACAAATAAAGCGTCGCATTCTGAATTACTGCTCCCGGAGGAATACTATTCAAGTTGAACCTAAAAAGCGTGCGCCAATAGGTTGGGAAGCCATTGCTGGTCCAAGCACTGGCTAGGTTCCTGGCCTGGTTATGGTAGTTGGTGTTTGCAATGCTTGTGTTCTGATCATTCCGGTAGAGCATCACATCAGTCCAGTCGGTACCTGCCCCTATAGTTACAGTGTTTTGTGCCTGCAGACTATGGGACATAAGGGTCAGCAAAAGGCAAAGCGATGCCAGCCCTCTAAAGAAGGGTAGTTGTGTTTTCATGAAATCAAGGATTTAGTACCTGGTTTTAGAAGATTTTTTTATCGAACCGGCCCTCAGTAACTCTGACGGTATCACAATCTGTTTTTATAAGCGTGAACTCAAACTTACCTGCAATAATGCCGTTCTGCAGATCGAGCTTAGTTATTTCCAGCACACCTTCTACTTCCCCTTCATCTCCTTCATAAATGCACTTATTTGATTCATAAAGAACCCTCCCTTCCTGCCGGTTTCCAAGATTGTAGAGGCCTGTACGATCCACCTGAGAAATATTCATTGCTATTAGTTCGTGGGTATTTGAGTTCTCATTAACTCGGTAAGCTCTAATATCAAAAGATCCTCCATTATAGTTAGGATCATAAATCAGTTGTAGATTGGGCTGAAATGTACTCGGTCGTCCCTTCGGCACCCATAGCTGACCATTCACAAATGCAGCAAAGGTATTAGAACCAGTCATACTATAGTCTGGCATTACTTCTTCTTTATCTTTTTTGCAGGCAAGAAGCGAGATGCACAGCACTAGTAAGGACAATTTTATAATTAATGTCTTCATATTATTGCTGTTTAAAAATCCAACTCAATGTCTTGTACAGACTTATATATGTCTTCCTCCCGGAGAGCTTTTCTTTGCAGCTGCGTCTCATCTCGTAACCGCTTAAGCTTCTCAAGTTGATCAGATGTCAGCACCTGCTTAAACTTGCTATGAGCTTGCTCGTTTACTTGTCGAAAGTTAGATTTGGAGTATTTATTTGACTTGCTGCTTTGCTTGATTTGACTGAACTTCTCTGAACGCTCCAGCAGAATGGCATATACTTTTTTCTCCTGTGCTTCGTTCAAATCAACTTCATGGTCCAGTTTCGCTAAAATGGTTTGTGCAATATTCTTGGGCACGGCAACAGTAAGCGTATCCTGCGCCACAGCCTTGATACAAGACAAGCTACATATAAGGCCAAATGCTAAAAGAATTCTTTTCATAAGACAAAGTTTGTTTAAGTAGATACGAATAGGGGTTAATCATTAAAAACAATGCATATCTCTATTGTTTATTCAAGTCATTGCTTCGTGTTGATGGAATAAGCAATTAATGGAAGTATGTTTCTTTTCAGTTAAGAGATTAACAGTTACTCCACAATCGTTCAAAGCGTTAGTCTATTTCCACTGCTTCAGTATAAATTCAACAAAATAATAAGTGTTCCCTCTTCTGCACATTAAAGTAGCAAAACGTTGTTATGACTGCGAAAATATTACACCAACAATGCTTTTGACTTGACCAAAACCTAAAATTACTAGCTTTCTGCTCCCTTTGAATATCAGCACTTAGGATAGCGCAAGAACTCATGTAATTAACTCTCAATTGAAGGCTTTCTGGAATTCAAACCAATACAGCGCATTCTTTTAGAAGTTAACCCTACTGATTACCTGGTGGAAGTATTCATAATTTTAAGAGCTGTGAAGGCGATCTTACCAAGTCACTCTTTTACAAACACATCCCTCGAACTCTCATTCTTCCCCTTTACCAATCTGGGCGCTTTCCGTTTCCCAGTATAAAACCCTAATGCATCTGCAACAAATGCAGGCCTCAAAGGAGCTCCGAATTTTTCCTGACACAGCTTGAAAACCTCCAGCCTTGTTCGGGGCTTATCAAAATAGTTATTAGCAAACAGTGCATTTACAAACTGCTGCACTTCCTCCTGTGTGGCCGCACTTTTCAACGGCAATTCAAAATTGGCAGGTTCCTCCTCAAAGGTTAGAAAATGTTCCTTGCCTCCTTCTTTCAGAAAAGATATAGTATAGCTCTTGTTATTTGACTCGGGATTAAGGTCATGCTCTACCTGGATATGGAAGAACGGCTCCTCGATTTTACCCGGCATCAGGTCAGACAGCGGGCACTCAAAAATCTGCCGCAGGTAGTTGGTCTCAGCGGCGTTATACTTTTTTGTGGAAGTTGGGTCTTCCACGTTCCTAACATATAGGGGGTGATAGCCCAACAGAAACGAAAGCTCCCGGGCGGTGTAGCCCATTTCAAGCCGCTTCTGCCTCACGCGGTAGGTTTTATCGAACTCAATCGATGATACAGGCATTGTTAGGATTCCTGTCGGCTTTTCTTTTTTCACATCTCTAATTACGACATTTCAAGATGTTTTTGAAAAGGCAAATTTAAATAGTTATACCTGCTGATACCGCACGTTACCACTTTCGAGCTCCACCTTCTTCAAGCTTCCTTTTTCAACTGCTCTCTCTAAGATAGCAGTGTAGTCCGTCACAGGCCTGCTTTCTTTGTAGTACTCATTACAGTAATCGGTAGTCTTCCTGATTGTCTGCGGCACACTGAAAAACTTGCCCTCCTCAAGCAAAGCATTGATGATACCCGTTGGCCCCAGCCCTTTGGGGATTGCTACTTTTGTCTTCACCTGGGGCGTGTCATCCAGGATTTCCGACGGGTAGAAGTCATAGACTGTACAGCCAAAGTAGTTGGCAATTAGATTGAGTTGATGATCGGTATATTTATGGGTTGTAGAGACACTTTCAATTTTCCCAACAGCTGAATTGTCACCCGATGGACTTATAATTTCTGAAAGCTTTTTTTGAGATACTTCTTTCTCTAGTCGAAGCACTCTAACCTTATCAATAATATACTGGTCAGTAGGAGTGATTTTGATTTCTTTTCCCATCCAGACAATAAAGAGGATGGTATTTTTATACTATGGTTCCAAAATATTTTGATATATGAAATCTATATACTATCTTAGCTTTTAGAACAACATCTAGGATTAGAAATCCAGGCAATTGGGTTCTGAGTCTTGCGCGGAAAATGTAGGAAACTTTCTGTTGGTGCAAGATGCAGGAGTAGTTGCCCATTTACTATCTTTGCGATAGTGATGGGCCCGCTCTTGTATGTGCCAACAACCCTCCTACAGGTTTCCGCATCATACGGAGTGGGTTCCATTGCTATCGCTTCTTTCTGATAGCGATTCCCCTCTTCCAGGATTCATTATTCAACTGCACTTTATAGCCAGAGTAATGAATCAGAAATTCAACAGCACCATACAGCGCGTATCTGCACACCGGAGCCATTCCCCCGGCTGGGTGCTCCTCATTTCACCCCCTGAGTGAGCTGATTCCTTCCCGTTGCTGCCCCGCTAACACTAGAGAGTACGTGTTGCAGGCAGCCGGCTCCTTTTCCCTTCCCCGGCATGACCAGCAATAATTAACGGCTGGCAGGAACCCTATTTCCCAAACTTTAACCGATTGCCTATGGAAACCATGCCCTATACCTTACCTGAATTCAAACTCTCCGAGCCCGACCAGACCCTAATGGACTTTTGTGCCCGCCATCCGCAGCACGAAGCGCAGCAACGCCTCTGGAAGTGGTTTATCCTGGCCCTGAAGGACAGCAAGTCCTCCTGTATTCATAACACCGAACTGATTACCTTTTATGAAGATCTTAAAACGCTTGTTTCAGCTCTATATCAACTGCATGACATGCCCGAGAAAACCGGCTCCACGCCGCAGTTAAGCAACAAAACGACCTGTCCAGAAAAAGCCTCGTTGGCCGAGGCTCTGGAATCCCTGCACACCAACGTGTCTGCCAACTGGATGCTGCTTGTCTGTCCGCCTGATTAGAAAGTTTCCTACAGATCCACCCGCACTAGCGGCTAAATAATTGTTACATCCTGATTTACACTTATATGAAACCACAAAAATGGCTTCCGGGGCTTCCTATGCCTATACTTTTCCTGCAGGCTGCCCTCCGATCAGTTGCTGGCGGTCCGCAGACACACCGCCCGGACCAGCTTACAGAATCAATTGTTGCCTCGGCAGCGGTCATACTCTGCCGCTGCCGCCGCGATCCAATGCTACACTAGGGGAGGCCGGGGCGCCCGGCACTGTCCGGCTGTGCAGGGGGCGGCTGCTCTATAGGTTATAGAATAGTTTTAAGGTGAGTAACCGCAGTCGCCCGTGAGCGAAGTCTACCGTCCCTCGCTCGCGCCGGTCGCCCCCGCCTCTCCTCTTCCTGCTCCCTGTCAGCTACCTTCTCTCAGGCCACTAGGCGGAGAAAAGCCCAGTGGCCACCTGTGGCCTTACACATCAATTAAACCTTTAAACACTAATACATGCCGTTAATAAAACAGTTTTTAAATAGAATAACTATCCATCATGCGTGTTGCCTGGCTTTCGCCCTGATGGCGCTGCTGCTTTCCCAAACCGTTCGGGGACAGGCACAGGAGCACGCTGCCGCCGAACTGGAGACAGGGGAGCAGGTACCCGACGTGACCCTCAGCACCCTGCTTCACAACCCATCCGGCACAGCCAGCCTTTCCGACTTCCGCGGCAGGGTCGTGCTGCTGCAGTTCTGGGCCACCACATGCGGTTCCAGCCTGCTGGCGCTCCCCAGGCTGGAGGCTCTGCAACAGACCTTTGGCGATAGCCTGCAGGTGATCACCGTCACCTCCCAGAAACGGGAAGAGGTGGAGGCCTTCCTCGCCAACAACCCTATCGGGCGGCGCATGAAGCTGCCGATCGTGCTAAACAACCAGCAACTGGAGGAGCTCTTCCCTTACAATGCTGTGCCCCATCTCGTGTGGATCAGCCCGGAGGGCAGGCTGCTTGCCCAGACCGGTCCGTACGACGCAACACCCGCAACGGTACGCCGCCTCCTGCGCGGGCAGGAAGGCCACTTCAAGGACCATAAGAAAGATGTCATGGATCATGACCACAGCAAACCGCTCTTCCACGAGGGAAATGGTGGCTCCCCTTTCCCCCGCTACCGCTCCATTCTCACTCCATATGTGCCCGGGCTAGGCGGCGGCTCCGGCAAGGTGAAGACAGACTCCACCCTACGCCTGCAGATCGTGAATGCCTCCGTAGCGCAACTCCTCCGGGCTTCCTGTGGCCTGCCCTCCTACTTCTCGGAGAAGCAGATTTTCCTGGCCAGCGACAAGGCCCGCGCCCACCAGGTGCACAATCTGGTGGAAGAGCGCCAGCACAAGAACTACTGCTACGAAATGTTGCTGCCCGCCGCCCTCTCCGACAAGCTCTACACCTTTATGCAGCAGGACCTGGAGCGGCTCTTCGGCCTACAGGCCAGCGTCCGCAAAAAGCGCATCGACTGCTGGGAGCTGACCCTACTGGGCCGAGCGGCAGTGCCGCGGTCTTCGGGGGGTGAGTCCGGCCACAACTTCACCGACGTCAGCGACCCGGACAAGTACATGCGCAACGAGTCGGTCAACAGGCTGGTGGTTTTTCTCAACAAGCATATTCCGGACCTTCCGGTGCTCGACAGAACAGGCATCACCTACCCTATCGATCTCCAGCTGTCGGAAGGGGACCTGCAGGACATCAGCCGGCTGAACACCCGGCTGGCGGCTTATGGCCTCCAGCTGCAGAAGAAAAAGCGTCCGTTCCAGGTGCTCATCATCCAATAAGTATTTCCAAACCTAAAAATCAATCCTGTATGCAACCAAAACTACTAATCGCTTTCCTGCTGTTTTGCATTACGCTCCCCGCTCTGGGGCAGGAGCGGCTGCAGGGGCGTGTGGTCGCCTCTCCCGGCAACCACCCGCTCCCCGGTGCCACGGTGCGCCTGCTGGGCACTAACACCGCCACCGCCACTGACCCCGAGGGGCACTTTACACTAGCCCCTCCCCCGGCTGCCGACACCCTGGAGATTTCGTTTCTGGGTTATATCACACAGCAGGTGCCGCTAAAACCGCCTATACATGGGGAAATGACCATTGCCCTGCGTGAAAACTCCCAGTCCCTCGGGGAAGTGCTCGTCTCCACGGGCTATGAGCGCCTGGCTCCCGAGCGGGTGACGGGCTCCTTTACGCAGGTGGAGCGGGAGCTGCTCGACCGCTCCGTCAGCCCAGGCATCCTGGACCGGCTCAAGGGCGTCACCTCCGGGCTTAACTTCGACGAGCGCGTTCGCAACAACCCCAAAGTCAACATCCGGGGCATTAGCACAATCTACGGCAATGCCGAACCGCTCATTATCCTGGACAACTTCCCCTACGAAGGCAGCCTGATCGCCATCAATCCCAACGACGTGGAGAGTATTACGGTGCTCAAGGACGCGGCAGCTGCTTCCATCTGGGGCGCCCGCGCCGGCAACGGCGTGATCGTAATCACCACCAAAAAAGGACGGCTCCAGCAGCCCATGCGTGTGAACGTCAATGCTAACGTCAGCGTATTGCAGAAGCCGGACTTCAGCCAGGTGCCCATGATGGCCCCGGCTGACTTCATCGGGGTGGAACGCTTTCTTTTCGGCAGAGGCTTCTACAACAGCCAGGAGAACAGTCCCGCCCGCACTTTGCTCTCGCCTGCCGTAGAGCTGATGATCCTGCACCGAAAGGGCCAGCTCACAGACGCTCAGTTGGAGGAAGCCCTGCAGGGCCTGGCCACCCACGACGTACGGGACGATTTCCAGCGCCATCTCTACGATACCGGGGTAAACCAGCAGTACGCCCTTAACCTGAGCGGCGGCGGTGAGCGCATGTCCTATTACCTGGCAGGCGGTTACGATGCCGCCACCGGCCAACTGGGTGATCCCAACCACCGCATCAGCCTGCGCGCCGACAACAGCTACACCCCCACCAAACGACTGACGCTGCACACAGGCATCAACCTGGCGCAGGGGACCAGGCGCTTCGGGCGTCCCGCCTTCAGTGACATCAGCCTGGACCAGTCCAAAAGGCTCTACCCCTATGCCCGCCTGGCGGACGAACAGGGCAACCCGGTGGTCCTGCCCAGGGACTACCGGCAGGACTATGCCGCCTCTGCCGCATCCAGCGGTCTGCTCAATTGGGAATATGTGCCGCTGCGGGATGCTGACGGAATTGACCACACGATCGAGCAGCAGCAGGCCATCGTGACGGTTGGGGTGGACGTGGATCTGTTCAAAGGCCTGACTTTTATCGGGAAGTACCAGTATGCCCATAACCAGGACCTGAACACCAACCTGCAGACATCCGAGGCATACGGGACGCGCAACCTGATCAACCGCTTCACCCAGGTGAACCCGGACGGAACGCTGAGCTTCCCTGTTCCCCGGGGCAGCATTATTGACACCTGGCACGGCCAGTTCCGGTCCCACAACGGCCGGGGACAGCTCCGGTACGACCTATCAGCCGGCAAGCATGAATTGTCGGCAATGGCCGGTGCCGAAGGGCAGACACAGCGCAGCACCGGTCAGCAGTTCCGGGCCTATGGCTATGATGAGCGCGTGGGCACCTCCGTGCCTGTTGACAATATGACACAGTTTCCCCTCTCTTTCAACCCGGCCGCCAGGGGCCGCATTCAAAACAACACCGGTTTTTCAGAGCGAAACCAGCGGTTTACCTCCTACTACGCCAATGCCACGTACACCTATGACAGCCGCTATGTCGCAACCGCGAGTGCCCGCAAGGACGCCTCTAACCTCTTTGGGGTGAACAGCAACCAACGCGGCGTTCCCCTCTGGTCAGCCGGACTGGCCTGGAACGCACACCGGGAGGACTTCTTTTCCCTTCCCTGGCTAGAATACCTAAAGGCCAGAACTTCCTTTGGCTACAACGGCAACCTGGACAACAACCTGACCGCCCTGGCCACCATCAGCTCCGTTTCGGGCAACCTGAACGGCGGCCCTTACGCGGTTGTGCGCACCTACCCGAACCCGGACCTGCGTTGGGAGAAAGCAGCCACCTGGAACATGGGCCTGGATTTCCGCCTGAAAAACGAGCGCCTGCACGGCACGCTTGACTATTACATCAAGAAGGGTACGGACCTGATCGGTGATGCTCTCGTGGACCCGACGGCCGGTGTGATAAGCAGCAGGATCCGCCGCAACGTCGCCTCCATGAAAGGCAACGGCGTGGACCTCTCACTGACCGGAAAAGTGCTGGATAGGGGCCTGAATTGGAGCAGTACCCTGCTCTTCAACTACAACAGAAGCGAGGTCACCCGCTATGAGCACACCACGGCTAGCGGCAGCACTTTCATCAATTCCGGCCTCTCCGTCACGCCGGTTGAGGGGCGCCCCCCGCACAGCATCTACAGCTACGCCTGGCAGGGGCTGGACCCGCAGACAGGAGATCCGCAGGGCCTCGTTGAGGGGGAACTAAGCAAAGACTACACGGCCATCACCCGGCATACGCAGCTGGAGGAACTGGTCTACCATGGCCCAGCCCTGCCTCCTGTTTTCGGCTCCTTCCTGAACACCTTCCGCTACAAGGGCGTCACGCTGTCCGGAAATATCAGCTACCGCTTCGGGTATTACTTCAGGCGCCCCTCCATCCACTACAACAACCTATTCCAGGGCTGGGTAAGCCACCCGGACTTTGCCCACCGCTGGCAGCAGCCGGGAGACGAGCAGCGCACTTCGGTTCCATCCATGGTCTACCCTAATAATGTGAACCGCGACACCTTTTACGCCAACTCCGCCGCCCTGGTGGAGAAAGGGGACCATATACGGCTGCAGGACATCAACCTCACGGTAGACGTGCTGCAGCCGTCTGATTCTTGGCGCATGGTGCAGCACGTCCAGCTCTACGCCGTAGCGCGGGACCTGGGAATCCTGTGGCGCGCCAACAAGCACGGCCTTGACCCAGACCATGCCCACTACATGACACCGCCACCGACCCTATCCATGGGCTTCCGGGTTGGCTTCTAATCCTAAAAGATCGATACCATGAAAAAGATAAAATGCATTTTCACCCTACTCTTGGCGATTTCGCTTTCGTCCTGCGAGCATTTCCTGGACGTAAAGCCTGACAAGTCGCTGGCGATCCCGACTGATAGGCTTGAGAACCTCCTGCGCCTGCTCGACAACAACTACGTACTGAACCAGGAGACTCCTTTTACAGGCGAAGTCGCCGCCGACAACTTATATATCAGGCCTGCGGACTGGAACGCCCTCTCCAGTCTGACGGTCAAGAACGTCTACGCCTGGGAGCGGGATGTCTACAATGACAGTGACCGCAATGACTGGTCTCTGTCTTACAACGCGGTACTGTACGCCAACCTGGTGCTGGAGGGCACGGAAAAACTGGAGCCCGCCCCTCACCAAAAAAGCGAGTGGAACATGATCAGGGGGAGCGCGCTTTTCTACCGGGCAAATGCCTTCTACAACCTGCTGCAGGTCTATGCGAAGCCCTACAATGAGGCTACGGCAGCTCAAGACCCGGGCATTGTGCTCAAACTGACCCCTGACATCAACGAGCGTGCTGGTAGGGCATCCGTGCAGGAAAGTTACGACCAGGTGCTGGCAGACCTGCAAACAGCCGCAGAACTGCTGCCGAAAGTGCCAGCTTACAAGACACGGCCCTCCAAGCCGTCCGCCTTCGCGCTGCTCGCCCGCACCCTTTTGCAGATGGAGCGTTACCCCGAGGCCCTCTCCTATGCGGACAGAGCCCTCAGTTTGCATGACAAACTGCTGGACTACAACCTGCTGGACCTGAACGCAGCGAACCCGATCCCAGGTATGAACGAGGAGGTGATTTTCCACAGCACCATGTTTATGCTCTCCGGCACTTACTACCCGGCGGGGAAAGTGAACCCGGACCTGTACGCGCTCTATGGGGAGAATGACCTGCGCCGGGAAGTCTTCTACCACGAGTATGAACCCGGCAACATCGGTTTCCGGGGAAGTTACGCCGGGTCCATTCTCCTCTTCACCGGGCTCGCCACCGACGAGCTGTACCTGATCCGCGCCGAGTGC
The DNA here is from genome assembly GCF_947502515.1 of uncultured Pontibacter sp. NCBI lineage: Bacteria > Pseudomonadati > Bacteroidota > Cytophagia > Cytophagales > Hymenobacteraceae > Pontibacter > uncultured Pontibacter sp. Next base: position 679,813 of record NZ_CANNAI010000001.1, on the reverse strand, counting down.
CATGCCCGGCTGGGTCAGGCGGGGCCAGCCATGGCCACGCTTAATGTCCTGCTGGAAAAACGCTGGAAGGCCGGTACCTTCACGCCCCTGGAAGCTACTGACGGCACCCAGGCATTGGACATCATCTTGGAGGAACGCAGAAAAGAGCTGGCCTTCCGAAGCATGCGCTGGGCTGACCTGCGCCGCCTCAACAAGGATAGCCGCTACGCCGTTTCGCTGACCCGAGAACTGCCAGAAGGCACACACACGCTCCCCCCGGGGGATACTCGCTACGTTTTTCCGCTTCCCCAGAGGGTAATCGAAATAAGCGGCATTCAGCAGAACTGAGCACACACCAAAAAGCCTGGTGCGTATTCGCATCAGGCTTTTTTTAAATCAGAAAAGCGCTTCCTTGCCTACTGTTGGCTGCGGAACACTTCCCTTGCAGGGTCATCTACACCATCCTGCGTCGGCTTACCTGGATTGGTTGCATCCTCCTCCGCTAGAATAGCGCAGCGGTGGTCGCCCACCACGCAGTTGGACGGTGATCCACCTGTTATAGTGTAGTCATTCGGATCAGAGGGATCACCTCCCATCTGCAGCAGGAACCACTGCTCCTGTTGCGCTTCCGGCTGCGAGTTCCCCTCGACTCCCGCAACCGCCAACGCTGTCCCCAGCAAAATGGCGAGCATACTCAAATTCATCTTTTTCATGGTATTAAAAATTTAAAGTTGCCTGAGATTGGCAGGTTCAGGCGATCACCTGCTCCAACTGGCTCCCGAGCCCTTGCCCAGTCGGAAAATTTATACTGTCGTTTCCCATGCAGCGGGGCTCCCCTGCTGCGCTGTTTCCATGCTTACTCTTTACCGCTTCCCTCCTTTCCGTTAGATAGCCCAGCCGCAGCCCGCACAGCAGGCTCCTGCCGTTCTGATCGTTTATGAAGTATTGTCGCTGTGATCGCCAAAGCCAGAAAAACTATATTAAAGACCAGGTGTGTCTCCCAGTCCATCCGCTCCAGCACACCCCCGCAGCTGCAGGGAATGTAGCCGAAAGCGCGAGTAAGAACCAGGGCAACGTACAGAGTGAAAACCAACATCAGAAGCGTTGCCAGGTAGAGGCCCTGCAGTCGTGTCCGCTGAAAGAAAAGCAAAACACAAACCAGTAGCTCTGTCAAGGGCAGTGCCCACAGCAGCAAGGTGTCCCATCCTGCAGGGAAGGGCTGCAGCATCAGCTGCCCCCGGAAAGCATGCAGATTCAGCAGTTTGCTCAGCGCAGTATAAAGAAATAGCAGGATCAGCAGTGCTGTAATCCCCTCTATGGCCAGCTTTTTATTCATGTCCCTTTCCCTTTTGGTGTAGTATAAAGGTAAAGGAAGACTTCTTGGAAAATTCTGTTCCAGAACAGAAGAATAGGCTATTTTCAGGAAACCAAATGCGCTTACATTCGTAACTGGGTGGCCTGAAAGGAGAAGGTAGAGTAGATAAGAGAGTTAATGATGACGGATTCGCATGGCGGCTCTTTCTTGGTGCCAGCACCCGCCCATAACTATCTGGATTGGAGTTAGAGGAGGGCTGATCAGTATTTACCTTGCTATGGAGGTCAAGGAGAAACTTGGCAAACTACAGTTAGGAGTTGTTGAGCGACTTAAACACTCAACAAGTTCACTAATTTGTTTTTAAAACAAGACATGAGTTTTCAGAACCTGCAAATAGAAGCAATTGCCTTAGTAGGAAGTCCAAATAAAAGACAATCCTGTAAGAACACTACTTAGGACACTTCAAAGCAAAAGTCCACTGTCATTCATTTCGGCGCAAAGGTAGCCTTGCGGCCCGGACACGGGACAAGGTAGTCCTGAAAAAATGGGTATCCCTGAAAGGAGCCCTCCGCATTTTTACAGGCTCCACCTATGCCCTCAGTCCGATCCCGGATGCAGTGAGGGCACCATAATCAATTCCTCATACTCAAAAGAACAAGATTATGGAAAAGCTGACTAAAAAATCCGGATTAAACAGAGTAGCAGAAATCAAGCTGACTTACCGCTCCAAAGTAAAACCATCCGAGCGTCCACAGGTAACCAGTTCCACTGACAGCGCAGCGGTGCTCCGCCAAAGCTGGGATACAGGAAAGATAGAGTTTGTGGAGCAGTTCAAGGTAATGCTTCTCAACAGGGCCAACAGGGTGCTGGGCATTTACGAGCTTTCAACCGGAGGCGTGGCAGGCACGGTGGCTGACCCGAAGCTTATCTTCGCTGCAGCGCTTAAAGCTTGCGCCAGCTCCATCATCCTCTGCCACAACCACCCCTCCGGCAACACCAAGCCGAGTGCGGCAGACTTACAATTGACAAAGAAAATGAAGCAAGGCGGAGAACTGCTCGACATTGTTGTACTGGATCACATTATCCTCACCAGCGAGACCTATTATTCCATGGCAGATGAAGGGCTCTTGTAGGGTCCATTTATCACATTAAGAAAATTCATCACTTCAGACAAGCATTAGTTGATACCTAGATTATGTGATTAAGGGTGGTTATAATTAATACTACTAAATCCTAAAATGAGTAGTCTCTAATAAAGTTGAAGACAACTCTTTAAGTTATCGATTACTTTTTGCTTCAAAACTGCAGGTTCAATAACCTTAACAGCCATTCCAAAACTTAGAATAGTAGAAATAAGCTCATAGTTAATCACCACCTTTAGCCTTACTCTTAGCTCTGTTTTGTCATCAATTAGAATTTCCTGAGAGCTATGAAGATACTGTGTCTTTATGTAATTCCCGTCATGTGGAGTAAAAGATAGAGTTACGTCCTCTACTGTTTCTTCTTCCAAAGAAATACCAATGGCATTTTTAAAATGAAGTTGAGGGTTGAACCCATAGTTATCCATAAACACAGTATCCCGAGTAGGCTCAAGACTACAGATTCTGTCTAATGCAAATTTTCTCAGGCTGCCTGTCTCATGTTGTAATCCTACTAAATACCACCTGTTGCGGTACTCCTTGAGCAAATATGGACTAACTGTACGTGGTTTGGGTCTGGCAGCATCAAATTTCTTATATATCAGTCTAACTGGGTATTTATGCCTGGTTGCATCAATAAGTATGTCTAAATGCTCATTGCCTACAGAATACGGAGCTTCCTCAAAGTCCATGAACTTCAAACCGGTTTCCGACCTTTGATATTCTATGTGCTGTACAAGGTTGATTACCTTATCTACTGTTGAGGCAAATTCCCGAAAGACAGATATGTGCTTAAACTGGTTTAGTGTTGCAGCAGCCGTTGCAAGTGCGTTAAACTCAATTTCGTTTAAGGGCAGATTGGCTATGGAGAAGTTAGAATCTGAGTAAAAGTAGCCGTTTTCTTTCTTCGAGTACCCTATTGGAGCATTGTAGTTGAGCTGAGAACAGTTACGCATCAAGTAGATATCATAATCGAGGGTTCTTTCGCTTATCTTAATGTCTTTTGTGTTACTAATTTTTTCAATTAAGTCAGTCTTTGACCAATACTTCCTGATCTTGCTTCTCAAGCAATCATCAATTACCCTCATTCGCACATATGCTTGCTTATTCTGCGGCATACCAAATTATTTTTCAACAATTTACATTTTTTTACTTGAACGCAAATAGGTTGCGTTCAAGAGCTATAGCTTTGTATAGAACAAAAGAGAATAAAGTAAATTAAATAGGCGTCTGAAAATTAATGATAAAAAGAGTCTATCATCAGCTTTTAACATTCCATATTTTATAACATTTAACTCAACACATGAAAGGATTCAATTTTTATCAAGACAAAAGTCTTGAATGGCGCTGGCGCCTAAAGGATGACAACGGCGCAATTGTGGCTGACTCAGGAGAAGGTTACAACGACCGTAAGGACTGCGAGAAAGGAGCGGCCCTGTTCACAACATTGGGGCCAAATGCCCCAGAGCGAAAAGTGTCCCGAGATGAAGAGTCCGGTCACGGGCCGGAATGGGAGTATTTCGAAGACAAAGCAGGTGAGTGGCGCTGGCGCTTCCAGGCTAAGAACAACAAAGTTCTGGCCGACGGCTCGGAAGGCTATGCCAGTGAGTACAATGTAACGCGGGCTATTCAAAACGTAAAGGCCTTGCTTCGCGAGATCGGTAAACAGAACAGCAGCGGCAACAGTGGAGGCGGTTATATTCCTCCAAGCCAAGGCGGGTCTACCGGTGGAGGGCGATTCGCATAATCTTCTGCCTTATGAATGAGCTTGACCAATTGGCTTTGGGCCAAAGCAGTGTCTTGATGTCAGGAATGAGAGGTATTGAGCTCCTGGGAGACTGGGAGCCAATCCCCTCAAGCAATGCTTGGATACTGCGTATCCGCTTAGAGATGCTCGGTACAAAGCCGACGAAGGACGTTTACCGTTTCACAGAGTGGGGAATCATCGTTGACTTCAGCGTTGACCCCTGGGGAAAAGTACAAGTGCATCCTTCCAACGGGCAGGAAGGAGTAACCGCGACTTTTGAGCATCAGCAGTACAATGGAGGAGTACACCCTCTGTGGCCGGTACGCAACGGACATATCTGTAGCCTAAGCGAAACCCATGGGTTTGCCGCTTCACGTAATGCGATGGAGACTGAGCCCACCTCAACCGTGCACCGTGTGGTTTGGCATGCGGCGAGGGCGCTGGAATGGCTGCAATGCGCTGCTACAGACACCTTAGCAGTCGCGGGGGATCACTTTGAGCTACCTGACTTTGACACAGGCTTTAGGTATACAGCAACTGAGTCTAAGAACAAGGTATTTACATTGGCTTATTATGAAGATGAGGTTTCTTTTTCTCACTGGAAGCAGAGTCCTTTTTACGCTGGCACTGCGGCTGTATCCTATTTGAACCATGTTGCCATAGTGCAGGAGTTCAAGGACCATAGAGGTGACAAAACAGTATATGAACCTTCTTGGGGAACAGCTATTGATCAATTGCCTAGCCATCAAGATGCTTTGTGGGTTCGCCTGGATGAGGTCCCAGTAATTAACCGCTGGCAAGTGCCTGCGACCATGAAGGAACTTACTGACGCTGTGGCCAGTCAAGGAAAATCGCTTATCGATTTACTTAGACCTTCCTTGGCTAAGCTCAGGACCCACAACGAGCTTCTTCTTTTTGTAGGCATGCCGATTCCAAGCAAAGTAAAAGAAGAACCCTACAGGTATCACTGGCAAGCCCTTGTTTTGTCGCCAAAAACCAATGCTTCTGCCAAGGCTCGCATTTCTTTGGTAGAAAATACGCTTCGAAGCTCCTCGCCTGTCCGATGGGTGAGCAGAGCAGAAAACTGGCATCCAAATGATTTGCAAAGCAGAGGTAGGATTTCACTCCCTTTACGTAAGGCGAATGTGCTTTTGATAGGGGCAGGGGCTCTGGGCGCTCATTTGGCTGAGCAGTTGGTCCGTATGGGGGTTACTGACATGACCATAGTGGATCCAGACTTACTGGAGGCTGGCAATCTGGTCCGGCACCCGTTGAACCTGCCACAGCTAAACAGGAACAAGGCTATTTCCGTCGCCTACGGTTTGAACCATGCTAACCCCTCGGCCAGCGTGGTGGGGCTTGCGGTTTCAGCTACTTCAAAAGATAAGGCCTTGGAAGAAGCAGTGAATGCTGCCACACTTGTCATTGATGCTACAGCCTCAGACACGGTGTTGCGGGAGCTGCCGTTTCTTGGCATTGCGGGCCAGGTGCCGATTATCAGCCTCTCGCTGGGTCTTCATGCGCAGCGCTTGTTTTTCTATTCGGATTCTGCTTCCAGTTTCGACGCCGATGCTTTTCATGAGTGGTTTGAACCTTTCAGGGTTGAAGAGCACTTGGCTGCTTTAAAAGAAGATATGCCCCGTGGTGTAGGGTGCTGGCATCCATTGACTCCTGCCCGCCTTAATAGAATTACTGGACTTGCTGGTATAGCTGTGGAACTTATCGAGCAGGTGTATGAAAGACAAGTCTCATTGCCTGTCGGACATTGTCACTCATGGCAAGTTCCAAAGCTTGAAAGAGTGATCAGGGGATCTTTGGCATGAACCCTTTATTCTGCTCCTCCGACGGGAAATACTGTGCCCACTTCCTAGATGAGGCACTCGCTGTTATCAAGGATGATATTTCCCGATATCATCCCTTAGAAACGGGTGGTATCCTGATAGGTCGTTACGATGGTAACCTTCGCATGGCAACAATTTCCATCGCGACCGCTGCTCCAGTCGACTCAAAGCACGGTCGCACCTCTTTTTTGAGAGGAACCGAGGGTATATTCAAAGCCTTGGCAGCCGCCAAAAAGAAAGACCCTCTATTGCACTATGTAGGCGAGTGGCACAGTCACCCTGCATCCTCTCCTCAGGCGAGTGCTGTCGATTTAAAGCAAATGCAGGATTTTGCTTTAGGACGCCTACATGGTGCTTGTACGCCTTTGCTTCTGATTATTGGTGGTTCTCCTTTAGAAGGTTTACATGGAGAAGTATATCTTCATCGTGCAAAAAAAGCTCATACTGTTCTGTCGGCATTCTAGAATTTGCAGGGTAATGCTGTCGTTACTGTATGCTTTCAAGCCGCTGCGTAATGTGTTCTACCACTTCCTCGCACCATCTGTCTGACAGATTCTGAAGATCTTCGTCCGTCCAATCCTGATGATATAGCTTTTCCAGCCATGCATGATGCCTGTCGGCCCCTACCTCATACTTATAAGCCTCTAGTGTGAATACCAAGTCTTTTGATAATCCGAATACTTTTGTACCAGCCTTTTTGAAGCCCTCTAGGCGTATTGCTAACCCGATTTGATGAACGTTTTCACGCTGTAGGATCTCTTCCAGCTCCTCTTTGGTATAGTTGACTTTGGAGGTATGATTTATAGACTTCATCAACCAAAAGTCACTGAACAGAGGCGTTACTTCTTTCAGTCCTTTAGTTATTCTGGTAGCTAATTCCGGCAGCACCTTTTCAAACAGCGAAACGACAGACTCCCTGTCCTTGCCTTTCTTTACCTCCTCTCTATCTACTGATTTGAGCAAATCCTTTAGCTTCTTGAGCTTTTGATCCAATGGCCTTTCAGGAGTTTGTATCTCCTTCTCCAGCTCCTGCTCTAGGGCCTCTATGGTTGGCAGCTCTCCCTTCAGGCCCTCCGGAACTGCTTGCAGCACCTGGTATTCGGCCACTCCTAGGGGGGCAGACATATTCTTAAGAGAGTATTCTACCACCACCTTGTTGGGGGTTTTGCAAAGCAAGATGCCGATGCTTGGGTTGTCGGCCGGCTGCCGCAGTTGCGCATCTACCGCATTGAGGTAGAAGTTCAGCTTTCCTGCAAACTCCGGCTGGAACTCCGTCACCTTCAGTTCCACTACAACGTGGCAGCGCAGCTTAGTGTGGTAGAGCAGTATGTCCAGATAGAAATCATCTCCATCGATGTTTAAGCGGTATTGCCTGCCCATGTAGGCAAACCCTTGCCCTAGCTCCAGCAGAAACTTGGTTATCTGGTTGGCCAGCGCATTCTCCAAATCCCTTTCACGTGCTTCCGGCCCCAGGGTTAGGAAATCGAAGTTATAGGGGTTCTTGAGCGTTTCGATGGCTAAATCGGCTTGTGGCTTGGGAAGCGTTAATGCGAAATTGTTCAGGGTCTGGCCCTGCCTCTGATACAGCCTGCTCGCCAACTGGTGCAGCAACATCGCGCGTGACCAGCCATGGCGGATTGTCTCGCTGACGTAAAAGAGCGCTTCCTTGACGCTAGAGCACTTAGTGACGATTTCACGATTATGCCCCCAAGGAATTAGTCCCACAAGTTGTGGGACTAATTCCTGTGTAGCGTCTAGATGAGGAATGTCGCGAAATTGGCCGACAAGTTGGGACACTAAGCCTCGCTCACGGCTGTAGAACAGGTACCACTTCTTGATGTAGAAGAGATTGGTTCGGGAAAATCCTTTCATCTCTGGAAACGCACTGCTAAGATCGCTGGATAGCTGCTCAATCAGGGTGTCTCCCCAGCTGGCCTCCTGCTGCTTCTGCACAATAGCCTCTCCAAGCTGCCAGTATACTAGAATAAGCTCCGTGTTAACTCTTACCGCCGCCTTAAGCTGCGCAGTCTGTATCTTACTCTTCAGCTCAGCAAACCAGGATCGGTAAGTACCGCTAAGTTCAATGTCCTTCATGCTTAATATTACACCGATGCATAGATAGCTGCAAGAAATATTATCAAAATTTCTTGCAGCTACAGAGGGCCCGGCTCCAGTTTCTTTAGGAGTAGAAGGAATCTACTGCCTTTGTTGATGCTTCAGCATCTTTCACCTCTCTGTTATAATATATTGCTGTAAAGGACCGCTGGGTCGATTCTTAATAGTTCGTTCCAACAAACCCTCGGCTATCAAAGGGTCGATATAGCGCCGTACGTTGTCCGTATGAGTTGCCAAGCCTAATACGTCCTCTCTAAAATGTCTTTCCGTTTAGCTGGTTTCAAAGCATACTGTAGGAACTTTATATGCTCTGGTGCCAGTCCCTTCGCAAGTTCTTCTTCAGCTTGGTCGTTAGCCTGGTCGCTGTCGACTAAGCTAGCCTCCAGAAAGGGAGGGAGCCAGAGGCGGCAATACCTTGTGTATATATTTCTAAATGCTTATATTAAATTTCAAAATTCGTGGTGCCCATTTCTTATTATTCGATACTTGCAGGGAGAGCCTTTACTTGTAAGAATGAGGTTAAGCTGAGTCTCCCATAAGTTAATTGTTGAAACAGCAGTCCTCTTAGGAGGCTGAATAATGCCGTACCAAATTACCTAAAAAACTCACGTCATGAAGCACCTGAAGCAATTCCTGACCCGCCTGCAGACCTTTGAGCTTAGGCTTATCCATAGGAAAGAGGCTGTAGGCCCTCTGGGCCTCCGAGAGGTGAGCACCTACGACATCAGGCACGAGACGCCCTACGACGAGGCGGCCGTTTTCGAGAGCGAGCTCAGGCTCCTTGCCCAGATGGCGGCATTGGATCTGCTCCCCCTTCGCCACCCGCAGCTGCAGCTCGTCCTGGAGCAGATCACCGGGATAGAAGACCGCTTCAGGGCCTTCTGGGTCAGCTTCCACAACCATGCCCCGGACTACGGGCGAGCCTACCCGGCCGGCCACCTCCACCAGCTCAGCCTGCCGGAGCTGTTTGTCCTGCGCAACCTGCAGCCCATCGAGGCCGGCATCGCGGTCCGGGAGGAGCTGGTGGATGACCTGGGCGAGTCGGTCAAGCTGCGGGAATCTTTGCTGGCCCATCTCATCCGGCACGTGCAGGCGCTGCTTCCCACCCCGCAGGAGGCAGCCACGGAAAATACCGTTCCTGCCAGGCCTGTCACAGGCCATCCCCGGTTTGTGGACGGGGTGCGGGAGAGGCTCTTTGAAGTCCTAAAGGGCTACTTCACCCCGGGGGATCAGCAGCAGCTGCTGGCCCTCCTCGAGGGAAACCATTCCCCGGCCTCTCCCCTGCTCTTCCACGGGAATGGCAACCAGCTGGCCGACGCCTTCAAGCAGCTCTATGAGGCCAACCTGATCGTGGGCTGCCTGAAAGGCGAACTGGAGTCGTGGATAGCGGCCCACTTTGCCTATGTCTACCGCAAACAGCAAAGAACCCTGCCGCCCAACTACCTAGCCGCCATCATCTCCTCCAACGCCAAGCCCTGCCAGTCCCCTATCCTAGACGTGCGGAAACAACCGGACGGAACTTATGCTGTTTACCCGGTGCTCCGCACACAGAAAAACTATAACTAACGGTAGGAAACAGGCAGGATGCAGGACTACCCACTTGCAGCCTTGCAAACATAGTCATTACCATTGTAGCACAAACCAAACAGAACGCTGCCATGGAAAACCTCACCTTCGACCAACTCCCCCGCGCCGTCAGCCTGCTGCACGAGAAGATGGGCCGCATCGAGCGGCTGCTACTCGAACAACGCCCCCACCAGGAGGCAGCGGCCATCCTCAACGTCCAGGAGGCCGCCACCCTCCTCCACCTCTCCGTGGCCACGCTCTACACTAAGGTCAGCTGCCGGGAGGTGCCCTTCAGCAAGCGGGGCAAGCGCCTGTATTTTCACCGAAGTGAGCTGGAGGAATGGGTCCGACAGGGCCGCAGGAAGACTGTCTCCGAGATCCGCGAGGAGGCGGTCCAGCTTGCAGCCGGCAGAAAAAGAAAATAGCGCCTTCCAGGAAAAAGAATGCCTGCCACGGGAAAAAGCGCTTCCCGCCCCGATCATTTCCACTCTCGCCTCTGAAGGGAAAACCGATGAACATCCAGCAGATCAACAGCGAAATCTCCATCACGGATTACCTGGCCAGCCAGGGCATCCAGCCTGCCTACAGGAGGGGCTGTGACTGGTGGTACATCTCCCCGGTGCGGATGGCCGAGCGCACGCCCTCCTTCAAGGTCAACACGCGCCTGAACCGCTGGTACGACCACGGCACAGGGGAGGGCGGCAAGGTCATCGACCTGGCGCTGCGCCTCCACCGCACCGCCTCGATCCGGGAGGTCATCCGGCTCCTCTCCGGGCAGACTATTGCTTCAGCAGCAACATCTAGCCACGGTATACAATCAACCGGGAAACAAGCAGAGGGAGAAGTTCCCCCTCTCTCGCCAGCGCCCTTCAATAGTATCAAAGTGCTGGCGGCAAAGCCGCTGGAGGAGAACAGCCCGCTGGCAAACTACCTGCTACAGCGGGGCATCAGCCTTCATACGGCAGGCCCCTTTTGCCAAGAGGTCAGCTTCTCTATCGGCTCCAGGCGCTATGAAGCCATCGGCTTTCAAAATCGCTCGGGCGGCTACGAGCTGCGCAACGCCTGGTTCAAGGGCTCCTCCTCCCCCAAGGACATCACATTCGTGGACAACGGCGCGGGCACCGTCTGCCTGGTGGAGGGCTTCATGGATTTCCTCTCCCTCCTCGAGCTTCGCCCCCGCCTCACAACCAGCTCCAGCTTTCTGGTCCTCAACTCCCTTGCACTGGTTAATAGAAGTCTGGACGTGCTTGGCCGGCACCGGCAAGTGCTGCTTTTCCTGGATCATGATCAGGCGGGCAGGAAGGTGACGGAGCGGCTCCTCAGGTCGGGGCTGAACTGCCGGGACCGCTCCTCCCTTTACCAGAACTACAAGGATGTGAACGAGCTGCTGGTGGCCAGGCGGGGGAAGCCCAAGAAGCTTCGGCCAGGCTTCGGACACCGGAAGGGGGCCAGGGGAAGGAGCCTCTGAAAGTGGGGAGCAAGTTTGTGTTTTTGTCATACAAAAACTCCTGCCGGCACCGCTGCTCCCGGTGGTCGCAGCAGGGGATTCTTCTTACAACGTGAAGCAACAAGAGCATGGAAAAAGAGACAGCACAGCGGCAGCAGAGCCACGAGGGAAAGAAGGGCGGCCGCCCGCTCAAGCGGGTGAAGCGCAGCCATACCCTGGTGGTGCGGGTGACCGACACGGAGCGGCTCCTGATCTCAGGTAAGGCGCGGGAGGCGGGCCTGAGCGTCTCGGCCTGGTTTCGGGCGGCGGCCAAGAAGGCAATAGTCGTGGCGCGCCTCCGGCCCGAGGAGGCGGCCTCGCTGCGCATGCTCTCGGGTATGGCCAACAACCTCAACCAGCTGGTCCGGCTGGCCCACCGCCAGGGGCTGCTGACCCTGCAGGGCAGGTGCCGCCAGCTCCTTAATGACATTCATAACAAACTTCAGCAAATAGGCAGAGATGATCGGAAAGGTGATGACCGGTAAGAGCTTCTCGGGCTGCGTGCGCTACGTGGTCCAGAAAGCAGGAGCGGAGGTGCTGGACTGGGAGGGCGTCCGCACGGACACTGTCGCCTCGATGGCGGCCGACTTCAACCTGCAGCGCAAGCTCAACCCCGGGCTGGAGAAGGCCGTGGGGCACATCGCCCTGAACTGGAGCGTGCATGACAGGTCAAAACTGAGTCCTCAGGTGATGGCAGAGCGGGCAAAAGAGTACATGGCCCAGATGCAGATCCAGAACACGCAGTACCTCATTGTCCTGCACCGGGACCGGGAGCACCCCCACCTGCACATCGTCTACAACCGGGTCAACTATGAAGGGAAAACGATTTCGGACAGGTTCCAGCACCGGCGCAACGCCAGGGTGTGCCGGGAAATCACCCAAAGGCACGGCTACTACCTGGCCCCGGACAAGGGGCAGGTGAACCGCCAGCGATTGAAAGGGGCCGACAAGGCCAAATACGAGCTGCATGACGCGGTCCGACAGGCGCTGCCAAAGGCCAGGACCTGGCAGGAGCTGGAACACTTGCTCCTGGGCAAGGGCATCTTGATCGACTATAAATACAAGAGGGGAACGGAACAGGTGCAGGGAATCAGCTTCCGTATGGGGGAGCTCAGTTTCAAGGGTTCCAGCATCGACAGAAGCCTGAGCTACCGGGCCATCAACAAACAGCTGGAACAGCACAGTAGACTGGCGCAGCTGACGCCACAGGTCTCCGGGCAACACAGCGCACTTGGTCATACAGGGGCATCCTTCCCTGGCATTACCACGGGCAGGGATGCGGCACCCCATCCTGCTACTACCCCGATTGAGGGCCTGCTGGCTCCCACCACCGGGCAGGCAGCGGACACGAATGACTATTCCTTCAGGAAAAGGAAACGCAAAAAGAAAAAGAGAATCCGCTTATGAAAACAGAAGAACTGGAGGAGCGCCTCCTGGACGTGGAGCGCGTGCTGGCCCTGCAGGACAAGCGGCTGGAGAAGCTCGAGGAAGGGACTGCGCCGCATCCCCCGCAGGATGCCCAGGCACCTGACTGCAGCAGCCAGTTTGAGGAGCTGAAGGCGCTCCTCAAGCGGCATGACCTGAGCGTGCAGGCCCTGCAGATCTATGCCCTGATCGCTTCACTTCAGGAAAAGATCACCAAGCTGCCCAAGTTGTTGCCTGTGCGGCATTACCACCATTTCGAGGACAGGTCCAGGGGCTTTTTGATCGGGGGCATGGTGTGTTTGTTGACAACTGCCATCTTCGTAGGGCTGTGCTTCAGCCTGTACCAGGAGAACGGCAGACTGCAGGAGAATAACATGAAGTACAGGATAATCCGGCAGGCTTACCCCGATGCGGCGCACTGGGCAGATTCAACTTATTTGCATGATCCGAATTTACAGTTATGAGCTTGCGCAAAGGCAATAGCCAAGGGTGCCGTTTTGCCGAAGGGGTGTTTGCCGATCCTCCAATTTATTCAGAGACAGTTTCGATCTGAAGAAGATCGAAACTGTCTTTTGCTTCCATTTTGCTGCGCTAAAGGTAATACTCAATTTCCTTTGACACATTTATTTTACAGCCTCAAGCGGGATCCCCGGTTCAGTCAAAATGCATCCGCTGAATGCGCACGGCATTCAGAATAGCTAGCAACGCCACCCCCACATCGGCAAAGACCGCCTCCCACATGGTCGCCAACCCTCCGGCACCGAGAATCAGCACGATGGCTTTGACCCCGAAAGCCAGCGCGATGTTCTGCCACACAATCTGCTTGGTCTTCTCGCCGATGTTGATGGCGGTGGCGATTTTGGAGGGGTGGTCTGTCTGAATCACCACGTCCGCCGTCTCTATGGCCGCGTCTGAACCCAGGCCACCCATGGCCATGCCCACGTCGGCCAGCGTAATCACGGGCGCATCGTTGATACCGTCGCCCACGAATGCAACGGTCCTGCCCTCAGCCTTCAGTTTCTCCACATGGGTCACCTTGTCCTGCGGGAGCAGTCCACCGTAGGCCGCGTCCAACTTCAGTTCAGCTGCCACTTTCTGAACGATGGAGTCTTTGTCGCCGGAGAGCATCACCAGCTGTTTCACCCCCAGCTCCCGCATTTTCCTTACGGCAAGCGGAGCATCCTCCTTCGTCTTGTCAGCGATGGTGATGTAGCCTGCGTAGGTTCCGTCCACGGCCACTATGACAATCGTTTCCACGATTTCCTTGAGGCTAGAGTCATACTGCACATTGTACTTATCCAGCAGCCTGGCATTACCAACCAGTAGAAGCCTGCCGTCGACACTCCCTTTTAGCCCGTGGCCTGAGATTTCCTCCACCTCACTGACCACGTGCTGCTGGTGCGCCTGCCCCGCCTCCGAGACGATGGCCTGTGCGATAGGATGTGTGGACTTGCTCTCCAGCGCAGCCACAGCCGACAGGAACCACTCATTGTCAGGTAGCACCGTCTCCACGCGCTGCACCTGGAACACACCCTCGGTCAACGTGCCCGTCTTATCCATCACCACCGTGTCTACCTGTGTCATCAGGTCCAGGAAATTAGCCCCCTTGAACAGGAGCCCGTTGCGCGAGGCAGCCCCGATGCCGCCGAAGTAGCCGAGCGGGATGGAGATAACCAGGGCGCAGGGACAGGAGATTACCAGAAAAATCAGCGCCCGGTAGAGCCACTGGTTGAAGTCATAGCTCTCTACAAAGAAGTAGGGAATAAAGACAAGGCCAATGGCGAGGAAGAAGACAATCGGCGTATATACTTTGGCAAACTTCGTGATGAACTGCTGCGTCTTGGCCTTGCGGCTGCCTGCTTCCTCTACCAGCTGGAGTATTTTGGAAAGGGCGCTGTTCTCATACGCAGAGGTTACCCTCAGTTCAATGACGCGGTCCAGGTTAATCATGCCTGCCAGTACCGTCTCTCCCTTCTTTTTCGTGTCAGGTTTTGACTCGCCTGTCAGTGCTGCTGTATTGAAGGAGGACTTCTCGGTGAGCAGCTCTCCGTCCAGCGCCACTTTCTCACCCGCCTTCACCTGCACCACATCGCCCATCCGCACCTCTTTCGCCCTCACGGTGACGATGCCGCTCTCGGTTACCAGCCCCACTTCGTCGGGCCTGTTGTCGATGAGCGCCTTGATGGAACGGCGGGAGCGCAGCACGGCCGCCTCCTGAAAATGCTCCCCAACCACATAGAACAGCATCACGGCAACGCCCTCGGCATACTCCCCGATGTAGAAGGCCCCCAGCGTGGCCATGCTCATCAGGAAGAACTCGTTGAAGAAACTGCTCCTAAGGCTCCTAACCGCATGCCATACCACGCGCCAGCCAACCAACACGTAGGCTATGCCATAGGTTATAAGCCGCACATACCCGGAGAACCAGGATGTGTCGAGATTATCCAGCAGAATGCCTCCCAGCAGCAGCACAAGGCTGATGGCCGTAGGAACGTAGGAGGACTTTGCCTCCTCTTCAGCGTGCTCGTGCTCCATAGCACCAGCTTGCCTGGCCTTACCGTCCGCACCGATATTTGGACCGGGAGCCTCCGCAGTTCTAGGCGAGGTAATCTCCAGTGGTTTGAAATCCTCTTCTATGTTTTTGGGTGTAGTCTTGCTCTTATTCATTCTCTTATGTCTTAATGGTTTTCAGCAGGTGCTATGATTCGCTTTAAGTCATCCGGGATTGGCATTGGCCGGAGCGGCGGAACATTGGACCCGCCTGTGTTGCCCACTGGTATCTTTCCGGCCCAGGACTTAACCCCACCTACCAACAGGCGGGGAAGCTGTCCAATCACCTCTTTCGTATTCTTCGTTTTGAACCCGAATCTGAGCATCTTCCAGTGTACGGCCGTATGCTCCAGCGGGTATGGCTGCCCCAGGATATGCGCTCTCTCTAAATGCCTCCAGGCAGCGAGACGGTTGCCCTCTCTCCAGCAGGTATGGTAAGCGGTCAGTTCCTGTTGGTAAAAGGGCCTGAGCTTGGCGGGCATGTTCCAGTTGAGTTTCATATTGTGCTCCTTTGTTCATTTATGTAAAGCTACGCCTCATCCCCCTGCAATCGCATTGCATTTTTGGCGGCGCAACTGCCGCAGAGGCCCTTCACCACCAGGCTAGCCTCCTCCATGGTAAAGTTGTCAGGCAGCGGAATCTTCGGGATGCGGGACATCGGGAGGCAAAACGTTTCCTGGCATTTGCTGCAGGAAAAATGAACATGCAGGTCCTCAGGTGCACATGCACAGCCTTCTTCGCAAAGCGCATACTTCGTAGAACCTGTTCCGTCCTCTATACTATGTACAATCCCCTTATCCTCAAAAGTTTTAAGAGTACGATACAAGGTAATCCGGTCCGAGCGAAGGAAATGGGCCTCCAGGTCATTCAGGCTCACTGCCGAAGACTGGCCTTGCAGGAAGTCAAGCACCAACAGACGCATGGCCGTCGGGCGGACGCCCTTCTCTTGCAGGATACGTTCTAAGTTTTGCAGCATAGGGAATTGTTTAATGATGGCCTTCTTCTTCCGCATTTCGCATCTTGGAAAGCAAAGAGTAAGCACCTTTGGTTACAAAATTGGCGGCAGCGGTATCAATCCCGGCAGGAAGCGCCACCTGCACGTAGCCTCCTTCCTCGGTCCCTCGCTCCACGGGCACCATGCGGAAACGCTTCAGCACCGTCTCGCCCTCTTTTTCATCGCCTGTGTAAAGGAAGATATAGTTGTTGCCATTCTCATGCACCACAGCCGCCTGGGGCAGAGCCAGTACTTCCTGGCCGTTCAGTGCCACCCGCGCCTGCACGTACATGCCCGGCACGAGGTCTTTGTCTTCCTCCTCCATGTGGGCGTGCACCTGCACCGTCCGCTCCGGGCTTATCTCTTTTCCAATCAGGTAGACGGTGGCCTCGTGCCTTGCCTCCGTCTCATTGGGCAGGGAGTACAATACCTTTTGCCCCTTTTTCAGTGTCGGCACGTCCTTCTCAAACACCGTCAGCTCCACGTGCAGGTGGTCGGTATCAGCGATGCGGAACAGTACGTCCGTCGGGTTCACAAACTGCCCAACGCTGGCGTTGATGTAAGTCACGAAGCCCTCAATCGGGGCATGGATGGGGAGGATGCGGCTGATGTTGCCTTCCCGCAAAGAAGCGGGGTTGACGCCAATGATGCGCAGCCGCTCCCCCAGCCCCTCGACCTGTGCCCTTACAGACTTGTACTCGGAAGCAGTCCGCTGATACGTCTTGGCAGAGGTGACCTGCTCAGCGGACAGCTCTTTCTGCCTTTCATACTCCAGCTCCAAAAACCCAAGGCGGCTTCTGGCATCCAGGTAATCCTGCTGCAGTGTCACAAACTCTGGGTTCTCAATCTTTGCAATCAACTGCCCTCTCTTTACACGCATACCTTCCAACAACACCGTGCTCTTCACATAGCCGCCCAGGGGAGCGCTCACAGCGGCCATGTTCTGGGGCGGCAGGTCCAGCTTGCCTGTCAGCGTCAGGGTATTGCTCAGGTTGCGCATCTCAGGCTTGCCCAAGGCTATGCCCGCCACCTGGTACTGCTGCTCGGTCAGCTCTGCCTCGTTGGGGTTCTCTTCGCCATGCTCCTCCGTAGCCACTTTCGTCGGTTCAGACTCACTGCCGCAGGATAAAAAGAGCAATGCACCTGTTAGGTAAAATATATGGATAATCCTTTTCATATGGGATAGATTCTGCTTTTGTTGGTTACTGTTGGTTTTCTGTCATGTAGTGGAGTTCTATGACAGCCCTGTCATAGGCGTAGAGTGTTTCCAGATAGTTCGCCTGGATGCTCAATGCCCTGCTTAGGCTCAGGATATAGTCCTGGTAGTTGATTTCCCCTACCCGGTAGGCTTTGGTGGCGTGGTCTATGATGAGCCGCGCCTGCGGCAGTGCCGTGCGTTCATAGTAATCCAGGCTGCCCTGCAGCTTGAGCGCCTGCTGAAGCGCGGCCGCTGCATCAGCCCGCAGCTCGTTGCGAGTACCCTCTAGGTCCTTCTGAGCTACGTCCGCCTGTAACTTAGCCGCCTCCATACGGCTCCTCTGTGGCTTTGCCCACAGTGGGATGGCCACGCCGAAAGACACCTCCTGCGGCGGCTCGAACTCCGCTATCCCCCTTTTCCCATGGCCCCCGGCAATGGTTCGGTTCGTGTAGCCTAACTGCAGGTCCGGCAGTAGCCTGGCCCGCTCAAGCCTGGTCTCCGCCTGCCGCACCTCGACCTGCTGCCGGGCCAGGAGGAGCCTCGGATTCTGTTCCAGCATTTCCTCGGTTATGCTTGGCAGAGGCAAGCGGTTGAGTGTTGTGTCTGCGGTGGCTATCAGCGTGTCGGTTGCCAGCAATGCCTGCAGGCGCTGCTGAAAGACCTCTCTGTCAGCCTCTGCCTGAAAGCCGCTGTTGCGCACCTCAGACAGCTGCGTCTCGGCCGTCACCTGCTCCAGCAGGTTGGTTTCCCCGGTCCGGAGCCTCACCTGGGCGGCCCTGAGGAAAGCCGTGTACAGACTATCCTGATAGGTGAGCAAGCTGAGGCGGGAGCGTGCGTAGACTATTCCGTAGTAGTTGAGCCTCACCTCGCGGACGATTTCCCGCTGCCGCTGCGTCAGTCCGATGCTGCTTGCCTGGGTGAGTTCCCCGGCAAGCTTTGCCTGTCTGGCATAAAGAGTCGGAAAGGCAAACGTCTGCAACACAGAAACCTCCGTGTCATACTCTCCAGACTGTAGCTTACCGGTGGAGTACTGCAGCTGCGTCTTATTGATGTCCCAGGCCGCCCCTTCAAGCGACTGGCTCCTTTTTATGCCAATCCTGGCGGCCTCTACAGAAGGGTTCTGGCTGATTGCCTTGGCAACGGCCTTTTCCAGCGTGTACACTTCTACCGGATGCTGCTGCGCCTGTGCCTGCTGCGCCATGCCCATAAGCAGGGCAACCGAGGCAACAATGGTTACTATAGTGGTTGCCGGTAATCCGGTGCCGCGCGCGTTGCGCTTCTTTCTGTTGGAGACATACCCTTCGATAAGTATGTAGAGCACGGGCAGCACCACCAGCGTCAGCATCGTGGAGGTGATTAGTCCGCCTATCACCACGGTAGCCAGTGGTTTCTGCACCTCCGCCCCGGCTGTGTTGGAGAGCGCCATCGGCAGAAAGCCCAGAGAGGCCACAGAAGCCGTCATCAGCACGGGCCGAAGACGTACGGAGGTGCCGTTGAGCACCACCTCTCGCAGGCTTTGTACGCCTTCTTCCCTACGCTGCCTGTTGAACTCGGCAATGAGTACAATGCCGTTGAGCACCGCAACACCGAACAGGGCGATGAAGCCTACACCGGCCGATATGCTAAAGGGCATACCCCGCAACCACAGGGCCAGTACGCCCCCGATGGCCGACAGCGGAATGGCCGTGAAGATGAGCAACGAGTGGCGCACGGAGCCGAAGGTGAAGTACAGCAGCAGGAATATCAGCGCCAATGCGGCCGGAACAGCCACAGAGAGACGCCGGTTTGCCTCCTGGAGATTCTCAAACTGCCCCCCGTAGGTCACAAAGTAACCGGTGGGTAGAGTTACCTGCCGGTCTATCTTCTGCTGCACTTCCTCCACCACGCTGGCGATGTCCCGCCCACGCACGTTGAAACCCACGATGATGCGGCGCTTGGCATCCTCGCGCTGTATCTGGTTCGGCCCCTGCCGGTACTGCACATCGGCCACCTGCTCCAGTGGCACCTGCAGCCCGCCCGGTGTGGTGACGTAGAGTCGGCGCACATCGGCGATATCCTGTCTGTCATCCTGTTTGAGCCGGACGACCAGGTCAAAGCGGCGGTCCCCTTCGTACACCATCCCGGCACTCTGCCCGGCGAAGGCAGCGTTAATAACCTGGTTGACCGCCTCGACGTCAAGACCGAACTTGGCTATCTGACTCCGGTTGATGTCCACCACAATCTGTCGCAGTCCGGAAACTTGCTCCAGGTACAGGTCCTCAGCCCCTTCCACGGTAGAAACCACCCGGCCGACCTCTTGGGAGAGCCTGGTCAGTTCCTGCAAATCCTCCCCGAAGATTTTGATGCCCACATCCTGGCGCACTCCTGAAATCAGTTCGTTGGAGCGCAGCTGGATAGGCTGAGAGACGCCGAACGTAACGCCGGGAATGTCCTCCAGTGCCTCCGTCATCTGGCTGGCCAGTTCCTCTCGGGTGCTGGCGCTGGTCCACTCGTCCTTGTCCTTGAGGATGATGGTGACGTCAGCGGATTCCATGGGCATCGGGTCTGTCGGAATCTCAGCGGCGCCGATTTTGCTGATTACCTCCTTCACTTCCGGGAATCGCTCCTTTAGAATCCGGGAGGCCAGCGACACCTTTTCAATCGTTTCGGAAAGTGAACTGCCGGTCAATAGCCTTGTCTCCAAGGCGAAGTCGCCCTCCTCCAGGGTAGGAATGAACTCACTGCCCATGCGGTTAAAGAGCACCAGGCTCAGGGCAAACAAGGCGAACGCAGCAATAAGCACCAGTGCCTTGAACCTAAGGGCACCCCTAATTACAGGGTTGTACATGCGCTGGAAAAAGTCGATCATCCTGTCTGAAATGTTGCGCTTGTGGGTGGTGTTCTTGCTCAGCAGCAGCGCCGACATCATGGGCACGTAGGTGAGCGAGAGGAGGAAGGCACCAAATATGGCAAAGGAGACGGTGAGCGCCATGGGGCGGAACATCTTCCCCTCAATGCCCACCAGCACCAGAATCGGCAGGTATACAATCAGGATAATGATTTCACCGAAGGCAGCGGCGGTGCGGATTTTCCGGGCGGATTCATACACCTCCTCGTCCATCTGTGCCTGCGTCAGCCTTCCCTCTTTGCGCAGGCCCAGGTGGTGCATGGTCGCCTCCACGATGATAACGGCCCCGTCCACGATGAGGCCAAAGTCGATGGCCCCGAGGCTCATCAGGTTACCCGACACACCGAAAAGGTTCATCATGATGATGGCAAACAACATGGCCAGCGGAATGACAGAGGCCACTACTAAGCCCGCCCGCAGATTGCCCAGGAAGAGCACCAGCACGAAAATCACAACCAGAGCGCCCTCAATCAGGTTCCGCTTCACGGTGCCCATGGCCCGGCCAATCAACTCGCTCCGGTCCAGAAAGGCCTCTACCGCGACGCCTTCCGGAAGGGACTTTGCAATCTGCTCCATGCGCTCTTTCACGCGCCCCACCACCTGGTTGGTGTTCTCCCCCTTGAGGAGCATCACAATGCCCCCCACCGCCTCTCCGTTGGCATCTGTCAGGGCACCGTAGCGGTTGGCGCTGCCGAACTGTACCTGTGCAATATCAGCGATAAGCAAGGGGGTGCCATTGGTGGTATTGCTGACCACGACCTTCTTAACCTCGTCCAGACTCTCAATGAGCCCCTCGCTGCGTACAAAGTAGGCATTTGGCTTTTTGTCAATGTAGGCTCCTCCGGTGTTACCGTTGTTGCGTTCCAGCGCCTCCAGCACATCGCTGATGCTCAGGTTGTGGGCCTTCAGCCTGCCGGGGTCAACAGCAACCTCGTACTGTTTCAGGAAGCCACCGAAGCTGTTGACTTCGGCCACACCGGGTGTGCCGAGCAGCTGCCGCCGCACAATCCAATCCTGAATGGTGCGCAGGTCCATGGCTGAGTACTGCTCCTCATACCCTGGCTTGGCGTGTACCACATATTGGTATATCTCCCCAAGGCCGGTGGAGATAGGGGACATCTCCGGGCTACCTAACCCCGGTGGAATCTTACCTGTGGCCTCCACGAGCCGCTCACTGACCTGCTGCCGCGCCCAGTAAATGTCCACGTTCTCTTTAAAGACAATGGTCACCACAGAGAGGCCGAAGCGGGAGATGGAACGCACTTCCTCAATATCTGCGATGGTAGACATGGTCTGCTCCACCGGGAAGCTGATGAGCCGCTCCACTTCCTGCGCGGCAAGCGAGGGGCTGGTGGTAATGACCTGTACCTGATTGTTCGTGATGTCAGGCACGGCATCGATGGGCAGCTGCGTGGCGGAATAGCCGCCCCAGATAACAAGCGCCAGGGTGAAAATGCCAATGATGAGCTTGTTATGGATAGAAAAATGAATGATTTTATCTAACACCTTAAAATTCTTTATTCCCAAAAACCACATACAAAAGTATGCGCACGCATTTTGAGGCCGCACAGGGGTGCGGCAACGCGTGTTTAATTACCTAAAACAGAGATAGGTTAAGCTTTGGGCGGGTGCCAGAAAGCGAAAGAGGGGGAAACGGCACCACCAGGAAGGTAGGTGTTCAGAGTAGAACCTGACGGATTATGAGGTGGCTCCTGTGTTTGCGGAAAACTGATAGTTAGAGAAATGCCCCCGCAGCAGTTGCACTCGCAGAGGGGGGAGCAGAGATCATTCTCCTGCCCCGCGTCAGCATGGCCGTAATCAGCCTGCACTACTGTTGTGTCATCCTGGGCAAAGGCCGTCCCGCTGTCCGCGCACGGCAGGCACGCCAGCAGAAAGATAACCATTCCCCATATGACAGACAGGTACTTCATTTGTGCAAAGGTATAAAAACTATTTTACGGGTAGATACTTGCCTGCGTTGTTTACGATTTCTTACAGGTTTGCACGGATACCACTTAACTACAGAAATACACCGTGGTGGATTTTCAGCTTGCCTTTTTATATTACGCTGCTACTGCTTAGCATTTACTGTTTTCTTTGCTTTAACAGCAGCTTCTGCTTTGCTGAATAGGCGGGCAAGGGACTGTGCCGTAGGAGCAGTACACGCAACAGTCCCCTGGCCTCGGTTTCAGAAGCCTCTTGCACTTTTCACACGCATAAAAGTACTGGCAGGCATCTGTGGGCATCTGCTCTTCCTTTCGATGCCCGCACTCCGGACAGGTAATAACTGAGCTTAGACTAGTCTCTCCCATGCTTACTTCTTCTTAGCTACCTCCACTGTATAGCCCGTCTTTTTAGCCGCCTGTAGGATATCCAAGGGCTTCACCCTTGTGCTGTCGTAGGAGATGGTGGTGCTTCCAGCCTTGTAGGAAGTACTCACATGAAAGACTCCCGGCACCTCGCCTATCACCTGGCTCACAAGCGCCTCACAGCCCGCGCAGGTCATTCCCTCCACTTTCAGTTCTATTGTCTGCTTATTGTCGCCTTCGGCACTATTAGCTATCGGAATTGTTTTCCCATAGAAAACACCTGCATAATTTGGAAAGGTAAGCAGAAGCAACGCAAGGCAACTAACCAATAGCAACACCCTGTTCGACTTCCAGAATGAGAACTTATCATTTTGCTCACAGTCGCAGCTAGAGGCTGACCTGCCCGGTTTCAGACGTTGATACCACGCCAAGCCCAGGACTGCGATGGTAATGCCTATCAGATACGGCCTGAGTGGTTCAACCCAGTCAAAAGAAGAAGCAACCCCTGTGGCACCTACCATTACGGCCAGCAGCGGTGTGATGCAGCAAAGAGAGGCCGTAAATGCAGCCACTATGCTGCTACCCGCAAGCTTAGATGAAGTATTTCTCATATCACTTAGTTTGTTTTTATTTCTATTTCCCTACTGATAAGCTCCAACAGGGGCTTTATTACTTCCTGGTGCTCCTGCTTTAGGGAATAGAACACGGTCTGCCCTACCTTCTTACTTTGGATGATGTTAGCATCCTTAAGCTTGCGCAGGTGCTGCGAGACAGCGGGCATGGTCATTTGCAGCACGTCGCTTAGATCACAGACGCACAGCGATTCCTCCTGCTCCAACAGGTATAGAAGCTTAAGCCTTGTCTCACTCCCTGCCAGGCTAAAGACCTGGCTCAGGGTCTGTATCATACCGGCTGCAGTCTCCAGCCGATCAGAGCATAGTTGCAGTCTTTCTTTATTGGTGTAAACCCGAATACATAACTTCTCTTCTTCCATAGCAATTTCTGTCAAGCAAATTTAATAAATGATAAGTATTTAAGCAAGTACTTAAATACTTGCAAATGTTACTCAATGGTACAACCGCAGATGGTAACAGTATTGCCACTATTTTCAGCACTAGAGGATTTAACACAACTTCATAAATTTTATGTTATATTCCCTCATCAACTGAGGCTTATGAAACAAGTAGGAAAACTGACCATTGAAGATGTCCTGAATTATGAAACAGGAGAGCAAGTGAACGCTTACACGTTTTTCAAAAAGCCTTTAGATGAAATCACAGAGTACCGCTCAGAGTTACAGAAAGCCATTCAAGGTTACCGGGAACCGATGTTTGTCTGCTATTACTGCAAGCAGCTGATCAGGATCAGAGGCGGCAATTTCAATAGCGGAAAACGCAAAAAGGATAGCTTTCACTTCGCCCACCTGAAAGACAGCGCAGCCTGCCATATAAAAACCAACAATGCATACACACGGGAGGAGGTTGACCGCATCAAATACAATGGTGCTAAGGAGAGCGCGCTGCACATTCACCTCAAGGAACAGATCGCTGCCTACCTGAACAAAAATAGACTCTCTAATAAGGGGGTATCCTCTGTTGAGATAGAAAAGGTTGTTAAAAGTAAGCTCATTGAAAAGGAGTGGCGTAAGCCTGACATCAATGCCTCTTTCAGGGACAAGCGTGTGGCTATTGAGTTGCAGCTTTCCACCACCTGGCTGAGTGTGATTACCGGCAGGCAGCATTTCTATCAGGAAGAGGGCAGCTATATTCTCTGGGTGTTTCATAAGTTCAGCCTCGATGATGATATCAGAAAGCTAACCTATAATGATGTAATCTTTACCAACCATCATAATGCATATGTTTTCGACGAGGAATGCAGCTGGAAATCAGATCTTGAGAACGATCTGGTGCTGAAGTGCTACTACAAGAAGTATTACCGGCAGGAGCTTGAGATAAAGGATACCTGGGAAATGGCCTATGTTACCCTTTCTGATTTAACCTTTGATGTCGATCGCTATAAAGTATACTTCCACGATGCGAAGAAGCAAAAGAGGGAGGTGGAGCAGGCCGTTGCACAGGAAAGAAACAGAAGAGATCTCCTTGAAAGGGAGCACAAGATTGAAGCCGAAAAACGCCGGGCTGCAGAGGCCAGGATCCTGGAGCAAAGAAAGGCTGAAGAGAAAAGAAAATTAGCGGCTTTTACCGAGTTAAAAGAAAACCTGTCAGAATTAACCCATAAGCTCTATGGGCTACAACAGGACAAAGATAGTGCGGAGAGGAAAGGACAACGTTTACAGGAAAGCATAGAGAACAGGATGCAGATCCTAGAGGATCTTGTGGCTTTTGCCGATAAAGCCTATGACTTCATAGCTGGTAAAAGCCGCACAAATCCTTTCCACGGGAACTTTGAATACGGCCATTATGAAATGGTGCACACACTGCGTGCAGAGTTTCTGGAGGATAGCAAAGAGTTAGAGGCAAGCTTTGCGCGGGCAGGCATTGAGAAAAGTTACTGGCTCAAGAAGCAAGCTGACCTTCCTGCACTGGAATTGACAACAATTGCTGGAGTAAATTACCATATTCTCCCTGGTGCAGATGAATACTTTCAGCTGATAAGGCCCCATTATGCTAAAGTCAGGCACATTCCAAAATCAGCTGTAGGAACTCTTTTCGAGGGCGCTGAGCTTCGGCTTGTGCTTTCTGAAACAAACCTGCTGGAAGTCTTTACCAGGAGTAGCTTATATCTCTTGGTAGAGCAAAATCAGGATGTACTGACCTATACTGATCAGGTAGAAGCTAGCCAAAAGAGCATTTTGCTGGTCAATCACAAAATCCTGAACCTTAAAGCTCAGTTACAAGAGAGAGCAAGGCAAATACTTGAAGCGGAGATAGCTAATTTTGAACTTGAAAAATCAGAGAATAGAAGGATTAGCGAAGGGTCAGACGTTGAGATAGCCATTTTACAGGCGGAGGTGACACGGCTAAAAAGTGCTATGGATGACTTCAGAGAGACCTTTTAATTTCGATTATCTGCTTTCTGAGACCTTGTTTGAGTAGTATTCCAGGAACCAGTTTGGAACTGTATCAGGATTGAGTTCGTCCCAGTCCTTTTCTCCCTTTGCATTCTTCTTAAAGTGCGCAAAGAGCTGAAAGCCCTCTCCGTCCCTGGAGTTATCGAAAAAATAAACCTGGTAGGCTAACTGGGCAGCCTCGAACAAAAGGCCAAGCGAGCGGTAATATCTTTGCTCTATCTTATCTTCAGGAACATCATGCCCTCCCTGCTGGGTTCTCACATGCACCCTAAATTTATTAATTTCGGGTGATTCGGTGGATACAAAGTACAGATAAACCTTGTAGCCTGCCGCCGCCGCCTCTCGCATAATGTCAAGCTTGGAAGGGTGAGAGAACACGGTTTCGAAGGAGAACTTTTTCCTCTCCAGCAACAGCTTTTTCCTCAGGAAATCAGCGATGATCTGTGCCAGCTGCTCGTTGGTTTCGGGTGCAACAAGCTCAATTCTATTATCAGTAAGCCTGTAACAGGCTGCAAATTGGGATTGATCGAACAGCTCGTGAATAAGGCCAGATGATACCGCTATCTGGGAGAACTCCTCATCAGCGACCTCGATGCGGTATGGGTCAAAAGAGAAGCGGTCCTCCTGTAGTGCTTTGGCAATGTCATCGGCATTTATATAAATGCCAAAGTCAACCGGAATCTGGCTGACTTTATAGGCTCTTACAGCGTTAATGATCGTGCTTTTGCCAGAGCCGTTAGGGCCGGCAAAGACTCTCAACCTAAGTTTTGAGTTAGTCGAGGACAATTTGTTTAGGGCGTGTTATATTTCTGATCTTGCTGATTCTTTTTTTAGTACCATCCTGGTCTACGCGCACTACCCACCCGTTTTCTGCTTTCACCACGTAGCCTGCAACTTCCATAGCCTTTCTGGACGCTTTCTTCACTGCAGGACTGGCAGCCCGCACCAAAACACGTTTCGTAACGTAGGCTGTTTCCTTCCCGGCTGCACTTCTTTTATCTGCTTTTAATCTGCTTTTCATAACTTAAAGATACAAGTTTAAAGTGTAGTTTAACACTTCTCTCAGTATATATCAACGTTCATGCCTAACTTGGGGTTAGGCAATAAGCTGGAAGTAGCGCGGTCTACATTATGAGGCTTTAATATGATTGCAGTGATAACACCTGCCTAGGTATAGCTTATCCTTCTAAGCGAATTACATGAAAGGCTGTCAGTGCAAAGTCCATTCTTAGGTGGCTTCTCATGATACACTTTATCTTCCAAATCATCGCTATAAAAATTCGGACTTAACTCTAGGTAAGTACTACCTATGCCTCCTGTATACTTGGTAAGCTACTTTTTATATCATATCTGAAGGATTAAAACATTGACAGCGGTAGTAAATGGTAGGCACCTTTTCTCATAAGGCGCATGTTGAATACTCTTACCGATCGCATACTAGTTATATTCCACTAATTTAACAACGTCTTGCGTAGCAACCGTTAGACACTTCTGGTCTTGACTACCAAGTGCATGCCTATGAGGCTAACCCTCCTTATTTGTCTACTTCACTGATTGATGGAATCAGCTTTTGAGGTTTGTTCACTCCATAACCTTATGCCTCCATTATTAGGATGTCAACACAGAGAAGGCGTAAAACGTTAAAACTGAAATTCAGAAGCTGTATCTGTGCACCGTGAAAGTCTCAACTATCATGACGCTTCAACCTATACGCGAATGATGCCCATATTTGAATTTAGAGTAATTGTATTTCGAGGCGTGATTCAGATGTGAGAGAAAATACCTCAACAAAACAACAGGGGCTGCTCAAACACCTGAACAGCCCCTGTATAAACGATTTCATGCAGTATCTATGAAGTGACAGGTTCCTTCTCCTTGCTGTACCATCTCCGTTTGAACCAGAAGGCAACGTTCACCAGCAGTATCAGCGCAGGCACTTCCACCAGCGGTCCAATCACGCCAGCAAACGCCTGACCTGAATTGATGCCGAACACACCGATGGCAACAGCGATGGCTAATTCAAAGTTATTGCCCGTGGCGGTGAAGGAGATGGCCGTGTTCTTGGAGTAGTCAGCGCCCAGCACCTTGCCGAGGATGAAGCTGACCACGAACATGATGGTGAAGTAGAGCACCAGCGGAATAGCGATTTTCACCACGTCAAACGGTATTTGCACGATTAGCTCCCCTTTCAGGCTAAACATCAGCACGATGGTGAACAGCAGCGCAATGAGCGTGATGGGCGAGATGAAAGGGATATACCTGTTGTTGAACCAGTCCAGTCCTTTCCACCTTATCAGCCCGTAGCGGCTCACTACACCAGCAAAGAACGGGATGCCCAGGTATAGCAGCACGCTCTCGGCTATCTGGCCGATGGTGATGTTAATCTCGGAACTGGCCACGCCAAAATAAGGCGGCAGCACCGAGATGAACAGGTAGGCATACACGCTGTAGAAGAAAATCTGGAAGACGCTGTTAAGCGCCACCAGCCCTGCGGCATACTCCCTATTGCCCTCCGCCAGCTCGTTCCAGACCATCACCATCGCAATACAGCGGGCAATGCCTATCAGTATCAGCCCTATCATGTACTCGGGTTGGTCATGAAAGAAGAGTATCGCCAGAAAGAACATCAGCAGCGGCCCGATGACCCAGTTGAGCAGCAGCGAGATGCTCAGAATCCTCACGTTACGGAACACCTCCCCCATCTTCTCGTAGCGCACCTTCGCCAGCGGGGGGTACATCATCAGGATAAGGCCGATGGCCAGCGGCACATTGGTCGTCCCGCTTGAAAAGGAATTAATGAACCCGGAGGACTCGGGCAGGAAGTAGCCGATGCCCACACCCAGAAACATGGCAAGGAATATCCACAGGGTCAGGTAGCGGTCAAGAAAACTCAGTTTCTTTCGATTGTGGGCAGGTGTACAGTTGTTAGCACTCATAACTTTTACTTTTAGCAGCCTTTTCTCAGGTTCTCAGCATAGGCATTGGGCAGGATGCAGTCCTCAATAGCCCGGGCTGCCTTCTCGTAGTCATATTTGAAGCGGATGAACTCCACCTCGATACTGTCCTTATCCAGCAGGGAAGAGTTTTCGTCAATGGTGAGCATCACGTAGCCCCCACGGTTGTCGCCATCCTTGGGCTTGCCCACAGAGCCGATGTTGATGGCGTGTCGGTAATGGTTGTTGCCATCCTCATCTGAGTTCAGTATGCGATGATACGGCTTATGGGTATGCCCGAAGCACAGGATGTCGGCATCAGCGTCCTTCATGATGCGCAGCAGGCTCTTTTCGTCTCGGTCTTCGAAGAGGTACTCGTTTATCTTCCTGGGGCTGCCATGCACCAGCAATAGGTTCAGTTTGTCGTTGTTCAACTGGTACTCCACTTTCAGATGTGCAGGAAGCGTCCGCAGGTACTGGCGTTGCTCGGGCTTGATGATGTCGTTTGTAAAGGAGATGGAAACGGAGCCATTGGTTTTTTCCTCGTCCGTTTTGTAGGCGCAGCCGCAGTCGTTGCTCATCCTGCCGATGCCGAAGTCGTAGTTGCCTGCAATGGTCGGGATATTGCGCCTGCGGATTTCGTCCACCACCTCGTTTGCCCAGATGTTGTAGCCCACCAAATCCCCGAGGCAGTAGATGAAGTCGGGCTTCCTGCTGTCTACATCTGCAAAGAACGCCTCCAAGGCAGGCAGGTTGGCGTGGATGTCACTGAAGAGTGCTATCTTACTCATTGTCTATAGTGGTTTGGGTAGATGGTATAAGGGCGTGGTGACTACTTAGCAGCAGCCACCTCCTGGGGTGCAGGCGTTGCCAGACTGCATCTCTCTGAGGTTGATTCTGAGTTTCTCTTTCGGGATGCCGCACTTGTCTGGGGCAAGACAGTTGGTCGTCTTGGAAAGCAGCACGAAGTTATTCCCGTTATAGCCAAGGTCGTACTTGCCAATAGTTTCCCCTTGGTATTCCACTTCGATGTCCAGGTCCTCCATGCCCAAGGCTTTCTCCGAGAGGGCGATGATGTTGAGCAGTTTCTGTGGCTTCAATCGGTGGTCAAAGTCGTTGGCATCCCATAGCTGGAAGTTCGCCACCTTCTCGGTGCGCACCGTTCCACCGCAATCAATGAAATGCGTGGTCACCATGCCCACCTCGGTTACGTGGAAATGCGCTGGGACTTTCGTGCCGTTTTCCAACTCGAAGTCCACCGCTTCGGCTGTTTGCAGGATGTGCTTTACTTCTGACAGTTTCATGCTATTGTAAGCTTAACTATTACTCTCGTTCAACAACAGGCAGTGTTCTGACTTCTGACGCCATCCAGCAGGGCAGCGAAGTAGCCGTTCAGGTATGCGAAAGCGTTTTCGTCCAGGCAGTAGCAGATAGCGTTGCCCTCCACCGTGCCTTTGATGATGCCAGCGTTCCTCAGCTCTTTCAGGTGCTGCGAGACCGTTGCCTGCGCCAGGGGTAGTTCGCTCACGATGTCACCGCACACGCAGGCTTTGGCTTTGAGCAGGTGTTCGATGATGGCGACTCTCGCTGGATGCCCCAACGCCTTGAGCAGGAGGGCAGTCTTGTTCTGCGCCTCCGTGTAGTTTTCAGTTTTCGTCAATCCCATAATTTCTAATCGTTTGATTGCAATATTACGATTAACATAAAGAAGATACAAATAGTTTATGCTATGCTTTAATTATGTCTTCTTTTTAGGTAATAAAGAAAGGCAGATGAATCGAACAAAAGCATTTAAATAAGACTTGCCTACTTCCTTACCCGTCCAATACTGACAGAAATATGAGGATTGTAAACCCGGATGAAGCTGACAGCCGTCTTATGTACATGTGGTCGCTTTTAGCAGGCTGCAAGCATGTTAATTTTAAGATCTCCTCAGATACATCAAGAAAAGGAGAAGGCACTCTAGCCTAATAAAAACTCCTGCCCAAGGATGGCAGAGTTTATGGCACCTAAAGATTCACACTTTACGCCTTCTGTCCCTGTCCTATACCAGCTTCCATTAGATTTTCTCTGGTAATACCACTTTCACAACGGTTTAATAGTTTCCCATTTACAACTACTGCCGGAATGCGTACCACTCCATATGCTTAGGCTTTGTTTAAGCAGGTATTATCATCACAAAGCTTTATCATATCATAAAGGGTGACTTCGCAGCTGTCACAGGTCAGCCCCTGAACCATCTTTACTACTGGGTCGCACAAAGGCCAACCGGCGGTGAAAATCTCTATTTTACGATTCATATTTTAGCAGTTTTATAGTATGGCTTTTGAAATACTTTCCGTCTTGTAAAATGTATCTCAGAAGTGTGCGCGGGTGGTGCACAAGATAAACCAAACTGATGACCTGCACTCCTGAAATCATCAGTTGGCTTTATGGCAGCAGGTCTATAAAAACCCTGGTGTAGTATATACTAACAATAAGAAGTGCGCAACCGCTGACAACTTGAATGCTACGCCGGAGCCAGGTCAACCGGGCCAGGCGGGAAACGGCTCCAGCAAAAACCCCAACCACTAAAAAAGGGAGCCCTCTGCCCAGCCCAAAGGCTAAAGCCAGCAGCAACCCATAAAGAGGACTAGCTTGGGCTGCAGCGACGGACAGCAACAGCAACAGAGGAGCAGCGGATGTGCCCAGGCTAAATATAAACCCGTATACAAAGGAGCCGCTGATACCAGGTTTCCGAAGGGCTGCTAATTGGGTTACCTGTAGCCTCGGCCCATAAAAAGCCAAAATGGCAGCTATCAAAGAAACGACAGCCATCCCCAGCGCCCAGTAACGACCAAAAGATTCTGTAAGAATAGCGCCTAGTCTACCGGCTAATGCTCCCAATAAAGTCAAATTAATGACGATGCCAGCAAAAAAGGCAGTCGCAATCCACAGTCCGCTACGCCCTTCTTGATTTTGTGAATTACTGCTGACCAAACCAGCCATTCCTAACCCAACGGGAAGGGTGCAGGGACAGACTGCGCTAGCTACTATCCCCGCTATTAGAGCTACTCCCATGGCCAGAATAGAACCTTCTGACAGGCTAGAGCCAAAACTTTGAAAAAAACCTTCGAGCGTCATTGTGGTGTCTTTACTTCTACTGCTTCTCCTGTTTTATACCCTTTGTCCGAAATGGCTTTACCAATCTGCTGCGGAGTGATCTTATCATCACTGTAGGTAATGGTGGCCTCCCGCTTCTCGAGGCTTACCTCTACTCCTTGTACACCGTCGAGTGCTCTCACCGTTTTTTTCACGGTTGACACACAGGAGCCACAGGACATTCCCTCCACTGGCATCGTTACTGTCTTCACAGATAAATTATTAACTGCTTTTTGAGCAGTATGATCGACAGCCTCTTGTCCACACGATTGCGTAGCCAAGCAGATGAATGCTCCAGAAAATAGGATCAATGATTTTTTCATAATCTTTGCGACCAACAAATAGAGGGTTGTTTCCATGATAATTACTCCGAATATTTTTTAAACTTCTATTACTAACTCAATTTTTAAGACTCTCTTCTCGTATTTAAAGAGATTGAGAGAGGCGATAGTCAGGGCTGCCTGAAAAAGCGCATTCCCAAATAGGAAGCCATAGGTGCGAAGTCCCCAGACTTGCGAAAGAAGGCCATAGTAACCCCTTAATACCATTGGTAATGAAATAGAGCCGCCCTTTCCCGGTAAAGTGGTTCGCTGAAATGCGAGCCAGAGAGGACCCGATAAAACAAATCCAACGGTGGTTATTACTAAAAACAAGACCTTCCAGCCCATAATTGGCTCCAACGTTACACCTAAGATTGAGCCAAAGGCACTGCCTCCGGCCATGGCACCGAACAGCCAGCCCCAGGGCCGGCCTCTTTCTTCATAGCTAAAGAGCTGTCCTGTCAAAGCCAGGGCGATGGGTATTACCCCGCTAGCCACCAGCCCGGTCAATAAACGCCACACGATTAGTCCGGAGACGGAGCTTGCGCCCGCTGTCAGGCCGGTTAGCACAGCAAAGGCCAACAGGGAAAGGAAAATAATCCGCATTGGACCGATGCGGTCGGATAACAGACCATAGAAAAGGGTAGCAATACCATAGGGAATCAGGTAAGCGGGCACTATCAACCCTATTCGCTGCTGGGGAGCGTTAAAGAGAAGCGCTAATTTAGGAATCAGCTGGGCAACCATATAAGCCTGAAAAAAAATAATGAAGGTAGCGGCTGAGAGCACCCACAACAAGTACTCTCGTCTGCTTTTCTCAATGCTGCGGCTGCCATTCCATATTTGCTTCATTTGTTAAACTTCTATGGCAGTGAACCCCGAATTGCCTATCGCTTCTTTGAGTTGCTGCTGCTGCACCTTTGCTGGCTCATAGCTGACATGCACCTGCTTCCGGGCGACCTTCGGCTTTACCTCCTGTACGCCAGGCACCCCTTTCAGGGTAGCCGTGATGGCACCGGCGCATCCTTCACAGACCATGTCTGGTACTTTAAATTCAACTTCTGCCAATGAGCCTGTCGTTATCTCTTCTGTCCTCTCCAGCTTTATGCTGCGAATGCGAAGCGTGTTGAGCAGGATTGCGAAAATACTGACAATCATCACCGTGATGGCCAGGAGTGGTGTGATGAACCCAAGGGCTGCCAATAGCATGCCCGCCACATTAAAGAGCACGGCCACCACCACGTTCCCTGTCATGGTGCGGTAACTGGCCTTACCTAAAATCAAAGCATTTACCACGTCCATCAGCTTATCTCCGATCAAAATAACCCCGGCAGATTCAATGGCCACGTCTGTTCCAGCCGCAATGGCAATGCCTACGTCAGCCTGCGCCAAGGCAGGGGCATCGTTGATGCCATCCCCCACCATCGCTACCTTTTTGCCTCTCTGCTGGAGGTTCTCAATAGCGGTTACTTTATCGGTCGGCAGCAGCTCTGCTTTCACCTCCTGTATTCCTATTCCCTGGGCTATAGCATGAGCCACAGGGAGCCCATCTCCTGTAAGCATGACCGTGTGGATGCCTTTCTGGTTTAGCTTGGCAACTGCCTGAGCAGCCCCTTGCCGCGGCGTGTCCTGAAGCGCCACAATGCCGGCTACGCTCCCCCCAAGGGTGATACCTATCACAGTTTTACCTTCGGCACTCAGGCTGACGATACGGCCCATGGCGAGGTCCGTAAGTTTTGCTCCACTCTCCTGGAGAAACGAGGGCTTCCCTGCCAGCACTTCATCTCCCTGGTAAGTCGCTTTGACTCCTTTACCGGCTATAGATCTGAAGTTTTCTACGTCCCGCAGTGCAGCTCCTTCCCGCTGGGCGAAGAAAGTAATGGCCTGCCCTATGGGGTGCTCAGATTTGCTTTCTACAGCTGCCAGTAAAGAAAGTACCTCCCCTCGCTCAATACCGAATGTCTCCACATCGGTCACAGTGGGCTTGCCATAGGTTAATGTGCCTGTTTTGTCAAAGACGACCGTATCTACAATGGAGAGTCCATGGAACACCTCACTAGCTTTTACCAGCAGGCCTATAGAGATACCCTTGCCACCTGCGATGGCGGCAAGCATTGGTGTTGTAACACCTAAGGCACAAGGGTAGCCCATGATAATGGTCGTGATCAGCGCCAGCGTTGCCTGCGTGAAGTCGCCTGTAAAAACAGCCCATGCCGCGAAAGCAAGGCCAGCCACAATGAAAACAACAGGGCCGTAATAGTTCATCAGGCGATCCGCAAGCAGCTCGATAGGAGGTTTGCGCTCCGCTATCGTGCTCATCAGCCTGACAATCTGACTCAGGAAGCTATCTTCCCCAGTTTTAACCACCCTTATCTGTAGGGCACCGTCTAGATTCAGCGTACCCCCGATTACCGTGCTTCCTTTTTCTTTAGTTACAGGAACAGACTCCCCGGTGAAGCTGGACTCATCTACGCTGGCAGTACCTGAGACTATTTCTCCGTCCAAAGGTATTCGCTCGCCGGGACGCACTTCTACCACTTCATCAACGGTGACATCTTTGGTGAGTACTTCCACAAACTGGTTTCCGCGCAGCACCCTTGCCTTTGGAGGCTGCAGCGACAACAGCTTTCGGACTGCCTCGGATGCTTTTTTGCGGGTGTTCAGCTTAAAGTAGGCAAAGAACAAATGCAGGGACATGAGCCATGCTGCCACTGGCAGGAAGTTAGGCCAGTTGGGACTAAACAGGGATAGCGTACCGATGATAAAGGAACCCCATGCCCCGGCGCTCAGTAGCACATTGGCATTGATTACCCGCTGGCTGATAGCCATGAGTGTCTTGCGCAGGATAGGATAACCTACCCACAGTAGCACAACAACTGCTACTCCAAAACTGAACCAGGCCCTGTATTGGGCAGGCAGATTAAATAAATTGATCGGGTCTACCAGCAGATCCACGATGGAAAGCGCCATTCCGATGCTTCCCCGTTGTTTGATCACCTGAAACAGGTCCTCGTCGGCCTTATACTGCTGTACCTCTGTGGCAGAAACACTATAACCAAGTTTCTCCACGGCTTCTGCCAGCTGCTCTCGGTTCATTTGTGCTGTATCGGCTTCCACCAGCACGATGCCATGCACTAGGTTCACCATCACGCTCTTTATGCCTGGATAACGCTTCAAGGCTGTCTCTACACTCATGGTGCAGAACGAGCACATAAGTCCGGAGACTTTCATCTGAACTGTTTCCGTTGCCATATTCTTTGATTTAAACGTCTAAAGTAATGTCCATTAAGATCCTTTGCCTTAAAGAAGGCAGGTCATTGCAGCACTGTGTGAAGCATTTTGTTTGCCAGGTTCCCTGTTCCCATGATGGGCTCTACGCTTAGTCTTTCTTCGTGCTGAAGCCCCTTGCCTCAATGAGACGGACGATCTGTTCTGCTGAGATTTTCCTTTTATCAAACACGATGTCAGAAGTGCTCACATTGAAGGTGGTCTTACTTTTCACGATTCCCTCCTGCTGCTTTAGCATCCTGTCAATGCCATCGGCGCATCCTGCCTGGCAGCTCATTCCCTCCACTCTCAGGTGAAGGCTTGTCATATTTTCCTCTGTCTTCTCCATTTTGTCTGTTTTTTTCTTTTCATGTGATTGCGCGTTTGCCTCAGTTTTCAGAAACAGGATGCTCCAACATATCAGGAAGAGGAACCCTCCATTTCTTATAGTCGCCCTCATGGTTAAATCGATAAAATATAATTCTTGCTTTCTCTAGTGTAGGAAAGGTACAACCGTGGAGAGGGGGGTAGACAAAAAGAATTTTAAAATTTTCTTGGGAAGGAAGAAGAATAAAAAGAAAGGAGAAACCAAACCTACTTTGTAGAAGCAACTAGAGTACGCAGACGGGCTTCACTTTCTTTACCTGTTCTGGAAGAGAGAAATTTATAGGAAAGCAACCAGGGGAAACAGACTTACCTACAGAAACGGGGCAAGGCCAGTTTTGAACTCTGGGAAAAACAGGCATATAGATGGCTGTAGCCCCACCAGCTCAAGTATAGAGGAGCTATACCGGGACTATTGTAGTTAGGCACTTATCGAAAGGGCAAGAAGCATCCTCCGCCAGCTCAATCTTCTCGCAGGTCCTGCTGGCATAGTTGCAGGTTGTCAGCATTATAGATGAACAGCGTGATCAGGCCATCGGCGAGGGCGCAAAGCAAGCGTATGGAGCTTTGCATGCTCTGACTAAATTTCACCTTCAATAATGCGCGGAGGTTTTCACAGAGCAGATTTAGGTTTAGGCAACAAGAATAAAGAACAAAAGCCACCTTCCCTGCGCCCAATTAGTTAACCTTTGTTGCCTGCCTTGAGGTATTCCTGGAGCCATTGGGTGAGCTTTTCTATTTCCTCTATCTTACTTACCAGCTCCTCCAGTTCAAGCCCCGGGAACTCCTTCCGGAGTGCCTCAATCTTCTCTTCATTGCCGCAATCGCCCGGGCAGGAATTCCGTGCATTCACGATTTGGATCGCCAATGTCTTCCGGTATACCTCATCCAGCAACAAATGGTGCGCCTTCTGTAGTCCACTCTCCACCGACTTCATCTGCAGGAGTATGTCTTTGGGTGATCTATCCTCATCCATCATCCTAACAATTCCATCAATGTGGCCACTCAAGCCCTTCAATCTGTTCTTAATATCTCTGGTCAAATCTTTAGGTATCATTACGTTCTTTATTCTGAGGATCAAATCTTCACTACGCCATTACCATTATTACCCCACTTGGTGAGCAATCTCTGCATATTCTTAAATTGAAGTACGTATCGCATACAGAAGCAGCGCGTCTTAATATAGAGACTCAGCTATCCATACTTGTCAATGCAAACAACCTGCAAGCATGTGCCAAACCTTCAGCATCTACTGTGTATCCCTATTATTGGTATACATCTAAAGCAGCCACCGCCTCGTAATTACGGTACACGTGCAGGCTTTGGCCATGACAATAGTGTCCAAACACAGCCTGGGGCACATTTTCATAACCGGTTCGCTCATGTGCCCATCAAAGCAAACCCGGCTCGCCCTGACGGCACTGTAACACGATTTGATACTTGGCGGCATCTATTAACTGACTTTCTTCACAACTTTTCAATTGTACAATAACAGGCTCTACTGGCAGGGCTGCAAGACCAGATTTCGACTATCATTGCCTTGTTTACTCACCTGAGCAAGTTAACAGGCTTAGAGGGGGGTACACAAACAAAGGATTATTCTACACTGTCCTTTTTGAAGTCAGCACAAATTATCTGTTTTAAACAGTAATTACAAAAGAGTTAGTATTTAGGCTTTTGGCCCCAAAATGAAAGGTGAGACGGTTTTGGCAGGCAGGCAACAGCAAGCTGCTCCGGAAGTTCAACATCGCCTATGACCAAAGCCTGGAGGGTATCGTGGAAACGATCGTGCTGACAGCCGTTGACGCCCAGTACGCAGGCTATATTACCATTGCCGACCAAATCAAATGAAAAAATGGGTACGTCCTGTGTGATTTCACAGGATTGTCAGTCTTCCTTACAAAAAATGCTGGTTACCTGGTCTACATAAAGCCTTTAAAGTTGCTGAGGGAAACTTTTTAGTAAAAGACCACAAGTAATAAATCTCGCTCAAGTGCTGTTTAGCTGTGCTTTTCCCTGAACTCCTCAGGCGTAATCCCTCCATACTTTTTAAAGAACTTCGTAAAGTATGAATTGTCATTAAACCCGAGTTGGAAGGCTACCTCAGAGATGGTAAGATCAAAATCGATCAGCCGCCGCTTTGCCTCCAGCAGCACCCTCTCCCTTATCACTTCACCTGCGGGTTTACCCAGAATGTCTTTACTTAAGGCGTTCAAGTGGTTAGGAGTAATGTAAAGCAAAGTCGCATAGTCTCTGGGAAGCCTGAGGCGGTGAAAATGTTGCTCCACCAGGTTCTGAAAATTCCGAATAAGGATTACTTTGGAGCCGGTCACCTTCTGTTCTGGCCTACTGCCCAGATGCTTGTTTATAGTAAGGAAAATCTGCAGCAGCAGAACCCGTATCATGTCCCTGTTGACACGGTGCTTTAGCTGTGCTTCCTCTATAATTGACTCAAACACAGCGGTGATTTCCTGCCGGAGATTTTCAGGCAGAGTAATAATGGACCCATCCACTATACCTGATAGGAAAGAAAACTGTTTGAGGTACTCCGGCGAGAGTAAAAAAGAGTGGAAAAAACTACTGGAGAAGTTTATGATATAGCCATCAGTATCTCCCGTAAGGTCCCAGGAATGCACCTGCCCCGGCACCATAAAATACATTTGCGAGGGCGAAACTGTGCATTTTACAAAGTCTATCTCGTAGGTTCCCTCTCCCTTGGTAAAGAGCACCAGGTGATAGAAGGAATGGCGATGAGGAAATTTTAAATTTGGATGGGTTACAAGGTAATGGCTTAGCCTGCTTACCAAAATATCATGCTGCTCTGGTTTATTCGAAGAGAGTGAGCAAATATCATATACCGGTATGGATGTAGACATAAGAAAGACGCGTAGTAAGTATATCACAGAGGGTTAGGTGGACAGAGTTTCCATGCATAACTTGATCATGTAATTCGTGTTGGGTGTTACCGTGGGAAGAGACTACACCCCCTGTTATGGACCTTGTTCACTCACTATGAACAAGGTCCATTATAGTTTAAAATCGTGAATATTTGAATAAGCAAATCCTATGAGTATGTCTTCCTAGAGATCTCGCTGCAAGGGCCCTCATACCTGATAAATATATTGATCCACACCACCCGGGACAGACGGAAAATAACTGGCAGTAATGCCACCACCGTCACCAGCACAATCCCGATCATCATCGCCATGGTCACCTCTTCTACAAACTGATAGAGCAAAAACAAGGATACTAAAAATATTGCTACGTTGAAGGCAAAGCTTACATACATCGTCCCGTAGTAATAGCCTACTTCCGGTTCAAAAACCTGTCCGCAACAAGGGCATGTTTTGTGCATCTCTGCAAACTTAGTAGTGTACAAGGTTCCCTTCGGAAACACACTGTCTTCCCGGCACCTGGGGCATTTCACAGTTAAAATGCTATACAGGAGGGAATTTCGCTGACCCATGATCGCTGTTTCATTAATTATATCGCTCTACAAAGATACGAACACGTTCTACCTACCTTACGGCACAAAAAGTCCAATTGACTGGACTTCTGTGCTCTTCGACCACAAATTCTACCATCCGAGAGATGGTAACACCTGACAAAGGAAAAAATCACAGGCATTGCCCACTTGACACTATAGCCTGATAATCTTCTTTGAATGAGAAAACGAGGATAGGATAAAACCAGTGTCATGCAAACCCGGAATCAGTAACAACTACCATTACCATCCTCTGGCTTGATTGAGTACCTTAATAGGTTACACAAGAGCTTTAAGAAATTGTCCGTACTCGAGGATCAAAAATATAGGGCTCCCAAAAGGAGCCCCATATCAACACAAACTAAACATTAACCAATTTTTTGAAGCGCCAGGGCACAGCAAAAACAAGATAGTCAGACGCTATACCTTGACTTCTCAATTCATCACAACAGCACCTTCCTCTATTTGCGGGGTTGCTTTGCTGATCAGACTGTCTCCAGTTTTCAATTCGCCGAATACTTCAACTTTCCCATCGAATTTCCGGCCTCTTCGCACAGGCAATCTTGTCACTTTGTTTGACACCACCTTCAGCACGTAAATGCCTTCATCAGAGTCAACGAGTGCCATTTCAGGAACAACAAATGTGCTATCCTTGAGTGAAAGTAGAATCTTTACATCGGCTACCATTCTCGGCAACAGCGTTCTGTCAGGGTTTGGGATATCCAACTCTATACGCTCTGAGCGCAGCTTGGCATCTAGGGCTCCCGCCTGCCGTTTGATTACGCCGCTATAGGAGGCTTGTGGTTGCGACCTAACAGTAAAGCTTACCGGATTTGTAGTATTTAGGTATGGCAGATGGGCTTCGGGAACTGATACGATCAGGCGTAGTTTTTTTTGCTCCTGCAGCGTAACCAAGGGCAGTGCTGACCCCTTGCCGGATGGCCCCACATAAGCGCCCACATCCACATGGCGGGCAGTGATGACGCCACTGAACGGCGCACGCAGTTCCAAATATCCCGCCATCACCTTCACCTCCTCCAGCGAAGCTTTGGCAGCTTCCAGCTGTGCCAGGTCCGAATTTTTCCGGGCCGTGATCTGGTCGAGTGCGTCCTGGGCAACGGCGCCTTCTGTTTTACTTGCCTCCACTATCCGGTCATAGCTTGCCCTGGTGGCAATATAGTTGGCCTCTAAAGATTTTATTTTGGATCTGGCAGCGGCTAGCTGGGAGCTGATCTCGGGTGCTTCCAGTATCATCAGTACTTCTCCCGCTTTCACTTCAGAGCCTATGTCTACCTTCAAAACTTTTACAAAACTGTTCACCTTCGCATAGATATCTACCTCCTGGTTGGCAACAAGTTCTCCCGGCACCGACAGGGTAGTTGTCAATTTATCTTTTGTCACCGCGAAGGTTTCCATCTTGGGAGCCATCATGGGCTCCTCTGACTTTTTCTCTGCTACCTCTGTGGGCGTACAGCTGCTGATCAACAGCACCAAGGAAGTGCTGTAGAACGCAAGGGATGAAATAAACCGAATATTTTTCATTTTCTTAAAATCTGTGAGTTAGAAACTAAACCGTTTGAAGCACATACTGCTTGCTCTCTTCATCCTCCGGATCCAGCGACACGGAATCTGTTGA
Source organism: uncultured Pontibacter sp. (assembly GCF_947502515.1). NCBI lineage: Bacteria > Pseudomonadati > Bacteroidota > Cytophagia > Cytophagales > Hymenobacteraceae > Pontibacter > uncultured Pontibacter sp. The sequence goes on along the minus strand of NZ_CANNAI010000001.1, from coordinate 639,066 downwards.
AGAGTTCCCCTGTACCCAGGCAAAAACCAATGGAAGGAAAATCAGCACCGCAAAAGTGGAAGCGACAAGCCCTCCGATAACTGCTCTGCCCAGTGGAGCTATCAGGTCACCGCCTTCTCCATACCCGATGGCTATCGGCAGCATACCGGCCACCATGGCCAGGCTGGTCATGATGATGGGCCTTAAGCGTAGGAAAGCGGCTTCTTTCGCTGCTGCCAGGGCATCTCCGCCGTTAGACTTGCGAAGCTCTTCCGCATTACTCACCAGCAGCAGGGCATTCGCCAGGGAAACCCCAATGGACATGATGATCCCCATGTAGGACTGCAGGTTAAGCGTAGAGCCTGTCAGCAGCAGAAGCCCCAGCGCCCCGAATAGCACGGTAGGCACACTCGTCAGGATAACCAAAGGCACTTTGAGGGACTGGAAGTTGGCCGCCAGTAGCAGGAACACGACCACAATCGCGACGAGCAAGCCGTTCTGCAGGCTGTTGGTCGTTTCCGTCAGGACGTTGGATGTCCCGATCAGGCTTACCGTCAGACCCCTCGGCAGTTCTCCCAGCGCTGCGATGGCCGCCTGCACGTCTTTGGTAGCCGTGCCCAGGTCCATTTTGTGCAGGTTGGCCGTCACCGTAATAAAACCCATCGTGCCCAGGTTGGCGCTTTCGCCATAGGTTGTGTCAGGCGTAATGGTAGCCACATCACTCAGAACAGGTCGCGAGGAATTTTTCAGCACCGGAATGTTCTCCAGGTCCTCCTTGCTGTTCATCTTGTTGAGCGGCGTCTGTACCTGCACGTCATAGGCGATACCCATCATGCCGTTATCGATCCACATGTTTTTGCTGGTATACCGCGACGATGCCGTTGAGGCGATGAGCGACCTGGAAATATCACGCACATCCACGCCAAGCTGCGCTGCCCGCTGGCGGTCAATCTCAATATTGAGCGTCGGGTACTTTTGAGACTGTGCGATTTGCTGGTCACGCAGGTAATCGATTTCGTTGAGCTTAGCGAGCAGCTTCTTCGCATACATGGCGTTCTGCATCTTATTCATCCCCGAAAAGCGAACCTCTATCGGTGTGGGCGATCCCTGGCTCAGCACTTTGTCAATCAGCTCAATGGGTTCAAAGGAGAGTCTTACATCCGGCATCACCTCCTTGATACGGCCGCGTATCTGATCCTTCACATCTGCTATGTTGCCATTAAAGTCATTCAACGCCACTTGCATCAGGGCTTCGTGCGGGCCGGAGTTATAGAGGTAAATCGGGCTCACGGCAAAGGTAGAGGGGTGCTGCCCGATGAACACGGACGATATGGCAACCTTCTCTTTTCCTACGATTCCCTCAATCTCACTTAACACTGTTTTTACCCTGTCTTCTGTCCGGTCAATGCGCGTGCCATCCGGAGCGCGAAGCCGGATCTGGAACTGGCTCGAATTAACGGCTGGCAGTACATCGCTCCCTATATTGGCGAAAAACAGCACGACCAAGCCGGAGGCAATTACCAGGTAAGCTGCGACGATAGGTTTGCGGTGCGGCAGGATTCGGTTCAGGAAGTTCGTAAAGCCATCGCGGAACCTCTCAAACCTGCCTTCTTTTTTAGCTTCTGCATCATGGTTATGTCCTTTCATCAGCCAGTTAGCCATGACAGGCACAAAGGTCTGGGAGAGCAGGAACGAGATGATCATGGAGAAACCAATTGCCAGGGCCAAAGGCTTAAACAGCGCACCCGGTATACCGGCCATCATGAACGCAGGCGCGAACACAGCCAATATAACCAATAGAATCATCAGCTTCGGGAAAGCGATCTCCTTACAGGCTTCCCAGATGGCCTGGGCCTTGGTTTTGCGCATGGCCAGGTGCCGGTGAATGTTTTCAATCGTTACCGTACTCTCGTCCACCAGAATACCAACAGCCAGCGCCAATCCGCTCAACGACATGATGTTGATGGTCTGCCCGAAGAGCTTCAGAAACAGCACCCCTGAGATAATGGAAATCGGAATGGTCAGGACTACGATAAGGGCTGCCCGACGGTCTCCCAGGAACAGCAGCACCATCAGGCCCGTGAGTACGGCTCCCAGCACCCCTTCCGTTATCAGGCTCTTCACGGCGTTGATCACATAAACCGACTGGTCAAACTCATAGGATATCTTTACATCCTCGGGCAGGTTCCTCTGAATCTCAGGAAGCTTTTGCTTTAGGTTCTTCACCACCTCCCAGGTGGAGGCATCCCCGGATTTGGCGATGTTGATGTACACGGACCGCTCCCCATTGATAAGGGCGTAGCTCGTCGTGATATCGGCGCCGTCCTTGATGGTAGCCACATCCCGCAAGTATAGGTTCTCCACGCTGCCCTTAAACAACGGGATCTCGCCAAACTCCTCCAGTGTCTTGATGACATTGTTAGTCGGGGTCAGGTAGTTGATGTCGCCGATGGTGGCGTTGCCTGAAGGAGCCGTGATGTTGTTGTTGCTGATCGCCTCCACAATCTGGTCAGGCGTCAGGTTATGGGCGCGGATCAGCTCCGGGTCGATGTTGATCTCTATCGTGCGCGGGCTTCCTCCGAATGGCGGTGCCGTTTGGATACCCGGGATAGAAATTAGAAATGGCCGGGCCGCAAAGTTGGCCACATCCTGCAACTGGTTGTTGTTCTTGACCGGACTGGTGAAGACCAGCTGCCCCACCGGCTGCGAAGAGGCATCGAAACGGATGATGAAGGGCGGCGGCGCACCCGGCGGCAGGAACACCTGCGACCTGTTGGAGAGGGCATTTATCTCGGCAACGGCAGAGGCCATGTTCGTATTCTCATGAAAGGTAACCTTCATCAGGGTCAGGCCCTGCGAGTTCTTTGATTGGATGTCCTTGATGCCGTTGGTGAACAGGAGCATGTTCACGTACATTTTTGTGAAGTAGGACTCCATCTGTTTGGGCGTATACCCATAAAAGGAATGGGCGATGTAAACCACAGGCATCTTCATTTCCGGCAGCAGGTCCACTTTCACATCGCGGGTAGCCTGTACCCCGAAGAAAAGCAGGCCCACCACCATCACCAGCACGGAGATGGGTTTACGTAAGGCGCTTCGTATTAAATTCATTTCTTATTCAGCTTTAACTTCGTCCATGAAAAGATTAAAATCACCGGTAGCGGCAGCTTTCAGCAAAAGAGACTGCCAGACATTGGCATAGGCAATCTCGTTTTCTGCCTCTGCCCGGCTAAGCGTGTAGAGGGATTGTGTCACGTCTACAATAGTTGTCAGGCCATTCTTATAGAGGGCAGTGTGCTGTCGGTAAGCGTCAGAAGCGGCTTTTACCTGCACCGGTGCCTCCCGGTAACTTTCCAGGGCATTGGCTATCTTGGCATCAGCCAGCCTGGCCTGTGCCTCCAGTTCCTGGTAAGCCACCTCATATTCGTCCTTCAGGGCCTGGGACCGCAGCTCCTGTGACTTGATTCTGGAGTTGAGGCGGGAGATGGAGGTCAGGTTCCAGTGCAAACCGACACCGGCCAGGTAATTGCCACGACCAATGCCAACTCCGTCGAAATAGTTGCTTGAGAAGGCGGACTGATCTTGCGGATAAATGGATTGGAACCCGGTGCCTCTGCCCTGCACAATACCGAACAAGGAAAAGGTCGGGTAGGCCATTTTGCGGTACAGCTTTGCTTCGGCATCGCTCCTGGCGATGCGGCTTAACTGGAACTGTAGCGCCGGATGCGTTTCCTCAACTGGAGAAGGTTCTGTGAGTAGTGCGACAGGAATGCTAGTAACGAACGTCGAATCCAGCGTAAACTCGGCATAAGGCACGCCCATCAGCACAGCCAGGGTTTTGGACTTTTCCAGTTCCATATCCCGTGCTTTCAGCTGCTCAATCCGGGCATTGGAGACTTCCGCGTTGGCCAGGGAAGAATCGACGCCTGCGATCAATCCGCTCCTGGCTAATACAGCCGCAGTGGATTTAAATACCTGCGCCCGCTTGAGGTTCTCCGCTTTGGTATAGGCTATCCTTTGGGCCGTGAGCAGGTTGAGGTAAGCAGCAGCTACTTTCACTTGATGCTCAAACTGCTCCTGTTCCAACGCCTGCTGGCTTACAGCCGCTTCAGACTGCGCTACTTTGATTGAGCTTTTTACCCGCCCGAAACTGAAGAAATCCCAGTTGACGTTTGCCAGGTATAGCGCGCCGAAGGCGGCGTTCCAATCCTGCTCGGGGAGCGGCAGCGCGGTGGAAGCAACGCCTAGTCCACCAAACCCATATAAGGGACCATGCTGGCCATTTATTGTTCCGTAGCTTTGCTGGCCCGAGAGCCTGACATCGGGCAGGTAATCCTTTTTCCGCTCCTGGACGGTTGCCTCTGATGCTTGCTGGTATTTTTCTTTGGCTTTTATCGAGCCATAGTTATTCAATGCCCTATCGACTGCATCCTGCAGCGTCAGCGTCTGGGAAAACGCCGGAACGGACAGCAGGAGGCAGAGTAAGAGCGTCATACGTTCTACTCGCATTGGTTAAAAAAATAAGGTTGGATTTACTGCTTCACCCTGGCACACATGGGCATGAGAAGAGCAGCCGGTTAATGGCCATTAACGATAGTCCTAGTGCACAAACTAGAGCAAGTATGGGCACAGGTTTTTAAGCTATGGTAGCTTTCAAAGTGTATCGGTAATGGCTAAGCCTGCAGAATCGAGGCTTTGGTTTAAGAAGGGGAATGATCTAAATTCTGAAAACGCAGTTTTTGATGTAGAGTGCAACCTTACCTGCCAGAGGTGGTCCGTTGCTTTTGGGGTACTCTACTACTATCGATGATACGGAAGAGGGAACATCCTGTGTTGGATACGAGAGAATAGCAGCCAGATAAACAGGCTTTGAAATACTTGTAACTAAGTCGTCGTGCTGGCTGTCGGCCTTCAGCTGCTGCTGGGAATACTTACAGCATTCTTTCTCAGGCTTGCCAGTAGGGCACTCTGTGGCACAGCTTTCTTTCTCCGACCATACGTTGACATCTACCACTTGCCCCTTGCAGAACTGCAATTGGAAGGCCGCCCCGCTGGAAGCCGTGACGTAGAGGATACTAAACAATATGGTTAAAAAGCTATTCACAATTTATAGGGAAAGAACTCGACAATAGACTCCAATCAACCGTTCACAACTGTCATAAATCTCCAGGCTGAGCCTGGCATTGCCCATTCTTGGGACAAAGATAAGGCATATACCTGCAGCCACCATGGTGTAGTTTACTGTTTGTGTTGTAGTCTTTACCGGTGAGCTTTAAAACTTAAACCGTAGTGTTGTCTTTATAACATTCAAGAAGAAGCTACTGCATAAGTAGCTTCTTCTTGAATGTTAGCGTTACTTACAATCTCATGTTCATTACAAGAGTTGTCTCTAATACTTACGATCGCTGGCATTGTTTTTCTTTGGTCCACTTCTGGACTACAACACTAAAGAGCTTGTGCCTTAAAACCGGCCTCCTCTACCGTAACAATGATTTGACTGGCAGAGAGAATCCGTTTTCACGGTTAACACTTTATTATCCACGCTCCACTCGTTGTCTTTGAGCACAGGGGTTATTTTTGAAACACAGCCTCCGCAATTGATATTGGATTTAAACTGTAGCTGCTTCATCCTTTTGTATAGCTAGCTTTCTTACTTTATTTTTATCACTACAAAAACAGCACCTGCCTGAGGGTGGTCTGTTACACAATCCTTCTTATTTTTAACATATTTATCTTGCACCTCTATATTTTCTGCGCCTTTAGCTGCAAACTGTTGGTCATCACTGACGCAGACCTCAATATCATGGCTACTCCTACTACCATCGGATTTAGCAGGAAGCCTTGTAGCGGGTGAGTACCCCAGCCCTGATGGAAATGCCTATTAGATTGTGGATGAAGGCCCGGAACAGGTTCTGCCTGATCATCCGCACTGTATGCCTCCAAGAAAGATTCTGCACTCCGGGAAATTGTATCTTCGTCCTTCCCAGGCTGTTATGCAATTTAAGCTGAGTGCTGCAAGTTTTACAGGATGGTTGTTAAAGGTTTGGTTTCAGTCGGAATGAGTTTTCCCACAATAAGCCAGAAGGATTCCATCTACCAACGTATCATAGAGATACAACACACAGTAGAGTACATAATCTTCAAGCAGTATTAAACAAAAGGGAGAAGCTAAGCATTTTTCTGTTTTTTGAAACCTCACACTGGTTCTTATTTAAATTGTGATCCGTTGGCACCATCATACGCCTGATGGGTTGTTTCGCAAAGAATTTATAAAACATTCCGCTATTTATGTAACAAACTCTGTTACATATGCTTTATCTTTGCAAAAGTTTAAGTCACACTATGAAGCTGATCCGTCACCTGATCCTACTTGTCCTGACCTTCGTGGTGCTTGTCTCTTCGACCGGCATCTCGGTGGGCATGCATTTGTGTGAGGGTGAGTTAGAGGATCTTTCCTTTTTCGGAGCCAAGGCAGATTGCCCGATGGAACAGCAGCAACAAAAACTGCCATCCTGCCATAACGTGCCTGGCTCAGACGATTCTGCATCCGCCTGCTGCGATGACCACACGCTCCACCTGGAGCAAGCTGATGCCGCCTCAGATTCCAACGCACAGCTGCTTACCAAAGCCTTAGACCTGAAATTTGTAGCCGCTTTTAAAGTGGTTATACTTCAGCTATTTGCTCCTGAAGCAGAACAAGCGTCTACCTACGCGCTGTATAAATCCCCCCCGATTGCCCGCGACATCCCGGTGCTGGTGCAATCTTTCCTGCTATAACCTTTCAGGCTCCTGTGATGCCACGCTTTGGCTGGCGCAGCCGTGTCTTCTCATGAAGGACCGGACTGGTCTTCCTATGTGCTTTGGCCTCACCTCCTACTTGCCACAACCCGGTGGCTGCTCAAATTCCTGTTAAGGTTTATTTTCTACTTACATGATTGCGAAATTAATATCTCTTTCGCTCCGTAACCGCTATATCGTCCTGCTCATTTCAGCGGTACTATTCGGATGGGGCTTGTATTCCGTGCAGACAAACAAGGTGGATGCCATCCCCGATTTGTCTGAAAACCAGGTGATCGTTTTTACCGAATGGATGGGCCGTAGCCCACAGATCATCGAAGACCAGATCACCTACCCGCTTGTTACCAACCTGCAGGGTTTGCCCCAGGTAAAGTATGTACGGGGCAGCTCCATGTTCGGCATGAGCTTTATTTACGTCATCTTTGAAGACGAAACAGATGTGTACTGGGCAAGGACCCGCGTGCTGGAACGCCTTAACTCTGTTGGCAACATGCTGCCGGAAGACGTCACCCCTACTCTGGGCCCGGACGGTACCGGCGTGGGCCATATCCTGTGGTACACCCTGGACGCCCCGGGCATGGACCTGGGGGAGCAACGCGCCGTACAGGATTGGTATGTGAAGTTTGCGCTGCAGAATGTGAAAGGCGTCAGCGAGGTGGCCTCCTTTGGTGGTTTCCAGAGGCAATACCAGATCACGCTGGATCCTAATAAACTTACCTACTATAAACTCTCGGTGCCGCAGGTTATCCAGGCCATCCGCGCCAATAATAACGAAGCCGGTGGCCGTAAGTTCGAACTATCCGACATCGGCTATATCATCAAAACCACAGGCTATTTACAATCTACAGAAGAGATCCAGAACCTTGCCATCGCCACCAACAACTCTATACCGGTGCGGGTGCGTGATGTGGCCTCGGTGCAGATGACGGGGGAAAGCCGCCTGGGCATTTTCGACGTGAACGGCGAGGGCGAAGCGGTGGGCGGCATTGTGGTGATGCGCTACGGCGAAAATGCCGAAGAAGTGATCGACCTCGTGAAAGTGAAGATGGAAGAGGTCGCCAAAGGCCTCCCCGAGGGCGTGAAGTTCAACATCGTTTACGACCGCAGCGGCCTGATCAACGAATCGGTGGACTCTATCAAAAAGACCCTGATCGAAGAGATGCTGGTAGCCTCCGTGATTGTGTTTCTGTTCCTCTTCCACTGGCGCAGTGCACTGGTCATCATGATTCAGCTGCCCCTGTCAGTCGCCATTGGCTTTATACTGCTCAACGCCTTCGGTATCTCTTCCAATATCATGTCGCTTACCGGCATTGCCCTTTCCATCGGTGTGATCGTGGACGATGCGATTGTGATGGTAGAAAACTCCTACCGCCATCTGGCTGACGCGAGCAAGGGCAAACCATGGGAGGATTAACTGTAGTCTTTCAAGAAGAAACTCAACATGAAATTATCAAAAGAAGATAGAATCCGGATCATCGAGAAGGCTGCCAAGCAGGTGGGGCCCAGCGTGTTCTGGAGTACCGTAATCGTCATCACCTCTTTCCTGCCGGTATTCCTGCTCACCGGCCAGGAAGGCAAGCTGTTCGGCCCGCTGGCCTGGACAAAAACATTTATCCTCATCGTGGACGCCATCATAGCCATCACGCTGACACCAGTGCTCATCTCCTTTTTCCTGAAAGGGAAGTTTAAAGAAGAAAGCGCCAACCCGATCAACAGGGCGTTGGAATGGGTGTACGGACCGGTGCTGAAGTGGTGCCTGAAGTGGCGTAAAACCACCATCGGGGTCAACATCCTGGCCTTGTTGGTTTCCATCCCCATGCTCATGAGCCTGGGCACCGAGTTTATGCCGCCGCTGGACGAAGGCTCTATCCTGTTCATGCCGGTAACACTGCCTGACATTTCCAACGCTGAGGCCAAGCGCATCCTGCAGGTGCAGGACAAGATCATCAAATCGGTGCCTGAAGTGGAGAGTGTGTTGGGCAAAGCGGGCCGCGCCAGTACGGCCACCGACAACTCCCCGATCAGCATGATTGAAACGATCATTATGCTCAAACCACGGTCGGAATGGCGCGAAGGCATCACCAAACAGGATATCATACGGGAACTCGACAGCAAGCTACAGATCCCGGGTGTGGTGAATGGGTGGACCATGCCCATTATTAACCGCATCAACATGCTGGCTACCGGCATCCGTACCGACGTGGGCGTGAAAGTGTATGGCCAGAACCTGGACTCCATCGCTTCGGTTTCGGAAAAAGTGCGGGCTGCCTTGCGTGATGTCGAAGGCGTAAGTGACCTGTTCGTAGAGCCGATCACAGGCGGCAAATACCTGGAAATAGACATCAATCGGGAAGCCCTCAGCCGCTATGGCCTGACCGTAGACGATGTGAACATGATCGTGGAGTCTGCCTTGGGTGGCGCACCAATAGATAATACCATTGAAGGGCGCAAGCGCTTCTCCATTAACGTGCGCCTGGCACAGGAGTACCGCAACAGCGTGGAGCGGATTGAGCGCATCCCCATCCAGACGGCTTCGGCAGGTTCCATTCCGCTTTCTTCGGTTGCCACGGTGCGTTTCACCGAAGGGCCTCCTATGATCAATTCCGAGAATGCGCAGCTGCGCGGGGCCGTGCTCTTCAACGTGCGCGACCGCGACCTGGGCAGCACTGTGAAGGAAGCCATTGAGAAGTTAAATACAGAAGTGACCGGTCTGCCCAACGGCTATTACCTGGAGTGGAGCGGGCAGTGGGAAAACCAGGTGCGCGCCAACCAGACCCTGCAAATCATACTTCCGCTGGTGGTTCTTATCATCTTCTTTATTTTATACTTCTCTTTCAACTCCTTGAAAGAAGCCTTTTTCAGCCTGATCACCATCCCGTTTGCCCTGATCGGCGGGGTATTCATTGTCTACTTCTACGGTGTGAACTTATCGGTAGCAGTGGCAGTAGGCTTTATCGCCTTGTTTGGTATGGCCATTGAAACGGGTATGCTGATGGTGGTGTACCTGAACGAGGCGATGCATGAGCTGGTGGCACTGAAAGGCAACAGCAGCGAGACGATTACCAAGCAGGACATCCGGGACTACGTGTTCAAAGGAGCGGTAAAGCGCCTTCGTCCCAAGATCATGACCGTGTCGGTATCACTGTTTGGCCTGATACCGGTACTTTGGGCAACTGGTGTGGGCACTGACGTCATGCTCCCGATCGTGCTGCCGCTGATCGGAGGGGTTCTTACCTCTTCTATCCACATCCTGCTGGTAACCCCGGTGGTGTTTGAAATGACGAAAGAGTATGAGTTAAAGAAACACGGCAAATTAGAGATATACGATGTTAAGCATTAATAAAATAAATTGGTTGTTTGTGTTTGTGTTGCTGGCTGGCACCCCGGTGCTGGCCCAGCAGCAACACACCATCAACTTAGACAGCGTACTGCAGCGCATCAGCAACAATAATCCGATGCTGCAACAGTACAACTATAAGGCAAAAGCGATGGATGCCTACGCTGAAGGCGCAAAGAGCTGGATGGCGCCCATGGTAGGCGGTGGTGTGTTCATGGCCCCCTACCCAGGGGCCGAGATCATGGATGAGCGTGATAAAGGCGCCTGGATGATATCGGCAGAGCAGGACATACCCAACCCGGTAAAGCTTCGCGCCAAGGAGAAATACATGAAGTCAAGAGCAGGCGTCGAGCAGGCGGCGAAGGATGTGACCTTCAACGAGCTCCGGGCGCAGGCCAAAACGGCTTACTACAACTGGGTGGTGCTGGAAAAACAGCTGGATGTTCTCAAAGACAACGAGCGGATCATGGAATACATGCTGAAGCTGGCCCGTATCCGCTACCCCTACAGCCAGGGCAAGCTGGGTGGTGTTTACAAAGCCGAAGCCAGGCTGCACGAGGTAAAGAACATGCAGGTAATGACGGCTTCGCAGATCGAGCAGCAGAACGTGCAGCTCAACATCCTGATGAACTTGCCCAAAGACCAGAAGTATAAAATCGATACCACCGTAGCCGTACCTGCACCGGCTGTCCCCGCCATTGATACGAGCTACCTGAGCGGCGCCCGCAGCGACATCCGCCAGCTCGACCGAACCATCCAGTCGATGCAACTGAACGTGGAGATGGAAAAGAAAGAACGCCTGCCGGATTTCAGCCTGCGCTTCGACCACATGTACCCGCGCGACAACATGATGCCGCAGCAGTACACGGCCATGGGCATGGTCTCGATCCCGATCGCCCCCTGGTCGTCGAAGATGTACAAGGCCAACACCAAGGCCATGAACCTGGAAATACAGGCCATGCAGCGTGAGCGGGAAGCCATGCTCAACGAGGCGCAAGGGATGGCGCGAACCATGGCCCTGGAGCTGAATACGATGCGGGAGCAGGTTGAAAATTACAACAGCAGGATCCTCCCGGCGCTGAAGAAGAACTACGATGTGACCCTGCTGGCCTATGAGCAGAACAGTGAGGAGCTGCCCTTGGTGATCGATGCCTGGGAAGCCCTCAACATGGCGCAGATGGAGTCTCTCAAGCTGCTGCAGTCGCTCTACCAGATGTCGGTAAGCTATGAAAAAGAAATAGAGAAATAAATTGCGGTCGAGTGACTGGGCAAAGGATTTGATTCAAACCTTGACACACAGCCACTCGATCACTCACTCAAAATCAAACATGAGACGATATTTGAACATACTCTTCCTGTTGACAGCGCTGCTGGTAGCTGCCTGCTCGGTGGAGGAAAAAACACATGCACAGGGCGAAACGGAGTATACCTGCCCGATGCACCCGCAGATTGTGCAGAACAAGCCCGGCACCTGCCCTGTCTGCGGTATGGATTTAGTCCCCAAAACCGTACATGGCGAAGGCGTTGAAATTACCGAAGACCTGGCGTTTCTGCTGAAACCGACGACTGGCACGGTGGTAGCCAGTATCACCACGACAAAGCCCGCGCAAAAGGCGACACAGACCACCGTGCAGCTGGACGGCATCATCACCTATGATCCGCGGCGCGTTTACACAGTCCCTGCCCGCGTGGCCGGCCGCATCGAAAAGCTGTTTGTCAAATACAATTTCCAGCCGATCCGCAAGGGGCAGAAGCTGATGGAGGTGTACAGCCCGGACCTGATCACGGCGCAGCGCGAACTGCTCTACCTGGTGAAGGCTTCACCTGAAGATCAGCAGTTGATTTCATCCGCCCGGCAAAAACTGCAGTACCTCGGGGCCACCGACGAGCAGATAAACCGCCTTATCCGCAACGGCGAAGAGAGCTATACCTTCACGCTCTACAGCCCCTATGACGGTTACGTAATTGATCTCAATACCGCTTCTCCGGCCGCTTCTACCGGTATGGCCGCAGCTACTCCTGCAGCCGGCTCCGGTGGCGGCATGGACGCCATGGGCGGAGGCGGCGCTGCAACCCCAACACCTCCTTCCGGGGCTTCAACTAATCCAGCCGGACAGGCTATCCAGTTGCGCGAAGGTATGTATGTGAGCGTAGGGCAGCCGCTGGTGCAGGTGGTGAATGCCGAGCAACTGTGGGCCGAGTTTAATGTGCCTGCCGGCGAGCTACAAGCCCTGTCAAAAGGTACGCCGGTGAAGATCTCTTTCCCACAAATCCCAGGTGAGCAGCTTGATGGCAAGGTGGATTTCTTTCAGCCGTTCTTCGACGAGGGGGAAAGCTTTGCCAAAGTGCGGGTATACCTGCCCGGTAATGCAAAACTGGCAATGGCAGGGCAACTGGTGACCGCAACAGCCCGTGTCGACACGGCCCCTGCTCTCTGGGTACCTCAGGCGGCGGTGCTGGACATCGGCACCAAAACGGTGGCCTTCCGGAAAATGAACGGTGTCTTCGAACCGGTTACAGTGACCACCGGCGCTCGCGCAGGCCATGAGATCCAGATCACGGCTGGCTTGGAGCAAACCGATGTGATCGCCACCAACGCCCAGTTCCTGGTCGACAGTGAAAGCTTTATCAAGGTTAATAATTAAAGAGACCCATGAGACGATATTTGAACATACTCTTCCTGCTGACAGCTATACTTGTAGCTGCCTGTTCGGTGGAGGAAAAAACGCATGCTGATGGCGAATCAGCAACCTATACCTGCCCGATGCACCCGCAGATCGTTCAGAACGAGCCCGGTACCTGCCCTATCTGCTTCATGGACCTGGTGCCGGTGTCACAGACGGGTAAGGAAAACGGGGAACTGATGCTGAGCCAAAGCCAGATTGCCCTGGGCAACATCAAAACCAAACGCATCAAGTTTGGCTCCGTGGGGAGCAACGCGATCCTTACCGGCAAACTGGTGCTCGACGAAACGCAGACCGATGTGGTGAGCAGCCGCGCCGCCGGCCGCATCGAGAAGCTATACCTGAAAGAAAGCGGCCAGCCTATAAAAAAAGGACAGCCGCTTTACGAGCTGTACTCGGAAGAGCTGCTGACGCTGCAACGCGAATACCTGCTGGCGCTCCGGCAAAACCAGGAGCTGGGGCAAGAAAACCCGCGTTTCACTTCCTTTCTGGAAGCTGCCAAAAAGAAGCTCCTGCTATACGGACTGACAGAGGCGCAAATTCAACGTCTGGCTAGTTCCGGGCAGGTGAGCCCGCGTATCACGTTTGTCGCCCCCGTTAGCGGTGTGGTGACCGAAGTCGCAGCAGCCGAAGGCCAGTACGTGGCTGAGGGAGGGATTCTGTACCGCCTGGGCAGGCTCGACAAAATCTGGGTAGAAGCCGAAGTGTATCCCCAGGAGCTTGCCCGTGTAAATGAAGGCGATGCATTGAAAGTCGCGGTCGAAGGCTTCAGTCAAACGCCCGTCTCCGCAACAGTGACCTTCATCAGTCCGGAGTTCAAGGCAGGTAGCCAGGTGGCCACCCTTCGCGCCGAACTCCCTAACCCCAACCAGCAATACCTGCCGGGCATGCAGGCAAGCGTTATCCTGCGCAACCCGAACGGCAAGTCCCTTACCCTGCCAACCGATGCGGTGCTCCGGGACAGCAAAGGCAGCCATGTGTGGGTGCAGTCGGGCAAGGATACCTTCAAAGCTCAAATGGTAAAACTGGGAGCAGCGAGCGCCGACAGCGTGGCCATTCTTTCCGGCTTAAAGGAAAACGACAGGGTCGTGGTGAGCGGGGCCTACCTTCTGTACAGCGAGTTTGTTTTGAAGCAAGGGGCTGACCCGATGGCCGGCCATCAGCACTAAGTATACGATGAAGGAATGTTGCAGAACCGGCGATGAGCAAGCGCCTGAAAAAAAGAACAGCTGGCCGAAGCGGCTGCTCTACCTGGCTCTACTGCTGGCCCTCGGGCTGGTGTTATTTGAACAGTTTACAACTTAATTTATTTCCTTGTCCATGAAAAAGAACCTGCTGTATACCGCAGCCTTGTCAGCAATCCTACTGGCATCGTGCACTTCAGAAAAGACCGCCGAGACCCAGGCTGCCGCCGCGGCCCAAACAACTGCAGCGGCACCCGTCCCCCACGCAAACCACATGGCGATTGCCACTCCCCAAACACAGGCTGATCCTTCCGCGGAAGACCTGATGACCAGGGAGGGCCTGCCTAAAGACCTGGTTTGTATGGTCAACAACGCCTATATGGGTAAAAAGCAGTTCCCTGTACCATTCGAAAACAAAATGTACTACGGCTGTTGCGAAATGTGCGTAAACACCATCCAGCAGCAGCGGAAAGTACGCCATGCCGTTGATCCGGTAACCGGGGAGGAGGTGGACAAGTCGCTGGCCTTCATCGCCCTGAAACCCGGCGGTGCCAACGGCGATGTGCTCTACTTTGCCTCTGAAGAAAATTACCGGAAGTACATGCAGTAACATGGAAGTAAAAGGAGAATACCGGAACAGGTTGTAACGTTCTGCTCACTGTTTGTCTCACTGCTTTCTTTAAGTCCAGTTGAATTTAAATTAAATCCTTACATAAACAATTAACCAAACCAACGATGAAACAACCCCTAATCGCCGCCGCCCTGGCAGCATTTCTGTTTACCTCCTGTTCAGAGGCTAAACAAGAAACCTCTGCAACCGAAACAGAAAGCCACGAACACCATGAAGGCATGGCACATGGTGATGAAATGCCTGCCAGTAACTCACTAGTAGTAGAGGCTCCGGACTACACAGCTGTAGCAGCACCTGTAAAAGAGCAAATTGCTGCAGTGTTGGACAGCTTCCTGAAGCTGAAAGACAACCTGGTTGCTTCTGATGCTCAGCAAGCGCAGGATGAAGCCAAAACGCTGCTGGCTGCAGCTGAAAAAGTAGATGCGGCAGGACTGGCAGGAGAACAAAAAGCCTTTGTGGAAGAAAGAATAGCAGAGGTCAAACAAAGCGCTTCCAAAATGGCAGAGGCAGCTGATCTGGCGGTGCAGCGTGGCCAGTTAGAGTTGCTTTCTGAAGCTAGTTTTGCCCTGACCAAAGCCTTTGGTGCTTCCACCGCTACTTTATTCTACCAGCACTGCCCCATGGCCAACAACAACCAAGGCGCCTACTGGCTGAGCGCTGATGGGGAAATCCGTAACCCATACTTTGGCGAGAGCATGCTAGAATGCGGTAGCATCGAGGAAGTGTTCAACTAAAACCATTCATGCGTGGGTCAAACTGTGGCTCACGCATGACTTAACTTATTATACCTGTGCGCCTGCCAAGGTCGGTACGAAGTATTTGGCGAGTGAGTCCGAACGGAGGCGATGCAGCAAGTAGCCAGTCGTGCCCTGCCTAAGAGTAGGTTTAGGTAATACTTTTTCTTTATATTTATCATGCGCATCGGGCAGTACCCTGTCCGATTGCAGCTTTGCTTCATGAAAAGAACCAGGCATAACAAGAATATAAGTTTTACGGGACTGTTTCTCCTAACGGTCTTCGTACACTTGTACCTTGTTCAGCTGGCTTGCAACCTGCCGCACCTGGTACAGCGGCTTCAACCTGTCGCTTCTACAGCACACCACCATAGCACGGGGCATGGAGAACACAGTCACTCTCCTGGACATGGAACCCCTACATCCGCGCATCACGGTGACAGGAGTGCACACCAAAGCGGTGAGCATCCTGCTTCGTCAACGGAAGACACTGGCTGTTGCGTAGAACAAGAGTACGCTCCTTTTCTCAAAGCCTCCCCATCCGTGGAGCTTTCCCAGCTTGTAAAAGCACCTATTGCCTTCATGGACACCTTCTATCAGGCAGTGCTGGGTTTCCTGTACAAGAGCCATATTACAGATGTAACGTATACTCCCCCCGATGCCCCTGTACCTAAAATACCCGATATCAGGGTATTCCTGCACTCTCTTATTATTTGATGCACAAACTGTACTTGTTCTGCATCGGTGCTTGAAAGCCTATGCTTTCAAGCACCGATGCAGACGACCTTCTGTCCCCTGCCCTATACCAAATTCCTGGTATGCAGAAAGGCTTTCAGCGTCGTGTTAAATTAGTTTGTCCAACAAGTGAAGCAAGGATTTCGCTTCATATTCAATTCGTGAAAATGAGTGAAGAGAGTCGGCACCTCAAGGTGCTACACATTAAAAACATGGTGTGTCCCCGCTGCATCATGGTAGTGCGCCAGGAACTTGAAAACCTCGGCCTGCATGTACTGGAAGTAAAGCTTGGCACGGCCCTAATCGAGCAGAGTGACCGGTTGGATGAAACCGCTATAGAAGCGGCACTGGTTAGCAAAGGGTTTGAACTGCTTCACAGCAAGCGAGAAAAGCTTGTGGAAAGCATCAAGGTAATTGTTATTGACCTGATCTCTGCAGACAGGCTTGCCACCCTATCTACAAATCTGTCCACGCACCTGGCCATGGAGCTTGGGAAGGATTACGCTACAATCAGTACGGCCTTTAAAGCATCTGAGGGAATTGCCCTGAACAGATACATCATACTGCAGAAGGTGGAACGCATTAAAGAACTGCTAACCTATGGAGAGCTCCCTCTTGGTACCATTGCGGCCAAGTTAGGCTATAGAAGCCTGCAACACCTGTCTGGGCAGTTCAAAGAGGTAACCGGCATAAGCCCCAGTATATACAAGAAGCAGGGCGGAGCGGATCGTCAACCCATTGATAACCTGTATTGACATATGCGTACCCATGGACAAAGAGATTACAGCTTTATAAATTAAAAAGCTGCCCGAGGGCCGGCATAGTACTGGAAGTGTAGCCTAATGTGCTGCCTTGCTTCTAATGCCTGGCTGACAGCAGCGCTTTGCTAGCATATTACGAGCTGGTGTGTTGCCAGCTCTCATGGACAGGTACTTTCCAGAGTTTACATCCTGTTTAATCACACCCCAATAAATGCTAAATTTTTACAAATCATGAAAAATACCCTTTTATCAATGCTATTCATCCTGCTTTTGTGTCTGATGCATACAGCCCCGCTTTACGCACATGGAGGCGAGAAACATGGCAGCACCGCCCGGACAGAGGCTATTTCGCAGGTGCCAGATACCCTCACGCCGCAGCAGATAGCACCCGAAGAGCACGCAGCCCACGTGCAGGACCCCGCTTCCGCCCACGCCAGGCCGGATGATTTTCCAAATAAGCACCCTTTGATCGTGCATTTCCCCATCGTGCTGCTTTTAGTGGCTGCTGCCGTCCAGCTGTGCAACATCCTGTTTCTGCGCAAGGAGCTCGATTGGATCACCACCGTAGCCACTCTGATCAGCTTTAGTACGGCCTACTATGTAACTGAAATCGACCACCCGCATACAACTGGCCTTACAGCGCATGCCAAGCTGGTGCTTGAACAGCATGACTTCTACGCTGACTGGACCATCTACCTAGGAGGAATAGGCCTGATAGCCCAATTGTTAAATCAGTTCTTGTTTAAAGGGAAGCGTTGGAGCGTGCTGGTTGTTGCCCTTGTTCTTACCAGTGCTGCCTACTGTGTGGCCATGGCCGGACATTATGGCGCTCAGCTCGTACATATAGAGGGTGTCGGCCCACAAGGCAAATACCTGGAGACTGGTCACCACCATTAAGTCCGAAGGCGCAGTCACCCTAGCTGCGCCTTTTCCATTTACTAATTTTCAAGAAAGAATCAAACAAAATCATTATATTTACTAAAGCTAAATAGATGAAACAGTACAAGTATGATACGATGGTCGAGACGCTGAACAACTTACGGGAGCGCGGCTACGCAGTAGACTTTAATTTGCAGCCCACCTGTCTGGAATGCCCGCAGCTACACCTGGAGTTAAAACCTGAAGAATTTGAGATTGATGAAGTTTACCGGTTTGAAGGTGCCAGCAATCCGGATGATAATTCTGTCGTGTATGCTGTTTCCTCTGATAAAGGAGTGAAGGGAGTTTTGGTGGATGCATATGGCGTATATGCTGATGCTGTTACGCCTGATTTGGCCCGCAAATTAAGGCGAGAGTACTAAACATCAGATCAGATAGTTATGAAGAACAATCCTGAGCATCACCATCATCACCATGGGCCCAAAAAACAAGCTGAAAATCACGTAGAAGCAGCCAAAGAACACTTGGGGAAAAAAATGCTGCACGGCCACGAGCACGCCATGCACGAAGACACCGGCGGCCACCCGCCGCACGACGGGCATGACCACAGCGGCCACGGCGAGCACGGCCACGACCATCACCGCATGATGATCGTGGACTTCAAAAAGCGCTTCTGGTTTTCGCTCGCGCTGTCTGTACCTGTCATCATCCTGAGCCCCATGGTGCAGCACATTCTGGGCTTTACGCTGGATGTGCCCTACGGCATGTACATTGCTTTTGTGCTTTCCTCCATCATCTACTTTTATGGTGGCTGGCCTTTCCTGACGGGTCTGGTTGAGGAAGTGAAGAAAGGCGCACCGGGTATGATGACGTTGATCGGGGTGGCCATCACCGTAGCCTACCTCTACAGCACTGCCATCGTGTTCGGGCTAGAAGGAATGGACTTTTTCTGGGAGCTGGCCACCCTGATTGTGATCATGCTGCTCGGGCACTGGATCGAAATGAAGTCGGTGCTGGGCGCTTCCAAGGCATTGGAACTGCTAGTAAGCATGATGCCCGCCGAGGCGATGCTGATCAAGGATGGGGAAACGGTGCGCGTGCGAATCGAGGACCTGCAGAAGGGCGACTTAATTCTGGTGAAGCCTGGCGAGAAAGTGCCCGCCGATGGCGTGGTGGAAGAGGGTGAGAGTCACCTGAACGAAAGCATGCTCACCGGCGAGAGCAAACCGGTTAAAAAGACGATAGATGACAAAGTGATCGGAGGCTCTATCAACGGAAACGGGGCCCTGCGGGTGCGGGTGGAGTTTACCGGCAAAGAGAGTTACCTGAACAAGGTGATCAAGCTGGTGCAGGATGCCCAGAAGACGAAATCGGATACGCAGCGCCTGGCCGACCGTGCCGCCAAGTGGCTCACCTACATTGCCCTTTTCGCCGGCTTTGGCACGCTTGCCGTCTGGCTCCTACTGGGGCAGGAATTTGCCTTTGCCCTAGAGCGCATGGTGACGGTTATGGTGATTTCCTGCCCGCACGCATTGGGACTGGCCGTGCCGCTGGTGGTGGCGATCTCCACCGCTGTTTCCGCCAATAACGGCCTGCTTATCCGCAACCGCACCGCTTTCGAAAACTCCCGCCTCATCACCACTGTCATCTTCGACAAGACCGGCACCCTCACCCAGGGCTCACACGAAATCGCCGCTGTCGTGACCTTTGACAAGTCCGTGGACGAGCGGGAAATGCTGCGTCTGGCAGCCGGTGTGGAGCAGAACTCCGAGCACTTTATTGCGCAGGGCATCCTCCGAAGAGTGAAAGAAGAAGGTATAGCCGTGCCTCCCTCCCAGTCTTTCAACTACCTGCCCGGCAAAGGGCTGGAAGGTATGGTGGAGGGCCGGGATGTGAAGGTGGTGGGCCCCAACTACCTGAAGGAATTCAACATACAGGTACCGGCCAGCGAGGCCGAAGAAGGTGTGGAAACGGTGGTGTATGTGTTAATAGACGAGCGGCCTGTCGGGTACATCACCATGCGCGACCAGATACGGGAGGAATCGGCAGAGGCCATCCGCGTGCTAAAAGCGAACGGCATCAGGAACCTGCTGCTCACCGGTGATAACGAACGGGTAGCCAAAAGCGTGAGCGACAAACTGCAAATGGATGGTTACCTGGCCAATGTGCTGCCGCACCAGAAACAGGAGAAAGTGAAAGAACTGCAAAACCAGGGCGAGTTTGTGGCCATGACCGGCGACGGTGTGAACGACGCCCCTGCGCTGGCCCAGGCCGATGTAGGTATAGCCGTGGGCTCCGGCACTGACGTAGCCGCCGAAACAGCCGACATTATTCTGGTCAACAGCAACCCGCAGGACATCGCCTCGCTTATCCTGTTTGGCAAAGCCACTTACCGCAAAATGATCCAGAACCTGATCTGGGCCACAGGTTATAACGTCATCGCACTACCCCTGGCGGCTGGTGTACTTTATAACCAAGGCATCATGATATCGCCTGCCGTGGGCGCCGCCCTGATGAGCCTGAGTACGGTAATCGTGGCGATCAATGCGCAGTTGCTGCGCCGGCAATTAAAATACTGATTATTTTGTAGGATAAGAATAAGATAGAACTGATAGGCCTTCTGCATCAGCACATGCAGTATGTGAGCCCACCCCTTTCAAGGAGCAGTCCGGATGGCCGATGAATAACTAGCCAATAGCGTAGACAAGAAAATGAAAGAGATGGCTCACAAAACCAGCAGAAAAAGTGAGCAAAGTACCTACTCCATTCTCTTCAGGATCGCCTTCATTTCAGCAATTTCCTTTTCCTGCGACTCGATGATTTGCTCCGTTAGTTTCTTCACTTCCGGGTCTTTTATATTGGATTCCTGACTGACCAGAATGGCAGAGGAATGATGCGGGATCATAGACTTCAGGAACTGCTTGTCACCTACCAGCGATTGACTTCTGAGCAGTAGAAAGGTTCCTGCCATTACGGCCAGGCTTACCCCTACTATGATGCCATTCAGCTTTTTATCTTTGTACATAGAGGACATAAACCCCAGCATGACAAGCGCCATGGGAGCTATCATGAGCAAGGCCATATAAAGGCGGTTCAGGTTCAGGTATACATGGTCGAACTTGTCTGCATTCAGAAACATTACCCCGTACATGATGACAAATGAGACACCCAGCATGAGGAAGAATTTCTTATAATTTCCTTTTTCCATTTTATTGGTTTTTAGTTTAGTACTCGAAGCTAATGCTCGCTGAAAGGGCGGCTTTTAGTAGTATAGAAATACAGGTATTTATGTATTTTGGTTATTATTAAAAGTCAAAAAGCCGCTCTGACAGTCGTCAGAGCGGCTTTTTGAGATGACTTTCTTTTTTGTTTATACAGCAACCGGAATGCTTACTTTTAGCTTATCCCAGGTGATGACGATGGCCCCTTCTTCGTCAGTCTCCGATACAATCTGGTAGCGCAGACGCTCCTGTGGCTGTGCTGTTGCTTCCGGCTTTACTTTGATCCGCAGCACATCCTCTGCTTCGGAATAGTCATCGGCCAAGTGCTGTTCCCAGTTTTTGTTGATGATCACCGTCCACTCGTCCTTACCCGGAATGGTGAACAGGGCATACTTTCCTGCCGGTAATGTCTTCCCTCCTATGGTAATGTCTTTATCCGTGGTCAGGCTGGTGGCAGAGTGCGCACCTGTCACCCATACCTGATCATACGCTACCAGACCACCCCAGATAGTACGTCCGCGCACAGCAGGAGAATGGTAGTTGATCATAATGTGTGCGTTCCCGATCTGCCCGTGCACCTCTGCTTTCAGGCTGCCTTTCAGCGTGTCCGCCGCTGGCTGGTCCTGTATCACGACTGCTCCCTCGCTCACTTTCGGCGTATGTTCGGCATGTACTGCCTCCTGTTCCTGCTCGGCAGGAGCTTCCTGCTCCTGCGCTGGCTGGTTGCAGTAAGTAAGTGCGCCACAAAGTATAAGGGCATAAAGGGTTTTTGTAAGATTTCTGTTCATGCTGTTTAGCGGTATAGGTGGCTTTAAGGTATAGAGCGATTTTAATTCTTGTTCTGAATGAATCTTTAAAGCTACAAATTTTATGCACCTGATGATACTAGCATTCAGGTAAAAAAGCCTGGCTGTGATAGTACAAAGGTTAGTACTGTTGAAATGATTAAGATCCAGGAGCAGTGGTCCACAGAGCGTTTTAATTATACCTTAGATGTCGAACCAGAATAGAAACGCACATTTGTTTCCTGTGCTAACACAGCCTAATAAATAAATGTAAGCCCAGCGCCATACTTCATGTCGCTGTCGTAATGCGTTGATAGGGATATATACTTGGTTACAATGTATCGCAGGCCGGCCATGTATTCTTTATCGGTGTTCCCCATCAGGTTCAGGCGCAGGCGGCTTGTTAGTGGGACATCTTCGCGCCGCAACTGGAACCGCAGCTTACCCTTGGAGTCTATCCTCGCTTCTGACACGATCAGCATAGGCAAGGTATACTGCACCCCGGCCACGGCCACCTTCCGGTTATCTTGGTTGCTTAGCTGCCCGAACATGTTTTCCTCGGGCTCATTCTCTATACTATTGTAGTGATAGTCAAAGCCGACGAAGGGAAAGAGCCATTGCATTTTTCCAAAATAACGGCCAAAGTAGGTCTCGCTTTCAATACCATACTCCTTCTTAAAACCAATCCTCCATTCAGTGGAGATCTGGTACCGGGAGCTACCAAGTACAAACTCTCCGTCGCTGCCATTGCTCTCCAGCCCTACCATCGCTGAAGGCAGAAAAATCTTGTCTTCGCGGTTAAACATCTTTTGGGCCCGCTCAGGATCCGGAATCTCAGGATTGGGTGGTGAGTTTTGGTAGGTGAATACACGGCCCATGCCGGCAATCATGTGGTAGAGTATGTGGCAGTGGAAAAACCAGTCACCACTCTCCGAAGCTGCAAACTCAATCGTGTCTGTCTCCATCGGAAGTATGTCCAGTACATTTTTTAGAGGTGCATGTTTTCCGTGTTTGTTCAGTACCCGGAAATCGTGCCCGTGCAGGTGCATGGGGTGGCGCATCATGGAGTTGTTGAACATGATGATCTTCACATTCTCCCCTTTTTTGATCAGGATCCTGTCCGACTCTGACACCGTCTTGTTGTCCATCGTCCATACATAGCGGTTCATGTTGCCGGTAAGCTCAAAGCGCAATACTTTCTCCGGGCCGGGCTTCAGGGTTGTTTCTTCAGGAGCGCGCAACATGCCATAGTTCAGGGTGACCATCTCGTCCTTGCTGCCACTCATGTTCATGTTCTGCATATCGTATCCTTTCATATCATGGCCCTGGTGTGCGGTGGTGTCAACCTGCTGCTTCATCTGCATGCTTGTATCAGCAGCAGGTTTTGTCGCCCCTTCTCCGTGCATGCTGTGGTCCTGGGCTGCTGATTCCGGGTACATCACGCGGTTCA
The DNA here is from genome assembly GCF_947502515.1 of uncultured Pontibacter sp. Taxonomy (NCBI): domain Bacteria; kingdom Pseudomonadati; phylum Bacteroidota; class Cytophagia; order Cytophagales; family Hymenobacteraceae; genus Pontibacter; species uncultured Pontibacter sp. The sequence goes on along the minus strand of NZ_CANNAI010000001.1, from coordinate 615,888 downwards.
TATCCATCTGCTGGTTGCTCATTTCCATGCCCATCGGCTCCATGTCCCCGTTCATCTTCATCATGTCGTTCATCATCTTCATGCCTTCAAAGTAGTTCAGCTTGCCTAGACGCTGTGCCTTCATTTTCATGCCCCTGCCCAGCCACAGCGAAGTGGTATTGGAGCGGTCTTCGGCAGTAGCCAGGAATTCGTACTGCATGCTCTCGGGTATGGTGACCAGCAAATCGTAGGTTTCGGCAGGCGCAATGATCAGGCGATCCACCTCCACTGGCTCCACATCGTTGCCATCGTTGCCCACCACCGTAATCTTACTACCAGAGTAGGTCAGCCAGAAGTAGGTGGAAGCACCGCCATTCACTACTCTGAGTTTGACTACATCCCCTGCCGTGAAATGGGTTTGCTCTGCAATATCCTGCCCATTGGTTAAAAACTTCTCATAGGCCACATCGCTCACATCCATTGCCGTCATCCGCTTCCACTCATTTTTAAGTTTGGTGCCAAAGTAGCCTTTCTTTATAGCCTCTGCATAGCCTTGGGTAGCACCTTTCCGGATCGCAAACCAGTCGTTGGCGCTCCGCAAGGAACGGTATACCTCTTTGGGGTTCATATCGGTCCAGTCGCTAAGCACGATCGGTATAGCCGGCATATCCGGTTCATTCACCTTGTTAAAGATCAGGGCACCGTACATGCCGCTTTGTTCCTGAAAGGCGCTGTGGCTGTGATACCAGTAAGTACCACTCTGGATGATCGGGAATTTGTAGAGGTAAGTGGAATGGGGCTTGATCGGCTGCTGGGTAAGCCAGGGAACACCATCGAACCGGTTGGGCAAAAACACGCCGTGCCAATGGATAGAAGTTTCCACATCCATCTCATTATGCACATAGATCTCGGCTGTATCACCCTGGGTAAAGGTTAAGGCAGGTGCCGGAATGCTCCCGTTTATAGCCACGGCTCTTCTGGTTTTTCCTGTGAAGTTGACCAAGGTATCCCGTACATACAGGTCATACCGAACGGTGCGAGGAGTATAGGTCTGTCCCGGGCTTTCTGGCTTGTGTCCTGCTTTGTGGATGGGCTTCTCTTTTTCCTCCGGGTTCTGTACAGGTGTGACTGGCTTTTGCTGTGTCGGCTGTGCATGTTGATGAGCAGGTTGAGCTTGTTTCTGAGCAGGCTGTGCTTGTTTCTGCTGTACACGTTGCTTTGCTGGGGCAGCAGGCTTGGCTTTAACAGCTTTTTTTTGTGGAGCCTGTTGCTGCTGTTGTTTTGCAGGGGCTTGTGGCTTTTTCTTTACCAGCGTCATACCGCACTTGGGGCATGTACCGGGTTTTGAGGTTTGCACTTCGGGGTGCATCGGGCAGGTGTAGATCTCAGTCTGCTGTTGCTGGGTTGGCTTATGCTGTTCGTGCTGTGCGAAAGTATACTGCCCAGTCCCGAGCAATAATACTAGTATCAAAAGTTTATACATTTTAAGCTGGTAAGGTAATTAAAGCGTTCTATACTATACCTGCGACACGCAATGCTTAAAGGTCTTTTATCCACTTCTAAGCTAGTGCTGCTAATTTATATCTCTGTTTACATGAAACAGCTTCATAGGTTGGATTAGCCTCTTTTAGTACCTGGATAATTGGTGGTGGCTGACCAACAGATTTAGCTGAGTTTCTTCTTGCTAACATATCCCGGTGGCATTGTCATTTAGTACATATTTAGTAATTGTTAACGCAGTCAGACATGGTCTCTTTAATGGACTGCGGGTGACATTGTGACTCCACCTCTGCTTCCTTTTCCAGATTCATCCATGTACCCTTAGCAAACTTATAGGCCAAGACCCCTGCACGGGTCACAATGTCAATACCAATGGCGATCCAGACACCAATAAGGCCCCAGCCCAGGGTGATTCCAAGATAGTAGACCAGAACGGTGCGGATGGCCCACATACCAGCCGCCGTCAGGTACATGGGGAACTTCGTATTATTAGCGGCTTGGTACGCGCCTGTAAGCGTTAAAAGGGCTGCCAGGAAAGGCTGAAACGCACCCGAAACCTTCAGGGCGTCCCCTATCTTAGAGATTACCTCCGGGTCTTCGGAGAACAGACTGCCAGCCCACTCTCCCAGGAAAAAGAGCAGTAAGCCCAGCACACCCATGATGCCTACAGCCATCCAGGCCCCTATTTTTGTGAAGGAAATCGCCTCCTCTATTCTTCCTGCACCTATCTGCTGTCCTGCCAGTATAGTAACTGCTGTGGCAAAGCCATAACCTGCCATATAGGAGATTACCTCCACATTACCGGCAATCTGATGGGCGGCGAAGACGTTGGTTCCCAGCGAAACGATGAACCCGAAGTAGACGATCTGCCCTGCCCGCATGATGAGCACCTCCCCGGCCGCAGGGCTGCCTAATGTAGCAAGCTCCTTCTGATGGCCCCAGTCTACCGACCAGAAGTCCTTCCGGAAGGCCAGCACCTCCGACCGCTGGATGTAGTAGACCAGCAGTAAGGTCCCAAGTACACGGGAAGCAACTGTAGCCAAAGCAGCACCTGTCACTCCCATTTCAGGAAAAATCCAGAAACCAAAAATAAGAGCATACCCCAAGAGCGCATGGAAGATGTTGATGAGAATGCTGACTTTCATGGGTGCCCGTGTGTTACCCGAGCCCCGTAAATTGGCACTAAGCGCAAACATGAGCGACATGAACACGGAAGGAATACCCACAACCCGGAAATAGTTCTCTCCAATATCCAGCACCTGCTCTTCCAGCCCCATGAGCGTGAGCAGGGGGCGTGCAAAAAACAATGTTACGATACCTGTCAGAATGCCGAAAAGGATGGAGAGTATGATGGCCTGCTGCGCTATATGCCGAGCCCTTTCTACCTGTTTCGCTCCCAGGGCATTTGCCACCCTTACGTTTGCTGCCACCCCGATAGCCATAAAGACGGCAAAATAGATAGCCAGTATGGCGTTGGTGGCCCCTATGGCAGAAACTTCGGCTAAGCCTATCTTTGAGACAAAATAGACATCCACAAAGCCAATAAATGTCTGAAAGAAGTTCTCTACTACTGCTGGAAAAGCAAGGAGCAGGACAATCTTCATTTTATCACGAAGAGTGACAGCAATTGGTATATCTACACGCTCTTTATTAACTTCCATTGGTAATATTGCGGTGTGCTGCTTTTAGTGATGGTGCCCATGATGTCCTTGGCTCGGAAGCTCAGCTACTTGCACGACATAGTCCAGGGTATATAGTAGCCCGTTCAGCAGGAATTGAATCCACACCCGGTATAGCCCACTGGCTGTAAAAGCGGAGTGCAGCACCAGCACATCCTCGTGCACCATGGGATGGACATGCAGGTATTCTTTTGTATCCACATTGATCATGACCACATGTGCCTTAGCACCCAGAAAATCACCTAATGAAGAGGCTGCTATGGCAGCCTCCCCCTGTTTCATAGTAACGCGTATGGCATTTAGCTCCCGCACATCCAGTTGAACGCTCACATTGTCAACCGTTTTACTGAGCACATCCTGCTGGTAGCGCTGCACGTTCCTGCTGTCACCGGCAACCTCCACCGATTTTCGGATAACAGCCGGTGCCGTATTCAGGGGCTTTACATCGCAGTAAAGCAGGAATTTGCCCCCAAAGGGAAATATGAAGTCAACAGAGTATTCCTTGCCTGCCTTTTCCGGGTGCTCGTGGGCAAAGAAAGAAAGGTCTTCTGATACTATGATGAGGTGAATGTCTTTGGTATGTACTTCTTCCAGTACAAGGGGAACACCGGCGGCCTCCTGGTTAACAGGTGTGAGAAGTAGTTTAACCTTTTCCTGTGCGCTTATAGCGGAAGGCTGAGAGCTTATTAAAACGTCAAACATCAATTAAGTTATTTAATTGTTATGCCTTGTGCCCTAGAGGAATTCATAGATCCACTACAGCCTCAGAGCTATACGCTACATAAGTGACCACATACCTCTCCAATATGGAAGGATATACCGTGTGCAGGCCGGCTTGATGCAGCCTACTAGTTACAAGCTGCTGCACATACTGCTTAAGCCTTTATCAAGGCACTGTGTCCATACTTAATGCTTCCATAAGTCTTATGAAAGCGTGCTTGGTTATACCTTTCCGTAAACCCATCTGTTTTATATATTCATGAGTTGTTTTTACATAATGTGGCTTTTATCAAAAGCTCAAGGACTTCTAAAACAGGCAACATCTGCCCTGACAGTGATTCCAAGCCTAAACTTACCGGGCTTCATGAATCTGCCACCCCTATGTTTTTAACTCCCTATTTGTTATTGCGTTTAGAAGAACGTGCTAACAATTCTATGTACTTTATGAACATTCTGTATCCCTTCCTGGGAGCTCTTTTTTATACTTTAATCGCACTGGACATCATCAAGACCACCTTTTCTTCAAGCGGAGGCGGCCGGATTACGGAATTGGTATCCAGAGCGGTATGGAAGATTTTCTTCTTAGTTTCGGGTAAGAATGGGAAATCCAAATTACTTGAGTATGCGGGGCCGTCTATACTTACCTGCACGCTTATGACTTGGGTTCTTGGTCTTTGGGCAGGTCTGTTCCTGCTGTTACTTTCTGATCCAGACTCTGTTGTAAACAGCACTACTTTATCCAGTGCCAGCCCCTTAGAGAAGCTCTACTATGCCGGTTTTACACTTTCCACTTTGGGAGTAGGAGATTATAAGGCATCAAATGATGTGTGGCGGATCATTACGAGTGTCACAGCTTTCTCTGGCTTAGCTTTCATAACTGCTTCCCTCACCTATTTTGTACAGGTGTTATCTGCCGTAGGCTTGCAGAGCAAGCTCAGTCTTTACATTAACAGCATGGGTAAAACGCCACAGCAGATACTGGCAAACAGTTGGAATGGGAAAGACTTTTCCTCCTTTTTCGATAATGTGTCAGACATATGCCAGATGCTAATGCAGCATACGGTGAACCACCACTCCTTTCCTGTAATTCATTACTTTCATAACAGCCAAGCACAGTTGTCTGTTGCGCCCGCCGTTGTGCTGCTGGATGAGGCATATCAGCTCCTGGAGCAAGCCGTTTCGCAGGATGTTAAAAGGAGTGAAGTGAAAATGGTGATGCTCCAAACGGCTCTGGATTCTTATCTGGAAATGGTAAAAGAAGGTTTCCTCAAGAACACTTCACCCCAGGAAGATGCCCCTACACCTGATCTTTGGCAACTGGAGGAGAAAGGAGTTCCGCTTAAAAAGAGGGAAGAAGTTGAACTAACTTTCAAACAGACCCTGAAGGACCGCCGGAGACTGCTATCTTCCCTTTTGGAAATGGACGGCTGGCCCTGGAAGGAAGTGTATCAATCGTAAGTCGAGCACTTTCACAACCTTGTGTAAGATTTTAGATTTTAGATGGAGGTGCACTATTATTTATCTCTGCTTGGCTGAATTTAGGTTCCCGGATTAATTTAACACTAGTATCTCTTTCTATCAGCTGGGGTTTTACTAAAATCATTTTAGTGTATGCCTGGTTTTAAATGGTAAGCACTCCTAACAGTTTCTGCTATCGGCTTTACAAGTCCTTGCCACCGATGCCTATAACCCGGATGATTTCAGCTTTGAATCCTGCTTCCTGCTCCACATTTTCAATCCTTTGGGGATCAAGATCTGTACCGGAGACACTTAAAATATTTTCTGTGCTTCCAGTTTCCAGCTTCCACCTGCTGATACTTTCTTCTTTGTCCGGGTAAGGCGCTACCCTGGATATAGCTTCCTCATTCTCCACATTGGTTTTGAACTTGATTACTTCCATAGCAACATGTGTTTTTGCTTAAAATGAACGCGACAGTTTACACCAGGTTGTGCAACGGCTACGCTTTACGGCCTGTATGTATTCATCAGGCATGTTCGCTTACCTGCCTTCAAGCGGAATCTTTCCAAAAATTCTCTTATCTTACAGTATACTTTGTCTTAAACTTGTAAAGAATGAGGGCACCATTACAGCTTCTAACGTTTGTCTTGTTTCTGATTTTAAATACCTCCTGTAGCAAAACAGAACAAGAAACGACAAACACCCTGCTCCTGGCAGGTCGTCAGCCACAGATCGCAGTAGATACAAAAGGGAATACCAGGGTAGTGTATGGCTTGGAAGACAGAATTTATTGCGTCACGTCCAAAGATAACGGACAAACCTTCTCAGAACCTCTACTGGTGGGGCAGCTGAAGGGCTTGTACCTGGGCATGTCCATGGGGCCTCAGATTGCCAGCTCCATGAATTACTCGGTGGTAACCGCCATAGATAAGCAGGGTAATATCCATACCTACAGTCTGGACCATGATACAAATAAGTGGATAAAGGCAGCTGGTGTGAATGACATACCGGGCTCAGTGCCAGAAGGCCTGATGAGTATCGCCTCCGATGAACAAGACACCTTCTATGCTGTGTGGCTGGATGTAAGAAACACCAAACAAAACAAGATCGTGTTTGCCTCCACTACAGGAAACGCCGCCGCATGGTCAGAAAACAAGATAGTATACGTATCGCCAGACAGCACCGTGTGCGAATGCTGTAAGCCAAGTATAGATGTGGAAGGCAAACAGGTAATCCTGATGTTCAGAAACTGGGTAGATGGCTCCAGAGATTTTTACCTGACCAAATCAACTGACAACGGACAACACTTTTCTCAGCCACAGAAACTAGGGAATGGCACCTGGGAACTGGAAGGATGTCCCATGGACGGCGGGGGCATTCTACTGGATAGTAAGAATACGATTCACACTTCCTGGCAACGGGAAGGGAATATCTTCTATGCAAAGCCTGGCCAACAGGAAGTGCAAATTGGCAGAGGCCGGAACTGCCGCATCAGCGGAAAAACAAATCCGGTTATTGCCTGGAAAGATGGTTCAGATCTAAAACTAAAATTCCTGAATGCAGATACGGAAACTGTGGTAGGGAAAGGCAGCTATATTGAAACTGCTGAAATGCCGGATAAAAAAACGCTTTGTGTCTGGGAAGATGAAAACAAGATCCATTTCAGGAAAATATAACAGTAAAAACTTAACAGGTCTAAACTATTCTTTGGTTGTAAAATAGTCCACCTTATTATCAAACGAAGCCGCCCCTCGGTAAAGAGGCGGCTTCGTTTTTATACATGCATCACCAAGAATAAGATCCGGCCATGGATACAGTATAAGATTTACCTCATTCTGGTTAGGATTGCCTTCATTTCTGCTATTTCTTTTTCCTGAGATTCTATGATCTGCTCCGTTAGCCTCTTCACTTCGGGATCTTTTATGTTTGCTTCCTGGCTTACCAGAATGGCTGAAGAGTGATGCGGAATCATGGATTTTAGAAACTGTTTATCATCCACTAAGGCCTGTTTCCTTAGCATGAACAGTGAGCCGGCAAAAGCTACTACACCAACAGCTACAATGATACTTCAGCTTCTTATTTGTATACATTCCCGACATAAACCCTAACATAACAAGCGCCATAGGCGCCACCATCAATAGGGCCATGTACAGCCTGTTCAGGTTCAGGTACACATGATCAAACTTATCGGCATTCAAATACATCACCCCGTACATGATCACAAACGATACGGCTAGCATCAACAAAAACTTCATATAATTTCCCTTTTCCATTTTTTTTAACTGTTAAAGTATAATTGTTTGCCTATAAGTCTTTTCAAGTAAGCAACGTTGCTTCTTGTTCAGGTATATCCATATGGCTATACTCAGGTTCATCTATAAATTCATAAAGCCACTCCAACAGCTGTCGGAGTGGCTTTATGAATAAAAATATGCTTCTTGGCTACACCTAAATAGCAACGGGTACTGTTACTTTCAACTTGTCCCAGCTTATGTTAATGGCTCCTTTGCTATCAGCCTCTGACACGATCTGGTAACGAAGTCGCTCCTGTGGCTGCGCTGCTGCTTCAGGTTTTACGGTAACGCGCAATACGTCTTCCTTCTCCGTGTAATCGTCGGTCAGGTGCTGCTCCCAGTTTTTGTTGATGATGATAGTCCACTCCTCCTTTCCAGGAATGGTGAACAAGGCATACTTGCCTGCTGGCAGTAGCTTTTCTTCTATGGTGATATCTTTATCCGTTGTCAGGCTGGTGGCTGAGTGCGCTCCTGTCACCCATACCTGGTCGTAAGCTACCAGGCCGCCCCAGATGTTGCGTCCGCGCACGGCTGGTGAATGGTAATTGATGGTCAGGTGCGCATTGCCTACCATACCATGGGCTTCTGCTTTCAGACTGCCTCTTAATGTATCAGGTTCCGGTTGATCCTGTATAATGACAGCGCCTTCGCTCATTTTAGGGGTATGATTGGCGTGCTGTGTTTCTTCTGCTGGTACTTCCAGTTCTTTAGCGGTTTGATTGCAATAGGACAGGGAGGCGCAAAATATAAGAGCAAAAAAGCTGTTTGTAATTTTGGGGTTCATGGTGTAAGGGTTGTAGTATGGGTATTAAACCGGCTTTGACAAGGTAAGCAATACCTATTGTTTGATGTAAATGAAGGCTAAAACTACAAATTTTATACTCCGGATGAAACGGCATTTAACTAAAGAGCCCGGCTGACGTTTCCAGTAGCCGGGCTTGTAAATCTTAAGTCAGATCATGCTGACTTACTACATGTTATGGTGCTTGGTCGGTATACCGTGCTCATTTAAGAATGCGGCTAGCTCCATTATTTCCTGCGCTTGCTCTTCAATGATCATTTCAGCCTCCTCCAAGGCCATTTCATCATCCCCCCACTTCAATTCTGTGTTTGACATGGCAAGGGCTCCTTCGTGATGACAGATCATCAGCTGGGCAAAATCAACATCCGGATCAGGTGTGTCCATTACAGAACGCATGCAGTGCATCATAGCCATCATGTCCTCTCGCATCTCCATCATAAACATCTTGCACTCCTCCTTCGAGAGTGGTTCCGCCCCTGGATGCGATGCCAGCAATGCTTCAAGACGTACTTTACTTTCCATGTTGCCTATCTTCGTTTTCTCGGCCAGTTCCAGTGCCTCGGGCTCATGCCCATACTGGAGTTCCAGGTCGGCCATTTTAATACCCATTTCGTGGTGCATGATCATCATGTTGGCAAAATCAATGTCGGGGTCGCAGGTCATCTCCATCTGGTTCATCATCTTCATCATGGAGTTGATGATCTGCTGCATTTCCTTGTCAAATGCTTTGTCGCCCCCCAGTAAGGACCTTTCGTCGCTTTCTCTGCGCTGGTACTTAACGGGCTAACAACATCTTGGTCATTTTCGCAGCTGCTGAACACAAAGACGGCAATTAGCATAAGAGCAAAGCTTCTGATACTGATAAAATTTTTTTCATAGATTATGTGGTTAAAAAATGTGACCAAAATTCACTTACTAAGCCTCTTAATTTTATGGGGACTTCTATCGGTGCACTGTAATTCACGTCCACGCCAAAAAACACCCTGACCGCTCTAGCAGGTATAGAACAATCAGGGTGTTTCTTAGGTCTTGCATTTGACCAACTTGTAATAACAACTACGCCTGCTGGCAAGCCTGCTCGCAACGACGGCAAGCCTCAGCGCACATACGGCAGTGCTCCATGTGCGAATGCTTTTCACATTCCGCACCGCACTCGCGACACACTCTGGCGCACAGGTCCAGCACGTCTCGCTTCATAGTCGAATCACGGGATACATAATCCAGCGCCATTTTACAGATAGCGGCACAGTCCAGATCGAGGCGGATACAGCGCTCCATCATTTTCACATCGTCTTCCTGCAGACAGGAGACAGCACAGTAGTTACAGGCTGCGGCACATTCTGCCAACACTGAAACTAGTTCTCTATTCATCGTTATGTTCATAGTTTGTTTTGTTTGGTTATAAGTCCTTAGTTATACCCATCCCTTACCGTGATAGTTTTATACATTCCCAGCTGATTTTTATATAATTATGAATACCCCTTGTTGGTTGCCTGAGCAATACAGTGTTTTAATAATTATATTTATAGGGTATATTTGCAGGAATATACTAATGCTTGGGCTGCAGGGCGCCATTGTTAGGAAGAGTCTAATGCTCAAGGCTTCTACTCCATTACTGGAACTGCTTCACAAAAACTTTTAATGCGGGGCTCTTAAGTTAGAATGCGCAAAATATTGGCCTTGCCAATATGGGTATATACCTCACATGCCTCTCCGGTATATTCAGTTGTCGCGACAATCATAGAAAATTTTCCAGGACTATGGACCTACACTACAAGTTAAAGGCATAAACACCTCGTGACGATAATAGAGGATTAAAGGCCAATCTCAATTACGCTGTATGTAAATTGGGCTGCTACCATGAAGATGATCTCTTCCTTACATAAAAATGTAAGGAAATAAAAAAAGTCACCTGACGACCTTACTCAAAAGAAGCTGATCCTAAAGCTAGATTACCTGAAATTGAACTAGACTCCTACTCATTATGAGACTTAATGTACCTAAATTTAGAGTATTTGAACCGCCTTTGCCCTGTACTCTACAATAGTAGTCAGCTTATTGTCAAGGCCAGTCAAATACATGACAACCTTCCCTCCAATATTCATCGCTATCTATTATTATAGGCGCATAGTGTATTATGGTCCCTTGTTTATTTCCACAGCAGAATCGTATTAACTATTAATTAAACCTCACTCGCTAATCATATTAAATGCTGTTAACCGTGCAGCGTACTGCTTCTTCACGTCGTTTTCAAAGCTATCCAAGTAGCTTTCGGTCGTCTTCAGGTTAGAGTGCCCAAGGGATTCAGATATAAGCTCTATCGGTGCCCCTGCTCGCTTGAGGACTGTAGAGAAGGAATGCCGGGCCGTGTACGTGCTTATATTCTTTTCAATGCCAACCGCGGAGGCAACACGCTTGATGTACTTGTTTATAGTCTTGGTGGCATGCTGAATCTTTGCCCGTTCTCTTTCCGCAGACAACCCTGGTTCAAGCAAGGGGAACACATAATCTTCACTGTAAGCGGGTTTATTACCCCATCTCTCGATGATCTCATCAATTTCCTGCGTCCGCATGGCCGTAATGACCTTGATATTCTGGCGGCTGGTCCGCTCCGTCTTGGCCCTGACAAAGGTGATCCTCTCCTGGTCAAGCTGCTTGTACTTCAGACGGGCGATGTCCTTCACGTTTATCCCGTTGCACAGGTAGGAGAAGATCCACAGGTCCCGCGCACGCCCTTCGTTCTCGGTGGCAGGCTTATAGGAGAATATCTTTTCAATGTCTGCCAGCGTCAGGGCTTTCTTCACATTCCGGCCGGAGGGTATCTGGTACTTTCTCTTGCCGAACGGGTAGAGGTCGGCGTTCACCTCCCCTGCCGCGATGGCGTTGTTGTAGATGGCGCGAAGCGCCCGCAGGTAGATGCCTATGGTGGTGATCGAGTGGCCGTGCTGAAGCATCCATTTCTCGTACCCCATCAGGAAATCAACAGTTATAGCGGCATAAGCCAGAGGCTTGCGTTTCTTCAGCAGGTTTTCCCTCTTCTCGGTTGCTTTAGCTCTAGATAAGCCCTTATTTCTGGTAAGGGGTTCTTTCTGAATAAAGGATAGCAAGGAGAGGCTGGCGCTCTCGTAGCTGCTGGCCGTGCCTACCCTGCCTTCCTCAACCAGTCTTGTGACTTGCTGCTCAAATGCTGTAAAGACATCGTTCTTAACTGCAGTGTTCAGGTACTTCTTCTCGAACTGCTCAAAAGTGAAGGTTTCAAGGTTACGGATGATGCCTATAGCCTTCTGCTCTATTGCCTGAAAAGCTATCTGAAGCTCTTTGTACTTTCCTTTCGGCTTTTCCGCTTGAACCTTAAAGAATTCTGCCTCGCTCAAAGAGTAGCTCGTATTATAGTATTTGCGCTGTCTTTGGAAGGTGAGCCTCAACCTTACCGGGAATGAGCCATCTTTCAGAGCCCTTCTGGTATCCAGCATGACGGAAGTAAGTACGGGTATCATGTGTGTGCAAATTATTTCCTGTACACACAATTTGCACACAAACCGTCAAAAAGTCAAGTAATATTACTAAACAAGGAGAAACAAAAATTGCTTAATTTGGCTAAAAAGACGGTTTTTACTAATATATAATACTAGCAATAAAGGCTATCGTCATGACTACGAATCAGAAGGTTAGGGGTTCGACTCCCTTCGCGACCACCGAAAAGGCCTCTCAGAGAAATCTGAGAGGCCTTTTTCTTTTGTGCTGTACCGTAGCAGGTACAGGTTGCTTCTTTTCTGTTCTCAGGTCTTTCTACCAATAAGTTCTTTAAGCGGCCATACCCTCAGGCAACGGAAACTTCTGCTTTAACTGCTCTAGCTCGCTCATTACTTTTCGGCTTACTTTAAAGCGTACATGGTCTTCATAGAGCTCATCCCAGTGCACAAATATCTGCCAAGTCTGACTATCGCTAAAATTCTGTATTTCAGCCTCCGTCATATCACGCACAAAAAAAGCATCCAGCGTTACATCTTCTTCACGCATGGGCACGTGAATAAAGGTGCGATCACAGTTCAGAATTTGGATAAGTTCGGCAGGTCGCTCATCGTTTGCAGGCATATAGAAGTAGGCTACCTGATGGAGTTTATTTATGCCAGAGGTATGTGGGTAAGGGTGTGGGTACATAGTTAGGTCTTAAGCCAATGGTCGCGCAATATCCCGGACAGCCATACACGACGAATATAACTTTACACAAAGCACACCGGAATATCAGTGTATACCCTACTTCTTTGCCTTCTGTTTAGCTAAAACGCATATTCTCAAAACTATACAATAAGATATATTTTAAGTTCCCTATTCAGGCTATACTTCTGATCTGTAGCCTTTCTGCAGAATTATGATTAATTTTGCAGTATCAATTATCTTTTAATTTTAAAGCCGATAACCATGGGAATGTATCCTGAATATATGGTCGCCCCGATCCGCGAAGACCTGACCTCTGCAGGCTTCGAACAACTGATGACCGCAGAAGAAGTAGAGCAGGTGCTTTCGTCAAAAGAAGGCACTGTGCTGGTTGCTGTGAACTCAGTATGTGGCTGTGCTGCTTCTAAAGCGCGCCCTGCCCTTAAAATGGCTGTTGCCTCTTCTGAGAAACGCCCTACTAAAATGATCACTGTATTTGCAGGTATGGAACAGGACGCTGTGGCCAAGGCACGTGAGTTTATGCTGCCGTACCCACCCTCCTCTCCTTCTATCGCTCTGTTCAAAGACGGCGAACTGGTGCACATGATCGAGCGCTACCACATTGAAGGTAATGAGCTTAACCGCATTGTAGACAACCTGCAGGGCGCTTTCGAGGCTTACTGCTAAGCTCTCCAAGATTACCTCAACAAAAAGGCCGGTGTTTCGAGAAACACCGGCCTTTGTTTTTATCAGGTATAGTCAGCCTAGTGCATAGGCTGCTTTGCCAAATCGAATCCTATATCACGGCGATAATAGCGGTCAGTCCAGTTGATCGCTTCAGCTGCCTTGTTGGCTTTCGCCAGCGCTTCTTCCATGGTGTTGCCTAATCCAGTTACCGCAATCACACGGCCACCATTGTTCACGATCTTATCATCTACCCGCTTGGTGCCGGCGTGGAACACCAGGGTGTCGGAATCTACCTGTCCCAGACCTGAGATCTCTTTCCCTTTGTCGAAGCCTTCCGGATAACCGCCAGATACCAGGAATACAGTGGCAGCAGTGCGTGGATCTATTTCCAGTTTAAAGTTACCTAGTTTATGATCGTGCAGGGCCAGGAACAGCTCAAACAGGTCTGACTTAATGCGCGGCAGAATAGCCTCTGTTTCCGGGTCGCCCAGGCGCACGTTGTACTCGATCACGTAAGGCTCTCCGTTCACGTTCATCAGACCGATGAACAGGAAGCCGGTATAATCCAGGTTATCGGCTTGCATACCGCGGATAGTTGGTTCGATCACACGGTCGCGTACTTTCTGCATGAAAGTTTCGTCGGCAAACGGCACAGGTGAAATAGCACCCATACCTCCTGTGTTCAGACCTGCATCGCCTTCCCCTATGCGCTTATAGTCTTTCGCCTCTGGGAGCAGTACATACTCTTTGCCATCGGTCAGGATAAATACCGATACCTCTATACCTTTCAGGTATTCCTCGATCACCACTTTGCTGCCTGCCTTACCGAACTTGTGGTTACGCAGCATGGCCTCCAGGCTATCGATGGCTTCTTCGAAAGTTTGTGCGATAATCACACCTTTTCCAGCCGCCAGACCATCGGCCTTAAGCACCACAGGGTAGCTGTGCGTACGCAGATACTCCACGGCATCGCGGTAATTTGCTTCCGTAAAGGTCTCGTAACGTGCTGTCGGGATGTTGTTCTTCTGCAGAAAGGCCTTGCAGAAATCTTTGCTGCCCTCCAGCATGGCACCCAGCTTCTTAGGGCCCACCACCAGCACATCGCGCAGAAAATCCTTCTCCTGAAAGTAATCATGTATGCCTTCTACCAGGGTATTTTCCGGACCAACTACTACCATCATGATGTTGAAGTCCGTCACAAACTTAGCCACCTCATCGAAGTTGTGAATATCGATAGCGCAGCTGGTGTGAAACTCGTCCGTGCCCGCGTTTCCGGGTGCAACAAATATCTGCTCGGCGTATGGGCTCTGGCTTAGTTTCCAGGCAAGTGCATGTTCTCTTGCGCCAGATCCTATAATCAATACGTTCATAGTCTAATTGCTAGTTGCTGGTTATTAATTGCTGCTCTCAGCGTTACCAAAAGCATTGTTGCGAAGTTATAAATTTATAATGCGCAGTGCAGCACAATTCATCGTTTTTACTTTTCTCGACTGTATATGCACTATTAAAACGAAAAGACCGCTGTAAAATACAACGGTCTCTCCACACTAAATATTCTTCTTGCTGATCGCCACACTAGGCAATCAACAATTTAGTTAGCATACTCCGACAGGAACTTGATGCGCATCAGGCGTACATCCTCTTCGCTGTAATCGTCTGTACCAAGCTCCTTGAGAGCCACCGCGATATTGTCGGTGCTGGCGTTCATAAAGTAGTCGTATATTTCATCCTGACGCTCATCATCCAGAATATTGTCGATGTAGTAATTCAGGTTGAGCTTCGTACCTGAATAGCAAATGTGCTCAATCTCTTCGATCAGCTCCTGCATGGTCAGGTCTTTGGAAGAAGCAATCTCTTCCAGATCCACCTTCTTGTCTATCTGCTGGATGATATAGATCTTGATCTTCGACTTGTTCACAGTGGTTTTCACCACTACGTCAGCAGCCGTCACAATATCGTTATCCTCTACATACTTGGTGATCATGTCCAAGAACGGCTTGCCGAACTTCTGTACCTTGCCCATACCTACGCCGGCAATGTGCGCCAGGTCCTCTTTGGTGGTTGGGTACACGGTCGCCATCTCTTTAATGGATGGGTCCTGGAACAGCACGTACGGCGGCAATCCTTTCTCTTTTGCCAGCTTCTTGCGCAGGTTCTTCAGCATATCGAACAGCACTTCATCGTGCCCGGCTGAGGCTTGCGTTTCCTCTTTCTCCTCGTCTGCTTT
Organism: uncultured Pontibacter sp.; assembly: GCF_947502515.1. NCBI lineage: Bacteria > Pseudomonadati > Bacteroidota > Cytophagia > Cytophagales > Hymenobacteraceae > Pontibacter > uncultured Pontibacter sp. Next base: position 600,383 of record NZ_CANNAI010000001.1, on the reverse strand, counting down.
TACCTCCTGCTCATAATCATGGTCTTTGGTCAGCTGGATCGGGTGCGGATTCGAGATAAAGTTCAAGCCCTTTTGCGTAAGCTTTACAATACCAAACTGCTCGATGTCTTTCTCGAGGTACTCTGACAGCAACACTTGGCGCAGCACTGAGCTCCAGAACTGGGCGTCGTGCTCCTTGCCGGCACCAAACACTTCTAGTTGATCGTGCTCGTAGCTTGTTACGTGTTGGTTGCGCAAGCCTGTCAGTACGGCTGTGTTGTGATCGATGCTGAAGCGCTCTCCTGTCTGCTGTATCGTCTTAAGGGCCAGCAACACTTCGTTCTGTGCCTCAAAGCGTTCTTTCGGATGCAGACAGTTGTCGCAGAAGCCACAGTCTTTTTCGTAGGCCTCTCCAAAGTAGTGCAGCAATTGCTTACGGCGGCACACGGCTGAGTCGGCATAGGCGGCCATTTCCTGCAGCAATAGCTTGGAGTTGTCGCGCTCTGTTACCGGCTTGTCTTTGTTGAACTTCTCCAGCTTGATGATGTCATCGTAGCTATAGAACATGATGCAGTTACCTTCCAGACCGTCACGGCCGGCGCGGCCTGTCTCCTGGTAGTAGCCTTCAATGGATTTTGGCGTGTCGTAGTGGATGACAAAACGCACATCCGGCTTGTCGATGCCCATACCGAAGGCGATGGTTGCCACAATCACGTCGGCTTCCTCGTTCAGGAAGGCATCCTGGTTGGCCATGCGTATATGGGAGTCCAGACCGGCATGGTAAGGCAGTGCTTTGATATCATTCACGCGAAGCAGTTCCGCGATCTCTTCTACTTTCTTACGGCTCAGGCAGTAAATCACACCGCTTTTGCCTTTATTCTTCTTCACGTACTGGATAACCTGCTTCTTGGTGTTGTGCTTGGGGCGCACCTCGTAGTACAGGTTCGTACGGTTAAATGACGATTTGAACACCGAGGCCTCGTCCATTTGCAGGTTGCGCTGGATGTCGAGTTGTACCTTAGGAGTGGCCGTTGCCGTCAGGGCGATGATCGGCAGGTTGCCGATCTGGTCGATGATGCCCCGGATGCGACGGTACTCCGGACGGAAGTCGTGTCCCCACTCTGAAATACAGTGGGCCTCGTCTATGGCTACAAAGGAGATATTAGATGCACGCAGAAACTCAACTGTTTCTTCTTTGGTCAGTGATTCCGGCGCTACATAGAGCAGCTTCACTTCACCGGCCAGGGTTTCCTTCTTCACTTTGTTGATCTCCGACTTTGAAAGTGTGGAGTTCAGGAAATGGGCATTCACCCCGAAAGCGTTCAGTTGATCCACCTGATTTTTCATCAGGGCGATCAGCGGCGAAATAACGATGGCAGTTCCCGGCAGCGATAGGGCAGGCAGTTGGTAGCACAACGACTTGCCAGCACCGGTCGGCATAATCACAAAGGTGTTCTTTCCGTTGATAATATTGTTTATTATCAACTCCTGATTCCCCCTAAATTGATTATACCCAAAAACTTCCTTTAATTTGTTTTTGAGATTGATCTCCTGTTTGGTAGACATGTAATAAATCAGAAATTTAACTGTAAAGCAACGTATCCCCTTAGGATACCTTTAACACAAATTTAAATTGAATCTTCTTAATAATATAGCCCTTACAGCAAAAAAAGTATTGGCCGATGAGGCTGAAGCTATCGCCAGACTGGCGGATTTTATCGACGAAGGCTTTGAAAATTGCGTCAAAGCCATTCTGAACATCAAAGGGCGTGTCGTAGTGACAGGTATAGGCAAGAGTGCCAACATCGCCGGCAAGATCGTTGCTACCCTCAACTCCACCGGAACCCCGGCTCTCTTTATGCATGCTGCCGACGCCATCCACGGTGACCTGGGCATGATCCAGCCCGACGATTTTGTAATCTGTATCTCCAAGAGCGGTAACACGCCTGAGATAAAGGTACTTGTTCCTTTGCTCAAACGCAAAGGTGCCCAATTGGCGGCACTTGTTTCGAGCACAGATTCATACCTGGCCCAGAGCGCTGACTTCGTGCTGAACGCCTCTGTAGAGCGCGAAGCCTGCCCACACAACCTGGCCCCTACAACCAGCACAACGGCTGCGCTGGCGCTCGGCGATGCCCTGGCGGTGAGCCTGCTGGAGGCCCGCGGCTTCAGCAGCGCCGACTTTGCCACGTTGCATCCGGGCGGCTCACTGGGCAAGCGCCTCTACCTGAAGGTAGATGATATCTTCCGCCAGAACATGGCGCCACAGGTTTTGGAAAACGCCGCGCTGAAGGATATCATCATCGAAATTTCCTCTAAAAGGCTGGGTGCCACTGCTGTGGTAAAAGAAGGAACAGAAGAATTGGTGGGAATTATAACTGATGGCGATTTACGCCGTATGCTGAACAAATATGATTCAATAGACGGTATACGCGCTTCAGATATCATGACGGCATCTCCCCTCTCCATAGAGCCCGAAACCTATGCGGCTGAAGCGTTGGCTATCATGCAGCAAAAAAACATCACGCAACTTATTGTCACTAAATCAGGCAAATTCGAGGGCTTTGTGCACCTCCACGATTTGCTGAAAGAAGGACTTATATAGACATGAACGAAAACACTTATGTGGTTATCATGGCAGGCGGCATCGGTAGCCGCTTCTGGCCATTCAGTCGTACCGATTTCCCAAAGCAGTTTCATGATGTACTTGGCGTAGGCGAAAGCATGCTCCAGATGACCATGAACCGTTTCAAGGACATCTGCCCACCCGAAAACGTATACGTGGTGACGAACCGCGACTACGAAAACCTGGTAAAAGAGCAGCTGCCGCAGCTGAGCGACAACCAGATCCTGCTCGAGCCGATCGGTCGCAACACTGCTCCCTGTATCGCTTACGCTTCGTACAAAATAGCGCAGATCAACCCGAATGCTAACCTCATCGTGACGCCTTCGGACCACGTGGTACTGAAGCAGGACGCCTTTACCAAGGTCATTAAAGAGGCTGTGGAAGCCGCCGACAGCGATGACGTGCTCATCACACTTGGCATCACCCCAAGCCGCCCTGACACAGGCTACGGCTATATCCAGTACATCGACGGTGAGTCACAGGGTATCAAAAAGGTAAAAACCTTTACAGAAAAGCCGAACCTGGAGCTGGCACAGATGTTCCTCAACAGCGGCGACTTTGTATGGAACTCCGGTATTTTTATCTGGAATGTGCAGAGTATCATGAGGGCCTTCAAACAATACCTGCCTGAAATAAGCGAAGTGTTTGAAGAAGGCGCTTCTTATATGCATACGCCGGAAGAACCTAACTTCATCGTGAAAGCTTACTCCCATTGCCGTAACATCTCGATCGACTATGGCATCATGGAGAAGGTGGACAATGTGTATGTGGTGCTGGCCGATATTGGCTGGTCGGACCTGGGCACCTGGAACTCGCTCTATACCATTAACGAGAAAGATGAGACCGGTAACGTAGTGGATGGCGATGTGATGCTCTACGATACTAAAAACTGTATCATCAAAACTCCTAAGGAACGCCTGGTGGTGCTACAAGGGCTGGAAGGCTACATTGTGGCCGAGCACGACAACGTGCTGATGATCTGCCGCCTGGACGAAGAGCAGAAAGTAAAGGAGTTTATGTCGGATGCCAAATCCAAAAAAGGCGCTGAGTATATCTAACAGACTAAACTTTTATACCTGCTCAGGTATGGATAAAGTAACAAGAAGGGGAACGCTGCAACAGCGTTCCCCTTCTTTATTGACTTCTGCTAAGACACCTTATCTCGGCTCAAAGGTATTCAGGTTAGAGTAGCCTGTATCGCGCAGGCGCTGGCTCATGGCTTCGTACAGAATAATGCCTGTTGCCACGGATACATTCAGCGATCCGATCTGCCCTAGTAATGGAATGCGCAGCTTGGCATCAGCACGCTTGAGGTATTCCGGCGATATACCGTCTTCCTCGCTACCCATGATAATGGCGGTCGGGCCTACAAAGTCAACTGTATTATCGTTCAGGTTATGCTCTGTCTTTTCTGTGCAGGCTACAATCTGCACCCCGTAGTCTTTCAGATAATCGATCGTATTCTTCAGATTCTGCTCACGACAGACAGGCACCAGGTGCAGGGCTCCGGCCGAGGTTTTGATCGCATCGGCATTGATCTGGGCGCCTCCCCTGCTAGGTATAACGATCGCATCTACTCCCATACACTCTGCGTTACGGGCAATAGACCCGAAGTTACGCACGTCTGTGATACGGTCAAGTATAAGCAGCAGCGGGCTCTTGCCTTTTTCAAAAAGCGAGGTCACGATCTCATCCAGCGGCATGTAGGTGATCGCGGAGATCAAGGCAACCGCTCCCTGGTGATTTTTGCGAGTCAGGTTGTTTAGCTTCTCAATCGGTACGCTGGCGACAGGTATGTCATGCTTTTTGGCCAGGTCAAGCAGTTCATCCACATTGGCATTGCGGGCGCCCTTCTGTACAAAGATCTTCTCCAGCACCTTTCCGGCCAGCATGGCCTCGATGATAGGTCTGAGACCAAAGATCATTTCCATTTTATCCTCCTTCGGAGTTCTGGGGCCGCTATAGCGGTTGCCACCTACAAATTTATTATTCCTGCTCTCCATCTTGCTACAGTGCTGTACCAGTTCTCCTCGTATTCACGATTCCGTACCAGCTCAAAGTGATTTTCGGTAAAGTTATTCTCTTTTTTCGTAAATACGAACTTGACGTATGGTGTAGCCTCTGATTCACGGTAGATCCAGGTTTCTGCATCGGGGCTGGTGCTCACGTTATGGGGCTTGCCATAAATGATGTAGATCATACCACGGTCAGTGGCCCAGCCAGGCTTAAAGGAGGTATAGAGCTTGTTGGCTGTCTCGACGCGGGTATAGTAGGCCCGGATAAGCTCACGGGCCAGTTTCTTGTCTTTGGCTATTTTCAACCAGAAGCTATCCACGGCGGCTTTCTGATCCTGGGCGCTGTAAAGTGCTTCCCGCTCAGTTGATGTGGTCAGGTAAATCAGTGGGGTGATCATATCCTGCACCCGGGTGACCAGCGGGTAAGTACCTCCCTGCACCACCAGTCCTTGTGTAGCACCTGATGCAGTGCGCAACAGGTATAGCCCTTCCTGTTCTAATTGAAAGGTATCCAACACAGCCAATGGCTTCGTACCTCCCGTCGCCTGAGGCACTTCAGGTAAGCTCTCTGCTCGTGTTGACATCGGAGGCAGGGCAGGCTGCAGCGTGTAGTTTGTTTGTTGTACCGTGAACGTGGCCGTACCGCTGGTATCGCTGTGCTGCCACAGGTATAGGCTGTCAGAAGCAGTGGCAAAACCTCGCAATACCGGAGCATTTGTGCGTACATGCAGTAGCATAAAATCTTTTCGCAGCATGTCGGGTCGCAGTGCCAGTCGGTGAGATATACCGAGGCGCTCCTGCCCGGCCAGCTTCATCCAGAGCCGCACCTGCATCGTATTGCCCGCCGCCACATAGCGGGCAGGTATAGTTACCGGCACCTCCAGTGTTCCGTTCGACAACACCTTGTACTGCGGCAGCACCTGTACGGTGTCGCGCAGCAGGAGCATGTCCCGTTCGGTACTGCCTGAGCGGATGGTGAAGTCCACGCGGTCAGCTGCCTGTGTCAGGTCGAGCAGCTGCCGAAGCTCATCAAACCGAAGGATCAGGTGCAAACTATCGGGGGTGCTGTAGTAGCCGTGCTGCAGCACCACCTCGGGCTGTTCAGCTCTGGGGGCAACAGGTGCGGTATCACGGTACATTGGCGCATAGGCAATGTCGGAGCTGCCGCAAGAAGAGAGGAGCAGCAGGACTGACAGGCAGGTAAGAAGACTTATCTGTTTCATTAGCTTGAAGATAAAGCAGGCACCCGAAAATAGCAAAAGCCGAACACAGAAACGGGTTCGGCTTTTGTACTGTTTAACTCTCTATTTTGTTTAACGGCGCATGCGTTGCAAATATTGCACAAACACATCCTGCAGTTCTTTTGCCTTCTGCTCTTCGCCGATGGCCTGCGCCTCGCCTATAAGCTGCTGCATGATAAACAGGTTCGTTTGTATCTCCATGTCGAACAGAGCACCTTTTTCCAGGTAGTAATCCACTGACTCACGTGAATTTTTGGCCATGTCCTCCCACAGACTTCTTGCACGCTCCTCTTCGCCCAGATCGGCCATGATAGAGACAAACTGCGGCGTATAGTAGTCGTAAGGGATCGTGCTTGGCGGCAGCTGCTCAAAGCAGTAGTCCACAATCTCTTTAGCACGGGCATTGTCACCGCTCATCAGATACTCCGCGGCCAGTTTACCAAACTTATCGCGGGCATTGGCTGCGAAGCGGAAGTAGTTCTCGTCATAGAAGATGCTCGGATCGTTGAAGTTGCGGAATTTGAAGTTCATCATATTCTTGTACATCAACTCCTTGTTCAGGAAGCCCGGCATATCCTCGCTGCTCACTTTCACAGGTACCACGCGATAAGCGAGACCCTCCAGCTGGAAGTATTCGGAAAGTCCCATAAAGTCAGCGCTGTTCACCGTAGTGGAGAAGTAAACAGGACGGTTCCACTCGTTTGTGGCCAGCAGGTCCAGTATGATCATGTGCTTCTTCTCGAGCAGTGACTTGTTGATGGTCCACTGCATACGGTCCGAGATCTGATCCTGGTAATCGTTGGCCACAAAACCTGCCTGTGCAACCTTTTCGGTATCAACATTCAGGAAGAAGTTTTTGGTAGGGAAGCTCAGCAGCGTACTGCCGCTACCTGCCTGCACCTGCAGTGCCGGGTGGTTCTGGCGGATCAGGCTCACAAACTGCTTCAGGTCTATACCTGCCGCTACCTGCTGCCGCTCTACATAAGGGAGGTAGTCATTCGTACCCTGGCGATAGTTCTCGTTCTCAAGCGACAGCGGCCACGGATCCGACTCATAAGCCTGGCGCTTCATCTGGTCGATGTACCAATCAGTGTTCAGGTAGCTAAGTACGGCCACACGCACATCGGTACGGTAACCTTCTACTTCCTGTGCATACCATAGCGGGAAGGTATCGTTGTCACCGTTAGTAAACAGGATGCCGTTAGGCGCCACTGAATCCAGCAGGTTTTTAGCAGAGTCTACTGAGTGGTAGCGGTTGGAGCGGTCATGGTCGTCCCAGCCTTCAGCGGCCAGTATACCTGGTACTGCCAGGCCGATGACGGTGGCAATGGCGCCACTGGTCGTTACATTGCGCAGGCCGCGGTTTAGCAGCTCGGCTATACCCAGCACACCCAAACCGATCCAGATCGAGAAGGCGTAGAACGAGCCAGCAAAGGTATAGTCACGCTCACGCGGCTCTATTGGTGGCTGGTTCAGGTATAGGGCAATGGCTATACCTGTAAAGAAGAAGAGCAAGCCTACGATAAAGGCATCGCGCTCATTCTTACGTATCTGGAATATCAAACCGATGATACCGAAAACAAGTGGCAGCAAATAGAAGGTGTTACGCGCCTTGCTGTTGGCTACCCGGTCAGGCACGCCATCAGTTGGTTTGCCGAACCATAGTACGCCGGCCTGCTGCACATCACTTTCACGCCCTACGAAGTTCCATAGGAAGTAGCGCCAGTACATGTGGCCCAACTGGTAGCGAAGCAGGAAGCTCAGGTTCTGGCCAAACGTAGGTGCCTGCCCCTCCCGGAGGTCTACCCACTTCTTATACTCCTGCAGGTGCTGCGGATTGTCACTGTAGATACGCGGCAGGAGTGTCTTGTCTTTGCTGTCATATACAGTCTCCAGCTTGCGGCCGGTTACCACATATTTATCCTTGCCTTTCACGTAACGTGGCGCCCCCTCTTCCTGTGAAACCGGCTGCGCATTGTACTGCGGCCCGTAAAGCAACGGACGGTCACCGTACTGCTCACGCTTCAGGTATGACACAAAGCTCAGGATATCCTGCGGGTCGTTTTCGTCAATGGTTGGGTTATAAGAAGAGCGGATCGGAATCATCATGTAAGAAGAGTAGCCGATCAGGATGAAAGTGAAGCACAGAATGGCTGTGTTCAGCACCCGAATGTTATGCTCAATAGAGTAGTGTATACCATAGATGATGGCTGCTACCAGCAGGATCACAAAGAAAATGATGCCTGAACCGAAAGGCAGGCCCAGTGAATTTACGAAGAACACCTCTACGTTACCCGCCAGCGATGGCAAACCAGGTATGATACCCCACAAAATTGCGATCACAATCACGGCACTGATTAGGAAGGCGATCACGCCACCCTTCCAGGTTGGTCTGTACAGGCGGAAATAATAGATGAAGGCCAACGCAGGTATAGCTACCAGGTTCAGCAAGTGGGCACCAATCGAGAGACCTATCAGGTAGGCAATCAGAATCAACCACTTGTCTGACAGCGACTCACCCACCTTGGATTCCCAACGCAGCATAGCCCAGAACACAATGGCCGTGAAGAATGACGACATGGCGTATACCTCTGCCTCAACTGCTGAGAACCAGGCTGAATCGGTGAAAGTATAGGCGAGTGCGCCAACGGCACCAGCACCCATGATCAGCACCGTCTGGCCTTTGGTAGGCGCTACTCCCTCCTGCTTCACCAGCAACCGGCGTGACAGGATGGTGATGGACCAGAACAGGAACAGAACTGTGAATGAGCTACTCAGAGCGGATAGCAGGTTTACCCACCAGGCCACCTGGGTTGGGTCGCTGGCAAACATGGAGAAGATGCGGCCTACCAGCAGGTAGAAAGGTGCCCCCGGAGGGTGCGGCACTAAGAGCTTGTAAGAACAGGCGATGAATTCGCCCGCATCCCAGAAACTGGCGGTAGGTTCCAGCGTCAATACATAAACGGCCGTCGCGATCAAAAACACGAGCCAGCCTACGAGGTTGTTTATCTTGCGATAATCCGTCATAGCAATTCTAAAATATTCAGCGTCGAAAATACTAAATAAATTGGTGCCTGCGCACCTTTGGCGAGTCAGCAATAAAAAAAAGCCAGTCTCTCAACTGGCTTTTGCTATTATAACGGGTATAGCTCCCTTTTATTTCTGTAGGATCAAACGCTTCGTTTCCACCGTCTTATCGTTCACGAGCAGGCTATAAAAATACACCCCGGCTGGGTATCCTGTCATATCGAGAATGAACACATTAGAGTGCGTTACCGGCAGCTCGTGCGTTTCCATCACCTTACCGATCGTATTCGATATCTTCAGTTTGTAGTTTTCGGCCATACCCACCTGCGACAGCGACACACGGGTGATGCCACGCGAAGGGTTCGGGTAGGCATTGATTGAAGGGGTCTGACGCTCTGGCGCTGGCATAAAAGCCATGTAAGAGCTGATCACAAACTGTGAAGAACCAGCATAAGCCGTTTCAGTCAGGTATAAACCCCTGTTCTTGTTTGCAGTATAGTTCTTAACCCACGAAGCAGTTCTGGCATTCTCAGCACGCACATTCGCCTCGGCTTTCTTCTCTGGTATGGCTTTCCAGGCTGAGGCACCCCCAGTATTCACGGGCAATACACCAGCCTCCTTCAAGCGACCGTCGGCCATTACACTGTATGCTGCTAAATGCGTTACCGCAAAAACAGCCATTATTATCATTTTTGTAAAAGTTCTCATATATCACACCTCGCTTTTCTAAAGGTCCTGGCCACTAGCTGGCAGGATGTCAAAGATATACCAAAATATAGTAAATAGAAAAAATCTAATTAAAAATACAGCATACTATAGAAAAAGCTTTACCCCTGTTTTTTTCTATTTTGGCTCTGCACATTCAATATCAAGAACCATGCCTTACCATACTCTTTGCACAACCATGACCCTATATCAAGGCTAAGGGTTGCATCACATCCTGCCACTTAGCTTCCAAATGCCTTGTGTTATGATGACCTGAATTGAACAATAAACATCTTCCTGCTCCATCACAAACCCCAATAACGATATTACAATTATACTATATTAATCAACCACCTTCAATAAGGTATCACTTGATAAGTGATGTCTAAAAACCAACCTTACAAAGCCAAATTAAATTTATAACGATAAAAGGAAATCAATTGAACAATATGGATATATCTATAAAATGTGCAACTCAGCAACCACCACCCCGTTACATTAAAAACAAACAATATTTTGAACTAATCCCCATGCCCAGCATGGTATTAACTAGCCCTATATTTTTAACAAAAACAGTTTGTGAAGACGCTACGTGCGCCTTGGACCTGGTTGAACAACTACACCTAATGGCACTGATTTAAAAAACAAAGTCGGTGAGAAATATGGACGATTGAACAGAAAAAACATTAAGAAATGGACCACTATTTTTAGTGAATGAGCTCAACCATCTCTGCTCAGATTAGTTAAATAAATATAAGGAAAGCTTAACCGAAGAGAGGACAAGACATGTATGAAAAAGCTACTCCTATTTGTATGCATCCTGTATGGGATGATCCCACAGACACAAGCCCAGACAGGGACCTATAAAGGCATCGGCACTATCGTGTTTGAGGCTGGTGCACCACTTAGCCTGATCAAGGGCACATCTGAGTCCGCCAATGGCCTGATTGATCTTGAGACAGGCAAATTCAGATTTGACGTTCCCATCACCTCTTTCAGGTTTCTCAACTCCCTCATGCAGGAGCGCTTCAATGACAAGTACATGCAGAGCAGTCGCTACCAGAAGGCTACATTTGTAGGAAGAATTATAGACAAAGGCCCCATTTCAGCCAAGGGGGAAGCGAAAGTAACTGCTACAGGCACTCTGACCATCCATGGTGTTGCAAAGAAAAGAACCATCACAGGCACACTCGTTCAGAGCGGAAACACTTGGCAACTGCTGACCGACTTCCCGGTCAAACTAGCTGACCATCACATACAAGCGCCAAAACTAAGTTCAGGCTATGGCGCCAGCACCATGAACGTTTCGCTCAAGATGCCCCTCTCGCCCACTACCCCTGATCCGCAGCAGATCGCAGCCGCCAAAAAACTCAGCATCAAATAATGTAAGCGACTTCTTTGAAACCGAAGTAACGCAGTTCGCCTTCAATCTGCAAGGCTAGACGACCATCTTCATCCACACCCATGATCCTCCCCTGCACCTGCTCAGCTCCAACCAGATAGCCATGCTCTTCCTGGTAGCGGTACAAAGCCTGCAAGTACTCATACTTCAACTTGTCTGTTCTGCCACTACGAAGCTCCAGGTATCGTTTTTCGAGCAGCTCGAGCAGCCTGTTCACCAATCTTTTCACATCAAGTTGCGTACCTACCTCGGCTGCCAGCGAAGTGGCCGTGCCGATTCCGAAATGAAGCTGATTTACGTTTAAACCAATCCCGACAATACTGTGTTGTATGGATTGACTAGTAACTGTATTTTCAATCAGAATCCCGCCAAGCTTCCTGTCCTCAAAATAAAGGTCGTTGGGCCACTTGACACGGGCATGCCCCAGTCCCTGTTCGCGCAACAGGTCAAGCACTGCCAGCGATACCGCCATATTGAGGTAAAACTGGTGCCTGACAGCCAGAAAAACAGGTGACAGAATTACAGAAAGTGTGATATTTTTACCGGGAGCTGCCTCCCAGGTATTGCCCCGCTGACCGCGACCATGCGTCTGCTCGTCAGTAAGCACCACACAACCCTCTGTGGCTTCATTTTTGAGGAGTAGCTGCTGGGCCTCTGAGTTGGTGGATTTACAAACCGGCAGAAAAAACAGCTGCTGGCCCATAAACAGCGTATTAGGCAACATAGATTAAACAGAATTTAGTACTTTTGTAAATCAAATTTAAGTAGTACAAATGAAAGAAACCAAGGCTGAGGCCAATTCAGACATATTGGCAGAGCTTGTAGTAAAAGGCATGCAGGAAAAGAAAGCGAGCGATATCGTCGTTCTTAACCTGAAGTCACTCAAAAATGCCGTATCTGATTACTTTGTAATCGCATCTGCTTCATCAGACACACAGCTGGACGCTATTGCATCGTCTATCGAAGAAGAAATATACAAAGCAACACGCCAGAACCCGTGGCAAAGTGAGGGACGCACCAACAAAGAGTGGGTCCTGCTTGATTACGTGGACGTGGTAGTGCATGTATTTCTGAAAGACAAACGTGAGTTTTACGCTTTAGAAGAGCTGTGGGGCGACGCAGGCATCCGCCGTATTGAAGATGCCTAAGCTTAGCAGGGGCTCCCTAAAACAAAACCGGGCAGCTCTCTGTATTTCATGTATCCTGAAACAACATATTCATGGCTGAAAAGAATAATAAAGGAAATAACAATAAGAAGAAGAAGCCGATGATACCTCCAACCCCTCCACGGCCTACAATGCAGCTGTGGATGCTGGCGGTACTAATCCTGCTTATTTTCGGACTCACCTGGCTCAACAAGAGCAATGCCTCTGTAGAAACCACCCAGCAGAACTTTGAGGAGATGCTGCTGAGCAACGATGTGAATAAACTGACCATCGTGAACGGCAAAGTGGTAGAGGTATACCTGAAGGAAGATGCCTTGCAGAACGAAAAGTACAGCCGTGAGCTGTCCAGTCGTGGCACCTTAGGCAGTATGGACCAGGGTCCGCATTACCACTTCACTATCATCACAGCAGAGTCTTTCAAGGAAGATTACGAAAAGCTGCAGGCTAACATCCCGCGCGAGAACCGTGTGCCTTATACCATTGAGACACGCACCGGCTTTGCCGACTTCTTCTTCCAATGGGGCTTCCTGATCTTGTTGCTGTTCGGTTTCTGGTTCCTGATGCGCCGTGTAACAGCGGGTGGCGCAGGTGGTCAGATCTTCAACATCGGCAAGTCCAAAGCCGCGCTGTTTGACGCTGAGAACAAGGTAAAGATCACGTTTAAGGACGTGGCAGGCCTGGAAGAGGCGAAAGAAGAGATTCAGGAGATCGTGGAGTTCCTTAAGAACCCAAGCAAATTCACGATCCTAGGTGGTAAAATCCCGAAAGGCGCTCTACTTGTAGGCCCTCCTGGTACAGGTAAAACCTTGCTTGCGAAGGCAGTGGCTGGTGAAGCTGACGTGCCGTTCTTCTCGCTGTCAGGTTCTGACTTTGTGGAGATGTTCGTAGGTGTGGGTGCAGCCCGTGTGCGTGACCTGTTCAAGCAGGCCAAAGCCAAAGCACCATGTATCATCTTCATTGACGAGATTGACGCCATTGGCCGTCACCGTAGCCGTGGCGCTACACCAGGTGGCAACGACGAACGTGAGAATACGCTGAACTCTCTCCTGGTTGAGATGGATGGTTTTGCGACTGACTCAGGTGTAATTATCCTGGCAGCGACCAACCGCCCAGACACTCTGGACTCGGCCCTGCTTCGTCCGGGACGTTTTGACCGTCAGATCAGCATTGACAAGCCGGATATCAACGGCCGTACCGAGATCTTTGATGTACACTTGAAGCCGCTTACCCTGTCTGCTGATGTAGATGCCCGTAAGCTGGCAGCCCAGACACCTGGTTTTGCCGGTGCCGAAATTGCCAACGTGTGTAACGAGGCTGCTTTGATTGCCGCCCGTCGCAACAAAAAAGCAGTTGACCAGGCAGACTTCAACGATGCCATCGACCGCGTGATCGGTGGTTTGGAGAAGAAGAACAAAATCATCTCTCCTGAAGAGAAGAAGATTGTTGCTTACCACGAAGCCGGTCACGCAATTGCAGGCTGGTTCCTGGAGCACGCCGATCCGTTGGTGAAAGTGAGTATTGTTCCACGTGGTGTAGCCGCATTGGGATATGCACAGTACTTGCCAAAAGAGCAGTTCCTGTATACCACTGAACAGTTGATCGACGAGATGTGCATGGCCCTGGGTGGACGTGCCGCTGAAGAGCTGGTATTTGGCAAGATCTCGACAGGCGCCCTGAGTGACCTGGAGCGTATCACCAAGATGGCCTACAGCATCGTGACGATGTATGGCATGAACTCGAAGATAGGCAACGTGTCGTTCTACGATTCGAAGCAGACAGATATGGCTTTCAACAAACCATACTCTGAGGCAACTGCCGAAACAATTGACAACGAAGTGCGCAACATCATCGAGTCAGCTTATATCCGCACCAAGCAACTGCTGACGGATAAGGCAAGAGAACTGGAAATAGTAGCACAGGAGCTATTGCAGAAAGAGATCCTGTTCCAGAGCGACTTGGAACGTTTGGTTGGTAAGCGTCCTTTTGATGCGCTGACTACCTACCAGGCACACACTGCCGGTACGGACCGCAGCAAAACGAAGAGCGAAGTGAACCAGGAGCAGCATCCGATCGAAGTAGGACAGACAGAGCACCCTGAACAGAACGGACAGGGAAGTGTGCCTGGAACCCCGATCCAAAACGATGCTTCTGCTGATCCGAACGACAACATCAATTCCAGAACAGCTTGATAACACAGGCATGTACGAAGCAAAATCGAAAGAAATTGTATTGAGAAGAGTAAGAGAGGCGCTGGCTAAGTCGGCGCCTTTTCTGCCTCCTACCCCAGACTTCAGCTCACCGCTGCACCAGCCACTGGCAGAAGACCATTCAATTGCCTTTGCGCAGGCTTTCATCGCTAATAGTGGCCTTTTTGTGTATTGCGAAGACGAGGAGGACTTCTTCGATCAGCTTTTCAATTTGAAAAGAGAACAGCAGATTGAGTACCTGCACGTATGGGAGCCTAATCTACAGAACATCCTTTACCAGGCAGGTATAGATTTTACTTCTTCCGAAGAGGATTTTATACAAAAAGCCCAGGCCAGCCTGACCACCTGCGAGGCATTGATTACTCGCACAGGCAGCATTCTGGTGAGTTCAGGTAATGCCGGTGGAAGACGCCTGAGCATATACCCTGAAACGCACATGGTCGTGGCTAAGGCCAGCCAACTGGTGCCTGACATCAAAGATGGTTTGCAGCGGGTGCGCGATAAGTATAAGGAAAACTTTCCCTCCATGGTATCGCTGGTAAGTGGCCCGAGCCGCACCGCCGATATCGAAAAAACATTGGTAATGGGCGCCCACGGCCCAAAACAGCTCGTACTTTTCCTGATAGATGACCTTCCGCATTGACGAACTGGCTCCCGGCCAGAAAGTATACTTCGCCTCTGATTTTCACCTGGGTGTTCCCAACGCTGAGCAGAGTCGTGCGCGTGAGAAAAAGATCGTACGCTGGCTCGATTCTGTCAAGCACGACGCGGCGGCTATCCTGTTGCTAGGCGATATCTTTGACTTTTGGTTCGAGTACCGTCACGCTATACCGAAGGGCTTTATCCGGTTGCAGGGTAAGCTGGCCGAGTTGACTGACGCAGGTATACCCGTGCTTTTTTTCACGGGGAACCATGACATGTGGATGTTCGACTACTTCCCGGACGAGCTCAACATCCCGATCATCCGGGAGCCTATTTCAACTAATTTAGGCGGACATAAATTCTACATCGGGCATGGTGACGGTCTTGGACCGGGCGATCATACTTACAAAGTGCTCAAGAAGGTGTTCAATAACAAGGCCTGTCAGTGGATGTTTGCCCGCCTGCACCCCAACGCAGGTATAGGCATCGCCAACATGTGGTCGCGCAGGAGCCGCATCAGCAATACCAAGGATGATGAAAAGTTTTTTGGTGAAGAAGAATGGCTGGTGCAGTACTGCAAAGAGGTCGAAAATAAGCAGCATCACGATTTTTACGTGTTTGGGCATCGCCACCTGCCACTCGACATGCCCATCAACGGAAACAGCCGCTACGTGAACCTCGGAGAATGGGTCAATTTTTGCTCTTACGGCGTATATGACGGCAAGGACCTTAAACTGGAGTATTTTGAAAAATAGGCTATACCTGAGCGCAGCCTTATACCTGCTGCTGCTAGTCCTGACTATACCTGCCACAGCGCAGCAGCCTGATTCGTCGGTTACGCTCACCTTTAGCCATAGTTTTCCTATCTCCTCTCCTGCCACGGTGTCAATTGACCGAAACGGCAGCGTATACCTGATGGACACGGGTCGTAGCCTGTTTATGCTTGACTCAACCGGTAAACCTTCCAATACTTTCTCACCTCCTAGCCGGGGCCGCATCACAGCTGTCGAAGCCTGGAACCCGATGAAGGTCTTTCTGTTTTATGAAGACAGACAGGAGCTGATGCTGCTCGACCGCTTTATGCGTCCCATTGCTAACACCCGCCTGACTGACCTAGGCTATATGGGCAACGTGCAGGCAGCCACCCTCACCTCCGACGATAGCTTCTGGCTATTCAACGAGTCAGACTTCACGCTCAGCAAACTGGACCTGCGCTACCAAAAGCCTATCATTGAAACTCCACTTGATTTGATTCTAGACAAGGCACGTTTCGATGTGCGCTTTATCCGCGAGTACCAGAACATGGTATACCTGCTCGACTACAACGGCGGCGTGTATGTGTTCGATAACCTGGGCAATTACAAAAAGAAGCTGCCTTTTACGGGTGTTTCCTACATCGCCTTTAAGGGGAACGAGTTATACTTCGTGAAAGACAACACCCTGCATTTCTTTGACCTCTACAAACTGCAGGAGCGTGTGCTCCCACTCCCAGCTGACAAAAACTATCTCTCTACCCTGATCAGCGACGATACGCTATACCTGTTCACCAAAGAGCAGGCCGACGTATACCGCATGAGCCGTTAGTTGCTCTCGGCAAAGTATTTTAGCCCGACTACACCCGCCACGATCATCAACAGACAGAGTATCCGCATCAGGTCTTTGGGTTCGTTCAGGAAAAACATCCCCAGAATGGCTGTACCTGCTGCTCCTATACCTGTCCAGATGGCGTAAGCCGTACCCAGCGGCAGTGATTTCATGGCTTGTGCCAACAACACAAAACTCAGGATCATGACGATGACCGTCACAACGCTCACCACAGGCTTTGTAAAACCCTCGCTATACTTTAGCCCGAAGGCCCATCCAATTTCGCAGATACCTGCCAGAATCAGGTAAAACCAAGCAGCACTCATATCGTTTTGTTTTGAAAAGGCTTTGAAGCCCCTATCAGTGAAAAATCAGATGCAAATTAGCCAGATTAAAGGGGATAGCCATACTTATTGCAGAGGCAGCAGCATCTCGTGCTGTGTAAGGAAGCGCTTGAGATGAATCCGTTCCAAAAAAGCAGTCAGGGAGGAGCAGGTTTTGTCTACGTTTAGAAACAAAAGCGCTGGCGCTATAGTACGCTTCACCGCTTCTCTCACAAGAGCCTTCGCTATTCCTTGATCGCGGTAGCCCTTTTGCACTGCCAGTTGGGCAACAGCACCTGTGCGGGGGAAGAAAGCCACATAACCTATTAGCAGTTCTTCTGAATAAGCTTCTATCACCAGTTTTTCATCAGGACTTCTACGGAAAGACTCCATGGTATTTTGCCAGCTCGGCCTGCTTTCATATAGTGCAGTATAGGCTCTCCATTTTGGCTTCGATGCCTGTTTTATCTCAACAGCAGGCATTGGTTCTTCGCTCGAAAGCAACAGCTCTCCTACAGGGCTTCGAAAACAGTCCAGAGCACGGGATGCTTCAAAACCGATGGATCGGTACACCTTAAAAGCAGCCGCATTCCCGTCAATCACTTCCAGCAGGCACTGTTCTATGCCACTTTCGCGCAGCTTGGGCAATAGAAAGTCATACAGCTGTTTTGTTAGCTGATGTCCCCGGTGCGCAGGTATAACGCCAGTCCCCGCATTATAGGCGGTTGGTTTGCCCTGCCACTCTCCCAGTCCCGTCAGTATAAAGCCCACCAGCTGCCCATCGTAAAAAGCCCCTACGCAGAAAGTTGCTTCTATACCTTCCCGCTTAAACTTCATGACAAACTCCTTGAGTGTTATTTTGATCGGTACAATATAATCGGCAAAGGCCGCCACAAACGTGTCGTACAGTACCGGAATATCCTGCTCACGCAGAAACGAGAAGGTATAGCGATCAGACATCTCCATTTTTTTGGCCCAAGATACAACTTGCAAGACTATACGGCGCACGCATCAGATAGGTAGCAGACTCATACCTGCAAAAACCCACTGCAACAGCTAACCGTTAAACTTGAGTACTGTAAAGTACAAACGGCTACACAACACTTGTAACACATTTACTAAATAAACTATGAAAGCAGCAGTATTCCACAAAATGAAGGACATACAGGTAGAGACCATCGACGATCCGCGACTTGAAGATGCCCGCGACTGTATCCTTCGTGTAACATCCACAGCCATATGCGGCTCTGACCTACACATATACAACGGCATGGTGCCTCAACTCCGCGATATGGTCATGGGGCATGAGTTTATGGGCATTGTAGAAGAAGTCGGAACAGGCGTAAAGAACCTCAAGAAAGGTGATCGCGTGGTAGTGCCATTTCCCATCTCCTGCGGCACCTGCCACTTCTGCAACATGCAGCTGCCCACGCACTGCGAAAACTCCAATCCAGATCATTATGGCCCTGAAGGCGAAATTGTGATGGCCAAAGGTGCCGGTGCAGCTTTGTTTGGCTATACCGACATCTACGGCGGCTACAATGGCGGACAGGCAGAATACGTGCGCGTCCCTTATGCCGATTACGGACCACGCAAAGTGCCGGACAATCTCACAGATGAGCAGGTGCTTTTCCTGACTGATATATTTCCGACTGGCTGGGCTGCCATTGACTGGGCACAACTGAAAGGCGGAGAAACAGTAGCCGTATGGGGATGTGGCCCAGTTGGTATCATGGCCATGAAATCGGCCTGGCTGCAAGGCGCCAAGCGTGTGATTGGTATCGACATACAACCATACCGCCTGGAAATGGCCCGCAAATCAGCTAATGTAGAAGTGATCAACGCTTCGGAAGTTGATGCGGTGCAGGTAATCCGTGAGATGACCGGTGGCTATGGTGCCGATGTGTGCGTCGATGCCGTAGGTATGGAAGCCGACCGTACCGTGTTGGAAAAAGCCATGAACGTAGTACAAATGGAGAAAGGCACCATGAAGGTGCTAGAAAACTGCATGGACGCTGTGCGACGTGCCGGTACTGTGACGGTAGTTGGTGTGTACGGTTCGCCTTACAACAACTTTCCGCTCTACAAGTGGTTTGACAAAGGCCTCACTCTACGTGGCGGTCAGGCCTGGGTACACCGCTACATTGATAACCTCATTTCAATAGTACAGGATGGCAAAGTGAAGCTCGACGACATTATCACACATACCGTTCCGCTGGCAGAAGCCTCCCGCATGTACGACATCTTCAATAAAAAAGAAGACAACTGTGTGAAGGTGGTGTTGAAGCCGTAAAAGGGACTAAAACAAACGCAGGAACGAAACAAGGTATAAGCAGGAAGTTGGCGTAAGGCTGGCTTCCTGTTTTTTTATAGCTTATACCTGAGCAAGTTTCTTGTACCTGTAAGCTGCCACTATACCTGTCACTGTGACTACAGCTGTTACTGCAACTTTTACCAGCACGTCTACTTCACGGAGCTGATAGGCCAGTACCAGCAACACAATGGTAGCCAGCAGCCACCAGACTGGGTAAAACTTCACTAAAGCCAGTTCCCGGTATGCTTTCAGGTAATACCCTGAGTAGCCCATGTACATCAGCGCTGCAAAGGTCGTATAAGCTGCCATCTGAAATCCGTAAAGTGGCACCAGAATCAGGTTGAGCACAATATTGCCTATACCTGCCACGGTGGAAATGCGCCAGAGTTTAGCCGTTTTTTCGTGGAAAGTAAGCAGGTTAATCGCCGCCATATACATCGGCCGGAAGTTATATCCCATCAGGATCACGATTGCCAAGGGATAAGCCTGTTGCAGTTCTTCGTTGCGGATCAAAAAACCAAAGATCTCCTTCATCCAAAGGCTTCCGACAAATGTGGCTGCGAAAAAGATCAGCTGCAAGGTATAGGTCATGTAGCGGGCCTGCAGTGCGGCTTCTATACTTTTCGTCTGGGCATAGAGCTTCATGTACAGGGGTGTCGCTGCCTGCACCACTGCAAAACTGGCTGACGAGAAATAAATGCCGAAATTTGAGGCTACGTTGTAAAGGCCAATCCGCCCGACAGGTACATGTAACACATCCAGCACCAGGCGGTCAGATGTATCGAGCATGAAAAAAGAAAAGCCATGCGGCACGGCCGGCAGTGACACCTTCAGACTGTGCCTGATCCGGTACCACTTAAAGTTGAAGATAGGCCAGAGGCCTTGCTTTGCTATAATGTAAACACTCACCACAAAACCCGCGGCAGATGACAGCAGGCTGGCATAGAACCAGCCCATGTAACCCATTTTCAGGCCTGCAATAAAGTAAATGGTCAGTATAACGTTCACTCCTCCCATCAGGAAAGAGCGCAATGCAATAGGCAACGGACGCTGTAAGTGAAGGCAGTACATGCCCCCAAACAAATCGGTGACTACAAAAAAGAGCAGAGGTGCTCCTGTGAGCAGAGTAATCAACAATCGGTTATCCTGCGCATCGGCAGGCACCGCCATGTAGATTATCCCCATACACAGCAGCCCGTACAGGAGTGACCAGTATGTCAGAAAGCCATAGAGCTGGCGCCAGATCCATTGGAATCGAGTGGGGTGACGCGCAAAGCTATTGTCCATGACCACGGTAAATCCCAGTGACATCATGACCAGAAGAGCACTGTAGTAAGCTGTTATCACCCCTGCTACACCATAATCGGTAGGAGTCAGGTACTGCGTGATCAGTGGCAGGGCCAGCACGCCTGCCAGTCGGGGCAGTTGGGCAGACAGGCCGTAGATCGCAGCATGTGACAGGAGTTTGCGTAGCATTCCCTAAAAATAGGGTATAAAATGTACACAGCCGCTATGCGTATTCGCATTTTCAGAAATAGGCAACTCCAGATTAAAATTTCGCGGTAAAAGCACTAAATTGTGCTCTGCACTGTTTCAGTGCGCAGGTACAATTGCCGCTAAATGAGCATAAGCTCAAAAAATTAGTATATTTGTTAATTCAGACAACAAGAAAACAAGAAGCCTCACGGCTATATAGGAGATATAAATAGTGGGATGTAGTTCATGTTCTAGTGGCGGATGCGGCACCAGCGAAAAACCGGGTGGCTGCAAAAGCAACGGCGGCTGTAGCACTGGAGGCTGCAACCGTTTAAATGTGTTCGACTGGCTCAGCGATATGGAAATACCAACCGCGTTTGAGGAGTTCGACATCGTAGAAATAAGATTCAAGGGAGGACGCAAAGATTTCTTCCGCAACATAAACAGACTCGACCTGACAACCGGTGACCCGGTAGTAGTAGACGTGCCC
This sequence comes from uncultured Pontibacter sp., assembly GCF_947502515.1. NCBI lineage: Bacteria > Pseudomonadati > Bacteroidota > Cytophagia > Cytophagales > Hymenobacteraceae > Pontibacter > uncultured Pontibacter sp. The sequence goes on along the minus strand of NZ_CANNAI010000001.1, from coordinate 579,186 downwards.
AACGGGCATCACATCGGCACTGTGTCGCTGAAAGGTGAACTCGTGCGCCTGCAGATGCTCAAAAAGAAGGTAGATAACAACGAGGAGATCCGCACTATCTACCGCATCGCCAATGAACGCGATCTGGAAAAACTGCGCGAAGTGCAGGAGCAGGAAGCTGCTACCATGTACCGGTCTCGCGAGATCATCCAGCAGACGGGCCTCAAAATGAAGCTCTCGGATGTGGAGTACCAGGCCGACCGTTCCAAGGCGACGTTCTACTACTCTGCCGACGACCGCGTTGACTTCCGTGACCTGATCAAGAAGCTGGCTGAGGAGTTTAAAGTACGCATCGAGATGCGCCAGATCAGTCTGCGGCACGAGGCAGGCCGTCTGGGAGGTATAGGCTCATGCGGACGCGAATTGTGCTGTTCGACCTGGCTTACCGATTTCAAAAGTGTATCCACCACAGCGGCCCGTTACCAAAACCTTTCGCTTAATCCAAGCAAGCTCTCTGGTCAGTGCGGACGCCTGAAGTGCTGCCTCAACTACGAGCTGGAAACTTACATGGCGGCGCTCAAGGACATCCCTACCGTATCGCGTCCGTTGCAGACCAAGCAAGGCGATGCCATGCTGCAGAAAACCGACATCTTTAAAAAGATGATGTGGTTTGGCTACAGAGGCGACAACAACTGGTACCCGGTGCCGGTGGAGCGCGTGCAGGAAATCCTGAAGATGAACAGCCAGGGTGTAGTGCCTGAAATGCTGGTAGAGGAGCCTATAAACGAGCCGAAGCAGAATGAGTTTGTGGCCCAGGTAGAAGGCAGCCTTGAGCGACTCGACGATAAGTTTAAGAATAAGAAAAAGAAGAAAAAGAAGAAAAAACCTGCCGCTGAAGGTGCAGAGGTCAAACAAGGCCAGCCACGTAATCAGGGTGACGCACGTGAACCTAAAGAGCAGCGTGCACCACGTGAGGACAGAGGGCAGCGGGAAGGCAAAGGCCCTCGTGAAGGCCGAGGCCGTGACAGAGGTCCACGTGAGGCCAAGGCGGCTGACCAGCAGGCTAAAGCTACTACAGCTCCTCAAACAGGAGTCACCGAAGCACAGCCATCTGAACAGGGACAGCGACCTAAAAAGCAGCGCCCGCCACGCAACCGTGGCAATCGCGAAGGACGTGAAAACAGGGAGGAAAGACAGCCAAGAGGAGACGAAAAGCAGCCTCGTGAGCCCAGAGCCGCTCGGGAAGGTGGAGAGCCCAGACAACCGCGTGGCGAAGGCAGACCGGATGGCCAGCAGCCTCAGGGCGATGGCGCATCACAGCAGCCCAGACGTCAGAAGTCACGCAGACCGAACCGTGGCCCAAAACCAAACCAACCAAAAACACCTTCTTCTGATGCGTAACATGATGCTAATGCTGGCAGTAGTATGCACCTTTCTACTGACAGCTTGCGACCCCTCGCGGGTATATGAGCAGAATATAGAACTGCCTGATAAAAACTGGACAGTGGACAATGCGCCGGTTTTTGAGTTTGCCATTGATGACACGACCAAAAGGTATAACGTGTACTTCAATGTGCGCTATTCACTGGCTTATGACTACTATAACCTATACCTGCAGCACCGCCTGACGGCTCCTGATAGCAGTGAGGTATCGGCAGCGCTGCACGAGCTGCATCTGATGGATGCCAAAACAGGCAAACCTGAAGGAAAAGGTTCAAGCGACATCTACGATATGCAGTCACTTGTGCTAAAGGAAGTTGCCTTCCCACAGGTAGGTACCTACCGCCTGCAGCTGACGCAATACATGCGTCGTGATCCGCTTCCTAACATTCTGGCAGTGGGCGTGCGTGTAGAAGAAGTTGCCAATTAGAAACAGGTATAGTTTCTGTAAAAGGGCCGAGGCAAATGTATAGCTTCGGCCCTTTTTCTTTTGCACCGGTTAGCTCCCTATACTTTATAGCGATTACTTTATACCCTGGCAAGAAACCGAAGGTACTTACAACAAAAAATTACAGTTGAAAGTATGCAGTATATCTTACTGTACCATCCCTATTAGCTTGCACTTATATGAAGCTCACCCTCCAAATAGCCGGATTCGTCCTGACGCTATTTTCTTTTCTGCCACTCATTAAGTCCCCCTTGTGGTGGATCAGAGTGCTTGATTTTCCGCGCTTTCACGTGGCCATACTACTGACAGGTATATTAGTGGCGTACATCGCACTATATGGTGTGACAGGTAGCGCCGGCGAGACTGCTATGCTCGTGCTGTGGGGTCTGGCTATCATAAACGAGATGCGCTTTGTCTATTACTTCACGCCACTTGCTCCCAGAGAAGCATTGCGCACCGAAGTGCAACAGCCCGCCAACACTATTAGCCTGATGATTTCGAATGTGCGCATGACCAATAAAAAGTATGAGCAATTCTTACAGCTCGTACTGCGTACCGACCCTGACATTGTGCTGATCAACGAACCTAACCACGCCTGGCATGAACACCTTCAGCCTGAGTTAGACAAGCGGTTCCCTTATGCGATCAAAAAGCCGCTGGAGAATACCTACGGCATGCTGCTCTACAGCAAGTTCAAGATGCTGGATAGTGAGATCCGCTTTATGGTGGAAGACGATATACCTTCTTTTTATACAGTCGTGGAGCTGCCGAGCGGTCTGAAGTTCGACTTGTACACGGTGCATCCTCAGCCGCCGCGGCTTATGCAGAACACCGAGACCCGGGAAGCAGAACTCCTGATTGCTGCCAAGGCTGTCAAGAACTCACCGCGCCCTTCTATTGTAGCCGGTGATCTGAACGATGTGGCCTGGTCAAGCACCACCAAGCTGTTCAAGCAGATCAGCGGCATGCTGGATCCCCGGGTTGGCCGTGGCTTTTATAACACGTACAATGCTTACGTACCACTATTCCGCTACCCCCTGGACCATGTCTTTTATGATCCTTCGTTCCGGCTGGTGCATATGGAGCGCCTGCCAAAGTTCGGCTCCGATCACTTCCCGATTCTGATCACGCTAAACTATGAACCGAAACATGAGGAGGAACAGCAGCCTCCCAAAGCAGATGCCGAAGACCATGAAGAGGCGAACGAATTGATACAGGAAGGCCTGGAAAAAGGTGAGGAGCGCAGCGAGGAAAAAGAAGCCGAAAACGGGGTAAAATAAAAAACCCGCTCAGTAAACTGAGCGGGTCAAAATAGATGAATGCCCTGCCTAAAGGGCTATATGATCTTTAACTTAGATACGCTCTACGTTAATTGCATTCAATCCTTTTTTGCCATCTTTCACTTCGAAAGAAACACGGTCATTCTCACGGATTTCGTGAACAAGACCAGTCTGGTGAACGAAGATGTCTTGGTTTGTATCGTCAGCAATGATGAATCCGAAGCCTTTCGATACGTTGTAGAATTTTACTTTACCTGTTTGCATGATAAATAATTGTTAATAATGGAAGCAAAGGTAAAAAATAAGTTCTTATAAATAACCAAATTCAGAAAAATATAATAAGCCAATCTGAATCAGAAACATAGCTGATCTTCCTTGCCCCTCCTGCCCCATCGGTGCATGTGCATGCGGTGAGTCTTTTCGGGTGCTCTCTGCTATCATGCCCAATAACCCTCCCACACGAGGTTCGTATAGCTAAAACGTTCAGTTACACTAAGTAAAAAGGTATAATTACCATTTTTTTGCTTCAGACTGAACAAGCGATTTGCCACTTCCCTGACACCTGGTGTCGGGCTGTGGCAATGAGACGTACTAATGGGTTTTTACCATTCCAAATTAATCTATAACTATAAACTGAGGAGATCAGAACTATGAAAGAAAACGAAAAAAACCAATCGTCCAGCCAGTCTGGAAGCATGTCGAGTGGCATGTCATCGGGTAGCTCCAGCCAAAGCGGCTCCAATATGGGATCATCAAACCAGGGAAGTTCCGGCACAAGCGCATCATCCTCTTCAGGCTCTAATCCTACTTCCAAGAGCAGCAGCAGCAAGTCGTCGTCTTCTGAAAGCAAGACAGCATCAGGCACCAAAGCTAAGTCAGGCTCTAAAACTTCTGCCAAGTCTTCTGATTCTAAAACATCTAAATCTTCTACTTCTAAAAGCGGCAAGAGCAGCGACTCAGGTAGCAGCAGCTCAATGGGCAGTAGCTCATCAATGGGCGGAAGCTCGTCTATGGGTAGCAGCGACCAAAACTATGGCAGTCTGAGTGGTTCGCAGCAAAGCAACCAGGGCTCAGGCAACATGGGTGGTCAGCAAGGCGGCATGGGCGGCTACGGTTCGCAGCAGGGAGGCCAGAACTCTGGCGACCAGCAGGGCTATGGCTCACAAGGTGGTTATGGCTATGGCTCGCAGCACAGCGGCGGCTATGGCGGCCAGAGTGGCTACGGTTATCAGGGCGACTACGGCTCATCACAGCAAGGCGGTGGCATGCAGCGCGGCTACGGCGACAGCAGCGGCTATGGCTCTATGAACCGTGGTGGCTCCGGCAGCATGAGCGGTGGCTACGGCTCTTCCTCTCAGTCTGACTGGGGTTCACAGGGTGGCTTCAACTATGGCAACCAAGGTGGCATGGAAGGCAATCGCGCCCGCTACCAGGATCAGGACTTTGGTGCATCAAGAGGAGGTATGCAAGGTGGCATGCAGGACAGAGAAGGTGATAATATCGGTGGCCAGAGCTACGGTGGTTCACAAGGCTCCTTCGGTATGCAGGGCAGCGGCTCTAACCAGGGTGGCTATGGCAGCTACGACAGCGGCCGAGGTGGATATGAGCAAGGCGGTGGCTATCGCAGCAGCAACCAGGGCAGCAGCTATGGTGGCTCATCTCAAGGTGGTTACGGCGGCTCGTCTCAGAGCGGCTATGGTGGTAGCATGAGTGGCCAGGAAGGCTACGGCTCCAGCATGACAGGCTCCGGATCATCCAGAACAAATATGCACGGCGGCTATGGCAGCCAGGGCAGTTACCAACAAGGTTACGGCCAGGGTGACTATGGTCAGCGTGGCTCACAGGGCAATTATGGTTCGTCTCAGGGTAGCGGCATGCAACGCGGCTACGGCGACAGCAGCGGGTACAGCTCTTCATCTCAAGGAGATTACGGTTCTATGAGCAGCCGCGGTGGCTCTCAGGGCAGTTACGGCAGCTCACAAGGAGGTTATGGCTCCAGCGGCAGCATGGGCTCAGGTATGAGCGGCGGCTATGGCGGCTCGTCCAGAGGCGGTGGCTCTATGGGTGGCTCCCAGGGCGGCGGCTACGGTGATCGCGACCGACATGGTTCTATGGGTTACGGCTCTTCCAGAGGTATGAGCGAGTATGACAGAGATGACTATGGTTCGCAGAGAGGGTACGACTCCCAAAGCTCTATGCAGGGTGGTTATGGCTCACAAGGCGGCTACGGATCTCGTGGTGGCTCCTATAATGACGAGTATCGTTCATCTCAGGACCGCGGCAGAAGTGGCCGTTCTTACGACGACAACTCTGGTTCGCAGGGCGGTTACGGCGGCTCTTCCCGTTACGGTTCACAAGGTGCCGATTATGGCTCTATGAGCGGACGCGGCAGCTCACAAGGCGGCTACGGTTCTTCTTCGCAGAGTGGCTATGGCAGCTCACGAAGCGGCATGGGCTCAGGTATGAGCAGCAGCGGCTACGGCAGTTCGTCTGGCGGTGGTGGCTCTATGGGCGGCTCTTCCAGAGGCGGCGGCATGAGTGGCTATGGCCAGAGCGGTTACCGTGAAGGTGGTTATGGCCAGGGCGGACGCGGCGGCGACCAGAGCCGTTACGGTTCTATGGACAGCGGCACGTCTTACTACAGCGATAACCAAGGCTCATCTTCCCGCGAAAACTATCGCAGCGGCATGGGTGACCAGGATTACTCACAGCGCGGACGTTCCAGCTACGGCGACGACAGCGGCTTCGAAACAAGAAGAAGCGATCGCTACCGTGACCTGGACTAACCAGCAATATGCTAAAGCAAGAGCGCCTTCCCTGAGTCAGGGAAGGCGCTCTTTTTTTGTCGTACTCCAACTTTACACATGCTGGATTATGCAGACCACTTTATACCTGATTCATCAAAAGCACTCCTGATAATCCTGTGCGAACTGACGGAAACTGTGAGGGGGCCGGCCTGTAACTTCCTGCACTGTGTTGCTTACCTTAGCTGATTTACCCGCCTTGTACGCTGCGTATAGCTCCAACAAAGCATCGGTAATTGAGGCAGGTGTACGATGCGACTTAATGGCTTCGCGGGCTGCTTCTTCCGGCACATCCACAAAGTCTACCTTCTTGCCTGTAGCCTCGCCCAGCAAGGTAGCCATTTCATGATGCGAAAGGGCCTCTGGTCCGGTAAGTTCATATACCTTTCCCATGTGTTCTTCTGACAGCAGCACCTCCACAACCACTGCCGCTATATCGCGGGTATCGATGTAGCTGACCTTTCCCTCCCCTACTGGCATGTAAAATTTGCCTTCACCCTTTATTGAATTAGCACTGTAGTTCACCAGGTTTTGCATAAAGCCAGCTGGCCGAAGAATAGTATAGGGGATGCCGCTCTCTTCTACATAAGTTTCCATCTCACGGTGCCAGCGGCCGAGCTGTATACCCGGCTCAGCTCCGGCTCCCAGTGCTGAAAGTTTTACGATATGTTTTACATCCTGCCGCTTGGCCTCTTCTACCAGGTTACGAGCCATCTCCAACTGGTCTTCAGAAAGTGGCGTGATGAGCACGAGCCCATCTACATGCGTGAAAGCTGCGTGCAGGGAGTTAGGGTCTCGGAAGTCGATCTCCACAATCTCCACACCGGGCAATCGCTTTAGATTTTCGCCTTTGATAACGGAGTGTACGCCTGCCCGCACATTCACATCCTGCATGGCCAGTTGTTTTATAACTTCACGGCCTACTGTACCTGTAGCGCCAGTTACCAATATCGTTTGTCGCATAGTCTTATCTGTTAAGGGGTATGTTAGCTATACGTGCCAAGGCCTTCTGCCGTGTCATGATACAGCTTTACTTATAAACTGATCATGTTGGTGATAGGTTAAAGGGGATGATGAAAATCAGCGCTTCGGCTCAAAGCTGACCAGGTATAGCTTTCCATTTTCGTTGCTAATGAGCAACTCGCTAGGCGACAGGTATAGCAACGCCTCGGCCTGACCTGTGCGGGCCAGTGGGAGGCAGTAGCGCTTGCCCGCAAATTGTACCTGCTTATCTTGGGGCTCAAACAGGTATAGCCGCCCATACCCGAGCAAGGCAAAAACTTTTCCGTTCGGGGCGCTGTCAGCAGCAGTGATCGCAGAACTGACACGAAGTTTTTCCTGTGGCTCTAGGGCATAGGTGCCGCCTAAAGCGGGCAGGGTATAGCGATGGGTAATGCCTTTGCGGGCGCGGCTCTTAGTGAAAAGGTGCAAACTGTCATTACGATAAAAAAAGGCCTCCAGATCGAAGTGGCGCTGCCGTGTGGGTGGGGGGAACTCCTGCTGATCAGCAAAGCTGAAATTGATAGTCTCCTGCACGGTCATGCCCTCCTGCTGCACCTTAAAAACTCGCAGATCACGGCGGGCATTGGCATTGTTGCCAAAGTCACCGATATACAAGTTTCCATTCCAGTCCTCCGCCAGTTCCTCCCAGTCCCGGTTGGGCAGTGGCATTGGTACTGTTCGCAGCAGCTCCCCTTTTAAGTTAAACAGGTATAGCTCAGCCGGAAAACTGCTATCAGGGTGCGTCCAGAAGGTAGTGTCCGTTGCATGTGCAAGCCCTGAGCTCTCTTTTATGCGGCTATCTAAACGACCGATTCGCTGCACCTTCACCTTGTAATCTTTCCGCAATCGCTCAAAGTCGCTGTTGCGCCTGTCCGCTCCGCAGCCGCACAAAGCCGTTTGCAGGTATACATACAGGGTGAAAAGTTTAATGAGCATTTATCTGTTAGTGGGTGAATCTTAACTTGTAATTGATGATTTATCAGCTATTAAATGGTTTGATGCACGATTGGTGACTGGTCGCGGTCTGACGCTGTAGTTTGTCTATTCTCTAACTTTTCAACTCTTTCTACCTTCCAAACTTTCCAGACTCCTGAACTTATCCAGTAAGGCTTTGCGATTGGCCCAGAATTGGCGGCTGTACACACGCTGGAAGGCCCAGTGTCTTTGCTGTAGTAGTCTGGGGATGTCGGCGTGGGCGTGGCGAACCGAGAGGTTGTTGAAGTACAGGTCGTCATCAGTCAGTACCACGCTGCTATAGTTGCCGTCCTCCACGGTGGTCAGGTCAGCAAAAGGCATGGCGGCTTGCAAAGTAGGCACCAGTTGCGCCAGCTGCTCTTTTAGCATCGGTACCTGTGCCGGCATAGGTAGTACCTGTGGTTCGTACTTGAAGTAGCGACGGCTGACTTGCTGTGCATAATGTAGGTAATCGCGAAGCAGCTTAGGGCCCGCGTGCTGCGCGTTTTCTACCAGCAACTGCTCACTTCGGATACTGCTCACCACGATCACCATTTGCCGGGCACGGGTGATCGCCACATTCAGGCGGTTTTCGCCGCCGGCCTGGTTCAGGCTACCAAATTGCATTACCATACGGCCTTTGGCATCCGGTGCATACCCTACCGACAAGATCACGACCTCCTTCTCATCCCCCTGCATGTTCTCAATGTTCTTCACCGTCACGGTTGGCGGCAAGGCTATACCTTGCAACTGGGTCTTTTGCTCCAGCAGGTCCTGCACCAGCATCTGCTGATTGTAGTTGAAAGTGATCACACCTATATCCTGTGCACCGTTCTGCAGCAGCTGAAGCACCTGCTCTATCACTTTCTCAGCTTCTGGCAGATTGCTGTTTTGCTGCCACAGGCCCTGTACTTTCACAAACTGGATGGCGGGCTGACGGGCATTCACGTCCTGCAACTCAGGTATAAGTTCCAGGCGGTTGCGGTAGAAGTGGCGGTTAGAAAAATCGATCAGCTCGGGAAAGCGGCTGCGGTAGTGCTGTGTGAGCATGGTCTGCGGCAGGTATAGCCCACAAAGCTGCAAAAGCGACTCCGCCGTCAGCTCTTCCGGTTCTTCGTCACCGTTGCCGCCCCAGCGTGAGCGGTACAGGTCTGATGGTCGCAACTGCTGCTCGTCGCCAGCCACTACCACCTGCTGCCCGCGCAGCATGGCTGGTATACCTGTCTCAGCAAAGCATTGGCTGGCCTCATCAAAGATCACCAGGTCAAAGCAGCGCTCCAGCGGAAAAACAGCCGATACCGTTTCGGGCGATGCCAGCCAGCAAGGTGCCAGGTTCAGAATCTCCTCACTGAACAGTTCGAACAGTTTGCGGATCGGATACAGGCTGCGCTTTTTGCTGACCTGGGCATGCAGCCGACGATAGGTCACGGCATTGCCCAGCCGGTTGTACTCCATGTGCCGGTAAGTTTGCTCCCGTAGCCGCGACAGGACGATTTCCTGACTCAAGTCCTGCTTTTGCTGCAGCAGGCTTTGCAGTTCTGTTTCTACACGGTCTAGCTCGCCACTGTCGGGCATGCGAAGTTCAGGCTTCTGGCTTTCGAGCTCGTGCAGCCAGGCCAGGTACAGACTGTTCAGGAACAGTACTTCTCCGTCTTGCGCAGTGGCTATACCTTCGTGCAGCACCTGGCGGCATACCTCCCGTTCGGCTACAGTCAGTGTACTGTTCAGCTCGTCGTAAGCTACTATTTGCTCAAAGTACTGTTGCAGGGTATCCAGCATCAGCTTGCTGTAACCTTCCTGTTCTGTCAGCTTTTCTATCTGTGTTTTAGGGAGCCACTGCTCCCACTGCCCGTAGCGCTGTTCAAACACCTGCAGTGCCTGTGCCAGGGCTTGCAAGTGCCCTGACAAGTTTGTCTCCAGCCACATCTTTTCGTGCAGCACACGCTCCCGATGCAGCTGCTTGAGCAACTGGTGCGCCTCCAGAGCCTGCTCTGCTACCTCCAGCTTTTGCAGCATCGGTGTCGGGTTGTCTTCTAGTCGCAGGGTATAGCCAATGCTCTTGTTGATGGCTTTAATCAACTCCTGTGCCTGCTCCCGCAGTTCGATGCGCCGCTGCAGTTCGCCTACCCCCTTAGAGGTCAGGTCAAACTTGTATTTGCCTAATGCCTGCTGCAGCACTTTTTTATCCTGTGAGAAAAACCAGCCTATACCTTTGAGGAAATCTTTCTGCTGCGCCTCATAAGCTGAGATGGCCGACTTCACCAGCGTCAGTTGCTCGACCGGTATGGCTGCGTCTGGAGCGGGACACACCAGGTATAGCCCTTTGAGCTGGCGCACCAGTTTTTTCAATTCTGATGCTTTGGCCTGTTTGCGCAGAAGGGGTTGCAGCACTTCGGGCACACCTTCCTGCTCGAGCATGTGCTGCAGTTCGTCTAAGGTGTCGTAGGCGCTTCGGTAGCGCTCCAGGTTGCCCAGTTCAAAGTCAGAACCGCTGAGTTGGCTTATACCTTGCCGCAGGGCACGGTACTGCTCAGGCAGTGCCTCGATGGTGCGCTCCAGTTCCTGCCGCTGCGGCCAGCCAAAGCCCTGCATGCTGTGGCGCTCTTTCCAGATGAAGCCAGGCTGCTCCAGCACAATGCCCTGCTGCAGGCAAGCCCGCAAACGAGGCAAAAAATCATGGATGGTATCAGCCGTAAACTGCCTGAACACCTCCGGAAGCTGCACGTGAGGCTGTTGCAGGCTGCTGCGCAGGTATAGCTCCTTGGGTGACCAGCCACAGCGGCTACTGTCGAACAAAGCTGTACGGAAAGCCTCCAGCTTTTGCAGGCATTGGTTGATGCCACGACTCACTTCCAGGAAAGTACGGTCGGTATAGATGCTGTTGAGGGCGTGGTTCTGCTTCTTGTATTCTTCCAGCTGGTCTATCTGTAGCAGCAGTTGCTGGTAGATGTTTTTGCGGTCGGCGTTGATATCGTGCACCAACGCGGCAAACGGCCCCAGACCGGCAGACGATAAACGTTGGTGTACCACATCGAGGGCGGCACGTTTCTGGCTCACCACCAGCACCCGTTTACCTCGGGCTGTGAAGTCAGAGACGAGGTTACAAATCAGTTGCGACTTGCCCGTACCCGGAGGTCCCTGCACCACCAGCGAGCGCCCCAACTTCACTTGCTGCAAGGCGGCCTCCTGCGAGGCATCCATGGCAAAAGCGGTAAAGGTATGCTGCGCTTGTGTAGCTGACTGGCCTATACCTGCATCAGGTACCGCAAACAGGTCTTCCATCTCCTGCAGACCATCGCGCTGCAGGAGTTCATCGTAGTCGCTTAGCAGATAAGAGGCAGCCTGCGGGTATAGCCCCAGCACAGCCTCCTGCTCCAGGTATAGCTGACCGGGTTTCAGATCGGCTTCGTAGTCGGCCTTCCGGAAATCGTGAAATGGCTTGAGTTTATCAGTAAAAAACTCCCGGCCTGCATGCACCGTCAGCTGGTTCTCTTTCAATAGCTCGTATACCTGCGTGCGAAACTCCAGCGGGTGCGTGGGCAGTGTGCCCAGATCAAGCTCCAGCAAGGGCTCGGCCAACGGGGTACCCATGTAATGCGCGTAGGCCAGCACAAAACTCTGGTTGAACTGTGCCGGCTGCGACGGATCAGGTATAAGCTCCCATTCCTGCTTGCCATTGATCTGCAACCGTACCGGAAAAAACAGCAGCGGGCAGCGCACGGTAGTGCCATCGGCAAACTTGCCATGCACAAAAGGCCAGCCAAGGTATAACTCCCGGCTTCCACGCTCTTCTTCGATCATGTCAGCCTTGCGGCGAATGTAGCGCAAGCGTTGGCTCACTGGCGTTACAGGAGCGTAGCGACTGTCAGCAAAGGGGGCCAGCACGGCATTTTTGCCACTGAGTACCTTCTCCAGCACATGGAAAGCGGGTTTGTTGTTGATGAAATCCAGCTCGCTAACATCGAGGTGCAGCTCACGCGAAAGCCGCAACAGCAGCAGGGCTCTGTTCCCGGCGCTCAGGTTGAGCAGGCGATGGCGATAGCTTTTGAGGATGGATTTCATACAGTGTATTGCTCCGAAAACGGATGGAATTGCAGAATAGTCTGTAGCTATACGGCAACTCGGCAGCATTACGGCAAGTTAGCATGAATTTAGTGGACTTGGAAGCGATAAGATCGTCATCACTCCGGCAGTACGTATGCTGTATGCGGTAGTGTTTTTTATTTTCCGGCCTTCCTGATGCCACACAAAGCGACAGACTATCACTTGGATCATAGCCTAGGCATCTCCTAACCTGTAAACTGCATAAACCCGCCGCCGCTTAACCTATAGTGCATATTTAACCGTATGGAATAAAAATTCCGGTTAAGCTATTTTGCGCTTCTGTGATCTGCTTTCCTTATAACATTTTCACCTGAACAGCAGTTGTAGTATCACGCACAAGCTGTAGCTTGCATCCGATTTGCACCAATATTTACTATGAGAAAACCCATAAATCTGCTCCTGTTGCTCGGGCTGGTCCTCACGCTGCTGTCTGCCTGCCGCAAAGAGCGGATGGAGAAAGAAGTAGCTCGTATGGACGAGTACACTACCTCCAAAAAATACCCTTCCAAGTTTGCGGACGAGAGTATCCAAAAGTGGAAAGAGCAGGTGCCTGAAATAAAGGAAGTCAAAATCAAGTCCACGCTCGACGGGAACGAGCAGCCGGCGCTGTTCTATACCTCCGAAACAACTGGCCCTCGCCCCTTGCTGGTGATGCTGCACAGCTGGAGCAGCGAGTATCTGCAGGAAGTGAGTATTCCCTTCGCGCTTTGGTCCAAGGAGTATGACTGGGCCTTTATACACCCTAACTACCGTGGCAAGTTCAACAAACCGGAAGCCATGGCTTCTGACCTGGCCATTCAGGACCTGGTAGATGCAGTGAATTACTCCAAAGCAAACGCTGAAATAGATGAGTCGCGCATTTACATCCTGGGTTCATCGGGCGGCGCTATGACTGCTTTGGTGGCAGCCGGACGACATCCCGAGATCTGGGCAGGTGTAGTGGCCTGGGTCCCTGTATTCGACCTGGTGGACTGGTATGCTTTCAGCCAGAATTACCCGCACCGCGACTACAACCGGCACGTGGTGACAGCTTGTGGCGGAGAGCCTATACCTGGCACGCCCGCCGCCGAAGAATGCAAGCGCCGCAGCCCGAGCACCTACATCCATAATGCAAAGGAGGTGCCGATCTTCCTGGCACATGGCACAGTCGATGTTCTCGTACCACCTGACCATTCCATCAGGGCCTTTAACATACTGGCCAATCCTGCCGATACCATCTCCCAAAAGGAAATTGACTATATCCTGGAAGAGCAGGCCCTGCCCGAAGGGATGGAAGGCGCTACCACCCGCGACAAATATTTCGGAGCGAAAGACCCCAAAATTGTGTTTGTGCGGGAGTCAGCTAATGTCAGGCTAACCCTGTTTGAGGGTGTGCACGACATGGCCTATAACCCCGGTCTGCTTTGGCTGAATGAACAGCAGAAGAAGATGCCAGCCCCTCCGGCCGAGCCTGTGGCTGGTCAGTGATCATTATGTGGATAGATCGAGCCAATGTCTGACGCTTCAAAAAAAGAAGAACAACCTAAACCTGGCCTGCCTACGCTAGAGCAGGTGTCATCGGGAGGAGTCGTGTTTCAGCACGGACTGTCAGGTATAGAAGTGGCCCTGATCTCGGTTGGCAAACCCGCCCGCTGGCAGCTGCCCAAAGGCATCGTAGACCCCGGCGAGACACCTGAAACGACAGCTGTACGTGAAGTGCAGGAAGAAACAGGCGTAACAGCCACGCTGGTTGAGAAGATCGATACGATTGAGTACTGGTATGTGGGAAACAAAGCCGGACAGCGAGTTCGATTTCACAAGTTTGTGCACTTCTTTCTGCTGGCTTACCAGTCAGGCGACATCGGCCAGCACGACTGGGAAGTGAACGAAGCCCGTTGGGTAGACTTGCAAGCGGCCAAAGAGCTGCTGTCTTTCAAAAGCGAACGTCAGGCGCTGGAAAAGGCGGAGCAACTGATCCATAAAACAGAGAAATAGATTTCGCTCCTGGCCAGTCACCTACCCACAAATAATTGATCAAAACGACTTTTCGTACAGCCTATATCACAAGCTTTACATTATAGTAGACGCCTTTTTCTTCGTAGAAAATGTAAAAGAAGTCTTTGTCAAAAGACGCTATCCTGAACTTGTTATACTTGCTTGCCCCCTGCAGGTCACCATCCAGTATAATCAGGCCATTGTCATCCTTCACCTCCCGTAGTTTGAATTTATATTTGGAAGGATATACTGTCATGTCGTTTGAGCCACTCTTGAAGCTTGCTTTTTCGACCACATTAAATTCCGTTTTGCCAGCTAGTCTTGCTTTGAACTCTTCAGCGTTTAATAATTGCGTGGTATAGACTGCACCTGAAAGAAATGTGCCGGCGGTTGCGCTTGTGCTGTTATTATGAATATTGAAACTGTTTGTTACCGTTTGGTTCTGCGTCAGGTATACGACGTTCGCACCCATCATTGCTGCCATAATTTTGATCTTCCGGAATGCCCGTTCTTTTACCGCTCCCATATCAGAAAATAGCGTTGCCCCCTGAGCTGCCGAGCTGATTTCTCCAATTTTAAATAAGCCTTTCACATCTCCTTCGAGTTGTGTTACGGTCACGTTGTCAAAGTCCTTTCTATTGCTTACTTTTTTGAATGCAGCCGCTTCCGTAAACGTCTGCACACGTCCATTCTGGAACACAATTTTCTGCACAGCATTTCTATACACTGAGTTGACTAACTCCTCCCCTACATGAGAGTATTTCACCATTTCCGGAGTAATTTCTTTTACGATGCAAGGTATGGTTGCGCTGGTCGTGAAGAGTGTGTCAGCTTGGGCATAGCTGTACTGAGTTGTGATGAGCAACAGAAGTGAAAGTAGAAGCTGTTTCATAAGGTAGAATGATTGTCGGCAGTTTTCTGCCAGGTAGGCTGTTGTTTGTCTTTCAAATGATTTTGGCTGACAGCAAATATAGTTTATATCTTTAATGAGAAAGGTGAGACGCTGTGCAATTTTCACACAATCGACTCCCTTATTTTCGCACAGCTTAGATTTGAACACCCTACAACACCAGGTAAGGGCTGATCTTCTCGAACAGCTCCTGCGTCACAATCTTGATCTGCCGCATGTTTCCATTCATAATGTTAGTAGCACAAGTAATATATAGTAATTATTATATATGAATTATGTAATATTAATTCTACATTTGTGTCTACTATCAAATAATTTTATACTTCATCTTATGAAAAAATTATCTACAAGCTTAATTCTTGTCGCAATGATTCTTACACAGAGTTGTGCAACCCTCTTTACTGGTACAAAAGACACAATTGTTATCAATTCAGATCAGAAAGCTAAAATAGAGATTGATGGCATCCAAGTGGGTCATACTGGTGAATCTATTCGCGTAAAAAGAAGCTTAAATGACAAGGTTGTAACACTAAAAGCTGATGGCTATGAGACTAAAACCTTTGAGCTACAAAAAGCATTTAATGTTGTTAGCGTATTAAACTTCTTATCTCCACTTGCTTGGGGCATAGATGCACTAACAGGTGCCGTTATGAAATACGAGCCTAAAGTTTATAATATGGAGCTTGATGCTAAACCAACTACGCAGAAACAGTAGAAATCACTAGTTTAGAATAAGTAAAAGAGCCTAGATATGAATATGTCTGGGCTCTTTTTCTCTCAGCTCTATCATTATTTACTGATGATAAATATATATAGTATTAAAGTATTAAATAAGGTTTAACCTTTTGGTATATTTCCTGATCTATTATCTTAATTCTTTTAATATCTTCAACTGATGTAAAAGCACCATGCTGCTCCCGATAAGCAACAATCGCCCGCGCCACATTAGAACTGATATAAGGATGTGCCTTCAACTGATCGGCGTTGGCTTGATTAAGTGACAGCTGCTGCAAGGGGTTGGCTTTTGGCACGAAGGTATACTTCTGCAGGCTGTCTACTACGGCCGGTGGCAGCCCGAAAACTTCCTGCACCTGCGCCATACTGTGGAAACCTCCCAAACCATCCCTGTACTTCACGATCCTTGCCGACAGTTTGCTGCCAATCCCTCTGATCTGTTTTAGCGCCGTGGTATCAGCGGAGTTAATGTTGAAAGGTGCCAATATAAACTGCTCTCTTGGGCGTGGGTTACTGGTCCAATTTGGATTTGGCGCAGTCCGAGGACTACCAGCTATACCTTGGTTGCGGCTATACCTATCAGGTTTGGTTTCGGGGAGTTGGATGTAAGGGTACAGCTTTTGGAAAACCGAATCAGGCAGGCCATAGATAGTCCCGAGCTGTGCCTTGTAAGTGAAGTCGCCTACTTTGTTGCGGAAGTTGAGAATGCGCTGTGCCATGTACTTCGGCATACCCAGCTCCTGCCACTGCTCCTCGCTTAAGTGATTAGGGTTGAAAGGCTGCAGTGCCACAGGCAACTGGTATACCTGTCCCCTACCTGTCGGCTCTGGTTGTTTGGCTTCGAGTTGAGCCACCAGGCTATCAAGCAGCTGTTTGTCAGATGGGCTACTATCAATAGAGGTGGGATTAGGTTTTGTAACCCATTTAAATAGCAATGGTGCTGCCGTTAGCAGCACCATTGCCCCCAGCAGTACCAGAAATCCGTTTACCTCACCTTGCGAGAAGCCAAAGTTGCGTCGAATCCAGTACTTGAGTTTTCTCATTTCTAATTTATGCCCGTGGAGCCTGCCGCTCTATCTCGTCATCATTGTCGAGATACGAATCGGGCTCCGGCTTTGGAGGTGCATTCAGCACCCGGTAAAAGAAGTATGACATTAAGCCAGTTACCAGCAATATGGTACTGAGCATGACAACAAGTGCAGATGTATTCATAGTTTCCTAAATTCTTCCTTCTCTAACTCTTTTTTTGTAGGCAATGTATACCAGCAGCGCAATGCTCAGGAATACAGCTACTAACAATGTACGCGAAGCGTTCACAAAGAACAACGTATCCTGCAACTGCTGAATCACTTCTGGATCAGTCGCTTCGGCAAGCTGGCGTTTCAGGCTGGAGTTCTTGATCTTATTGATGATCGAACTATCGTCCAGTTCCCAGCCATTAGCAAAGGCTCCGGCCCAGTCACCGCCTTTTGGCGTAATAAGCGAGCCTATAAATACCCAAAGCAAGAGCAGCGGCGTCACAAACTTGATAATGAACTTATAGAAATTAGGCACTTGAATGTCGGCACCGGAGGTAATCTCACGCCAGCCCTTGTTCATACCAAACACCCACGCAAACAGAATAGATTCAAATAGCGCAAACACTACCAGCGATACAGTGCCTGCCCAGTAATCATACTCGTCGAATACACCATATTTGAAGAACAGCACCGTCGGCATACCTAGCAGCAACACGATCAGGCCAAACGACCAGGCGGCTGGCTTGCGTCTCCAGTTGAACTCGTCCTGCAGGAAGCCGATCCAAGGTGTACCCATAGCAAGTGACGAAGTAATACCGGCAAAGAACAGGAGGCCGAACCACATCACACCGGCTACAGCACCCAGCACATCGCCCCACTGGTAGAACAGGTATGGCAGCGTTCTGAAACCAAGTCCAAGACCACCTTGGCTGTTCACCAGTTCAGTCACACCGTCAACGCCCAGGTAACCAATAGAGATCGGGATCAGGATAGCAGCACCCAGTACCACTTCCACAAATTCGTTCATCCAACCGGCAGACATCGCATTAAGGGCGATATCGTCTTTGGAGCGCACATAAGAAGCGTAGCAATGGATGGTACCCATACCTACCGACAAGGTAAAGAAGATCTGACCGGCAGCTGCCAGCCATACACTTGGCGACCATAGCTCATCGAAGTTCGGTGTCCAAAGGAAGTTGAGACCTACAGAGCTATCGTTGATTGCGCCATTCTCACCTGCCGTGATAGTGAAGCCTTTGTAAGCCAGAAAAATACCGAACAGAATCAGCAAGGGCATACCGATCTTGGCAACACGCTCCACACCCTTGGCAAGGCCTTGAGAAAGGATCCAGGTGTTAAGCAGCAAGCAGATCACAAAGAAAACAATAGGTTCGTAAGGTATACCGAAGGTAGATTCACCCAGGCTTACATACTCGTTGAAGAAAGCTGACACGCCGTTCTGATCAAGCCCGGCGAAGGTACCGCCGATGGAGTGGAACACGTAAGAGAGCGTCCAGGACTCCAGGTAGCAGTAATATGAGGCTACCGCGATGTTGGTCCAGATACCAAATACCCCGATGTACTTCCAGAGGCGGTTGCGGTGCATGGTGTCCACAATAAACGGTGTGGAGTGGTGACCGAACTTACCACCGAAGCGGCCCATGGACCACTCAATCCAGAGGAGCGGAATACCCATTACCAGAAAGCAGATCAGATAGGGTATGATGAAAGCTCCACCGCCGTTCTGCACCGCCTGCACTGGGAAACGGAGGAAGTTTCCCAGACCCACTGCGTTGCCGGCCATGGCCAGAATGAGACCCACCCGGGAGCCCCATGATTCTTTGTTAGCACTCATAAAAAGAGGTAAAGGTTGGTTAGTTTAGATTAGTTGGTTTAGTGTAAAGGCACGGATAATAGGGATTTAAAGCTTACAATTTAAACAATGGTTCTGATTGAACCATATTAAATTCAATATTTTTAATACATATCAGCCTGTTCTGCGACCATGGCTATACCCTCTTCAAAGGTATGGGGCTTGTACCCTAGTTCACGCTCGGCTTTGGTGATGATAAAACCAGTGCGCGGCGGACGCTTGGCAGGTTGCGAAAAGGTGCTGCCATCAGCTTTATCGATGAGTGATTTGTCCAGGTCGAAGTAGTCAGCGACGAGCATCGCCATGTCATAAGGGGTGTACATTTCCTTGCCTGAGATGTTGTAGATGCCTTCGGCGTTGTGCTGCACGGACAGCCAGCAGCCCATGGCCAGGTCCTCAGCCAGCGTTGGGGTACGGAACTGGTCAGTTACGACCTTGATCACTTTGCCGGCCCGCAGGCTATCACGCACCCACAGCACAATGTTCGTGCGACCGTAGTCGTGCACCACGCCATATACCAGCACAGTGCGGAGTATCGCCCACTTGCATTTCGCCTTTTTCACGATCTCCTCGGCCATCAGTTTGGTTTCACCATAAAAGCTGATCGGGTTGCCCTCCGCTTCCTCGTCATAAGGACCGTCCTCACCATCAAAGATAAAGTCAGTGGAAAGGTGGATCAGGTGTACGTTATGCTTTTCACAGGCTTCTACTACAAAGGCCACTGCGTCGCGGTTGAGCCTGAGAGCACCCTCACGGTCAGACTCGCACTGGTCTACGTTCGTCATGGCAGCGGTATGGATCAGATGCGTTGGTTTAAAGTCAGCTACTACCCGCTCCACTTCTATGGGGTTGGTCACATCCATCGAGGCAAAGGCCAATGTCGGAAAGATCTCAGCTAATTTATTATCGCCACGGCTGGTTGCCAGCAATTCTACATCGGTGCGAGGAAGTAACAGGGTAACCAGTTTCTGGCCCAGCAGGCCATTGGAGCCTGTAATCAGTATTCTTTTCATGTTTTCGGTTTCTTGGTTTAGGTGAAGATTCTCAGTAGAGTTCTTCTATGCTTGGTTTGGTATTAGCTTGCAAACTAAGTCCACTTGGGAGCAAGGTCATTCCGTTTTACTTTTGTCATCCTGAATGGATCTTGGTAGCAAATGGCACAGGCTTAACCTCCGGGGGAAGGGAGCTTGTTTTCTCATAAAAAACAGCCCTGTTCTTGAGAGCAAGTGCATCAGCCCTCTCCTACTAAAGGAAACTGCCATTTGGGTAAAGATTCTACAGTTACTGTGCGTTTCTCTATTAAATGAAAAACAGACAGTCAGTCCCAACGACAGTTAATTTGCCTGCGGATAGGTATAGTTGTACTTGCGGGCGATCTTCTTCTTTTTCACGTCCTCCACTTTCACAGTTATTTTCACATCCGAAAGCGGACGGTTACGGCCGTCTACAGCTTGTTCAGCTATTTTATCGATCACATCCAGGCCATCGATCACCTGCCCGAACACGGTATAGGCTTCATCCAGTTGCGGCGTGCCCTGGTGATTTTCCACGATGTAGAACTGCGAACCGCTCGACTCTTTTTTAGGATTCACCTGGTCACCCATACGGGCAGCGGCCAGAGCGCCCCGCACATGTTTGTACTTCGGCTTGATCTCAGCGGGAATGGTATAGCCCGGGTTACCCATACCGTCGTTGCGTGGGTCATCGTCTTTGGTGTTCGGGTCGCCCCCCTGAATCATAAAGCCATCGATTACACGGTGAAACGTGGTGCCGTCGTAATAGCCCTCGCGGATAAGTTTCAGGAAGTTGTCTTTGTGTAGAGGCGTGTCGTCGTAGAGCAGCAGTTTCATTTCGCCATGCGGCGTAGAGATGGTTACCAGCTGGTCTTTGCCTTTCGGAGCTTTCTGAGCCAGCACGGCCATAGGCAACAAGGCCAGCAGTATCATGAAAGTAGCGATCTTTCTAAGCAGATTCATGTTTGTGGTATAGGTTTATCGTCTGAAATTAGGTCTAAATTTCAAATTTAAGCCTTTTTGGCACCTTTTCACGCATTGACCTCATTTTCTGCCCCCTCATGCGAATACTTCTATTTCAGAATAAAATCCACAACCACAGCATCATGTGAAAGGAGCCCTTTCGTATACAGGGTATAGCTTGCACTTTAAGAACTTTATGCTGCACCTCCGGAAGCAATTTAGATGTTAATTTCCTACTTCCGTCAAATAAAGTTATATTCATGCATGCTGACTAAACTTACCTACCCTTATTTAATGAAAAAAGTACTACTCATAACAGGCCTTGGCCTTGCCGCCTCAGGCAGTGCGCAGGCACAGGTTCCCTCCACCACTATCGACGAAAAAATTGAAGCAGCCGTAGCTCCTACTGCGCAGTTCATTTCTGACATCATCTTCTATGAAGTGCAAGTGGCTGGCACAGGTATACCGCTTATCCTGGTATGGTTGCTGGCAGGCGCTCTATTCTTTACTGTATACCTGGGCTTCGTCAACATCAGAGGCTTTAAGTATGCGCTAGACATTGTACGCGGCAAGTACAACCAGCCCGGTGCCCCCGGAGAGGTGTCCCACTTCCAGGCGCTGACAGCTGCCGTATCTGGCACAGTAGGCCTGGGCAATATTGCGGGTGTGGCCATCGCCATCTCACTCGGCGGACCAGGTGCTACCTTCTGGATGATCATGGCAGGCCTTTTCGGTATGTCCACTAAGTTTGTGTCGTGTACGCTGGGTGTGAAGTACCGCGATGTGCATGCCGACGGCACCGTATCAGGCGGACCGATGCACTACTTAAAAAAGGGATTGCAGGAACGCGGCATGACGGGCCTGGGCAAATTTCTGGCTGCTTTTTTTGCAGTGATGTGTATAGGCGGTGCACTGGGAGCAGGCAACATGTTCCAGATCAACCAGGCAACGCAGCAGTTTATATCCGTAACGGGCGGCGCAGAGGCTTCTTTCTTTGGAGGTGGTAATTCCTGGATGTTCGGTTTGATTATGGCTGTGCTGGTAGGTTTGGTGATTCTGGGCGGAATGAAGAGCATAGCCCGGGTAACCGAGAAAGTGGTTCCGCTGATGTGCGGCGTTTACATTGTGGCTGCTATTATAGTTTTGCTGGTCAACTTTACTTTAATCCCAGCAGCTTTTGTGGCTATTTTTGAAGGTGCCTTCACCACGACGGCCATTGGCGGCGGTGTGGTTGGCGTTATGATTCAAGGCTTGCGTCGTGGTATTTTCTCGAACGAAGCAGGTATAGGCTCGGCCTCCATTGCGCACTCCGCCGTGAAAACCAACATGCCCGTTACAGAAGGCTTTGTCGCTTCACTGGAGCCTTTTATTGACACAGTAGTTGTCTGCACCATGACAGCCCTCGTAATAGTTGTAACAGGTGCCTATACCCAGGACACAGGCGATGGTATTGCACTTACCTCTTCCGCTTTCGCCACAGTAATCGACTGGTTCCCGCTCATACTGGCTGCTGCCGTTATCCTATTCGCTTTTTCTACCATGATTACCTGGTCATACTACGGCCTTAAGTCCTGGACCTATCTGTTTGGCCACACCAAGTCGGCTGATATCTCTTTTAAAGTATTGTTCTGCGCCTTTGTGGTACTGGGTGCACCGATTCAGTTGAATAGCGTAGTAGCCTTTTCTGATGCGATGCTTTTTGCGATGAGTATTCCGAACCTGATAGGTTTGTTCATCCTGGCCCCGGTCGTGAAAAACGAGATGCAGGCTTTCCTGGCCTATGCACGCTCCAGTAAAAAACAGCCGTTCACACCAGCGGCGGTTGAAGCAGCACACTTGAAGGCTGAAGCGGAGGCATAGGTATAGATAACAGGTATACTTTATACCTACAACAGAAACGGGCCGCCTGCGCAAAGCAAGCGGCCCGTTCTTATTTTACTGAGGTATAGTTTTACTGACAGGCTATTCGCCTCTTTCAGCTCTGATGTCTTTCAATATCTGATCACCACCACGACCCAGAATCGTTTCAGCCAGCTTCACACCCAGTGATTCAGCTTCTGCCTGATCACCCTCAAACTTATCGTACAGGTGCTGCTGTCCATCCAGACTTACCAAACCACCCTGAATGCTCACCTTGCCTTCAGCTGTTAAGGTAGCCAGTGCGAAAGAAGGAATACTGCAGCCACCTTCCATCGTGCGCAGGAAAGCCCGTTCTGCCACCAGGCAAACATGGGTTTCTGCATGGTCAAGCGCGTCTTTTAGTTGCTGCTTTAGCTCCGGCTCCAGGTTGCGGGCACATTCCACAGCCACGCTGCCCTGACCAGCAGCAGGTATAAATTCGTTGTCCGGGAAGGTATGCACAATCAGGTCGTCGTAGCCCATGCGGAACACACCGGCATAGGCCAGCATGAGCGCATCAAACTGTCCGTCCTTGAGTTTCTGCAGGCGGGTTTGCAAGTTGCCGCGTGACTCGGCGGTAGTCACGTTCGGGTAGTATTTTCTGAGCAAAGCTTTGCGGCGAGTCGACGAAGTGCCAATTACTACCTTGCTGTCACGCTCCAGTTTGAAGTCCGGGTTGAAGGATAGAATGACATCGTTCACCTGCTCGCGCTCCATAAAGGCTACCAGTTCCAGATCCTCAGGTATAGACGACTGCACGTCTTTGGCGCTGTGCACGGCTATGTCAATGCTGCCGTCGCGCAGGCCTACTTCCAGTTCTTCAGTGAATACGCCTTTCGAGCCGATCTTGTCGAGGGAGCGGTCGAGTATCTGGTCGCCTTTGGTACTGATGATCACGATCTCAGTATCCAAGCCTGCGGCCTGAAGTTTGTCGGCCACGGCATGTGCCTGCCAAAGGGCCAGCTTACTGCCGCGTGTTCCGATGTTGATGGTTTTTATCGCTGTATTATTTTCCATGATATCTTCTTAGTTAGCATTGCGCAGGTACTGGGCGATCTGAATAGAGCTGTCCACGAACACCATTTTCGGATTGGCATTTCGCTCTATGTGATAATGTGCCTCGTTTAGTTCCTGCGTCAGTTTATCGGCATTGTTTTGTGTTATCAGCTTCGAGAACTTCTGTACGAAATCGAGCTCGTTTGAGGGCAAATAAGCGATCAGCGATGGATCTACACCGTAGAGCATCACTTTGCGGAAGAGGTTGAGCGCATAAAGCAGAAAGTTCTTCTGGTTCTCACGGCCCAGCTTCTGAAACTCCTCACTGAAGTCCACCACCTTGTCGAATTTGTAGCTGTAGCAGTTGCGCATCCAGTCGGTGAAGAAGGTGAAGTAGTCGCTGCTGACCTCGCTGGTGAGTTTGGTAGCGGCGTTCAGGCTACCTTCAGCCAATTGTGCTACCTGGTAAGCGGCTGTGTTATCAAGACCGTGCTTCTCCTGCAGGTATGAGATGACCTCACTTTCTGTGAAAGCCCGCACCTGCACAATCTGGGTACGGGAGGTAATGGTCGCCAGCAATTTCTCGGCCGATTGCGACACCAGCAGAAAAAGTGTTTTAGCGGGTGGTTCCTCCAGCAATTTGAGCAGCGCATTGGCGGCGAATGGGTGCATCAGTTCCGGTAGCCAGATCAGTACGATCTTATAATCACCTTCAAAGGCTTTCAGTGAAACCAGTTTCACTAATTGGCGGCTTTCCTCTTTGGAGATATTCCCTTGCTTGTTCTCGGCACCAATATGCTGCATCCACTCATTCAGCCCCTGATAGGGATTGGCCAGCACAAACTCCCGCCACTCCGTCAGGAACTTCTGGCTCAGTACATCCTTGGTCACCGACTTGGTGCTCGTCACCGGCATCACGAAGTTGAAATCGGGGTGCACCAGCTTGTTCATCTTCACGCAGCTATTGCACGTTCCACATGAATCATCAGCTTGCCGGTCCTCGCAGTTGATGTAGGTGGCATAGGCCAGCGCCATAGCCAGATTGGCACTTCCCTCCTGCCCCAGAAACAGCTGCGCATGCGCCACATGGTTTTGCCGCACCGAATTAACCAGCAAGGTTTTCGTTTCCTGATGTCCTATTATTTGAGAGAAATGCACGTTTAAATTGTTGTTGGTTGCTTATTGTTGATTGTTAATTATGCTGTTATCATTCCAGTGTTTTAAACCTGAGAGGCGGCCCCTTTGGCAATTAACAACCAACAATTATACTTTCCTATCCCACACCCGGTATTCGCGGGTTTGTTCAAAGATATCCGCCATAATATCCTGTTCTATTTTGTCATAAGCCAGGTTACGGCGCTCCATTACTTTCTCGGCTACTTCGTTTGCTTTGCGCAGCTGGAAGGTTTCGAAGCCAGCGGCGCCTCCCCAGGCGAAGGAAGGTATAAAGTTGCGCGGATACCCAGCCCCAAAGATGTTAGCACTCACACCTACTACTGTACCCGTATTGAACATGGTATTGATACCGCACTTACTGTGGTCGCCCATGATCAGGCCACAGAACTGCTGACCGGTGCTTTTGAAGCCGCCTTTGGCGTAGCTCCAGATCTTCACCTCGGCGTAGTTGTTTTTCAGGTTTGATGTATTCGTATCGGCACCCAGGTTGCACCATTCGCCTAACACCGAGTTGCCCAGGTAGCCTTCATGGCCTTTATTGGTATAGCCAAAGATCACCGAAGCCGCTACTTCACCGCCCACCTTTGAGAAAGGGCCAATGGTCACGTCACCCCGCATTTTGCCGCCCACGTTCACATTGCTGCCTTCACAGATCGCGAAAGGGCCTTTGACTACTGCGCCTTCATGTATCTGGGCATTCTTGCCGATGTAGATAGGTCCGTTTTCCGCATTGAGTATGGCCGCTCGGATTTTCACACCCTCTTCGATGAAGATATTCTCCTCGCCATACACCATGGTATACTTGTCTCCAACAGGTTGGCTTTTGCGACCTTCTGTCAGCACCTTGAAGTCGCTGCGAATCTGATTCCCGTTCTGCACGAAAATCTCCCACACCTCCCGGATGATGCTCTCAGGCATGCACTCTATTTTTTTGGAAGAGGAATGCATGACCAATTCGGCGGCGTCGTGCAGGTCCAGGTTGTCAGCATTTAGCGCAATCAGCATACCTTCGCAGTACAACCCTTCTCCTACCTTGAGGGCTTTGACCTGCTCTATTAGCTTTTCATCCGGGCAAACCGCACCATTTACAAAAACATTGTGCGTGACATAGTGCGCCGGAAACTTGTGCTGCAGGTATGTTTGCGTCAGGTATGACACAGTAGCACCTGCATATGCCTGCCACTTCTCCGCAATGGTCATTATACCAACGCGGATCTCGGCCACCGGCCTGGTGAAAGTCAGCGGCAATAGCGACTGCCGGATAACAGGTTCATCGAAGAGAATGATATTCATAGCTACAAAAATAGAAAAGTCTTCCCGAAATAGTTCAGGAAGACTGGCTTAATTACGTGTAATCTTTTCCCTAGTAGACCGTCAGCTCCACATTCTTTTCTTGTTGACCAGTAGGAAAGGTTTGGTTCTTGCCAAAGGAGTTCTGCCGGTAGGTATAGCCGGTTCCGATGAACACATTCTCTTCGGTATCCAGCACCGCAGGCACAGTTTTCCTGATCACTATTCTGTTAGCCCGCACAGGTACCTCTTTCAGGGCCATCGTAAAGGTGCTGTCGAAAACCACCGTTTCAATCGCATCTGCCACATCCCTGTTCGTTCGGGTAATCAAAAGCTTGATCGTTATAGCCTCCTCGGCATACTGGCTGTAAGAGAAATTCTGACTGCCAAATACCTGGAATACTACTGTTTTATCAACTGGCTCGGGCTCAGGTGTAACTTCTTCGGTTTTGTCGCAGGAGGCGAAGACCAAGAGCGACAGCATGGCAAACAGAGGGGTAGCTTTCAGTTTCATAGTCAGTGGTTTAGTAAGCGTCTATATATAGTTTTTGCTATAACAGAAACCGGGCCAAATGCCTCGACTGAAGGTAAAAATAAAAAAGTCTTCCCGATTTCTCAGGAAGACTTTTCTGAAACGTTTTAACCAGGTGGTATACCTGCTTATTTTTTCTTGTAACGTGTGTTGAAACGCTCCACACGACCCGCAGTATCCACAAAGATGTTTTTACCAGTGTAGAAAGGATGTGATGCAGAAGAAACTTCCACTTTGATCACTGGATACTCCTTGCCGTCTTCCATCGTGATTTTCTCGTCAGAGTTCATCGTAGAACGCGTGATGAATTTGAAATCACTCGTCATATCCTGAAATACCACATCTCTGTATTCTGGGTGAATGCCTTTTTTCATTATTATAAACGTTAATTAACCTTAATTTCTGAATCGGACTGCAAATTTAATAAGTATTTTTGAAATTAAAACGCTACTAACCAAATTATTTTACTCATTTACTCAGGTATGCAGTTGCTATCGATAATTATATAAATTTGTCTCAGGCACAGCGCCATACCTTACACCGATACCCACATGACACACCCACAGCAAAACCTGATACTCGACCAGGGCCAGATCCAGCAAAAGATCACCCGCATGGCTTATGAGGTATATGAGCAGAACTTTGAGGAACAGCCCCTTGTGCTGGCAGGCATACACCGCAACGGCTATACCCTGGCAGGCATGCTGGCACAGGAACTGGAGAAGATTTCACCTATCAAGGTAACGCTCCTGCAAGTCACACTCGACAAAACAGCTCCGCTACAAACACCGGTTGCCATCAGTCCGGAGGGAACTGCGCTCCAGAATGCCGTCGTGATTATTGTGGATGATGTGCTGAACACAGGCAAAACACTAGCCTATACCTTAAACGCCCTGCTGCCGCACAATCCCAAAAAAGTGGAGATCGCGACGCTGGTGAACCGGCACCATACCTTATTCCCGGTATCGTCTACCTATACCGGTTACTCGCTGGCCACTACCCTGCGGGAGCGTGTGGATGTGGTGCTCCAGGAAAATGAAATAGCAGCGTACCTGCATTAAAAATACTCTAGCGCCTTCTACAAAAGAAGGTGAAAACTCTAAACTGAAGCTATGCAGCTAAACAAAGAAGAAGTGGGCTTTATTGGCAAATGGGCCAAAGCGAAAGAAGGCGGTCAATGGCGCTACATTATCACACGCGGTTTGCTGTGGGGAGTGCTGGTCAGTATCTTATCAAACCTGCTCCAATCTTGGGATGATTTGAGAGCATGGGACACGTCGGCACTTGCCCATAGTTTCATCTCCTCAGACTTCCTGATCAGACTATTCATTTACAGCGCAGTAGGGATGGGTCTTCACGCCTACTACTGGAACTTCAACACCAAACGATACAATCAACTAAAGACGCTGGAAAGGCGTTCGCAGGACGTAGCATCGCCCATGAACGGCTAAAAGAGGTTCCTGTTAATCCAAATATACCTTAGCACGTACTATTCAGCTTGGTACCGGACTACTAATTTAGGTTATCCTCAATCCGGCGAATCCTGATACTGACAAACTATGAAAGAACTCTGCTTTGCCACCAATAACAAAAACAAAGTAGCCGAAGTGAGCCGCATGCTTGAAGGCAAGTATAAACTGCTCACCCTCGAAGACATCGGCTGCCACGAGGAGCTGGCCGAGGACCAGGACACGCTGGAAGGTAACTCCCGCCAAAAGGCGCAATACGTGTGGGAGAAATATAAAGTCAACTGCTTTGCCGACGACACAGGCTTGGAGGCAGATGCCATCTGCGGCGAGCCAGGTGTGTACTCTGCCCGCTATGCCGGCCCGCAGCGCAACGACGCCGACAATATCCGCCACTTACTCAAGAACCTAGAGGGCCACGACGTCCGCCGTGCCCGCTTCCGCACTTCCATCACCTTATTCCTCGACGGGCAGGAGCATCAGTTCGAAGGTACCGTGAACGGTCAGATTACCACCGAGTGGAAAGGAAATAAGGGTTTTGGCTACGACCCGGTGTTTGTACCGGAGGGTTATGACCGTACTTTCGCAGAGATGACACCAGAGGAAAAAAACGCCATCAGTCATCGTGGCGAGGCCATCCGTAAGCTGGTGGAATTTTTGAAAGCACAATAGCGTTGGGGAGGTAAAATAATTAGCACAGGCTGTAGCCACATTGGCCTTAAAAGACTAATTTTGTAGCCTGATACCATAACTTCCAATGCAAAAGCCATTCATCGTCGGAATTACAGGAGGTAGTGCTTCAGGGAAAACCACTTTTTTGAATAGACTACTTGCTTCTTTCTCGCCTGAGAATATTTGTCTGATCTCTCAGGATAACTATTACAAAGACCGCGAGCACCAGACCCGCGACCTCAACGGGGTTGTCAACTTCGACCTCCCTTCCTGCATCGACGACGACGCTTATGCACAGGACATCCTGCAGTTGAGCCGTGGCGAAAGCGTTTTCCGCAAAGAGTATACCTTCAACAACCCAAACGTAGTGCCAAAGCAGCTGGAGTTCAAGCCAGCACCGATCGTGGTGGTAGAGGGTATTTTTGTTTTCTATTTCGAGGAGATCGCCAAACTGCTGGACCTGAAAGTATACATCGACGCCAAAGAGTACATCAAGCTGCAGCGTCGCATCGTGCGCGACAAAGTGGAGCGCGGCTATGACCTGGACGATGTGCTGTACCGCTATACCCACCATGTGGCACCTACTTACGAGAAGTACATCAAGCCTTACAAGAACGACGCAGACATCATCATCCCGAACAACGAGAATTTCGACCGCGGGCTGGATGTGCTGACCACATACCTTAACTCCAAAATAAAATAATGCGACACAAGTTCGTAGTAATCGGCCTCGGTATCTTCGGCAACTCCATTGCCCGCACACTTGCTGAACGTGGCGCGGAGGTACTCGCCATCGACAATGACGAAGACCACGTGGAAGCCATCAAGGACGAAGTGGCCTATGCCGTTGCCCTTGACGCGACCGACATCCGCGCCCTCGAAGCCCAAAACGTGCAGGACATGGACGCGGCCATTGTGGCCATCGGCGAGGACTTCGAGGCTTTGCTGATTACTACAGCTAACCTGCAGGAGCTGAACATTAAACGGGTGATCACACGTGCCTCCAACAAACAGCAGCGTCGTATTCTGGAGAAAATGGGCGTGCAGGAGATCCTGTCGCCGGAGGGAGAAGTTGGTAAAACTGTAGCCGAGCGCCTGCTGCAGCCAAACATCCGCACCTTCCTGCCGCTGCCTGACAACTACGAGATCGTGGAGATCAACACCCCGCGTGGTATCGCCAACAAAAGCTTGGCTAAAATATCACTGCGCGAGAAGTATAACCTCAACATGATCACGATTAAGCGCTTCTTTGAGGAGATCCAGGACGGTAAACCGACACAGGTGGAGCACATCATCGGTGTTCCGAAGGCCGACACTATCATCTATCCTTCTGACATTCTGATTCTTATCGGGAAAAAGCACGATATCAAACGATTTATTGATATAAACCGCTAACAGGTTTTATTTTTCAACGAAAGCTTTTACATTTGCTTTCTATATGCCAAACGCAAACGCTATACTTCCACACTTCCGTCATCTTTTGATGACCGTAACCCTGCTTTGGGCGCTTATGCTCAATGGACAGGAAGTGGTGGCGTATACCTACACGGCGCAAGGCATCCCTGTAAAGTCGGCCTCCCAACTGGCCACGGCTCCGCAGGAAAAAACGGTTATCAAGCAAAAGGTTACGCTGGAGGCTACTACTTCCTTCGTAGTGCTCAACTTAGAGCAGGATGCGCTGAAGCCCACTCCTATACCTGCCTTTGCTATACCTACTGATGAAGCGCTGCCTGCTTATGCGGCCAGAGCACCCGGTGTTGGCTTCGTTGCCCGCTTCCTCCCTATTTCCATTCAACCCAACGCTCCCTAAGCGAACCCTTTCCCCACAGGCCCTCCCATGGTCCTGACCCGTTGCGCATACCTTTTTCTCAGGTATAGCGGAACAGCATCACAGCATTTATTGGTTATTATAAGATAGCACCGCTGTGATCCTCAGAGCATTATCATTATTTCAACTATACTTTATTTATCAACCAACCCATGCGGAATAAGAATTTTATTATCGTTATGACTCTGATAGTATCGGCGCTCTGCCTGTACTACCTGTCATTCTCGTTCGTTGCCCGCAGTGTGCAAAAAGACGCTGAGGCCTACGCCACAGACGCACAAGGCAACGTAGACCACGCCCAGCAGCAGTCATACCTTGACTCGGTGTGGAGAGAGCCTGTTTACAACTTCCTTGGTGCTGAGTATACCTACCAGGAGGTAAAAGAAAACGAACTGGGCCTTGGCCTTGACCTTCGTGGCGGTATGCACGTGGTTTTGGAAGTGTCTCCTATCGAGATCATCAAGTCAATGTCTGGCAACAGCAAAGACCCTAACTTCCTCAAAGCACTTGCCCGTGCGCAGGAAATGCAGCGCAACAGCCAGGAGAAATTCACTTCCCTGTTCGCTGAAGCCTTCAGAGAAATTGAGCCAGACGGTCGTCTGAGCCGCATCTTCTCTAACACAGCCAACCGTGGCAAGATCAGCTACGAATCCAGCAACGCTGATGTAATCAACGCGATTGATACGGAAGTAGAAGATGCCATTGAGCGTTCATTCAACATCCTGCGTACACGTGTGGATAAATTCGGTGTGAGCCAGCCAAACATCCAGCGCCTGGGCAACAGCGGTCGTATCCAGATCGAATTGCCAGGCATCGACAACCCTGACCGTGTGCGCAAGCTCCTGCAGGGTATGGCCAACCTGGAGTTCTGGGAAGTATGGACTCCTGAAGAAGTTTCTCCTTATTTCACACAGCTGAGCGAGCACCTGAACGCAGAAGAAAAAGCGGGTCGTCTGAACATCGGCCGTTCTTCAACAGCCCGCACACAGTCTTCTGCTACTACGCCAGCTACCGTACAGGATGCTGCTGCTGACGACGTACTGGCACAAGCTGCCGCTACCTCTAACGACACTGCCGCCGCTGCTTCTACCGACACAACAGCCCTTGCTTCTGCCGCACAGACTGACTCTGCTGATGCGCTTCAGTCACTTCAGGAAGAGCAAATGGGTGTAATGGGCCGTCTATTCACGATGATGCCAGGTGGTATCGGTGCTAATGTGCGCGACACTGCCAAAATCAACGAAATCTTCAACAGACCTGATGTTCGTTCTATCTTCCCTCCTAATATGAAGTTCCTGTGGGGCGTGAAGCCACTTGTGGGTGACAACCGTCAGGAATTCGTAGAGTTCTACGCTGTGAAGAAAGGCCGTGATGGCAAAGCACCTATGACAGGTGATGCCGTAAACGATGCCCGTCAGGACTTTGACCAGAACGGTCGTCCGGAGATCAACATGACCATGACACCTGCTGGTAGCAAGCGTTGGGCTAAACTGACAGGCGACAACGTAGGCCGTCAGGTAGCGATCGTACTTGATAACTATGTATACTCTGCTCCAGTGGTGCAGGGCGAGATTACAGGTGGTAACTCTTCTATCACAGGTAACTTTACTATTGAAGAAGCAAAAGACCTTGCCAACATCCTGAAGGCCGGTAAGATGCCAGCTCCTACCCGTATCGTGGAAGAAGCCATCGTAGGTCCATCATTAGGTCAGGAAGCTATCAACCAAGGTCTGATCTCTACAATCGCTGGTCTGATCATGGTTGTTATCTTCATGATCGCTTACTACAGCCGTGGCGGTTTCATTGCTGACCTTGCCTTGCTGTTCAACGTGTTCTTCATCCTGGGTGTACTTGCTCAGTTTGGCGCGGCCCTTACCTTGCCTGGTATCGCCGGTATCGTACTGACACTAGGTATGGCCGTGGATGCGAACGTACTGATATTTGAGCGTATGCGTGAAGAGTCACTCAAAGGTCTCAGCATGCGTGAAGTGATCAACAAAGGTTATGACAAAGCTTTCTCGACTATCTTGGATGCGAACGTAACAACCTTCATTGTAGGCTTTATCCTATACTTCTTCGGTTCTGGTCCTGTGAAAGGCTTTGCGATCACCCTGATGATCGGTATCGTGACTTCATTCTTTACTTCTGTATTCATTTCAAGAATCCTGGTAGAGCGTGTGTTCAAGAAGAGCGGTAAACTGTCATTCGGTACTGCCCTTTCAGCTAACATGTTCCGCAACGTGAAGTTCGATGTGATGAAGTTCAGAAAGCCAGCTTATGCTTTCTCACTTGCTGTGATCGTATTTGGCTTCGTGGCCATGTACATCAACGGTGGCCCTAACCTGGGTGTTGACTTCAAAGGTGGTCGTTCTTATGTTGTAAACTTCGACCAAGCTATTGCAGCTCCGGATGTTCGTTCAGCCCTGTTGGATGACTTTGAGTCTGCTGGTACAGAAGTGAAGACATTCGGTGCTTCTAACCGTGTGAAGATCACAACCAGCTGGTTGGCAGATGATGAAAGCATTCAGGCTGACGAGCGTGTGAAAGCTGCTCTGATGCAGGGGCTGGAGCAATACAGCAACCAGAATCCGGAAATCCTGAGCTCTTCTAAAGTAGGTGCTACCATGGCCGACGATATCCAGAAAACAGCACTTGTGGCCGTATTGCTGGCGCTCGTAGGTATCTTCATCTATGTGATGCTACGTTTCAGCAAGTGGCAGTTCTCACTGGGTGGTGTGGTTGCCTTGCTGCACGACGCCCTAATGATCATCGCCGTGTTCTCTATCTTCGACCTGTTTGGTGTATCTTACGAAATGGACCAGGTGTTCATTGCAGCGGTACTGACGATCATCGGTTTCTCCATTAACGATACCGTAGTAATCTTTGACCGTGTACGTGAGTACATGCACGACAACCCGAACAAGCCGCTGCGTGACATCGTGAACCCAGCCCTGATCAGCACGTTCAGCCGTACGATCATCACGTCACTTACCCTGTTTGTAGTGGTGGTGATCCTGTTCATCTTCGGTGGTGAAGTACTGAGAGGCTTCTCGTTCGCCATGATCATCGGCGTACTGGCTGGTACCTACTCTTCCCTGTTCATCGCGACGCCAATCGTGGTGGATACTGTGAAAGAGAAAGTAACGCCAGCTGTATCTGCTAAAGTAGCTTAAGTTAAGCTCAGCATATAAACAGAAAACTCCCGCCTCTGCAAAGGGGCGGGAGTTTTTTTGTTCTGGCGTTCTGGTTAATTTAACACCATGAAGCATTTTAGTATAAGCTACAGCGACAATTGGCGGTCCTTTCCTATGGCATATTGGGTGCATATAGAGCAGGACGGCGTGCCCTGGTATGCTGCTCAAGCTTTCGATCCGCCAGCACCCCAGAAAAACGCAAACGGTATGTACAAAATCTATCATATAGAAGTTGATGGATTTACTTTTGTGTTTTCATCGGTCGAGCAGCTTGACCATTGCATCGATATCCTTTCGATGAAATTGCTGCCAACCACTAGGGCATTAAGCGAGAAAAGGCCTGGCCACATGGGGCCTAACTCCCATTGGCTGAGCAGACTGCCAGCACACGTGAAACCGTGGTCCTATCGACAAAAAGCAGTTAAATACCTTTCCAAAATCAAAGACGAGTTAAAGCACACAAAATGATGCGTTATACTTAGAAACGCGCACCCGACTGCCTGTGAAGATGAAGCAGCAGAACTAATCATGATGTATGCGTTATGATACGATCACAAAATATAAAGGCCGGCTCCCTTAACAGAGAGCCGGCCTTTATATTATGGATTGTTGGGCTTGCTTAGATCGTCACACCGTCAGCCACTACTTCCTGTACTTCAGGAACCATGCGCTTCAGCAGGTTCTCAATACCAGCCTTCAGTGTAACAGTGGCAGATGGACAGCCGCTGCAAGAACCTTGCAGGTGTACAGTTACCACACCGTCTTTGTAAGACTTGAAGGAGATGTTACCACCATCCTGCTCTACAGCCGGACGCACATAGTTTTCCAGCAGGTCAGTTACTTTCTTCGCGATTGCAGCATCGTCATCAGACACCTCTCCGTTTGATTCAGTGCTTGTGGCTGGCTTGTTTGCCTGGAAACCTTCAACGAAGATCGGGCCACCTGCCTCTACATACGACTTCAGGAAGGTGCGCAGCTCAGGTATAAGCTTCACCCACTCGATGTTAGCGGCTTTGGTTACTGTCACGAAGTTGCTGGCGATGAACACACGCGACACATAATCAAAATTGAAGAGCTCTTGTGCCAAAGGTGAATCAGCAGCACTCTCTAAGTTAGGATAGTCCACGCTCTGGCCGTCTGGCAGAAGGCCTACGTTCATCACAAACTTCATGGACTCGGGGTTCGGGTTAGCTTCGGCATATACCGAAACTGTCTTTTCTTTATTATCTAACATGGATATCAGCGTTTTATGTTAAAACTTAGGCCTGCGCCTTAAAGTTTCCAAAATTACTCAATTATTCTGACAAGTGATAGTGCCTCGCAAAGGCGCACAGCTCACAAAACAGCAAGACACTTGTACATTTCTTGTATATAGAGCAGGTATCGTGCCGCATTAGCGATGTCTATACAACAATTTGGTTAGCTATTTAGCCCAGAAAATGTAACTTTGTGACGCAGTTAAATTTTTGTCCCGACTAAACACACAGCACGTTTAACATGCTTTACAACTACATTCTGCTGGCGCAAGCGCAGCATGCCGTTCCTGGTTTTCTGATTATCCCTTTCCTGCTCCTGATCGGACTTATTGCAAGTGGTCCTATCTTTTTCGGGCACTTTTGGGAACACAACTATAAGAAAATAGCCGTTACACTTGGTCTGACCGTGTTGGCTTACTATCTGTTTGTGCTGGGTGATGTACACATGCCAGCCCATACCCTGGCCGAATATTTTACATTCGCTGTACTGCTTAGCTCCCTCTACATTGCGGCCGGCGGTATATACCTGAATGTGAATGCCAAAGCAACGCCACTCATAAACGTGGCGCTGGTAGCCGTAGGTGCTGTTTTAGCCAACTTCATTGGTACCACAGGAGCTTCCCTGCTTCTGATTCGTCCGTTTATGCGCCTCAATGCGCACCGACTCAAGCCTTACCAGATCGTATTCTTTATCTTTATTGTGAGTAACGCGGGTGGTCTGTTGACGCCGCTTGGTGATCCGCCGCTGTTCATCGGCTTCATCAAAGGCGTACCGTTCTTCTGGACGCTACAGCACCTTTTCATTCCGTGGGTAATCTCTATCATCCTGCTTTGCACACTGTTCTATTTTGTGGATAGCCGCAACAAAGGAGATGAAATCGTAGCTCACCTCGACACACCAGAGCCAAGCACAGGCAAAACAGAATTCAGCTTCACCGGTCGTCGTAACCTGTTCTGGCTGGCCATCATTATCGGTGCCGTGTTCCTGGACCCGAACGTGATCGATGCTCTGCCACACATCTACTACGACGGCAACAAGTTCTCTTACATCCGTGAGATAATCCAGCTATCAGCTGCCTTCATGTGCTTCCGTTTCTCAAGCAAAGAAGCCCTGGCAGGTAACCAGTTCAACTTCCATCCTATTCTGGAAGTAGTGTTCCTGTTCTTCGGTATCTTCTTTACCATGATGCCAGCCCTGCAGCTTTCAGCCGAGATTGCCTCGTCGCCTGCTTACGCTAACTTCATCACACCAAATTTCCTGTACTGGGCAACGGGCTCACTATCTGGCTTCCTGGATAATGCCCCAACTTATGCCAACTTCCTTTCACTGGCTATGGCAAAGTTTGACCTGGCTCAGAACAACGTAGAGGATGTTAGGCAGTTTGCTGCCGGTACTTCTGCCGCAGGTATGGAAACATTGATTCAGCTCGAAGCCATCTCGTTAGCAGCCGTACTTTTCGGTGCCTTCACTTACATTGGTAACGGACCTAACTTCATGGTTAAAGCGATTGCGGAAAGTGCTGGTGTGAAAATGCCATCATTCTTCGCTTACATTCTGCGTTACTCTATCCCATTCCTGCTTCCGATCTTCCTGCTGGTTTGGTTCCTGGTGGTGCACCTGAGACTGTTCTAAAACCTAAGGTATAGCTATAATAGAAGAGCCGCTCCTTTGTGAAGGAAGCGGCTCTTTTTAATTTCAGTAACAAGTACAAAAGGTCATTACAACTTATTAACCCGCTGCCTCAACAGGAAATCAGCCAGCACGAGCGCAGCCATTGCATCTACGATCGGCACGGCCCGTGGCAGCACA
Source organism: uncultured Pontibacter sp. (assembly GCF_947502515.1). Classification (NCBI taxonomy): domain Bacteria; kingdom Pseudomonadati; phylum Bacteroidota; class Cytophagia; order Cytophagales; family Hymenobacteraceae; genus Pontibacter; species uncultured Pontibacter sp. The sequence continues at coordinate 542,569 of NZ_CANNAI010000001.1, read as the reverse complement.
CAGGGGTCATGACGGCCTTTGCCTTGCAGGGTGATCTCCTCACCGGCATCGTTAATGGTCTGCTGGGGCTTCAGGATGGTTGCCACAGGCTTGAAGGCTACATTGAAGTAGATATCCTGCCCATTGCTGATGCCCCCCTGTATACCTCCTGAATGGTTGGTACGGGTACGCACATTGCCTTCTTCGTCGGTATAGAACTGGTCGTTGTGTTCCGAGCCGCGCAGCTTCACACCTTCAAAGCCACTTCCGTACTCGAAGCCTTTTACAGCGTTGATGCTCAGCATAGCCTTGCCCAGTTCGGCGTGCAACTTATCGAATACTGGCTCTCCTAAGCCTGATGGCACACTCTGTACCACGCAGCTCACTACGCCGCCAATGGTATCCAGATTATCGCGTGCATCTTCTATCAGGCCGATCATGCGGGCGGCAATTTTCCCATCAGGGCAGCGCACCTTATTGCTGTCGATCTGCGACAAGTCCAGCTTTGTATAGTGCTTGCGGAGCTTTACATGGCCCACCTGCGACACATAGGAGCGCACCGTGATGCCATAATGCTGCAGGAGTTTAGCGGCCAAAGCACCGGCAGCCACACGTGCCACGGTTTCACGGGCTGAGCTGCGGCCGCCACCACGATGATCGCGCAGGCCATACTTGGCAGTATAGGTATAGTCGGCATGTGACGGCCGGAATGCCTGCGCCACATGCGAGTAATCGTGGCTTGCCTGGTCCTTGTTGCCTACCACCATCGCAATAGGCGTGCCTGTGGTACGACCTTCAAACACGCCTGAAAGTATAGTTACCTTATCTTCTTCTTTGCGGGGTGTGGTGATGTCTGACTGGCCTGGCCGACGGCGGTCAAGGGCAGCCTGTATCTCGTCTGTGGTTATCTCCAGACCTGCCGGACAGCCGTCCACGATCACGCCCACTGCTGGGCCATGTGACTCCCCGAAGGTGGTTATTCTGAAAATCTTGCCGTATGTGTTGCTCATTTGGTTTTGCGGTATTTTAAGAAGATAAACCCTGATACAGCCAAAAGCACCAGCAGAATGATGTTGGTATAGCGCTTAATGGCCTCATCCTGGTAAATGCTAACCAGTGTATGGTCTTCGTTTTCGATGATCTTGTAAAAAGGCCCCAGGTCGCGGGCCAGCACCATGGTACCTGCATCGGCTATACCTGTTACCGTCACGCTCAGCTCAGATCGCAGTGTATCGTAGGTAGCGGTCACCGGATTGAAGTAAATCCACTGAAAGTCATCGGCCAGATTATAAGTGCCAGGCACACGTCCCAGCACCGAGTAGCTAAAACGCTTCATACCCTGCACACGTCCGGCACGCAACGTAATATCCTGCTGCAGATCGGGCGGATAGAAGTCTAACGTCCCTGTAGTAGTAGGGCTTGGGGGCATGATCGCAGCCAGATTGCCTTCCCCTTCCAGCTCAAACATGTACCTAAAGCTTTTGTTCAGCGGCACTGACTTGCTTGACAGCCCTTCGCGCAACGTATATTCTCCCACAGGTACTACATCGCGCAGCGGGTGCGGCGGCAATTCTTTCACAGGTATGATGCGCTCACGGGCAAAGAAAGTCTTGTACCCTTCAAGGCGGTCTTCCAGTAGGGTAGGATTGACGGCCACTTTGTATTTGAGCATGCGCAGTGAAAGCTTCGGGAAATGCAGCGGCTCAGTTGTGAGCGGGTATAGCACGGCTTCGAATAGCCTGAAGCGCAGGTATGGCTTTCCCTGCACGATCACCTGCTCAGGAGTTACCTCGTCTATTTCAAACACCTCCTCCCAGGCATTGGGCTGTTTCAGTTGACGAAGTATACCTGTTATCTGGTTGCCAAAATCATGGAAATCAAGCAGCCGTTGATCTTCCTCTGCTAGGTAGAAGTAGAGCACAATGTTCAGGCCCTCTCCCACGTATACCTCTTTTTTGTCGGTATAAAGCGTGAGAAAGGCATTGTCTTCCTGATCCACATACTCCTGGGGCTGCTCCTCTCCCTGCTCCGGCTGCTGTGGAATCACCAGGTCAGGCCCCTGCGGACTGACAGCAGCCATTGGCCCCACTTTGATCTTCATGCCGGGAGATTGCAAAGCCTGTCCATTCACGGTCATGTTAAACGGCTTTAGTTCGTAGTCGCCCTCGGCCAGGGCTGCGTAATTCTGGGTAATGGTGAGCACGGTGGTGGTTTTACCTCCTGCTATGACCGTTTTGGTGGACGAGAAGCGATTACTTTTTTTGAATCCTTCTATCTCCGGAAAAGGCGAGTAGTCTTTTAGTTGCTGATCCTGCAGTCTGATGGAAACCGTGAAGTAGGTGTTGATCGGCAGTGGACTTTTCCCCAACTCAATACGGGCCTGCTGCGCAAAGGCAGGCACCAATACCGACAGGTATAACAGCACAAGTAGGAAAGTAAGGCGCATAATTCAGGTATAATAGCAAATTTACAAATTCTTGTCGCTATCCACCGGAATATTATTGTCCAATTCTTAGGGGCCCTCCAATTTTTTGCACCTTTCCCTGATTCCCCATTTCTGTGAAATACGAGCCTTTTATGAACGTTCTATTAGTAGCTAAGAGATAGAAATCGTCAGTGCATTATCATTCAAAATCAGCTGATTAACTAAAAATTCTACAAATTAATCAAAACTGAATCAACTTTTTAGACTAATTTCGTATATCAGATTAGAATACCGAATTACCATATACAAAAATGCTGGAGTACGTTAAAACGATCTTGTTGAAGGTAAGCTTTGACAGAAAGCTGTTTGAAAAAGAACTGAGAAAAGCCTTCAAGGTTTTGATCCCAGAGGAGCTAAAACAGCTGAAACAATGGTGCTATGAAAAGTTCTCGGAGATGTATCTCTTTGTGTTGAACAAGGTTTTCTCCAGAGCTCAGGTCTGAGAACCGGGGCCTTGTTCCACAAAGCGGATATTGCGCACTAGGCCATTGTAACCTGTTCGTTTCACAGCTGATTTCTTGAACAGCTGCGCAAAGACTTCCTGCGTGATTTCCTCCCAGTCCGATTTTTTCATTTCCTTGAGCTGCGGGTGCGGCTCAAAGGCAGGCTCTTGGTGTGGCTTGCTAAAACGGTTCCAGGGACAAACGTCCTGGCAAATGTCGCATCCGAATATCCAATTTCCAAACTTCCCGTTCATCTCCGTTGGCAACTGGTCTTTCAGTTCAATGGTGAAGTAAGAGATGCACTTACTCCCGTCTACCATATAAGGCGCCACGATCGCATCAGTCGGGCAGGCATCCAGGCAGCGGGTGCAGGAACCGCAATAGTCTTTGATGGGGCCATCATACTCAAGCTCCAGATCAATGATCAATTCAGCGATGAAGTAGAAACTGCCCACCTGTGGTGTGATCAGGTTCGAGTTCTTGCCAACCCAGCCCAGTCCGCTTTTCTTAGCCCAGGCCTTATCGAGCACCGGGGCCGAGTCTACGAAGCAACGGCCGCCTACCTCCCCTACCTCCGCGTTGATATAGTTTAGTAGCGTCTTCAGCTTGTCTTTGATGACAAAGTGATAATCGGTGCCGTAAGCGTACTTTGATACTTTGTAAGTATCTTCCTCAGACTGCTGATTTTCTTTCTCCGGGTAGTAGTTAAGCAGCAGCGACACCACCGATTTGGCTCCCTCTACCAACAGGCGCGGGTCCAGTCGCTTATCGAAATGGTTCTCCATGTAGTGCATCTGCCCGTGCATGTTCTGCTTGAGCCAGTTCTCCAACCGTGGAGCCTCCTCTTCCAGAAAATCAGCCTTGGAAACGCCGCAGTACATAAAGCCCAGTTCCTGCGCTTTCTGCTTGATGAGGTATGTGTATTGTGCTTTGTTCAAAATATGCGTGTCGCTCAGGTATAGCTATACCTGGAGAAGAACAAATTTACGGAGAAATAAATCCGATTCGCACCTATTTTGCCAAGCTCACCAGGCCTTTTGCTTTTATGCTGCCCTAATCGCCCGCTTTTGGACAGTGCTGTACTATTTTGAACACACTGAGCAGATTTACTATCACTCAAATCACGCTTGTGGCTCTCCTGAGCACAATTCCTGAGTTGGCATAATCTTAGGTATAGCAGAAGAAACCTATAAAAGCTTCACAACTATGAAAAAGAATCTCCTCTTACTGATTGCCTTTCTGATTGGCTTGGCTTATACCGTGCAGGCACAGGGCCAGAAATTACAGAATGGAAAAGTCTTTCATTTGCACCCAAAGGGCGAACAGGAATGGAATTATGCCCAGGCTTACCGGAGCGGCAACATGCTATACCTGTCAGGTACCGTCGGGAAAGGCGATATGGACAAGGCGATGGAGCGTGTTTACCAGACGATCGAACTAACCCTGAAGCAATACGGACTTGACCTGACCCACGTGGTGAAGGAAAACCTGTATGCAACAGACATCGAAGCAGCCAAGAAAAGCCAGCCTATCCGCAGGAAATACTACGGAACCCACACCCCTGCCGCTACCTGGGTTCAGGTATCGAGGCTGTTTGAGGAAGACACCGTGTTGGAAATAGAGGTTATCGCAGAGATCAGCAAGACGGAGTAGCACTAGTATGTACTTATTACAGGAATAGCATACATTTGCTTTGTTCTACCGATAAAATGCTATGCTTTCCCGAGCTCTCACGCAAGCCTTTATAATAGCGGTCCTTTTGTGCTGCGTCTTACTTTCTGGATGTGGAAACAACAGTCAGCTTGTGTTAATAAAACAGGTTAGGTTGTTTGACGGCTCAACAGTTCGGGAGCAGGTCGATGTACTAATTTCGGATGGTGTTATTATCTCTATCGGAGAGCATAGAGCAGGTGAAGCGGCAATTGTGGTGGATGGAAAAGGCAAGACTATTATTCCACTATTGGTCAATGCGCATGCCCATGTGTACGAACCGCAGCATCTAAAAGAGAGTTTGGCTCAAGGTATAGGCACAGTGCTCGACCTGTACACATCCAGTGAAAAAACGAAGCAACTTCGGGTATTCAATGATTCTATACCTTACGCTACTTACTATACCTCTGGGCCCGGCGCAACAGCTCCCGGTGGTCATGGTACACAGCTAGGTTATCCTGTGCCCACAGTCTCCCACGCCGGCGAGGCAAACCGCTTTGTTCGTGACAGGGCAGCTGAAAGCGTTGATTATATCAAGATAATTCGAGAGCCCTTACGATCTACCTTAGACTTTGAAACCATCAGGGCACTTATTAAGGCCTCTCATCAACATAAAAAGTTAGCCATCGCGCATGTTTCCACCTTGGCGGATGCGCTTGCCATCAGCGATTTGAGGATCAATGGATTTGCTCACATCTGGTTTGACAGCGCCATGGATGAAGAACAACTGGCTCAACTGACTGCGCAAAAACCTTTCGTGATCCCTACTTTATTCGCCACAAAAAAACTTCTGCAATACGCCGACCAACAGGATCTTAACTTGCACCACCTGCCTTTTGAGAAAATACAGACAGAAGTACATCGACTACACCAAAGCCAGATTCTCTTATTGGCAGGAACAGATGCGCCGAACCTGGGTATCAACTACCATGATGCCCTACTGGAAGAATTAAGATTACTCAAGGCCTGTGGTTTAAGTGATTTGGAGGTGTTAAAAACGGCGACCATCAACCCAGCCATAGCCTTCAAGTTTTTGGAGAACCAACTTATCAAGGAGAATAGTAAGGCTAATTTTTTACTCGTTGAAGGTGATCCAACAAGTGATATTGAGTCCCTGAGCAATGTCTGGGGAATTTGGAAGAGCGGGATGCGGATAAAATAAAGCTGTTAGACAAAAGTAGACTTTCAGCCCTTCCTATACCTGCAAAATAAAAACGGCAGACCTAAGGCCTGCCGTTTTAAATTTATCACAAACAGTTTTTATTCAGATTGATCAAACAAGCCCCCAGCTACTACCTGCTGCGGCGGAATCTTGCCCAGATGGCGGTAAGCAGCTTCTGTGGCTTCACGTCCGCGTGAGGTACGCTTGATGTAACCTTCCTGGATTAGGAATGGCTCGTATACCTCTTCAATCGTCTCAGACTCTTCGCCGCAAGCCGTCGCGATGGTCGACAAACCGACCGGACCTCCTTTGAACTTGTCAATGATAGTGCTCAGGATACGGTTGTCCATATCATCCAGGCCGTTGTGGTCTACGTCGAGCGCATTCAGGGCAAACTTGGCGATCTCTACGGTAATGGTGCCGTTGCCTTTTACCTGGGCGAAGTCGCGGGTACGGCGCAGCAGGTTGTTAGCAATACGGGGTGTACCGCGGCTACGACGGGCAATCTCAAAAGCGGCATCATCATGAATAGGCGCTCCCAACAGGGCTGAAGAACGCTTCACAATGGAAGTCAGCAACTCCGCATCATAGTACTCCAGGCGGGAGTTGATGCTAAAACGTGCCCGAAGCGGTGAGGTAAGCAAACCGGAACGCGTCGTGGCACCTATCAGCGTAAAAGGGTTCAAACTAATCTGCACAGAACGGGCATTCGGACCCGAATCGAGCATGATGTCGATCTTGTAATCTTCCATCGCTGAGTACAGGTACTCTTCCACAATTGGGTTGAGACGGTGTATCTCGTCGATGAATAATACGTCGTTGGCATCGAGGTTGGTCAGCAAACCAGCCAGATCGCTCGGCTTATCCAGTACCGGGCCGGAAGTCATTTTTATACCTGCATCCAGCTCAGAAGCGATAATATGCGACAGCGTGGTTTTACCCAAACCAGGAGGGCCGTGCAGGAGCACGTGGTCCAGCGCCTCACCACGGTTTTTGGCCGCCAACACAAAAATTTTGAGGTTCTCCACCACCTTCGCCTGCCCCGTAAAATCGGCAAAGCTCAGCGGACGAAGCGCCTTATCAATGTCTTTTTCAACCGGCGACATGTAGTCATTGCTACCGGTGAGATAATCTTCTCTCATAGAATAAACTGTATTATTGTAGCTAAAAGCTATACCTAAAGGTAACAGTTTCAGCTTTGCTTTCGCTCCATTTCTGCCTACGAATTTAATGAATTTTGCTAATTATTTTATAGAAAATCATTAAATATCTAACCAGATTAGCAAAAGCAAAGGCAGCCACTTTCGCAGCTGCCTTCTTATACTTGTAAATCTCCTCGCTTTGAGTAGAAGGATAAGCTTACTTAAATGCCGGTATACCTGTGATATCTGCCCCTGTGATAAGCAGGTGAATGTCGTGCGTACCTTCGTAAGTGATCACCGACTCCAGGTTCATCATGTGGCGCATAATTGGGTACTCGCCCGTAATGCCCATGCCCCCGTGGATCTGGCGTGCTTCGCGTGCGATTTGCAAAGCCATGTCCACGTTGTTACGCTTGGCCATCGAAATCTGCTGTGTAGTCGCTTTGCCTTCGTTCTTTAGAGTACCCAGTCTCCAAGCCAGTAGTTGCGCCTTCGTGATCTCAGTCAACATTTCAGCCAGTTTCTTCTGTGTGAGCTGGAATGCACCAATCGGTTTGTCGAACTGGATACGCTCCATCGCATACTTGCGGGCCGACTCGTAGCAGTCAATCGCGACACCAATGGCTCCCCAGGCTATACCATAACGGGCAGAATCAAGGCAGCCCAACGGACCACGCAGGCCTTCCACATTTGGCAAGAGGTTCTCTTTCGGCACTTTCACGTTGTCAAACACCAGTTCGCCGGTGCAGCTGGCACGCAGGCTCCACTTATTGTGGATCTCTGGGGTAGAAAAACCTTCCATACCGCGCTCCACGATCAGGCCTTTGATGCGACCTTCTTCGTTCTTGGCCCACACTACCGCCACTTGGCACTCCGGTGAGTTGGAAATCCACATCTTGGCACCGTTGAGCAGGTAATGGTCGCCCATGTCTTTGATATTGGTTGTCATACCGCCCGGGTTGGACCCGTGGTCAGGCTCGGTCAGGCCGAAGCAGCCTAGCCACTCGCCGCTCGCCAGTTTAGGCAGGTACTTTTTGCGCTGCTCTTCTGAGCCGTAGGCGTAGATCGGGTACATCACCAGCGAGCCCTGCACCGAAGCGGTAGAGCGCATACCGGAGTCGCCACGCTCGATCTCCTGCATGATGATACCATAACTGATGTAATCCAGTCCGCCTCCGCCGTACTCGGCAGGTATAGTTGGGCCGAAAGCACCCACGTCACCAAATTTCTTCACAATCTCAGATGGAAAGTGCGCGTCCTGCGCCCATTGTTCGATGTTTGGAGAAATTTCTTTCTTCACAAAGTCGCGCAGGGTCTGGCGGATGAGGAGATGCTCCTCAGTCAATAAATCGTCAATGTTATAGTAGTCAGGAGCTCCTGATGATTCGTAGGCCATAGCTTATTTCGTTGTTTTAAGGAAAGGGTAATACGCAAATATAACAAGTTTTCTGAATCAGGATTTGTAGGAATAAAAATAGAGGCCCCTTCCCCCACGGATTTTCAGGATTGATAATGCTGGCGCGGGGTAGTGCGTAGACCTCACAGTGTCTCCGAAGACCTAGAGTGTCTTGTTGGCTACGCAGCGTAGGCAGCGTAGGCATAATGGAGGTATAACTAAAACCTGTTATTGGCGAAAAAGACAATACTTAATCAGTATGTTTATAATACCATCGTCGGCACAGACACTCACAGGTCTTCGGAGACGCTGTGAGGTCTTTGAGCACCTGTTTACTTCAATGCTAACAACGTCCCGATGCAATTGTTGCATGCCCTAAAGCAGAAAACAAGCGTACGCTGCCCTATCACTTGAGGTAAAGCAATCCTGTCTATCCTTAAAAATTCTGAAAATTCTGATCAAAAAAAGCCCCACCTAATGGCGGGGCCTTTCCAAAAAATCTCAATCTATGTTAAAATCTTAAGCCGACAGAAGCCAGGAAATTGCGTGTGGCCTGTGGGTAATAGAAGTTTTCAGTTGTTAACTCCCCTCCTGCTTTGTAGCTGTAGGTATAGCCATTGGCAGCATAGCGTTCGTTGAAGATGTTGTTCACCAGCAGCCCAAGCTCAAGACCTTTCAGGACGCCTGTGAAACCAGTAGTGTAGCGGAAACGCAGATCCCCGACCTGGTAGGCAGGTATGATGCGGCTTTCGTTCTGGGTATTGTCCAGGTACTGCTTACTCACTGTCTTATAGATAAAAGCAGCTTTCAAACCTTTCAGCACTTCTACCTCCAATTGCGTAGCCGACACAAAATCCGGAGAGAAAGCAATAGAGGCTTCACGGTAAGTGTTCATCACCTGGCCACCATCATCATAATCGTCGATGTACTCTTCGAAGTCGCGCAACTTGTTCTGGCTATAGCTCAGGTTACTGCTTAGGCTCGCAAAACCGCCCAAACGCATTGCTCCGGCTAACTCTATACCTTGGCGGTAACTGCGGTCAATGTTCGTACGGGTATAGGCGCCTACGTCATTGATCTCACCGGTCAGCACCAGTTGATTTTTGTAATCCATGAAGAAGTAATTTGCCTCCACGTTGGCGCTGAGTGTACGCCCTACCAGTTCGCCCAATCCAAGCTGACCACGGTAGCCGGCTTCCAGGTTGCGCAGTGTCTCGTGCTTCGGACGGCTATCGGCAGTAGACTCGGTAAAGTCTTTGCGAACCGGCTCGCGGTTTCCTATGGCATAAGAGGCGTATAGTTGATGTCCCGGCTTAATTTCGTAGCTTATACCTGCTTTCGGGTTGTAGAAGGTATAATCCACCTCCTGCTCCAGGTTCTCGAAGTTGTTATCGATACCCTCGAAGGTATAGTTGATCGTGCGCACCTGCATGTCGCCAAACAGACTCAGCTGATCCGTCAGGCTATAAGTGAGTTTACCGAAGATGTTGAAATCCGTCTTCACCGCATTGTTGTCGTAGTAGCGGTCACGGATGTTGGATGTCGAGGCATAGCGTGCCCAGATCACCTCACCGAAGTGGTCGCCATCGTACCTGTTGACGGCACCGCCCAGTGTAGCGCTTAGCCTGGCTGACGGATCATACTGGAAGGCATAAGTGGCACCAAAGAAGTGGTTATCGAGCCAGCGACGGCGGATCAGGTCGGTACGGCTGATGGTCTGATCTCCGATCTGCACATTGGGTAAGCCATAGTTGGAGAGGCGGTCGTTGTTTCGGAACTGCTCGTAGTAGCCACGGCCATAGGTATAGTGCAGCGCTCCGGAGAAAGTCAGCTCCGGCGAGAAGTCATGCGACAGGTGCAGCTGGTAGTGGTCCTGCTGGTAGTTGTCGGTTTCGTTGTCGTAGGTATAGTAATTATACCGGCGGCCGGCGGAGCGCAGGTTTTCGAGATCACGACCTGTGATACCGTTGCGGTCGATGTAGGCCTGCAGGTCAGCTTCGTTGCCGTATACCAGCGCTTCCGGTGTACCATACCAAGCCTGATAGGTTTGCTCCTGCCCTGAGAAAGTCACAAACTTCACTGTCGTCTTATCGCCATAGTAGCCACCCGAGAAGTACATAGATTTCAGATCAGAAAAAGCACGGTCGATGTAGCCGTCCGACTTGATGCGTGACAGACGGCCATCAAAAGCGAATTTGCCGTTGATCAGGCCCGTTCCGAAGCGCACATTGTTCTTCCAGGTATTAAAAGAGCCGTAGCTGTTATCGGTTTCGGCATAAGCCTCGCGGCGCACCTTTTGGGTTTGAATGTTGATGCTTGCTCCGAAGGCACCTGCACCGTTGGTGGATGTACCCACACCGCGCTGCACCTGCATGTCCTCCACTGAAGAGGCAAAATCCGGCATGTTCACAAAGAAGGTACCGTGGCTTTCGGAGTCGTTGACAGGTATACCATTCACGGTTACGTTGATGCGCGTGATATCGGAGCCACGAATGCGAATACCGGTATAGCCTACGCCAGCGCCGGCGTCAGAGTTTACCACGACGGAGGGCACTTGCTCCAACAGGTATGGCAGATCCTGACCGAAGTTGCGCTCGGCTATCTCTTCGCGCGTCACGTTCGTGAAAGTAGTACCTGTTCGCTCATTGGCCCGGGTAGACGACACGAGCACTTCACCAGTGCTTACACTAGCCGGTTGCAGCGCCATGTTCACGCTGGTGTCAACAATCAGCCTGATTTGTCTGCTGGCTTTGTTATAGCCCAGATAAGAAACCTGCAGGGTATACTCGCCTTCCGGCAGATTTTGAAATTGAAAACGGCCATCCTGGCCAGATACGGTGACTTGGTTGCTGCCAGCCAGTACAACGGTGGCTCCCGCCAGCGCTTCGTTTTTGGCAGCATCGGTTACGTAGCCGCTCAGTTGGTACTGAGCAAGCAACTGCAATGGCAACAGTACGACTGCCATCACAATCAGTAATTTTTTCATTGGTGTGTAAGAAAAGAATAAGTTGAAACATACAGACCTGCCTGGGGCCGGCAGCCTGCTACATTGTTTCCCCGCGTTTTTCCCTTCGCCGGCATTACCCGGATCAGGTTCAATGGGTATGATCTCAGCCCGTTGTTATAAGGCACCCCTAAACTGCTGTAAAGGTATGGCTGATTTTCTGTGAAAACAAAACGGACTAAGGCAATTTATGGCTAACCCACTGTATCAAGTAGTTAAGTGCAATTTTATTTTAACAAAAGCCGATAACCACATGCGGGCAAACTACGTTGAAAACAATACAAGGCACATTTTCAAGCACCCGCTCATACCAAGTAGGAATTGCCAGGAAAATAGGCCGGCTGAACCAATTTTAGAGTTTAAGAAGAAATGTGATGATGATCAGCTTACTGTATACTTTAGCACTGCTAACGATACTGGCATATTACGCTTTCGCTCCACGCAAAAAATTCAGAGGGTCTTCCTCTACTGATAATGATGACGATGGAGGCGAGCCACTAGGCGACGATCTGCCAGATCTGGACCTGCCACCCGGCATATCATTGCCCATCAATGATTATGAACCGCAATATGACCTGAGACGCATCAAGGTTCCCAAGTTTCCGGAACCTTCCCTGCAATGAAAACAAAAAGTCCCCTGCTCGAAAAATACAGCAGGGGACTTTTTGATTGAAGTTCTTTCAATTTGACTATAAGACTTCTAAGGTAAAGGTGCGCTCAAATACATGCTTGGGACTGAGCAGATTGATGCCCTCCTTTTTATCGATTTCCCCAGACTCCCCGTCACGACCCGCAATACCACACCAGGGCTCGATGCACACATAAGGCGATGGCCCCGGCTTTGCCCAAATGCCCAGGTATGGAAAACCTTCGAACGTCATCTCGATGCGCCGCTGGTTAGTGCGGCTCCCCAAGGAAAGCTTATCAGAATTCAGGTTCTTGAACACCAATGCATCCTTATCGAAATAACTGTGCTTGAGAGGTAGCACCCGATCATGCTCCAATACCTTTTCTGTGTCGCCACTCTGCAGGCCATCATCGGTCAGCAGGTAGCGGTGCAGCGTTTCCTCTTTCTCAAACTCGATAAAGTAATCTTCGTAGCGCTCCCCAGCGTAAAGCGGCACATTGAAACCCGGATGGCCGCCAATGGAAAAGTACATGCCCTTGCTGTCGCGGTTAAATACCTGGTACGTTACTGACAGCTTGTTATTCTCCAGTTTGTAAGCGATCAGGAGTCTGAACTTGAAGGGGTATACCTTGTAGGTTTCTTCATCGTCATCAAGCTCGAACACCAACTTATCTTCCTCCTGCTCTATCAGCTTAAACTCCTTGTGCCGCGCAAACCCATGCCGCTTCAAGGCGAAAATCTCGTCCTCGTAGGTATAGGTACCCTCAGGCAGTTCCCCCACGATCGGGAATAGATTGGGAGCATGGCTCGCCCAGATTGCCGGATCGGCCTGCCAGATAAGCTCCAGCTGTTCATCCAACTTGATGAAATGCTGCAACTCGGCGCCTTTGCTCTCGACGCCCACCTTAAAGTTATAATTCTGCAAATAGTATAGCATGGTCAGGTATAGGTTTAGGTATGTTGCCGGAGCAATGCATCGACACGCCCGATTGCCTTTTCGAGCCGGTCTTCGTGCTGTCCGCTGATCTCCAGATAGGGCACTTGCAGCGCCTCCAACTCTCGTTTGTACCAATCATAAAAGTACTGGCGCAAATGCGGATGCTCTCGCTGCGGATCAGGCTCCCACGGCAAATCAACGCCCATCAGCAGGTAAAGGTTATAATCCTGCTCTTTTAGTTTTTGAAGCACCCAGTCAGGGCACTGCCCAAAGGCATGCTCACTCCAGATTTTGATCACCAGCAGGTCGGTATCAGAGAACAAAATGCGGCCTGCCTCCTGCTGCACCTGTGCCTCCAAAGCCAATTGCCCTTTGGCGATCTCCTCAAGGTCTTGCAAGGTATAGGGCCTAGCCAAATCTTCGATATAGGTGCGTGCATACTCCGGCACCCACACTGTGTTGTAGTGCGCGGCCAACTGCTGCGACAGCGTAGATTTACCCGTAGACTCAGGCCCTGTGATGGCGACTTTCAGCATACCGCAAAGGTAGGGCAATTATGCTGAAAGTCGCCATCACAGGGCCTGCCATAAAAAAACTGCCGCCAGCAGGATTGGTCCCACTCGCGGCAGTTATATTTAACAGCCTTCTACTGCTATTCCTTTTTAAGTAGTTTATCTTTTACCGTTATTTTGTCTGATTTACTGATTAAGCTTGTATGCACCGACTATATTTAAATCCATCACTATCCACCTCTCCATCTCAATTATAAATCAACATTACAGGTAGTGTGCGTTTTACATAGTTGGTTTAACCGATTTTGAGCATTCGTTAATCTGAGATCAGATTCTAGCGATACGAGCGCATTCACCAATAGCTTATAGGATAAGCAAGGAGAGGTAGAGACAGTTTTATATTAGTTTGCAGACGGCAACCCTTTAATCACCCATTAGCTAACTGAACTTTAACCTAATACACTATTAAAACTTTAAAAAACAGGTAGATTTTTGCTATTTATAGTTTACTACATATCATAGTAGGTAGACGGGTATATGCGGAGGGTAAGCAATGATACAAACCAAATCCATAGAACGATCTGATGCAATCAAAGTATAAAAAAAGGATACATAGATTATGTATCCTTTTTTTATACTACAGCCTGGACAGTTAATACAGGCAAATACTTAATTCTCAGTGAAGCTATAATCATAGAAATTATACACCTCCACCTCTTTGGGGTGCCTATCGCCGTGCTGACATAGCAGCAGGCGCTTGGGGCTTTCGTCCGGAGACTCGTAGCCCCATTTCATACGGTTCTCATACTTGAGTTCGTCCGGCAATTCAATCTTGTGGTTCTTCATACATAGTGTCGTTGTAGCGTGGAACATAGGTACTCGCATACTTTGGCGCACTAAAATTCAACGATTGCCTCAGCTACACTCATGTACGGCACATACCATGCCATGACTGCATAAGATAGAAACATAAAACAGGACATTTCTAACAATCACTTTGTAACATGAGCTACAGCTTCCTTTTCCATGTCCCGTTTCCAGTCCAGATAGCCTATTGTGGCCAGAATCAGGAAAATAAAATACAGAAAAGCTGTCAGGTATAGCTCCTTATAAGTGTAAACTCCCACGTACACTACATCCACTGCCAGCCACACCAACCAGTTCTCCAGGCGCTTTTTGGCCATAAGCCAGTAGGCCATCAGACTCACAGCTGTAGTGGCCGAGTCGGTATAGGACAAATCGGCGTCGGTATAGTTGTCAAGAAAATAACCTAGGCCGCCTGTGAAAGCTACCACCAGCGCAATTAACACCCACAACTCATGCTGCCTAACGTTGGTGACTTTGCGCTCGGTATGCCCTTTGCCGCCGTAAAGCCATTCATACCACCCATAAAAACTCGTGATAATGTAAAAGGCGTTTAGCCCCATGTCGGCGTATAGGCGGGCATCGTAGAAAATGAACACGTAAGCTGTCACACTCACCACACTGATGGGCCAGGTCCAGATACTCTGTTTGGCGGCCAGCCACACCCCGGCTATACCTGTGATCACGCCTACCACTTCGACCAGGCTCATGCCCTGTAATCCTTCCAGAATGCTATTGTAAAAATCTGTCATCTATACCTGTGTAAGCCCATGATTTAGGCTAATTTGTTGCTAAGTTTGTAAATCGAAACCAAAACGCCAAAGCTAAAGGTATAGCAAAGACAGGAGCCTTATTATTATGGACGAGATCACAGCACAGGAACTGAAAGAGAGACTAAGCCGCAACGCCCAACTGCAGATTGTAGATGTGCGTGAGCCTGTGGAGTTTGAGATATGCAACCTGGGTGGAGAACTCATCCCTTTGGGGGACTTGTCCAAGCAGGTGAACCGCATCCGGCGCGACATACCGGTGGTCATGGTTTGCCATCATGGCTTCCGCAGCGCACAAGCCATCAACTACCTCGCCCAGCGTCTTGGCTACGACAATCTGCTAAATCTGAAAGGCGGTATTCATGCCTGGGCTACACAGGTAGATCCCACTATGCGCGTGTACTAAGTATAGCGCTATACCTGCTGAAGTCTGGCATTCTCTTTCTTCTTCTGTAGCATTTCCCCGCAAGCACTTCTGAACAATTATTAACATTTTAAAATATTTCTGATGGGAGCCGTATAGCAGGTTTTGAATAATTTTCTCGCAGCTCTTGCTAAATTATCCGGATTAATTTATGTAATTTTACGCGGCAAATAAGGACCCCTAATTTATTTGCCATGATCGCTGATCAATCCAAAATTGTATTTGAGGCACTCACCTACGACGACGTGCTTCTGCTCCCGGCCTACTCCGAGGTGCTCCCCCACAACACTGATACTTCCACACAGCTTACACGCAACATAAGAATCAACATCCCGTTGCTTTCTGCCGCTATGGATACCGTAACCGAGGCTGAACTCGCGATCGCTATGGCACAGGAAGGAGGCATCGGCATTATCCATAAAAACATGTCGATCAAGGCGCAGGCTGAGCAGGTGCGCAAAGTGAAGCGCTCTGAAAGCGGCATGATCCTCGATCCGATCACATTGGAGGAAGATGCTACGCTCGGCGATGCCGTTCGCATCATGTCAGAGAACAAGATCGGAGGTATACCAATCACCAATGGCAAGGGCAAGCTCACCGGCATCCTGACTAACCGCGACCTGCGCTTCGAGAAAGACCTGACCCAGCCCGTGAGAGCCGTGATGACGACCGAAAATCTCATCACAGCCGAGAAAGGCACTGACCTGGCAAAAGCCGAAGACATTTTGCAACAGTACAAGATCGAGAAACTGCCGGTAGTGGATGGCGAGGGCAACCTGGTGGGTTTGATCACTTACAAAGACATTCTGAAGAAAAAAGACCGCCCGAACGCCTGCAAAGATGAGTACGGCCGTTTGCGTGTAGGTGCCGCCGTGGGCGTAACACCTGACGTGATGGACCGCATCAAAGCATTGGTAGAAGCTGGCGTGGACGTAATCAGCGTTGACACAGCCCACGGTCACTCCAAAGGTGTGCTGGATGTAGTGCGCAAGATCAAAGACAACTTCCCTAACCTGGATGTGATTGCAGGTAACGTAGCTACTGCCGAAGGTGCGAAGGCACTGGCAGATGCAGGAGCCGATGCCGTGAAAGTGGGTGTTGGCCCGGGCAGTATCTGTACCACCCGCGTGATTGCAGGTATAGGCGTGCCGCAGCTCTCTGCTGTGATGGAAGCCGCCAGAGGTCTGGAGGGTACGGATGTGCCAGTGATTGCAGACGGTGGCATTAAATTCTCGGGTGATATTGTAAAGGCCCTGGCCGGAGGTGCAAGCACTGTGATGGTGGGTTCTCTGTTGGCTGGTACCGAGGAGGCGCCAGGTGAGATGATCATCTACGAAGGTCGTAAGTTTAAGACGTACCGCGGCATGGGTTCTATTGAGGCAATGGAAGAAGGTTCGAAAGATCGCTACTTCCAGGGCAACGAAAAAGACAGCAAGAAACTGGTGCCAGAAGGTATAGTAGGCCGCGTGGCCTATAAAGGCCTGGTATCAGAGGTGATCTACCAACTGGTGGGTGGCATCCGCGCCGGTATGGGCTATTGCGGCACCCCGACTATACCTGCGCTCCAAAGCGCCAAGATGGTAAAAATAACAGGGGCTGGTTTGCGTGAGAGTCACCCGCACGATGTACAGATCATGCGCGAGGCTCCAAACTACAGCCGCTAGTCATTTCATAACACAACAATAAAAGAAGTAGGTTGGCCTTTTGCTAACCTACTTCTTCTTTTTTACGTTATGCAAGTTGTTCTTTAAAAACTCACCTCGACAACTTGGCCAAAGAGCAAAAATTTTTCTTACCTTACAAACTGATAAAGTCTCGGGCAAGCCATTTTCTGTCGCCGATAAAACTAAGCACGGTTTTCCGTTTTATGCTTTATAGAACCAACGCGAAATCTCTATTTATTACTTCAGCTCTGGTCAGCTGGTCGCTCCTGCTGGCTAATGTGCTGTTGGCGGCAGAGAGCTTGCGGCAGGAAAGCTCCAATGGCCTGGATCTGCCTTTTGTCAACAACTTTCTGATCGTCGTTTTCATCATCTCTGTCTTTGGCTTCCAGCGCATGAGTGCTGACAACCTCAAAGGTATCGACTTCATCGGTTATCTTTGGAACATCTTTGCCAAAGGAGGTATAGCTGCCTACTTGAGTGTTGCCTTGTACATGGTGTACCGCATGGTTACCAACTATTCCAACGTGCAGTCGCCACTGCTGCTGCACATGGTGTATCAGGTAAACTTTGGCTTACTGGTGCTGTTCCTGGCAAAGGCTTTCTATGTGTGGCGACAGTTGATACTCTACCATAAGAACAAGTTTATCCAGATCGCCTGGGACTGGTACGAGATCCTGCTCTTTGCTACGCTGCTTCTCACACTGCTCAACTTCAACTACAGCAGCCTGATCTTCATGCCGCTGCTAGGGCTGATCGCGCTCTATACTTTGTTCCTGTGCACCAACCTCAAATGGGTAGCTTACCTGACGTTCAACAAGAAAGGCAGGTCGCTTATTTTGCTTGTCGCTATCCTGCTGGCCTGCTACATCTTCGCAGACTTCTTCTACAACTTTGCAGACAGTCCGCTGCTTGTAATCGACTATACCGATGTGGGTTTCCTGCTGCTGGCCATGTTCTTTGTAGCGCTGTATACCTTCGCCGCTTTCCTGGTAGCGCTCTTCAGCTTGCCTACCTCGAGTGTGTTTGAGCAAAAGAGCGAAGACCTACTCAACTTCCAGCGCCTGAGCCAGTCCATACAGCAGGGCCAAAGCGAGAAGCAGGTATACGACATGCTTTTTGAGAGCACCGTAAAGGCCGCCGATGCCAGCGCTGCCTGGCTCGAGATATTCAAAGGCGAGAAAAAAGATGAAATAGAGTTGTGCCATCAGCTCACCATAGAAGAAGAGCAGATCAAGCGCATACGGCACTTGTTGCTGGCCTACAACATCCAGCACATCGACTACATCAACAATAACCTCGATCGTAACCCTGGCTTCCGGGACCTGACACTGCCCTGGAAGTCGCTGATCATTCTGCCCATTAAGTCCAAGAAGCACCTCTTTGGGGTGCTATACCTGCTCAAGGATATAGAGCAGGGCTTTGATAGGGAAACTGTGAATGTGCTGCGCACCTTCACCAACCAGACCATTCTCACGATCGAAAATCTGCGCCTGGTACACGAGTCGTTGCAAAACGAGCGTTACAAAGAGGAGCTTAAGATTGCCTCACTTGTGCAGGACAGCCTGATTCCTAAAAAATTCCCGAGTGACAGCTGGTTCGAGATTTCCACGCATGCGAAAGCAGCCAAAGAAGTAGGTGGTGACTTTTATGACTTCTTGCAACTGAGCGAGTCACGCATCGCCATTATTATCGGCGACGTGTCGGGCAAAGGTATTTCGGCGGCCTTCCACATGGCCCAGATGAAGGGTATTTTCCATGGCCTGATGCAACAGGATATGCCGCCTAGTGAGTTCATGAAACAGGCTAACAGCGCCCTGAGCCGCTGCCTTGAGAAAACCTCTTTTATTACTTCTGCGCTATACATCATTGATTATCGCATGAAGGGCTTTATGTTTGCCCGCGCAGGCCACTGCCATACCCTGTACTACAACTCCATGATGGATGACACTTTCTATTTCCAGACGGACGGACTGGGACTTGGCATCATTCGTGATAAAAGTTATAACAATCACGTTCGGGAAATGTATTATGATTACAACCCGAGCGATGTGATGGTGATTTACACAGATGGTATTGTGGAGGCTCGCAGCCCTGCCAACGAGGAGTATGGAGAGGACAGATTGCGCTACATGCTCACCCAGACCTACCACCTGGAGGCCGAGGATATCAAGTGTGCTATTATTAACGACCTGGAGGACTTTACCGGTCCCACAGAAAACCTATATGATGACCAGACGCTGCTTGTCATCAAGTTTAAGCCGACTCAACCTAGTGAATAGTTATACGTAAAGGATGCCGATGAAAATTACTAACCAAATCAAAGACACGACAATCATCATCACCCTGGATGGTGAACTGGACGCAAGCTCATCAGTTATGCTCGATGAAGCGCTTTCCGACCCCGAGATCATGACCTACAGCAAGATCCTGGTAGACTGCAAAGACCTGAACTACATCTCGTCTGCGGGCCTTGGGGTATTCATTTCGCACCTGCAGCGATTTGAGGATGCACAGATCAAACTCATTTTCTACAACATGCAGGACAAAGTGCGCAACGTGTTCGAAATCCTGGGCCTTGACCTGCTCATGACTATCGTTTCGGATTACGAGGAAGCCATGACCATTGCTGATGAATAATAAAATTACAGTTAGCTGTACTAAAAAAAATCTGAAGCAAATACGGGACTTCGTCACGGAGTATCTGGCAGGCTACAAACTGACAGATATCCTGATGAATCAGATCGTATTGGCTGTGGATGAGATATGCGCGAACCTCATCATCCACGCCAATCAGGAAGATCCTTCCAAATCCATTTCAATGGCCATAACGGAGAAGAGCGGGATGCTCAAATTCGAGATTACCGATAATGGCGTGGCTTTTCGCCGCTCAGAATACAAAGAGCCTAACATCGAAGAGCATATCCGGATCGGCAAAAAGGGGGGCGTCGGCATCGCCCTCGTCAACCGCATCATGGACCGCGTGGAATTCGAGTCAGACGATAGGCAGAACACCTGCCTCCTCTACAAAAAAATTAAATAGGGCTGAGCTGCACACTTTTAGCGCCCCTTGTCCGTTATCCGGAACGAAATCGCATGCAATAGGATTATAGTGGTACTTTTTGACTAATCTGTCAGAAAAATTAACTAAAATTGCATGATCTGACCTCGTCAGGACAAAACCAAGCGTTAGTTTATCATCTATTTATGCGCAGCAATCAACTACTTGTTGCGGCAGCGGCCCTCCTAATGGCTGGCTGTACCGCAACCAGGAAGAATGACAAGCAGGAACCTATCATTGCGACCATTGGCTCCCAACCTATTTACACATCCGAGTTTCAGTATGTGTATGAGAAGAACAACGGAGGCAATGAAGACGCCTATACTCGCCAGAGTGTAAGCGAATACCTCGATCTCTATACCCGTTTCAAGCTGAAGGTGATGGAAGGCGAAAGCCGTGGCCTGGACACCACCACCGCTTTTAAGCGCGAACTGGAGGGCTATAAGGAACAACTCGCCCAACCTTACCTCACCGAAAAAAGTGTAACCGACCAGCTGGTGCAGGAGGCTTACGAGCGCCTGAAACAGGAGGTGAACGCATCGCACATACTGCTCGGTCTACCCAACGACCCAAGCCCGCAGGACACACTGGCAGCCTACAACCAGGCCCTGGAGTTGCGCAAGCGCTTGGAGGCTGGAGAGGCCTTTGAAAAGCTTGCCCGTGAGTTTTCACACGACCCATCGGCAGCTGAAAACGGTGGCAACCTGGGCTACTTTACGGCCATGCAGATGGTATACCGCTTCGAAGACGCCGCCTACAAAACACCCGTTGGCCAGATCTCGATGCCGGTTCGCACCCGATTCGGCTATCACCTGATCAAAGTAAACGACAAGCGTGCCGCACAGGGCGAAGTAAAAGTAGCTCACATCATGGTACGTGCCACACCGGGTATGCCGAAGGCAGACTCACTGGCAGCCAAGCAGCGCATCGATGCCATCTATAAGCGTGTGCAGCGCAACGAGAGCTGGGACCGCCTGGCCGCTGAGTTTTCAGAGGACGCCAACTCTGCCGCCAACGGCGGAGAGCTGCCTTGGTTCGGTACTGGCCGCATGATCCCTTCGTTTGAAGAGGTATCATTTGCCTTGAAAAAAGAAGGTGAAGTGGCCCCTCCGGTACTGACGCCTTATGGCTGGCACATAATCAAGCTTATCGGCAAGCAATCGCTTCCTCCGTTTGAGGACATGGAGCAGAACCTGCGCAACAAGATTGCCAAAGACTCCCGCTCCGAGTTGAACAAAGCAGCCTTCCTGAAGCGCATCAAAACAGAAAACAACTTCAGCGAAGATGCCACTGTGAAAGCCGCTGCCTTGGGTAAGGCGACAGACGCCCTGATGCAAGGTAAATGGGACTATGATGCCGCTGATAAATCTCTGAAGAATACACTGTTCACAATACAGGGCAAGCCTTATACCGTGGCCGACTTCTATACCTATGTGAGGGCTGAGCAACGTCCGCGTATGGCAGGCACCCCACAGCACCACATGAGCTCGTTCTATGACAACTTCGTGCAGAAGAGCCTGTTGGCTTACGAGCGTGCCAACCTGGAGAACAAGTATCCGGATTACCGCATGCTGGTGCGTGAGTACCACGACGGCATCCTGCTGTTCCAGTTGATGGACGAAAAGGTATGGTCAAAGGCTGTAGAAGACACAGCTGGCCTCCAGGCGTACTTTGAGCAGAACCGTGATAAGTACCAGTGGAAAGAGCGTGCACAGGCCACCGTGATCAGCGCTGCCAATGCAGAACTGCTCACTAAAGCACAGCAGCAGTTGAGTGAGCGCCGCTACGAGGTACGCAACGGCAAACCAGCCGATATTACTTTCGAAACGAACAGCGCCACCCCGGATCAGGCAAGTATAGCCCGACTGAACGAATTGGCTGACCGCTTAAGCAATAACCCGAACCTGACACTGGAAGTGAATGGCCATGCCGATGCACGTGAAGCAGCTGGCAAGCGTGACCTTTCCGCAGAGCGCTCGCAGGCTATAATGGCTTACCTGACAGCCCATGGCGTAGCAGCAGATCAGCTCAGCGCCAAAGCACTGGGCAAAACCAAGCAAGCCGCTGCTGACAATACCGAAACAGGTCGCCGCCGCAACAGACGCGTGTCGTTCACGCTTTACTCTTCAGAGTTGAGCGCACTGGCTGACAACCTGAATGCTGGCAACCCGCTAGGTGTACAGATCGTCGAGAAAAAATTCCAGAAAGGCGAAAACAAAGCTGTGGACGCTGTGAAGTGGGAAAAAGGCTCTTACAACACCGAACTGAACGGACGCAAGTACCTGGTGATCGTGCACGATGTGCTGGCTCCTGCTCCCAAGCAGCTGTCTGAAGTGAGAGGTCAGGTAACGGCTGACTACCAGAACTACCTGGACGAGCAGTGGGTAAAGCAGCTGCAGGAAAAGAACCCGGTTAGCGTTAACCAGACAGAGGTCGATAAAATTATCAGAAAATAAAGCGGGTCCGCAACGAGAGAACCGATAGAAGCCAACATGCATAACACAATCTATAAAACGAAAAACCTGGCCCTGCTACTGCTCAGCCTGATTACGGTATTTACAGCTACGGCACAGGCACCTACCCAGAAAAAATTGGACGGCATTATTGCCAAGGTAGACAACCATGTGATCCTGCGTTCCGAACTTGAATTCAGCTACCTGCAGTACCTGGCCCAGAACAAACAGCAGCCAAGCGAACAGAACGAGCCCTTGAAGTGCGAGATACTTAAATCGATGGTACAGGAGAAGCTATTGCTGGCCCGTGCCGAGATTGACTCAGTTGTAGTGGAGGAAGCTGCCGTAACCGGTGAGTTGAACCGCCGAATTGATTACCTGGCCTCCCAAGTGGGCGGTACCGAGCGTTTGGAGCAGTACTACAAAAAGAGCATTAAGCAGCTGCGCGACGAACTGCGCCGCACTGTTCGCAACCAGATGGTGTCTGAAAAGATGCAGCGTGATATCACTGAGAAAGTAACCGTTACCCCGAAAGAGGTACGTCGTTATTTCAACCAGATCCCGGCTGACAGCTTGCCTTACTTCTCCAGCGAAGTACAACTGAGCCACATCGTGAAGTATGCAGAGGTAAGCCGCCAGCAGAAGCAGGCTGCCCGCCAGCAACTGGAAGCTCTACGTGAGCGCATTGTGGCCGGAGAAGACTTTGCCACACTGGCACGTGAGTATTCGCAAGACCCGGGTTCAGCAGAAGCTGGTGGAGAACTGGGCTTCTTCAAGAAGAAAGAACTGGTACCAGAGTATGAAGCCGCCGCGCTGCGCCTCGAGCCAGGCCAGATGTCTAATGTCATAGAGTCCATGTTCGGCTTCCACCTGATCCAGATGATCGAGCGCAAAGGCCAGGAGTTCAACACACGTCATATCCTGATCAAGCCTGCCACCGCCCGTGTGGATGTGCAGGATGCCATCGCCGCCCTGGACAGTGTGCGTACGCTGATCGTGAATGACAGCATTAGCTTTGCCAAGGCTGCCAAAGATTTTTCGGACGACAAGAACACAAAAGACAACGGTGGCACCCTGATGAGCCGTATAACTGGTAGTTCTTACATCCCGATGGATGAAGTGGAACCAGGTATATTCTTCGTGATCGACACCATGAAAGTTGGTGACGTGTCGAAGCCAGTTAGCTTCACAACGCCTGACGGTAGAGAAGCAGCCCGCATCATCCAGCTTCGTTACAAATCGTCTCCTCACCTCGCCAACCTGCGCGACGACTACCAAAAGATCGCCGCCGCCGCCCTGGCACAGAAAAGAGACAAAGCTGTGGATGAGTGGTTCCGAAAAAACATTGACACCGTATTCATCGAGATCGATCCGGACTACGACCGATGCAAAGTGCTTAACTTAACGCAATAGACACCCATGAAGCAGTATACCTCTGACAAAGAAGCAGCTGATGCGCTGCACCGCTCCTACCAGGACCTCACTTCCGAAATATCTAAAGTCATAGTAGGACAGGAAGAGGTCGTGCGCCTGGTGCTCACAGCCGTTTTTTGTCAGGGGCACTGCCTTCTGGTCGGTGTTCCCGGTCTTGCCAAAACCCTCCTCATCCAGACCATCGCCTCTTCGCTTGATATGTCCTTCAGCCGGGTGCAGTTCACCCCGGATTTGATGCCAAGTGATATTGTAGGAGCCGAGACACTGGACAAGGACCGCAACTTCAACTTTGTGACGGGCCCTATCTTCGCCAACATCATTCTGGCGGACGAGATCAACCGTACTCCTCCCAAAACACAGGCAGCCCTGCTGGAAGCTATGCAGGAGTATGCCGTGACAGTTGCCGGCAAGCGCTACGAGCTTCCACGCCCGTTCTTCGTACTTGCCACCCAAAACCCGATCGAGCAGGAAGGTACCTACCCCCTGCCCGAAGCACAGCTCGACCGCTTCATGTTCAACATTACGCTGGGCTACCCAAGCTACGAGTCGGAGCTGCAGATTGTGAAGAACACCACCGGTGCTGCCCGTGTGGCACTTGACAAGATCTTGCACGCTGATGACATCATGGCTTTCCAGCAATTGGTGCGCCGCGTGCCTGTGGTGGACAATGTGGTGGAATATGCCGTGAAGCTGGTTCACAAAACCCGCCCTAATACAGCGATGGGGTCAGAACGGGCCAGTCAATACCTGGAGTGGGGTGCCGGTCCGCGTGCCTCGCAGCATTTGATCATCGGAGCAAAATGCAACGCCCTGCTTAATGGAAAGTACTCGCCTGACATAGAAGATGTGCAGGCTGTTGCACTCCCTATTCTGCGTCACCGCATCGTGCGCAACTTCAAAGCCGAGGCCGAGGGTATTACGGTTGAGCAGCTCATCCAGGAGTTGCTTTAATTGTTGATTGCTTATTGTTGATTGTTTAAAATTTCTCAGGTATAGCTCAAGCCGACTAGATATTGTTTTCTAGTAAGATTGGAGGAGTGAACTTAACAGATTTTCAGTCATATAGGACGTCAACAATTCAGCAATTGAACAATTCAACCATTCAAGAGGCAACAATTAACAACCAGCAATCAACAATTCATCAAACAATGTAGCAATCTAAGCTTATTGGTGTAATTTTGCGGCTGTACTGATTTTTGACACATTACCCTGAAACTTATGGAGGCGGCAGCGCTATACGTTCGCTTTAAAGACAACCTGGCCACTATCATCGGAGCCCTGAACAGCAGACTGGAAGTTCGCTCCATGCCTTACAATGTATCTATTCCGCTGGAAGTAGACCTGCTGGCTGACATCCTGCGCCTGCACGGCCTTGACTTCAAATCTGAAACAGCAGGTGCTGCTCGTCTGGAGGATTTTACCCGCTGGTTTGAGCAGAATGAGAATGCCGTAATGGATACTTTGCAGCGTGTACTGGAAGAAAAGCGAGCCTACATGAAAACAGCAGGCGGCGTTGTACTGCAAAAAGAAATGCTGATTCGAAGACTGGAGTATTTCAATGAAACGGCCCATACCCTGGAGGTGATGATGCGCCAGCAGCAACTTAACAGCCCAAAACACTTCAAGTACCCTTTCCTACTGAATCAATAGCCAGCGGCTATACCTGATAAAAGCAAAGCGCCCGCAGACTTATACCTGTGGGTGCTTTGTTTTCTATACCAGACGAAGCTTACTTATTCCGGATGGAGGTATGCCCCTCTTTGGAGTGATCCAGGTCCAGGTCGCCTTTTGGCTGCTTCTTCATGCTGGAGTCCGCCTCCTCGCCTACAGGGCCTTTGGCGACCGTGATGCCTCCATCAACCATATAAAGTGCACCCGTCACATACGAAGCCTCGTCTGAGGCCAGGAAGCAGTAGACGTTCGCTACCTCTTCCGGACTGCCTCTGCGCCCCATGGGTGTGGCTACCTTCATGGTCTTCACCATCTTCTTATCCATTGGTCCGGTGCTCTTGTGCGTCCAGGCAGTGTCGATTGGCCCTGGGCCTACAATGTTAACCCGCACACCAAACTGCGCCTGCTCCACAGCGAGTCCTTTCATGAAAGCATGTATAAATCCTTTAGTTCCACCGTAGGGCGCATTCTGCGCTATACCAATTACACCGGCCTCCGATCCGGCCGACACGATGTTTCCTTTTGTTTTGTGCAGTTCAGGCAGCGCGGCCTTGCTCATGGCAAAAGCTGACTTAATATTGTTCTTGATCATGTAGTCCAGCGCCTCCTCTGTATAGTCCTGCAGCATGTTCACCTCCGGAAAAACACCCGCATTGTTGATCAGGATGTCAAGTTGTCCATACTCTTTTACAGCCAATTTAACGCATTCCTTGGCATTGACTTCTGTGGAGATATCACCATTATAAGCGATTGCTTTTCCTCCCCCCTTCTGTATCTCCTTTACGACATCGTCTACGGGATCCTCCGGAAAGCCTGCTACCACCACACGGGCACCTTCCTGCGCAAATTTCTTGCAGATAGCCTCTCCTATACCTGTACCGCCGCCTGTCACAATAGCGACCTTGCCTTCTAATCTGTTTTTCATAGTTAATTGATTAATGTTAAAGCACATGTATTGTATAAGCTTGTAACGGCCATGACTGCTGGTCGGTTAGCTCGTGACAGGACAAGGAAGATAATTTCCACATTTTTAGCTGGATAGCGTATGACAAACAAAGCAGGCGGAACAACGTCACATCTGATTCATTATAACTACACCATCGCTATGAGCTATTTATACAATACCTTGCCCGACGCCTTTGAAGAACAACTGGAAACAGAACACCTGGTACTTAGGCCCTACGCAGAAGGAGACGAGCAGGAATTTATGCGCCTTATTCAGGAGAACACAGCAGCCCTGAGTCCCGCCTTTACAGGGAGAGTGGCCCGGGTACGCGCACTCGAAGATGCACGCATACAGCTGGCCCAGTTGCGCAGCGACTGGGACAACCGCAAGCAGTTCGACTTTGGGGTCTGGCTTCGGGAGAGCAACACATACATTGGCGACATCACGCTCAAGAACATAGACCGTTCTGTACCAAAAGCAGAGGCAGCATTATACTTTACGAGTTGGTCTGAAATGCTGGACCTGGCACAGGAGGCGTTCAAAGCAGTGTTGCATTTTGCATTTGAGGACGTGAAGCTCAACAAGGTATACATGCGCTGCACACACTATAATAATGTATGCTCAAAGTTGGCCGAGAATTGCGGCTTCTTAAAGGAAGGTGTGCTGCGAAGCGACTTCAAGGGTGCTGACTCAGAAGAGCTACTGGACCTGCGCTACTACGGCATGACCCGCGACGATTACGAGCAGGCAACGCAACTCAAAGAGCGCGACACCCAGACTGCCGTGTAAACCGCTTTACTTACGGGGTTTCGCTACAAAGAAATCAGTGTCGAAGGTCAGGTATAGCGCATTCGAAAACTCCAGTTTCGGATTGTCAAGGTCGACCACAGGCTCTAACCGAAGTGTCAGGTGTAGGTCTTCCATGATTTCGATGTCCTTCATCAATCGCAGGATCAGCAGATGGCGGTCCTCCTGGATGTAGTCAGGATCTTTATAAGTTGTGGAGGCTGACTGAAAAAGCTTCCCCCCTAGCTCAGTGATATACCCGTCCCCACGCCAGTAACTCAGCATCACATCCTGGTACTTGGTATCTATACCTGCGTTGAGGTAGATAGCGCCTCCCTTTGTAAACGGAAGCTGGAATGTATTGGAGTAGTCGTTAAAACCCAGCAGATAATTCCTGGTGTATACCCGGTGGAGTACACGATGCGGCAGCATCCGTTCCAGCTCTATCCCCACTGCCGCATTGACTACGGTAAGCAAAGGCAACGGCGAACTATCGATCTGCCCGCCTTTGTGCTGCGCCGTAAACTGCACAGGTATAGCCAGGCGCAGGGTATCGCCTTCTGCCCTGCCAGGCCGGTTGAACAGGCGTATAGCAGAACTGACACCCCCAGCCACTTCTTCCCGCACAGGATCAGCCCGGTAGATCATTTTGCTCCAGTCAATCCAGGCATCCAGTTTGACACGATGCGTGTTCAGCAAAAACTGCAGCCCGTTCTCCAGCCTGTCGTTGATCACACGCTCAAAATCATAGAGCGGCTCTACATAATCGTGACTGACGTTACCTTCTAAAGTACCGAACACAAAGGCCCAGTTTTCGCGCTGCCATTTTACGGTGAAGGTTGGCTGAAAGTCCTGGTAGCCCGAGCTGCCAAAGTCTTTCCACAGAAAAGCACCGGCATCTATACGCACCGAGGCAGACGGATAATAGCTTACCCGCGGCATCAGGTGGTAACCAAACAAGGTATAGCCATCGGCTATCCTGTTGAAGTACTCATTGTTTTTAGAAAAGCCAAAAGCATGCAGCCCAATTCTAATTTGATTAGCATTTTCAGGTTTGACGGGTATAGTTAGCTTGAGTGCGTCGTTGTTGAGCTGACTATAGGCTAAAGGGCTGTAAAGCACAGCAAAGGCACAAAATAAAAGCCTGAAATATCTCATAAAAAAGGGAATAATATGGCACAAAAGCCTATCGATATATGTTGTAACAAGACGGCCATACTCAACTAAAATATTTAGCAAAATACCTGTTACTTTTTTTGCAAATTGATTTTGAACGTCGTAATTTCACATCAATATAAAGCTATTTAATTAAACACACATGAGCGTAAGCAACGAAAAACTAAAAGCCCTGCAGCTGACGATAGACAAGCTTGACAAGACTTACGGTAAAGGCACCGTAATGAAGCTAAGCGACAACAAAGTGGAAGACATTCCGGCTATCTCTACCGGCTCGCTTGGACTTGACATTGCTTTAGGAATTGGCGGTTTACCGCGCGGCCGTGTCATTGAGATCTACGGTCCTGAATCCTCTGGTAAAACCACGCTTACCATGCATGCTATTGCAGAGGCGCAGCGCGCCGGTGGCCTGGCTGCCTTCATTGACGCAGAGCACGCATTTGACAAGGTATATGCCGAGAAACTCGGAATCGATACAGAAAACCTGCTGATCTCTCAGCCTGACAATGGTGAGCAGGCACTGGAGATCGCTGACCACCTGATCCGCTCCGGTGCGATCGATATTATTGTAATTGACTCTGTTGCCGCCCTGGTACCGAAAGGCGAACTGGAAGGCGACATGGGTGACAGCAAGATGGGCCTTCAGGCTCGATTGATGTCACAGGCACTGCGTAAGCTGACCGGTACGATCAACAAAACTGGCTGCTGCTGTATCTTCATCAACCAGCTTCGTGAGAAGATCGGTGTGATGTTCGGTAACCCGGAAACCACTACGGGTGGTAACGCCCTTAAGTTCTACGCCTCTGTACGTCTGGACATCCGTCGTGTTGGCCAGATCAAAGAGTCTGCTGATAACATTACTGGTAACCGTACTCGTGTGAAGGTAGTGAAGAACAAAGTAGCGCCTCCGTTCAAAGTAGTAGAATTTGACATCATGTACGGCGAGGGTATCTCTAAAGTAGGTGAGATCCTTGACCTGGGCGTAGAGCTTGGCGTGGTGCAGAAGTCTGGCTCTTGGTTCTCTTACAACGGCGACAAGCTGGGTCAGGGCCGCGATGGCGTGAAGCAGATACTGCTTGACAACCCAGAGCTGCAGGAAGAGATCGAAGCGAAGATCAGAGCGATCGTAAAAGGCGAGCCTGAAAAAGTGGCCGCTGCGCTGGAAGATCCAAGTGGCGCGGAATGAACATTATTCCCAGTTAACAAGTAATCAAAAAGGTGCTATGCTACATAGCACCTTTTTGCGTTTTAAGTTGTTGGTAGTGTGAATATAAGATATTACCTTAGTGTAAAGGCCTGAATTTGGTATAATAGTTGGACACAAACTGTAAACGACACCAGCCTTACCCGTTAGCTTATGAAAAGGATATTACCAATTATTGTGTTAGTGTTAGTTGCTCTCTCTGGCTTTGTGGCCAAGGAGTCGCTACGCACTGTCCCAAATGAAAGCTTCACAGCAGGAGAGCTGCTTAAATACAAAGTGCACTACGGCCCCATCACAGCGGCCGAAGCCGTGATTGACATAGCGCCTGGCCTGCATCGCATTAACGACAGACCTACTTACAAGGCAACTGTGTACGGCAAAACAACCAGTTCATTCGACCTCTTCATCAGGATCCGTGACACCTGGCAGTCATACATTGACACGGCTGCTATTTTGCCTCACCGCTCTTTCCGTAATATAGAGGAAGGCAGTTACCGCAAGCGTGAGACGGTGGATTTTAACCACTTCACAAACACGGCGCAGGTAGAGATGAAGAAAAAAAATAAGGACAAGAAGCAAAGCACGCATAAAATTCCAGCCGGCGCCCAGGATATCGTGAGTGGCTTCTATTACCTCCGCACACTGGATTATGACCGCTTCAAGCCGGGCGACAAGTTCACTATCAAAGGCTTTTTTGATGAGGAGGCTTTTGACATGGTGGTAACGTACCAGGGCCGCGAAACGGTTAACACTAAGGCCGGTTCTTTCAGAGCCATCAAACTGGTGCCGCGAATGCCTAAGAACAAGCTCTTTAAGGGAGAGGATGCGATCACGGTATACCTGTCAGATGACCGAAACAAGGTGCCGGTGCTGATATCGGCTGATATGTTTGTGGGCGCTGTAAAAGTGGACCTGTACGAACACAAGAACCTGAAGCATAAACCTGCCCTCGTGGCACAGAAATAAAGGAAAAGCCAGCTCTAGTAGCTGGCTTTTTTTGTACACGAGCTGCCAATGTTAAGAAAATATTATGATTTGGTTATCTACGCATTCCATACCTGCCGAAATAATATCTTTGTCATGAAATGGATGCAGCCAAATGGCTTCCAACAATAGCTATACCTGCCTGTTCTGCTGACAGGCAACTCTAATCATAAACACGTGCAGACACCAACCCAAGCCCATTACAAAATACTGGTAGTTGACGATGACCCGGATATCGTGGAGCTACTGCAGTACAACCTGGCTCGCGAAGGCTACGACGTAGCCCAGGCCGAGAACGGCAAGAAGGCCATAGAGGTAGCGCATACCTTTAAGCCGAATGTGATTCTGATGGATGTGATGATGCCGGTACTGGACGGTATCGCCGCCTGCCGTCAGCTGCGCGAAGAGCAGGACTTCCGCCAGACACACATTATCTTCCTGACTGCCCGGTCAGAGGAGTTCTCCGAAGTTGCCGCTTTCGATGCCGGCGCTGACGACTTCATCACAAAACCCATTAAACCCCGTGCCCTGCTCAGCCGCCTGGCAGCCTATGCCCGCCGCGATGCGCAGCAGGAAGAGCAGGAACAGGTGATCGAGATCGGGGGTTTACGTATAGACCGCACCAGCTTTGCCGTGTACAAAGGCGACGAAAAGATCACGCTTCCAAAAAAGGAGTTTGAACTCCTGTCCTTTCTGGCAGCCACTCCCAACAAAGTATTTACGCGCGAAGAACTGCTCAACAACGTATGGGGTAGTGATGTGTATGTGATCGCCCGAACTGTGGACGTTCACATTCGCAAAGTGCGTGAGAAGATTGGGGAAGATCAGATCAGAACCATCAAGGGTGTTGGCTATAAGTTTAACACTGACTGATACATGAACTTAAACTCCCGTACGCTTGCCCTTTTGGTATCCCTGGCAGTGGCCCTTGTGCTTACTGCTTTTCTGGCTTTAGCCAGCTACTTTTCATCAAGGGGCCTAATGGCAGCGCTTGTACTGGTGTTCATCTGCTGCTTTCTGCTGATCTATTTCTCGTACGAGGCACTGGTGTTCCGTGAGATCAAAAACGTGTACTCCAGCTTGGAGAAAATCAAAAAACAGGAATACCGCAAAGCAGAGGGCCGTTCCCTGTTTACGGCTGACCCGCTCCGGAAAATAAAAGACGACATCTACCAGATTGCAGAGCGCAAGCAGCAGGAAATTGACGAACTCAGGCACCTGCAGGTCATGCGCCGCGAGTTTTTGGCTGATGTGTCGCATGAGCTCAAGACTCCCATTTTCGCTGCGCAAGGCTTTATCCATACCTTGCTCGACGGCGCCATGGACGACCCCAACGTGCGCGATAAGTTTCTACAGAAAGCAGCCAATAGCCTTGATGGCCTTGACACCCTGGTGCAGGACCTGATCAGCATCTCGCAGTTCGAAAAGGGCGTTGTGAAAATGGAGAAGCAAGACTTTGACGCTGTGCAGCTGGTACGGGAGGTGTTTGAGCAACTGGAGCAAAAAGCCAGCAACAGCCAGATAAAACTACACCTGCTGGATGTGGAGCCAAATGAAAAGGTCATGCTGCACGCCGATCCCAACCGAATACGGCAAGTGTTTATCAACCTCGTGGACAATGCCATCAAGTATGGCAGGACTGGCGGCAACATCTGGGTTTCGTTTACAGAAGGTCGCAAGCGCTATACCATTACCGTAAAAGACGACGGCACAGGTATAGCCCAGGAGCATATTAACCGCATATTCGAACGCTTCTACCGCATCGACAAGAGCCGCTCCCGCGACAAAGGAGGCTCAGGCCTTGGCCTGGCCATCTCCAAACACATCATCGAAGCCCATCGCTCATTCATCGCTGTAAAAAGCGAGCTCGGCAAAGGGACAACGCTCCGCTTTAAACTGCTCAAGGCGAAGGGATAGTTGGTGGTTAAATTGTTGATTTTTTAAATAAATCAGGTATCTCCTTAACTGTCTCAATAGTTAGAAAACTGATTCAGGAGCCGCACCTCTATTCGGCATTATAAAGGAGTTTCAACAATTTAACCATTTAGCAATTCAGCTATTCAACAATTAACAATAAGTTACCAACAATCAGCTACCACCAAATTTGCGTATCTTTGCATGCTGTGTGGCTAAGGTATAGCCGCGCTTGTTAATGATACAGTTACGCATGAAATACCCGGTTTTTAAAGACCTGATTATATTTGAGAACGAGGACTTTCTGGTGGTGAATAAGCCACCGTTTTTGTCCACCCTCGAAGACCGCACTCCCAATACCACCAACCTACTTAAGCTCGCCAAGCAGCATAACCCGGATCTGCAAGCCTGCCACCGCCTCGACAAAGATACTTCCGGCTGCCTGGTGTTTGCCAAAAACCCGGAGGCTTACCGCCACATGTCGATGCAGTTTGAGCACCGCGAGGTGTACAAGGTATACCATGCCGTAGCCTGGGGTGTGCATAAGTTTGAAGACCAACTCGTGAACCGCTCAATACTGGCTGGTGCTAAAGGTGTAGCCAAACTGACCCCACAGGGCAAACCAGCCGAAACATATTTCACGACGCTGGAAAGCTACAGTCGCCATACCTTGCTGGAGTGTATGCCGGTAACAGGCCGCCTACACCAGATTCGCATTCACCTGGCTTTCCTAGGAGCACCGATTGTGGGCGATAAACTGTACGGCGGCGAGGACCTATACCTGAGCACGTTGAAACGCAAGTTCAACCTCAAGCAACAAACCGAAGAGCAACCGCTTATCAAACGATTTGCACTGCACTCGCACACGATTGGCTTCAGACTGATGAACGAGGAGCCGATCAAAGTAGAAGCGCCATACCCAAAAGACATGGCAGTGCTGATCAAGCAACTAAGGCAGTACAACTAGCGTAAAAAACAAAGGGGCCTGATGCGACATTAGTCCCCTTTTTGCTTGTATAAGGTATAGCTTTTCTAACTTACCCGCAGCACAATCTTGCCGATGTTCTTATTGGCCTCCATGTGGCGGTGCGCCTCAGCCACATCAGACCAGTCAAATACAGAGTCAACAACTGGCTTAATCGTGCCACTCTCAAATAAAGGCATCGCAAAAGCAGCCATGTCCTGTGTGAGTTTGATCTGATAGTCGCGGGTGCGGGAACGAAGCGTAGAGCCAATCACCTGCAGGCGCTTTATCAGGATCTGGCGCAGGTCAAACTCTTCTACCTTACCACCGCCCAGGCTAGCCAACAGCACCATCCTGCCATCCAGGCGGAGACAGGCAATGTTTTGCTTAAAGTATGGTCCGGCGATAAAGTCCACGATCACATCTACCCCCTCAGAATTGGTAAAGGCCAGTACCTCGTCCTCAAAAGGCACCTCCTTATAATCGATCGCTTTGTGAGCGCCTAAGTCCAGACAGGCCTTTACTTTCTTTTCAGAAGCAGTCACCAGTACCTGCGCTTGTAGGGCACGGGCCAGTTGTATACCTGCCGTACCTACCCCACTGGCTCCGGCGTGTATCAGCATGCGCTCACCTGCCTGCAACTTGCCTAACCAGGAGATCGCTTGCCAGGCTGTGAGGAATACCTCAGGTATAGCGGCGGCTTCTTCCATGCTCAGATTGCCAGGTATAGCCATGGCCATTTCTTCGTGTATCACGGCATACTCAGCATAGCCACCGCCCGGTAGCAGACCCATGATTTTATCGCCTTTTTTGAAGCGGGTGCAGTTTATACCTGCTTCTACTACCTCTCCGGCTATTTCGAGGCCCAGTAGCGGACTTTCTCCCTTCGGAGGTGGGTATTTACCCTGTCGCTGCAAGGTGTCGGCTCGGTTGAGCGCAGTGGCGTGTACGCGCACCAGCAGTTCGTTAGGTTTAGGCAATGGCTGTTCGTATTCTCCCAGCATTAGTTGCTCTGGTCCGCCGGGCTGTTTTACAAGTATGGCTTTCATGTTGGTCAGTTTAAATAAATGGATGGCTATACCTGTAACAGGTATACCGCTACACTTTAAGACGCCTCTTAAAATTAGATGTTTCCGCATTATTCCCAAAACCGCGTCTGCGGGTGGCATTAGCAGGATTGTGAAGCATTCAGAAAAATATTCAAAGAATTATAGCACAAACACTTGACCTTTCTACGAAACTTTCGTAACTATACGAAAACATCGTAGAATTATGGAAAAGCTGACACAACAAGAAGAGGAAGCCATGCAAGCGATTTGGTCGCTGGACGGCGGTTTTATCAAAGAGTTTCTGGAGAAACTCGACGAGCCGAAGCCACCCTATACTACTCTGGCCTCTACGGTGAAGAACCTCGAGAAGAAAGGCTTTCTGCAGAGCGAGAAGTTCGGCAACACTTACCGCTATACTCCAAGCATCAAGGAAGAGGATTACAAGAAGCGCTTCATGAAAGGCTTTGTGGGCGACTACTTCAAAAACTCCTACAAAGAGCTGGTGGCCTTTTTCGCCAAGGAAAAGCAGATTAGCGCCGAGGAGCTGAAAGAGATTATCGATATGATTGAGAACAAAAAGTCGAAATGATATGCCAGACTTGCTCCTATACCTGCTGAAAGCGAATGTGGCCCTAGTGCTCTTTTACCTGGCCTACTACCTGGTGTTGCGCAAACTCACGTTCTACCACCTCAACCGGCTTTTCCTAGTGTTCGGCATCTTGTTCTCGGCTGTTTATCCGTTGGTAGACCTCTCTGAGTTGTTTAGTCGGCACGAAGAGCTGGCCGTGGTGCAAAGCTATGCCGTGGTTATACCTGCCTGGACACCCACCGCTATACCTGAAGAGGGTCCTACATTTGACTACTGGCTTATACCTGTCGGGCTGTTCTGGCTCGGCTGCGGACTGATGCTGCTACGGCTGCTCGTGCAATTTGTGTCGCTCTACAAGATTCACCGCGCCTCAGTACCCGCCTCGTATCAGGGTGTGGACTTCCGCAAAGTGTCAGGTATAAGCGAAGCCTTTTCGTTCTGGAAAACCATTTACCTGAACCCAGCGCAGCACCAGTCGCCCGAACTGGAGTCGATTCTGCGGCACGAGCAAATTCACGTGAACGGCTGGCATACACTGGATGTGCTGCTGGCCGAGTTGAGCACCGTGTTTTACTGGTTCAACCCGGGCGTGTGGCTGATGAAAAAGGCCATGAAAGAAAACCTTGAATTTATAGCCGACCAGCATGTTGTAAATGCTGGCGTCGATAGAGTAGCATACCAATACCTCTTACTGAAAGTTGTGGGCGCCACACAACCTCAGCTTGCCAATCAGTTTAATTTCCCATCACTTAAACGACGAATTGCCATGATGAATAAAATGCCCACAAGCAAAGCCAACCGGCTCAGACTGTTGGTTGTGTTGCCCCTCGTAACTGTGTTGTTGGTTGCTTTTAGAAGCGCCTCGCAGGAGGATATTACCACATTAACCGATGCTATACTTCCAACAGAGGAAACAGCACAGAAAGAAGCAAGCCCGACTGACGAATATGCAGCCTTTTACACTCGCAATCCAGAAGTAAGCAAGGTTTCCTGGAAGTCAAACAATAAGATTGTCATAGCACTAAAGTCTGGTGCCGAAGAGACCTATAACTTTGGAGACAAGCAAAGCATGGCGGCGGCTGAGAAGAAGTACGGAAAACTACCAAGCACACCGCCAGTTGTAAAACGTGATGCTCCAGACCAGGAAGCAAGAGCCAAGAAAGTAGCTGAAGAGCACAAAGCTTTCTATGCCCGCAACCCGCAGGTAAGAAAGCTCGAATGGGTGTCAAGCAAAGAGATCAGAGTACGCTTGGAGTCAACGGAAGAGATCTACAACATGGCTGATAAGAACAGCCGAGCTGCTGCTGAAAGGAAGTACGGCCCTCTCCCGTCGGGCCCTGGCCCAGCACAAGTTGTTACTAGGGCCGAGTTCGATTCTCAAAGAAATGACGCTGTACAACAACAGGATGGAGAGCGCATTTTTTCGCCGACGGACATTGGCTACTACCAAGACCGTAACAACCTGCCTGTGGAGTACACCAACTTCCTGAAAAGAAACCCGACTATCGATAAAGTGGGTTGGAAGATTCATCCAGAGAAAGGGCCACAAGCAGTAGTCTTGTTCTTGAAATCGGGGGCTACTGAAATGTATAACCTGAAGGACCAAAAGAGCATGGACAAAGCGAGAAGCAAATACGGAGAATTCCCAGGATTGCTGCCTCCCCCACCGCCTGTGATGATAAAAGATGAATTACCTGCGCCCCCGCCACCGGTGAGAGCACCAGAAGCGCTACAAGCAGGCGACAATCTTCCTGACGCAGCCATGTATTTTGTTGACGGAGTAAAAACCAGCAGAGAGGCTGCTCGTAAAATTGATCCGCAAACGATTCATAGCGTCCATGTAGTTAAAGGTAAAACGGCAGAGGAGACCTTTGGCAAAGGGGCTGCAAAGGGCGTGGTTTCGATCGTAACTGCGAAAAATAAAGACTCTAAACAGGTTCAGGAGTTTAACAAAAAGCTGCCAACACCACCAGCGCCACCAGCTCCAGGAACACCTGCACCACCACCAGCACCAGAAGCGCCAGGTACACCACCACCGCCCCCTGCACCTGCTAAAGACGCCATACCTCCTGTGCTACCAGCACCTCCAGGAGAGCAGCTACCTCCCCCACCTCCTCCAGTAAGGTATGAGGGGCCAGCTATACCTAAAGCTGGTGAAAGCCGTGTAGTTGAAACAGAGGAGTACCTTGCCTACTTTATATGGCCAGAAGATATTACTAAGCAAGAAGTTAGAGCAGCTAAAATAGCTTTTAACAATAATATGATGTCATTAAACTTTGTCGAAAAACATAACAGAGGTAATCTAGCAGGTTTAAAAATAACTGTAATATCTCCAAAAGGAGTAATGGCTGATATGACTTATAATGCAGAAGAGCTTAAAAGTATAGTAGACGCTGAGAACATTATTGTAGTACATAACAACAAAAAGACTGGTGCAGTGAAGATCGGAACCATTTTCCGCTAACCTTTAATAAATAGAACCGGATAATAGATTAGCTTACAGGCGGCGGTGCAGCTTTGTGCCGCTGCCTGTTTTTTTCAGTATTCCTCTGTGTTCCAGCATATTTCTACATCAAGTATTGCATATCAAATAAAGAGTTTCTATCTTTGTGACCATTTTTCAAGAACCCTCGAGAAAAAATTAATTGTTAAATAAATCGCTTACAACCACCAAAAATGGATCATTTAAGTTATAAGACCCTTACTGTCAATAAGAAGACAGCCAACAAAGGCTGGGTGATTATTGATGCAGGGCAAGGAAGCTTGGGTCGCGTGGCGTCTGAAATCGCCAAGATCCTGAAAGGCAAGAACAAGCCTTCGTACACGCCAAACGCTGACTGCGGCGACAACGTAATCGTTATCAACTCTGATAATGTACGTTTCACTGGTCGCAAGTGGGATCAGAAGTATTACCTGTCACACACTGGTTACCCAGGTGGTCAGCGCAAGACTTCTCCACGTGAGCTTAAGGCTAAATCCTCTACACTGCTTGTAGAGCGTGCTGTTCGTGGCATGTTGCCAAAAGGCCCACTAGGTCGCGAGCTATTCCGTAATCTTCATGTTTTTGCAGGAAGCGAGCATCCATTTGCAGCTCAGCAGCCTAAAGAATTAACCCTCAACATCTAATAATTAATGGAAGTTATCAATACATCTGGTAGAAGAAAAACCTCGGTGGCTCGTATCTACATGACGGCCGGGCAAGGGAATATCACTATTAACGGTAAAGATATCAAGGCGTACTTCCCTGACGAAGTACTGCAAACTATTGTGAATCAGCCGTTTCAAACCTTAGAAGTAATTGGCAAGTACGATGTTACTGCTAATCTAAAAGGTGGTGGTGTAAGCGGCCAGGCTGAAGCACTTAGACTTGCTATCGCGAAAGCACTGGTAGTAGAAAACGCCGAGACTAAATCTGCACTCCGCAAAGAAGGATTCGTAACCAGAGATCCTCGTATGGTGGAGCGTAAGAAGTTCGGTAAGCGCAAAGCGCGTCGTTCATTCCAGTTCAGTAAACGTTAATATTAAAGGTGTATCAACAACATGGCAAGTACTAATTATAAAGAATTACTTGAGGCAGGTGTTCACTTCGGTCACCTTACCCGCAAGTGGGATCCGAAAATGGCTCCGTACATCTTCATGGAGAAGAACGGAATCCACATCATTGACCTGAACAAGACACTGGTTGCCCTTGAGGAAGCTACTTCAGCTATCAAGAACATCGCCAAGTCTGGTCGCAAAATCCTTTTCGTAGCTACCAAGAAGCAGGCACAGGACATCGTAGCTGAAGAAGCTCGTCGTCTTAAAATGCCTTATGTAACTGACCGTTGGTTAGGTGGTATGCTTACAAACTTCGCTACTGTGCGTAAGTCGCTTAAGAAAATGTCGACTATCGATAAGATGGTGAAAGACAACACAGCTTATGCAGCTATCGCAAAGCGTGAGCGTCTGATGCTTTCTCGTGAGCGTGAGAAACTGGAGCGTGTACTGGGCGGTATCGCTGACCTGTCTCGCCTGCCAGCTGCTCTGTTCATCGTGGACGTGAAGCGTGAGCACATCGCAGTAAAAGAAGCACAGAAGTTGAACCTGCCTGTATTCGCAGTTTGCGATACAAACTCTAACCCAGAGACGGTTGACTTCCCAATCCCAGCAAACGATGACGCTTCTAAGTCTATTGCCCTGATCGTTTCTATCATGGGTAAGGCTATTGAAGAAGGTCTGTCTGAGCGTAAAGTGGACAAAGAAGAGACTGAGCGCAAGCGTTCTGAAGAAGAAGGCATCAAAGCCAAGCAGGAAGCTGACGAGCAATAATCTCGAATGCATATAGCATAGTAAATAAACTGAACATTGGGCCTTCAAGCTTCAATGTTCAGTTTGTTTTAGGGGAATCAGGAAGGAGAAAAGGAAATTCTGTCATAGAATTAAAGACTGCGAAAGTAATAGACCAGTTCCAGTTCTTCTTTTCGGAAAACCTCTCAGTAGATAATTCTTAATTATTAATTCATAATTCTTAATTATAAAATCATGGCTATTACAGCACAAGACGTTAACAGACTTCGCCAGGAAACTGGTGCAGGTATGATGGATTGCAAAAAAGCACTTACTGAAGCCAACGGCGACTTCGAAGCTGCTAAAGATATTCTGCGTAAGCAAGGTCAGAAAATTGCCAGTAAGCGTGCTGACAACGCTACTTCTGAAGGTATCGTGCTGACGCAGGTGAGCGAAGATGGTGCTACTGGTGTAGCAGTTGCGCTGGCTTGCGAGACTGAGCCAGTATCTAAAGTTGAAGACTTCAAAAACCTGGCTAACGCCGTTCTACAGACTGCTGTTTCTACAGGCGCATCTTCTAAAGAAGAATTGCTGGCAGCTCCTCAGGCTGACGGTCGTTCACTGCAGGACCACATCACTGACCTGATGGGTAAAATCGGTGAGAAGATCGACGTAGTTTCTTACGAGACTGTGAAGGCTGAGAAAGTTGTTGCTTACAACCACTCTAATGGTAAATTAGGTGTATTGGTAGCTATGAACAACACTAACGGTACTGATGTAACTGAAGTTGGCAAAGACATCGCGATGCAGATCGCTGCCATGAAGCCAATCGCTCTTGACAAAGACGGTGTTGATGCTGCTACTATCGAGCGTGAAATCGAGATCGGTAAAGAGCAGGCGCGTCAGGAAGGCAAGCCTGAGCAAATGCTGGAGAAAATCGCTCAAGGTAAACTGAACAAGTTCTACAAGGAGAGCACTTTGTTGAACCAGGAGTTTGTAAAAGACTCTTCACTTACAATCTCTCAGCTGCTTGAGAAAACAAGCAAAGGTTTGACTGTATATGAGTTCAAGCGTGTAGCTATCGGCTAATCCGCTTTAGTAAATCTAGTGAAAAAGGCTCTGAGAAATCAGAGCCTTTTTTTGTGGCTATCCGAAATAAAACCAACAGTGAGACCTACAACCTATGTTACCTTTTCGATGATTTTAAAGACATCAATATAAATATTAACATACACCATGCTGATAACATATAATAAAAGCGATAAAATTTAGACTGTCTCCCAGAAAAAGTGAAAACACGAGGTTACTTTTATGCATAAACTTTCCTAAATTATTCGATTTTAAAAAGCTTTATTTACATAAAATCTTATAACCCTTTAAAGAAAAAAACATGAACAAACTCTACCATAATGGCGCTAAGCTGGCGCTAAGCTGGCGCTAAGGAAATCGTATTTGCTTTGCGCTTTAGCGTTAACTTTACTTTCCTGCTCAAAAGAAGCCGAAGAGCCACTATTTGATGAGCTAAATGCCACAGCGCAATCACAGCCAATACGATCTGGCGATATGCTGAAATTTGTTGATAGCGAAAACTTTGGTAAGTTTATGAAAACAAGTATCAGTAAAGATGCCAAGCAAGCCGAGACACTATCAGCACAGCTTGGCATACGATCGCTATCCCGCAAGATGCAGGACAAGGCAGCGTATAGTGCGATTGCCCCAGGTACTGCTACTCAATCAACCAGCTCCTGGACCGTTGTAGAGGACGACGAACTGGTTCCAGATCCCTATTTTGCTTCTGTCCTAAATGACAAACGTGAAGTTGCCATAGGTGACCATATTTTCCGAATTACTTCTGACGGCACATTCATGTATAAGCCAGGTAAAACAGCTACATTAGAGAACCTTCTTGCGAATAAAGGCAGAATGAGCCACATCAAACAAAAGCCTGCTCAGGATGGACTGATCGAAGTTGAAGAAGGCTTGTACCTAATGAGCCTTGAAAATAACACAGATGACAACACCATGCCCAAGCCAGCCGATGATCCTAACGATCCTGGGACAGGTGGCAGCACAGGAGGAGGTACGGGTGGCTTAAATGTGCTCCCTGCGAAGTGGTGCAACGATCAAGGAGGCAATGTATTTGGTACTAACTATACCTGTGAGCAGGAATATGCAAATGGAGATCGCAGAATTAAAGGACGCTTCTGGAGCCTAAACTATGGCATTTATGCTACAATTGGCTCTAATACGAGATGCCAAAACTATTGGGGCGGTGCATGGTGGGCCGAAAATGCGGCGTTCATTAGCGTAAAGTGGGATGTTGATTTCCAGTATAAAAACGACTTAGGGCAATGGGTTACCACGAATAATACAGGATACCTAGCTAAAAATGAAAACAATAATGTCGAAAAAGTATTTGAGGTAAATACTGCAATGTTTATGGTAACTAATACCTCGGGTGCTACAATCACTCAACCTGCTTATGGTTTCCGAATAAGCAGGGGTGTAACAAACCATGTGGTTGAGGATCACAATACAAGATCTAACGTTAATATATCTGCACAATAAATTCAAGGCTTCATTTCTCTTTGACATTCCATAAGAGAAGTGAAGCCTATTTACTCTTATGAAACTCACCGGAACGTTTACTCTATTCCTCTGCTTATTTTTTAAAGTTTTATATTCAGATGTATATGCTCAGAATAAGCTACATGTTGGCATTGAGATTGGCCCAAAACAAGAGCATTTTACTTATGAAGACCCCAATCGACTTATGTATCAGAAGGAATACAGACACACTATAAAAGGTATAAGCATTAGCTACGAGCTAAATAAAGACTATAGTTTAGAAAGTGGATTATACAGCAATCCACAAACGACAAATGTAAACACAACCATCGCCCCAATGTATTATGGCTGGAACAGACCTGACAGAATGCTTCAAATACCAATCCGGTTAAGCCGAGAACTATATGTGATTAATTCGAAGTTGAGCCTTAGAGGGCAAATCGGAGCATCATATAGTTATAACTATCGCGCAAACTGTCCGACACAAGAGTGCTACATTTCAAGCGAATTATATAGTAGTGAAATTGGTAATAATGGCACTTCAGATTTTCCCTATTTTGAGGCAAAGGTTTATGCGCTAAATAAGCATGCCTGGCTTGGAGAAGCTGGAATAAGCCTGAACTATAAATTAAAGCCGAAACTGAATCTTGCCTTAGCTGCCAGTTATTACCACGGTTTCAGAGATATTACACGCATCTATTCAGCTTGGCATGAGGATGAATCGACTAAGATTACCGCTTTCTCCTACTCCAAAGGCAGCAGCACAAATTTCCTGCTCAAGCTAAGTTACCAGCTGTTTGATTTCAGCAAGCCAAAAAACCCGCCCGACGAATATTTTAAGAACTAAGCATGAAAACAAGATTAATACTTTTGGTAAGTGCATTAATCGTATGCAGCTTCCAACTACAAGCGCAGCACCGGGTATACTTGGGCGGTCAGTTCGGTTTAGGTATAGAATATCAGAGCAAAACAGATCCCGCTGATTTAGTTTACTCCACTAATAGATTTGGACATTCCACGTATGGCAGCACCCTGCGCTACGAACTGGATGATAAGTATGGCTTTGAGATAGGCCTGCTTAAAGAGCCGCTGATGAAAACAGTACGCCTACGTGGGGCCGATTTTGAAAAGGGCTTTGAAGCAGGCTCCCCGACCATCAGCTACCTCCGCTTCCCTATTCGTTTGAACGTGAGAGCATGGAAGTTGAATGATCGATTAGCCCTGTATGTATCGGGAGGGGCGTCACATTTACGTTATCAGTTTGAGGCGGGCCCTACCTACAGCGCTGGAAGTGGCGACTTTGAGCAAG
The DNA here is from genome assembly GCF_947502515.1 of uncultured Pontibacter sp. Classification (NCBI taxonomy): domain Bacteria; kingdom Pseudomonadati; phylum Bacteroidota; class Cytophagia; order Cytophagales; family Hymenobacteraceae; genus Pontibacter; species uncultured Pontibacter sp. The sequence goes on along the minus strand of NZ_CANNAI010000001.1, from coordinate 499,078 downwards.
ACAAGATTTCTTACCGAAGCGATTTCACTGTGCTGGACAAGTATACCTGGATGCTGGAAGGCGGCACCAGCCTGAGCTACAAGCTTACGAACAAGTTCAACGTGGATGCCTCTGTCAACTACATGGGTGGATTTGCCGACCTGACACGCACCGATGTGCTGTATAAAGCCCAAGGCAGACAAGAGCAACAGGCAACGGTTGTATCCCGTGGTGATAAGCTCAGCTTCAATGTGGGTATCCGTTATCGTGTGCTCGAGCTCCGAAAGCGCAACGAATAAGCTTGTCAGGTATAAATTACAGAAAAAGCCCGCTGAGTAGCGGGCTTTTTCTGTTTAGAAGGTTACAAACCTTTAATAGATTTCTTAATTGTTCCGCCTTACCGTGCTCACAAAGGCATCACGCATGTCCTGGAAGCGATTGACAACTGCTTCAATAAACTCCTCGTCTAGTAAAGCTTTGGCCCCTTCGTCTCCATTCACTTCCGTTTCCTCTATTTTATAGATCTGCTCCAGGTTGGCTTTTTCCAGTTTCAGAATATACTTGCCATTATAGGAATGCAGCGTGATTTTCACGTGTGGGTTAGGTATGTCGGCTACTACTCTCATAGGTTTATTTGCTGGTTGTTTATGTGTGTTGATATGCTAACGTAAAATTGAGGCTGGAGGTACACCACTCTACCCTGCTGCGTCGGTCCGCTCCATCTCTATGCCCATCAGCTGCATCAGCTTACTGGCATTGAAACTGCGGCAGATGCCCCGGTGTAAGGTATAGTCGAACAGGATCTTGTCACCCTCGATGGTACTGTTAAAGCTAAAGTTCTCGACACTGCCCGACAGTTCCTGCTCCATGGCGCCCAGTTCCAGGTCGTGCGTGGAGATGAGGCCAGAAGCGTTGCGGCGGTGCAATTGCCGGATTAGGGCCATAGCCCCGGCATGGCGATCGCGGGAGTTGGTGCCTTTGAGTATCTCGTCTAGCAGGTAGAAGACCGGCTCCACCCCTTCTGTCATGTTGAGCAGGATACGCAGGCGCTTGAGCTCCGCGTAGAAAGAAGAAGTATTCTCGGCCAGATTATCGGCAGTGCGCATGGCCGTGTATACCTGTGCCGGGGCTACTGTCAGGCGGCGGGCGTAAACGGCTGCTCCCATAAAGGCGAGTACCATGTTGATGCCCACCGTGCGCAGGAAAGTTGTCTTGCCGGACATATTGGAACCCGTTACCACGATAGTTTTGCCTGCTCCCTGCATCTGGAAATCATTGGCGATTCGTTCTACTGTAAAGATAAGCGGGTGCGCCAGCCTTTCAGCATCAAACTCAAATGGTGTGCTGCTCAGCTCAGGAATAGCAAAGTGCGGCTGGGCATACTGGTAAGCTGCCATGCTGCTTAGAGCTTCAAAGTCTGCCAATAGCTTCAGCGCCTCTTCCACCTGATCCAGGTGCTCAGCTTTCCAGGACTCGATCCGGTAAATCCACACAAAATCCCACATCAGGATGGTGTTTAGGAAGAAGCTCATCAGCGTACTCAGCCGCCAGGAGAAGTAATCGATGATAGTCGCTACTTTACCAATAGCAGCGGAAGCAGGTGTATTGCCTCGGTAGAGCTTTGTTCGAATCTCCTCCAGCATCGAAGCTTTGAAGGTATGTGCTTCCAGATGCTGCAGTTGGTCAGTGTAACTTTGCATAGCCTCGTACATGCCGATGCTCTTGTCATAGTAGTCGTCGCGTTGCTTCTGGAATTTGAGCCCCAGCAAATACTGAATGGCCAGAAAACCAAGTGCAATGTACCCTGAATAACCATAGAACCAAGCTGCAATCGACGCTAGAGTCAATACTGGCAGCACAAATACCAACACCTTCAGCCAGGGGTGTTCCTTATAAAAATGCTGCGCCCGGAGCCAGTCAAAGAATTCCTGTGTGTGTTCTTCGGTGTGCTTGTAGTGCATTGGCTTCACGATAGCCTGCTGAAGCCACTCCTGTTGCTCGGGCTGGGCTAGTTCCGCCACTGCCTCCTGCCTACGCAACACTTCCGAAGCGGGCGCAGCCTGTCGAAACCACTGTGCCAGCCGAAGCTTGCCAATGCTGGTCACGGAGCGGTTCATGAGTTGGAAAAGCGAGTCAGGACCAAAAATATCCAGGTCGGAGGTATAGGGATGATGGTCGTCTCTGAAGGCATCGCCGCCATCGAAGGTATGGAGCTTGCCATGTAACCGGTCGATTTCCTGCAAGTTGAGCTTGCCGAGCAACTGCAACTGCTTATACCTGTAGTCGAGCCGGCTGTGCCAGCGCATGACCAGCACAAACAGAATATAAAACCCAACGATGCTGATGATGCCTGCGCTGGTGTTACCATCTCTGAAAAAGAGCCAGGCCGCAATAGCTCCCGCCACAAATACCACCACACGCAGCCACGAAACTGTTTTCGATTTACCGGCTGCTTTGTGTTCTTGTTCAGCGTAGGCCGCGGCCCGCTGCTTAAACTCGTTTTCTCTGTTGTTCACGTATAGCTCTTCTGTTTGCAGGTATAGCTTAGTCGATCGTGGCGATGCACTTCAGCTCAATGGCAATGGGCGTAGGCAGTTTGTTTATCTCCACCGTAGTGCGGCAAGGCTGGTTATCCTTAAAATACTCGGCATAGATGCGGTTGTAAGTGGCAAAGTCGTCTTTCATGTTCGTCAGGAAAACGGTCACATCCACCAGGTTTGCCCAGCTTGAGCCGGCATCCTCCAGGATGTAACGCACATTCTGAAACACGGAATGGCACTGCGTCTCAATGTCGTACGACGTAATGTTACCCGCCTCGTCCAGCTCTACTCCCGGAATTTTCTTAGTGCCACGTTCTCTTGGTCCAACGCCAGACAGGAACAAAAGATTGCCCACACGGCGGGCATGCGGGTATAGCCCCACCGGCTCAGGGGCTTTCGATGAATTGAGTAGCTCTTTGTCGTTTGTCATACTCAAATATAAAACATTCTTGCCAGCATTCTGCGGTAAGCAGCTTCTTCCATACCTCTTAAACAAAAGAGCCGGCCTATAAACAGGCCGGCTTCTCTTATCTTAAACAAACTCTATTATTCAACCCAATCGGCCATAATAGATTATAAATCAATTTATTATTTTGTAAACTTCACATCGTTATACTTGGACGTGATGTTGATAGAACCTTTGGAAGTCGAGTTACCATACTTGCCCTTATACTCCGCTGAAGTATGGCCCTTCTCCAGGGTGGTAAACTTTACGAGGTTGCGATCCACTTTGAAGTCGGCAAACTGTACGTTCACATTAAAATCGAAGGCTGAATCATCCTCAAAGTGAAGCTGAATCGGAGCGAAACCGCCACTCACAGAAATGGTCTTGAAGTTTTTCTTCACATTGTCCACTCTAAACGAGCCGTATTTTATATCCATCTCCAATGCCTCAGAGAGATTGCCAATCTTCAGATCGCTGAACTTGGAGGAGCCATTTACACCATTGGTGTTGCCTAGATTTAAGGTAGAGTAAGCTAAATCTACACTGCCTTTGTTGAGGTAACCGATCGTATTCGGTGTGCTTTGGCAGAACGAGGCTTTAATGGAATTTGATGCATTCGCCAGGTTACCCACTTTAAATGCTCCATGACGCACATTCAGGTCTACTTTGCCTTTCATGTCTGGCAGGTATACGTTGCCGAAGCTGTTCTTTACCACCAGATGGTTATCTTCTGGCATGTTCACCGTGTAGTTGATCTCGAAGCTCTGGTGTCCGCTTTTGGAGTTAACAGACCCCATTTCGGTTTTAACCATGATTGTATTGCCACTACGGCTGTCGGTTACGTTGATCTTGTTGAGCATCTCCTGGGCGGTTTGCTCTGAGTTGGCACGGCTGATGATGTCTACCTTCACCTGTATCTCGTTGCGATTCCAGGTATTCACGTGCACGTTGCCGAACTTGTTGTCGATGTTCAGCACATCCGACTTGCTAACCTTATAGGTCTTGTCGAAGCTTTTACGCTTTTCTGAACTGTAGGTATAAACCTCAGCTTCCTGCCAGCCTGACTGATGCGGATGCTCCACCAGAGGAGGCGCTGGTGGCAAAGGAGGAGCAGGTGGCAGTGTCTGCTGCGCAGCTAGGGCTGGTGGCGCAGGCGGCATTTGGCTTGGACAAGGCTCTGGCGCATAAGGCTGTGCCATGGCCAGGGCTGGTAGTATCACCAAAAGCGTGGCTAGGTGGTAGCGCAATGATTTAAATAGTTGTCGTTCCATTGTTCTGTGGTTCAGTAGTATCCTGTTCTTTTATAGCTTCTATTTTCTTGAGTACTTCCAACTGACGGTTCAGCACTTCGATCCGGATCTGCAGGTTCTGGATCATGGCCGCCATCACCTGGTCGGTGTTCGGCGTAGTATGTAATTGATTCTTGAGTTGGGTATAGCTGCTGTCGAGGCGGGCCAGTTCCCGATCTATCGCCCGTGTCTCGTCCATACCGAGCACTTTCAGGTCGTATTCGCTAAGTTCTTCCCGCTTATTGTTGATTTGGCTGGTGTAATATACCTCCACCTCGGCCAGTTCTGGCGCTAACTGGTACACTGAAGGCTGCTCACCCGCTGCGGAATTCGCAGCGATAGCGTTTGTTGCAGTCGGGCTATTCTGTTTCACTGTCCAGAGGGTGATGCCGCAAGCCAGCAAGAGCACGATGGTAGCAGCAACCCGCATGAACATGAAGTCAGCCGTGAAGTTGAGGCGCTCCCCGAAGTTGATGCTGATCACCTTGGCTTCTTTGCGGGGCTTCTCCTCCAGTGCCTTTTGTGTATTCAGCTCGGAACAGATCTCCTGCCATAGCTCCGGTCTGGGCTCGAACATGTCGAAGTCTTCCCGGTTCTCGTTCACAAATTCCTTTAATCTATCTTTCATCTCTCTCTATTTTATCATTACCCACGGCTAGGCCATGGAATGTGTGTCTTTCATAATCTCCAGAAGCTTTTTGCGGGCCCGGCTATACTGCGACTTCGAAGTGGACTCGCTTATACCCAGCACCTCCCCAATCTCGGCATGATCGAAGCCTTCCAGCAGGTATAAGCTCAGCACCACTCTGTAGCCGTCTGGCAGACGCTGTATGGCGCGGCGCACCTGCTCTACCTGCCACTCGGTATCGTCATCATACTCCTCGTCAGGTATGTCGCCGGCGATGCGGTCTTCGAGCGGCACCAGTTCCGAACGACGCTTGCGCACCGCGTTTACCGAGGCATTGATCACAATCCTTTTGAGCCAGCTTCCGAATGAAGCTTCTGCTTTATAAGAATGCAGGTTTTTGAAGGCGCTGATGAAGGCTTCCTGCAGCACGTCCTCAGACTCGGCATAGTCGTTGGTGATGCGCATACTCACGTTAAACATAGCTTTGGAGTACAGTTTGTACAGTTCGTACTGGGCACGGTTATCCCCTTCCCTGCAGCGCTGCACTACCTGTGCGTTTACATCCTGAAAAGTGCCTTTTTCCAAAATCGCCTCGTTTATCGTGTTCTTTGCCTTGTTAGTCGACTTATTCTCTTATTTCATCTTATATCTTTGCCTCCCCTTCCTACTTTCTGCACTAAAGACACAAGTGAATCCGTTGGGTTGCATCAAGTTGCAAAATATTTTTAAAAATTATCCGTTGCTCCCAGTTGCATTACAGCACTTCACTTATTTGTCAGGCATGGCCACAAAAAAAGCCAGCTCTAGATGGAGCTGGCTTCCTTGTCTGAATCAGGATTTTCTGGATTCCTTAGGATGAACAGGATTAGATTACCTTTTGTGGTAGATGTAACACTTATTTAATCATGAAGCAGTAATCTATCTTAGAAAACATACTCAATCCTGTCTATCTTTCGTAATCCTTGAAATCCTGATCCTTAATCCATAATGTCAAACTTGATACCTTGCGCCAGTGGAAGCTCGCGGCTGTAGTTGATTGTGTTGGTCTGGCGGCGCATGTAGATTCTCCAGGCATCGGAACCGGACTCTCGACCACCGCCTGTATCTTTCTCGCCACCGAAGGCACCGCCGATCTCTGCACCGGATGTACCAATGTTCACGTTAGCGATGCCGCAGTCTGAACCCCAGTGCGTCAGGAAGGCTTCTGTCTCCAGCATGTTAGTCGAGAAGATAGCCGATGACAGGCCTTGCTTCACCCCATTCTGGATGTCGATGGCATTGTCTACGCCACCGCTATACCTGATCAGGTACAGGATGGGTGCAAATGTTTCTTCCTGCACCATGTGGTAGTGGTTCTCTGCCTCTACTATAGCTGGGGTCACATAGGTACCGGTCGCGTAATGCTCGCCTTCCAGCACCTCACCACCGATCAATAGCTTGCCGCCTTCGCTCTGCACTTCTTCCAAGGCATTCTGGAAAGTCTTCACAGCATCTTTGTCGATCAGCGGTCCTACCAGCGTGGTATCGCTCAGCGGGTGACCGATCGGCAGATTCGGATAGATCTTGAGCAAGCGATCACGCACCTGATCGTATATATTCTCGTGGATGATCAGACGGCGGGTAGAGGTGCAGCGCTGTCCGCAGGTACCTACGGCACCGAACACCACGGCACGAAGCGCCATCTCAATATCTGCATTCTCCGTCATGATGATGGCATTGTTACCTCCCAACTCTAACAGCGACTTGCCCAGACGAGCGCCTACCGCTTCGCCTACTTTCTTGCCCATGCGGGTAGAGCCGGTAGCCGATACCAGTGGAACGCGGGTGTCATGCGCCATCAAGCTGCCAATCTCAGCATCGCCGATGATCACGTTGAAGATACCTTCCGGCAGTTCGTTGTCGGCCAGCACGTCGCGGATTATATGCTGACAGGCGATAGCCGTAAGCGGAGTCTTTTCTGATGGCTTCCAGATGGTCACGTCGCCGCAAACGGCTGCCAGCATAGCGTTCCAGCTCCATACTGCTACCGGGAAGTTGAAGGCCGAGATAACGCCCACAATGCCCAGCGGATGGTACTGCTCATACATGCGGTGCTGCGGACGCTCCGAGTGCATGGTATAGCCATGTAACTGGCGCGATAAGCCCACAGCAAAGTCGCAGATATCGATCATCTCCTGCACTTCGCCAAGGCCTTCCTGCAGGATCTTACCCATTTCATAACTCACGAGTTTGCCCAGCGCTTCTTTATGCTCACGCAGCTTGTTGCCGATCTGTCGCACAACCTCACCTCGTTTCGGGGCCGGCACGGTGCGCCATACCTTGAATGCTTCCTGAGCGGTGCTTACCACTTGTTCGTAGTTGTCGGCAGTGGCCATGTTCACGGTCGCAATCAGGTTGCCGTCGGCTGGAGAGTAAATGTCGCGGGTAGTGTTATTTTCGCCGCCCCAGTTCAGGCCAGTGCTGTAGGCTGGGTTCAGTTCTTTTATACCTAGCTGCTGCAGCACATCGGCAATCGCCTTCGTCAATGGCAGTTCATCTATGGTCTGTTTCATAATTTTACCTGTGTTTTGGGTTAAAGGTGTTGTAACTGTGATCTACAGCAGCGAGCTGACAGGCAGACCGCTCTGCTGCATGAAGATAGGCCTTTTTTCTCTTCTATTAAAACAAAAAAGCTTCTGCCATGCATGGCAGAAGCTTTTTATGTCGTGGTTAGGTCTTAGCGCTTCCCGATCGGGTAGTAGGCTTTCAGACCGTCAGGATATACACCCTCAATATAAACAATGCCGGTCTCAAAGTTCTTCAGGTGGCGCTCCACATCGGAAGGCACGTTCACCGCATACTTATCGATGCGTGTAATGATGAAGCCGTCTTTCATTCCAGTGTCACGGAACTTGCTTTTGGCTACGTTCGCGATCTTGGCGCCACCGTCTATACCTAGCTTGTTCATTTCCTGCTTGCTCACTGCCTCAAATGTAGCACCGTCAAAGGTTACGGAGTTGGCTGTGCTACGCTTCGAAATCTCGGTACTGTTATTCAGATTCTTCAGTGTTACATTGGCTGTGCGACTCTTGCCATCACGCAGGTATTCCACCTTCACTTTATCACCAGGACGGTAGCGGGCCACCTGCTCCAGTAACTGCGAAGAGCGGGCTACTTTCACATCGTTGATCGCTGTAATTACGTCCCCATTACGAAGACCGGCTTCTTTGGCACCACCTTCTTCTACTTCGGCCAGGTAAACACCATTGAGCGTGCTCAGGTTTTTCTCTTTCGCCAGGGCAGCATCAATTTCCTGAATGCGGGCACCTAACAGGGCACGCTGCACTTCGCCAAACTTGAGCAGGTCGTCTACTACCTTGCTTACAATAGCCGAAGGCACAGCAAAAGAATAACCGGCAAAAGAGCCTGTCTGCGATGCAATGGCGGTGTTTATACCTACCAGGTCACCGTTCAGGTTTACCAGGGCACCACCGCTGTTACCCGGGTTCACAGCCGCATCTGTCTGAATAAATGACTCGATGCTCAGGTCGCGGTTTTGGGTAGTGCGCAGGATGTTAATATTACGCCCCTTGGCACTCACGATACCTGCTGTTACTGTGGAGGTCAGGTTCATCGGGTTACCCACGGCAAGCACCCACTCGCCTACCTGCAGGTCGTCTGAGTTACCATAACGAATAACAGGCAGTTTATCGGCGTTGATCTTTAGCAAGGCCAGATCGGTAGTAGGATCGGTACCTACCAGTGTGGCTTCAAACTTACGCTTGTCATCCAGCGTCACTTCTATTTTGTCGGCACGGTCGATTACGTGGTTGTTGGTCACGATGTAGCCGTTCGAGGCGATAATCACGCCGGAGCCGGAACCCATCTGCGGGCCACGTGGCACGCGCTCTCCAAAGCCGTCGCCAAAGAACTCACGCAGAAACGGGTCCATAGGCGTATTGCTGCGCTGTGCCGTGCGTGCGCTATACTCGGTCATCACGTGCACCACGGCAGGTGTAGTTACCTGTGCTGCTTTTATAAAATTAAGACCCTCCGGCACAATCACATCGCTGCTGCGCATATCGCTCGTGTAGCGTACGGTTGGGTACTGCTGTTGAGTCTCTACTCCCTGCGGACTATCATTCTCCAGCAACTTATAGCTGCCTACTGCCACACCGCCGCCCATCAGCGCCGAAAGTGTGAGGCCAACAATAAACTGTTTCGTCTTCATGTATTGAACTCCTCCTGATTGGTGAATATCTAATATTAAGAATTATATATATAACAAACCTATAACGCTAATATACTATACGGTGGTATACAAGGTCAAGGCAATTCGCATTCTTTAACATTTCTATAACAAAAAAGAGGCCAGTTTAGGTGGCCTCTTTTCTGTGTGATGTTCTCTTATTTATCTTTGCCGTTCTCAGAGGCTGTGGCTGCCACACGCTTTTGTTTCGCTGGCTGCTTCACCTCCTCCCCACCTGAGATTGAGATCTGGCGCTTCATAGTTTTCTGCTCGTCTTTTGGCACGTTCACCACGAGCACGCCGTCCTGCAGTTGTGCAGAGATCTTGTCTGCGTCTACATTGTCAGGCAGATAGAAAGAGCGGGAGAAAGTACCGTATTGGGTTTCCAGCATCTGGTAGCGACGTCCTTCCTCTTTCTTCTCGAAGCGGCGCTCACCCGAAATAGTCAGTTTACCTTCCTGGAAATCGATGGCAATGTCCTCTTTGCGAATACCAGGCAGGGCTACTTCAATTTCATAACCGTTCTCGGTTTCGCAGGCATCAACATGTGGCGTAAAACCAGAGAAACCTCTGGAGTTTACAGACTCGTTGAAGAATCTGTCTAACATTGAGCTGAAAGTCTGAGGCATGTCATCCTGCATGCCGTTATATTTTCTAAGTACCATAAAACCTCCTTTTTTTAAGTTTTTGTTTTCACTTACAATCAGGATATAGCCAAAAGTTTGCCAAGCGTTTTATTTTATAAAATCATGAAATAATGTCATTTAATAAGACACTTAAAACTGACGTTCCTGTCAATTTTTCAGAGATCTAATAGGTATAGCTGCCTGTAGAAACTGCTCTATTGATAGTGTACTTCAGTTCTAAACCAAAGACAGGTGAAATGCGGTTGCGCTTCGTAGTATAACCCGGCTCAACCAAAACCCCGTCTTCGTCATATTTTGGCCCTACCTCCACAAAGTAGTAATCGGTTTGTCGTAGGAAGTAAGGCGTAATGCGAAACCGCTCGCCAATCTCGTAAGTGGCGTCCAATCTGAGACGGGTGCGGTCGATGGTGCGTATCAACAATTCGTTTGTTTCTTCGCCGAACTCCTTCACCACAAACATCTCGTAAGAAAGCGACGGCGTAATGAAGCGCTGCCCCAGCGGAAGTCGCTTGCCCAGCTCTGCCATCAGCCTGAACCGTGCGAAAGGGTCGCGCCGCTCCTGGTTCACGTAATCGAGCATCAGCTGTTTGTTGAAATATAAACCCTTAATGTTACCGGCATGGCGGATAAAAGCCGAGGTAAAGTTACTCGTAGGCATGTCTTCTTTGGCATAGCGGAACATGGCACCTGCCAACCAATGGTCGGTAAAGGCATGCTCATAACCCAATGTGAACTCAATCCGCTCAAAACTGCCCACGCCGTTGTAGCGCTCGTCGGTGTTGATGCGGTAGTGGTTCTGAAGAAACAGCAGACCGCTCTCCCCTAGCCCATAACTCAGTTGCAATTCAGGCCAGATGGCGGTAGGCGCTTTTATTTTGCTTTGGGCCTTGCTCAGAATCGGCAGTGCTGCCAATGCAAGTATCAGGTATAGCTTTCTCATAAATATTATAGATTATCAGCTGCCAGTTCCTGCACGGCTATCCAGGCCATCAGCCCGATGCCGGTTTCCAGTGCTGCTTCGTCAATGTCAAAAGTTGGGGTATGCACGCCTGACGTGATGCCCCGCTCCTCGTTGCGGGTACCCAATCGGTAGAAGCAAGCGGCTACTTCCTGTGAGTAATAGGCAAAGTCCTCGGCTCCCATCCACAGGTCGAGGTCTACGACATTTTCCGCTCCCAGGTATAGCGCTGCTGCCTCACGGGCACGACCGGTCAGGTCAGGGTCGTTCTTCAGGAAAGGATAACCAAACTTAATGTCGATGTCGCAGCTGCCGCCCATGCTTTCGCAGAGTCCCTCGGCTAGCTTGCGTATACGTCGGTGCGCCTCTTTGCGCCATACCTCATCCATCGTCCGGAAAGTACCTTCTACCTTCACCTCATTCGGGATCACATTCGTTGCTCCCAAGGCCTCTACTTTGCCAAAGGAAAGCACCGTCGGCACCTTAGGGCTAGCATGGCGGCTCACGATCTGCTGCAAGGCCACGATCAGGTGCGAGGTGATCAGCACGGGGTCTACGTTGAGTTCCGGCAGGGCTGCATGGCCGCCTTTGCCTTTCACGGTGATGTAAATCTCGTCGGCGCTGGCCATGTACATACCTGACCGGAAGCCAACTTTGCCAGCCGGTAGCATCGGGAACACGTGCTGGCCGATTATACCTGCCGGAGCTGGTTGCTGCAGCACGCCGTCTTTGATCATAATGGAAGCACCTCCAGGAAACTTCTCCTCTCCTGGTTGGAAAACCAGTTTTACGGTGCCTTCAAATTCGTTGTGTACCTCCTGCAGAATACGGGCAGCTCCCAACAAAGAAGCCGTGTGCACATCATGTCCGCAGGCATGCATCACGCCTTCGTTCTTCGACTTGTAGTCTACGGCATTCTGTTCTGTTATAGGAAGCGCATCCAGGTCTGCCCGCAGGGCGATTGTTTTGTTCTCTGGGTTTCGTCCTTCGATCAGGGCTACCACTCCGGTGTTAGCCATGCGGGTAGTTTCCAGACCATAGCTTTGCAGCACCTGCTCCACATAAGCAGCCGTGTTGTGCTCTTCAAAAGAAAGCTCCGGGTTGGCGTGGATATGCCGGCGTATACCTACCGTGTCTTGGGCATAGGTTGAGGCCAGCTCTTTTATTTTCTGTGCTAATTGATTCATGTAAGTAATAGGGCAACAGACCATTGGCGGTCCTGGTATCTTTGTCAAATATAAAAAGAAAAACGTTGCAGCCGCCTGAGCAACTGCAACGCTGTATACCTGTAGCGGGTCGCTATACCTAGTTTTTAGGAATATTGATCTGCTCCTGTACAATGTGGGCGTTAGGTATGAGGTCACTGATCTGGTTGAGCACCTGCTGCGCCTCCATGCGGGTGAAATAGTCGCCTATCTTGAGTCTGAAGTTTGGCTGCTGATAGGTCAGGTAGTCCTTCTCCTCCGGCACGCGGGCGATGATCGCTTTGCGCAGGTCCATCACGGTCTGGCGCTCTGAACCATTGTAGGCTAATATCCGGTAACCTTGCGCATATCGGATGTTCTTGTTCACGCTGGCCACCGAATCCATCAACACGGCTACCTTGGCATTGGCATGGTTAGTTGGTTCTACCCTGGCAGCTGCCGGGGCATTGGCCGCATCGGCCGGGTAAGTCGGACGGTATACGCTGATGTCATCTATTACACGGGCACTGGTTGTAGTTCTGTCCGGCGTGCTCGTGCGGGCCTCTGCTGAAGGCTTGCAGGCCGATGATACTATCAGGGCAATAATAAAAAGGAAACTAAGCGCTCTGTTCATGCTTTACAATTTGAATACTGGCGGAGCAACCTAACCGGTCGGCTCCCGCCTCAATTAACGCCACGGCATCGGCGTATGTTCTAATACCACCCGAGGCTTTTATTTTGATATGGCTCGGCAGCACGTGGCGCATCAACTGCACATCCTCCACCCGGGCACCTCCCGAAGCAAAACCTGTTGAGGTTTTCACGAAGTCCACACCGGCCGCCGCGCATATCTCACAGGCTTTGGTGATCTCGTCCTGCGAAAGCAAGGCCGTCTCGATGATCACTTTCAGTTCCGCCTCTTTCAGGTGGCAGAAGTTCGCCAGGTCACTCAGCTCGTTCTGTATCTCGCTATACCTGCCAGATTTAAAGAACGAAACATTCATCACCACATCAATCTCGTTGGCACCATCGGCTATTGCCTGGTGCGTCTCCAGAAACTTTACTTTCGGATGCTGGTAACCCAACGGAAAGCCCACCACTGTGGCCACTTTCACTCTTGCGCCTGGTCCCAGTTGTTCGGCAGCTGCCTGCACATAGCATGGTGGCACGCAGACTGCCGCGAAACCGTAGCTGCGGGCCTCGTCACACAATTGCATCACCTGCTCGGCTGTTGCATCAGGTCGCAGAATGGTGTGGTCTATATAAGTAGCTAATTCTTCTCCTGACATAATTCTTGACAAAAGATGTTTTAAACAAAGACAAAGGATATAAAGCCGGGCTATGCACCCGCTCTTATATCCTTTGCTTTCAGATGATCATATAAAAGAATAGCCGCCAGACTTTTCAGAAGGCGGCTATCTGGGATTAGTCTTCAATCAGTACGCAGCGGTTGTGGAGCAAATCCTCCTCTACCGTTTTGAACTTCACGTCCTTAAGCACACGGCCATCGTTATACTGCACGCTTACGCGGTCGTTGCGGCCGGCCACTTTTTGTGAGTGGGCAGGCATCACCTTCTCTGGTTCCGGTGCATGCATCGGGCTGCTGTTATGCTCCAGCGAAGAGTGTACTTCCTCTTTCTGCTCATGCAATACCGGCGGCTTTGGCATTTGCGGCGGACGCGGCTCCTGTACTTGCTCCGGCGCCTGCACTGGTATGTAAGCATGGAACAGGAACGATACTGTCTCCTCGTTCACTTTGCCGATCATACGCTTGAACAACTCAAAAGACTCAAACTTGTAAATCAAGAGCGGGTCTTTCTGTTCGTACACGGCGTTCTGCACTACTTGCTTCAGGTCGTCCATCTGACGCAGGTGGTCGGTCCAGGCCTGGTCGATCGTGCCCAGCGTAATGATCTTCTCCATGGCACGAATCAGCTCCATGGCATGCGACTCATACGTCTTGGTCAGGTTCGCTACGGCGGCCAAATGGCGCTTGCCGTCTGTGAACGGCACAGCCACGTTCTCGATCATCGGTCCGCGGTTCAGGTGGATGTTTTCGATAATCGGGAATGCCTGCTCGGCTATCTGCTTGTTCTTAGTCAGGTAATGGTTCAGGGCCTCGTTGTATAGACGCTCTGCCAGTTGATTGGCCTGACCAGACTTAAATTCATCTTCTGTGATGCTGGTATTGATACCGAATACACGGATGATGTTCAGCTGGAAGTTGTCGTAGTCAGCGGTGTTCTTGTAGTTCACCACCATGTCTTCGCTGATATCGTAAATCATGTTCCAGATATCGAGCTCCAGACGCTCACCGTACAGTGCATTGCGACGGCGCTTATACACCACTTCACGCTGTGCGTTCATCACGTCGTCGTACTCGAGCAGGCGCTTACGCTGTCCGAAGTTGTTTTCCTCTACCTTCTTCTGTGCACGCTCAATCGAGTTGGTAATCATCGAGTGCTGAATCACTTCGCCTTCTTCTAGACCCATGCGGTCCATCAGACGGGCGATACGGTCAGAACCGAACAGACGCATCAGGTTATCCTCCAGCGACACAAAGAACTGCGAAGAACCCGGGTCACCCTGGCGACCGGCACGACCACGCAACTGGCGGTCAACGCGGCGGGATTCGTGGCGCTCTGTACCGATGATGGCCAGACCACCCGCTGCTTTCGATTCAGGTGCCAACTTGATGTCGGTACCGCGACCTGCCATGTTCGTGGCAATAGTTACCGTGCCTGGCTTACCAGCCTCAGCTACAATCTCGGCTTCGCGCTGGTGCTGTTTGGCGTTCAGTACTTGGTGCTTAATCTTACGCAGTGTGAGCATACGGCTCAGGAGCTCAGATATTTCCACTGAAGTGGTACCTACCAGCACAGGGCGTCCAGCTTCTGTGAGCTGCACAATCTCATCAGCTACGGCGTTGTATTTCTCACGCGTGGTTTTGTATACCTTGTCGTGCTCGTCTTTTCTGGCGATTACACGGTTAGTAGGTATAACTACCACGTCCAGTTTGTAGATGTCCCAGAATTCGCCTGCTTCTGTCTCGGCTGTACCTGTCATACCTGACAGTTTGTGGTACATACGGAAGTAGTTCTGAAGCGTAACGGTGGCGTAGGTCTGCGTCGCATCCTCCACTTTCACGTTCTCTTTCGCCTCGATGGCCTGGTGCAGACCATCCGAGTAGCGACGTCCTTCCATCACACGACCTGTTTGCTCATCAACAATCTTCACCTTGTTGTCCGGCGTCACGATGTATTCCGTGTCCTTTTCGAACAAGGTATAGGCCTTAAGCAACTGGTTGATGGTATGCACACGCTTGGTCTTCTCCTGGAAGTCAGCGATCAGTTTTTCTTTGGCGTGAAGCGTTTCTTCTTCGTTCAGCGAGGTGTTGTTCTCGATGTTAGCGATCTCAGTTCCGATATCCGGGAGGATAAACAATTGCGGGTCTTCGCCCTGACCAGTGATCAGGTCAATACCTTTCTCAGTCAGTTCGATCTGGTTGTGCTTCTCGTCGATGGTGAAGTAAAGCGGCTCGTCGGCCTCCGGCATCATGCGTGAGTTATCCTGTAGATAGTAGTTCTCCACTTTCTGCATGATAGCTCGGTTACCCGTCTCACTCAGGAATTTGATCAGCGGCTTGCTCTTAGGCAGACCACGGTAGGCACGGAACAAAGCCAGACCACCGTCCTGTGTATTTCCTTCTTTGATCAGGCGCTTAGCCTCAGTCAGGAAGTTCATCACCACCTTGCGCTGCGCATCTACGAGTGTAGCGATGCGTGGCTTCAGCTGATAGAACTCGTGCTCGTCACCACGTGGCACCGGACCGGAAATGATCAATGGTGTACGGGCATCGTCAATCAACACGGAGTCCACCTCATCGACCATGGCGTAGTGGTGCTTGCGCTGTACGAGGTCCTTTGTTTCGCGTGACATGTTGTCGCGCAGGTAGTCGAAGCCGAATTCGTTGTTTGTACCGTAGGTGATATCCGCACGGTAGGCATTGCGGCGGGCTTCAGAGTTAGGCTGGTGCTTGTCGATGCAGTCAATCGTAATGCCGTGGAATTCGAACAAAGGCGCCATCCACTCAGAGTCACGACGGGCCAGATAATCGTTCACGGTTACCACGTGCACACCGCGCTTCGAAAGGGCGTTCAGGAAGGCAGGCAGCGTTGCCACCAGTGTTTTACCTTCACCCGTGGCCATCTCAGCGATTTTACCCTGGTGCAGCACGATACCACCAATCAACTGCACATCATAATGCAGCATTTCCCATGTGATTTCGTTGCCGGCAGCCATCCACTTATTAGCCCAGATAGCTTTGTCGCCGTCAATTTGCACGTTTGGCTTGCGGGCTGACAGTTCGCGGTCCATGTCGTTGGCGGTTACTACCAACTGACCGTTTTCTTTCCAGCGGCGTGCAGTTTCTTTAACAATGGCAAAACCGACAGGCAGTACTTCCATCAGCACTACCTCCAGTTCTTTATTGCGGTCCTTCTCCAGTTCGTCGATCTCCGAGAAAATATTCTCTTTCTGCACGATGTTCAGCTCCGGCTCATCGGCCACACGCTTGTGCAGAGCAGCTATCTTTTCGTCGATTGGCTTAAGGCGCTCGTCAATGATTCCTTTGATCTCGAGTGTCTTCTGACGAAGCTGGTCGTCGGTGAGGCTATTGAGCTTAGCGTACTCCTCATTAATTTTGGATACGTAAGGCACTACCTCCTTTATATCTCTGTCGGACTTGGTTCCGAATAGTTTCGCAACGGTTTTACCGAAAAAATCAAACATCTGTATTTGTTATTCTTAAATGAAATCCTGCGTTTGCAATATCGTCAAAAATAAGCTGTTTTTCTGATATATCTAAGGCAATGCACTAAAACAATACCAGAATGACAGCTGCATGGCGTTTCTGCCATATTTGCCGATAGGCTATACTTATTTCCTCAACAAAGCTCAGGCAGTGTAAATTCCTGTGTCAGAAAGGGAAAGTAGTAGGATGGGTTGTGGCATTGTGACAGGATGGAGGTTGTTTCGCTTAGTCAATCGAGCAAGCGTCTGCGCTTATGTCTGCTGTAGAAGGGGGCTTAAGTATAGCAACTGCTATTAGTGGTATAGCAACGTGGCTTGTTTCATTGCTTCGCCTATGCGGCGGGCACCGTATGCCCTGGCCGGGCGGGCCTTACTTTTTTCCTTGATGAAAAAAGTAAGCAAAAAAATCAAGACGATTTTAAACTCGCTGACCGCTCAAACACAAAATCGTCATTTGTGCACCTGGCACCTTTATCTGTTTCATAGTTTCCGTGCAAGTTAGTTTTGCTATACCTGCCAGTGGTGTGTAGTAGTCACTACAACACTTATACCTGAGAATTGGTAGTGGCTGCAAAGTCCCCCTTGTGGATAGGTAGGGCTGTTAAGTTCTGTCGGTAATTATCCCCTTGAGGGGATTATAGGGGTGTAAATTCGGTGCTAAATTGCCATTAGCGCACTTATTTACGATGCATCCGCAGCCTCAACACCCCTCCGAGAGCTTCGCTTGCAAGTTTCGACACGCGTCTCGCTTGTCCTCAAGGGGAAAATTTTCTGGAACTTAACGGCCTTACCCTGCAAAGGGCGCAGCCGGACAAAATCGTGCACGAAAATCCTGTTAATCTTTAAATCCTGTAAATCCTGATTCAGACAGGAAACACCCGCTGCATCTCAACCACATTATCCCAAGTCCCATCGGACTTGCGCAGCCAATCCCGGCGTATACCTATCTCCTCGAAGCCAGCATTTTCGAAAAGTTTGATGCTGCTATGGTTGCTGGCGGTAATGCTGCAGTATACCTGATGTAGTTGCAGGGTGTGCTGGCAGTAACCAAGCAAGAGATTTAGCGCTTCGGAGGCGTGGCCTTTGCCGCGATATTGGGCCGACACTACAATGCCTATACCTGCGCGGTGGTGCAGTGGGTCGAAGTCGAAGAGGTCGATGGCGCCGATGGGTTCCTTTGCCTGGTTGCAGATGACCAGTCGGAGCTGCTTGACTGTATAGATATCTAGGGCGGCATTTTCGAGGTATTGCTCCAGCACGAACTTGCTGTAGGGCGTGAGCGTGTTGCCCACATGCCATGTGGAGGTATCGTTTTCTAAGGTATAGAGAAAATCCAGGTCGGTGGGCTCGAGCGCCCGCAGGTAGGTATGTTCGGAGCGGAGAAACATCTATTATACCTTCTCCGGAACCGGCACCGTACCTGTGAACACCAATTTAGCGGGACCGATCAGATAGATATAGCGGAAGCCCATACCGTCCTGCTCAAAGGCTACTTTCAGGTTTCCGCCAGGTGTCTTTACCGAAACAGGGCTCTCCATACCTGTCATACCTGCTACTAGGGCGCAGGCCGTTACGCCGGTGCCGCAAGACAGGGTTTCGTCTTCTACACCACGTTCATAGGTACGCACATAGATTTCATTATCCGAAAGGCGCTGCACAAAGTTAACGTTGGTGCCTACTGCGTTGAAGCGAGGGCTATACCTGACAAGGCGGCCTTCGGCATACACATCCAGGTTATCGACATTCTCCACGAAACGCACATAATGCGGCGAACCGGTATTGAGGTAAAAGTCATCTTCGATGCGCTCCACTCCTACCACATCAGTCATCTTCAGCTGGATTTCTTCCCGCTCGATCGTAGCCTGATGCTCGCCATCGGCAGCCAGAAAATAAGCCACGTCTTCGATCACGCCCAGCTGTTTGGCAAAGCGAACCGTGCAGCGGGCACCGTTTCCGCACATAGATCCCAGTCGACCATCGGCATTGTAATACACCATCTCGAAGTCGTAATCGTCGTGGTTTTGCAGCAGGATCAGACCGTCCGCGCCTATACCTGTGCGGCGGTTGCAGAGGCTTTTGATCAGTTGCTCGTCAGTTGCCGGGAAGGTCAGCTTCCGGTTGTCGATCATCACGAAATCGTTGCCAGTGCCCTGGTATTTGTAAAAGCTAAGTGCCATATAGTAGAAACATTTAATCCGGCGCTTGCGTGCAATTTTCAGGCACGGCATATAATTCGTAATTTGCCAACCTTACACAGCCGGATATAAACAGCAAATATATGTATTCCTTTTTAACAACAGAAAACTGGTCTGACTACGAACTCGTTGACTCAGGTAATTTTGAAAAGTTGGAGCGCTTTGGCCAGTACTACGTGGCACGCCCCGAGCCGCAGGCTATCTGGGACAAGCACCTGCCCGAATCGGAGTGGCAGCGCATGGCGAATGCCGTGTTCACCCGCGACAAAGGCAGCCAGGAAAGGGGCCAGTGGAAGCTCCAAAAAGGAATGCCGGAGCAGTGGTACATTAATTACCAGTACAACAACCTGAAACTGCGCTTCCGCCTGGGCTTGTCTTCTTTCAAGCACGTAGGCCTGTTTCCGGAGCAGGACAGCAACTGGAAATTTATCTACAACAAAACCCGCTCCCTGAAGACTAAAACGCCGAAGGTGCTCAACATGTTTGCCTATACCGGTGCTGCTACTCTAGCTGCCAAAGCTGCTGGAGCCGATGTCACCCACCTCGACTCGGTAAAGCAGGTCAACTTCTGGGCCCGCGACAACATGGAGGCCAGCGGACTGGATAACGTGCGCTGGATCGTAGAAGACGCCATGAAGTACGCCCGTCGTGAAGTGAAGCGCGGAAACACCTACAACGGCATCATCCTGGACCCTCCTGCCTATGGCCGTGGTCCGAACGGCGAGAAGTGGCAACTGGAAAACGAGCTGAACGAACTCATCAAACTCTGTCACCAGATGCTCGACAAAACTGACTACTTTTTGGTGATTAACCTCTACTCCCTTGGCTTCTCGGCCTTGATATTGGATAATCTGATGCGTTTGACTTTCGGGGAGCAGATCAAGAATGAAGAACTGGGTGAGATATACCTGCACGACAGAGGAGAGCGGAAATTACCGCTAGGGACTTTCTTTCGGTTTAGTTCGGAGGGGTAGTAGGTAAAGACTTTGAATATGCTTACGAAAAGATTCAATTTCTCCTTCTTGTTAGTCCTAGTAGTGCTATTAAATAGCAGATGTAGTAACAATGAACAAAGAGTTGTTACATACTATTTTGATGATGGGAATATTGAAGCAGAGGTGCATATAAAAGGTAATAAATTAAATGGCCCAGCTAAATACTACTATCCAAATGGTAAGCAAAAGGAGCTAATACCTTATGTTAATGGAAAATTAGAAGGCGAAGGCCGTGAATACTTTGAGGATGGCAGTTTGAAATCAGCAAGAAATTACATGAATGATGAATTGCACGGTTGGGTAATGGATTATGACGAAGTGGAAATTTTAAGAAACAGAACGAAGTATAGCAACGGAAGAATAGTATTTAATGTCTCTTTCTATCCAAATGGAGATACCTCAGCTATACATGAGAACGGACGAACATTCATATTCTTTGAAACCGGAAAGGTAAAACACGTTCTTTGTGCTACTGAAACGGAAGTTTTTAGTGCGGTACAGTTTAACGATAATGGAGATATTATAAAGAGAGAGGGCCAACTAGATTGCCTTACCAGTAGAGATTCTCTACTAATAGAAACCCATTACCCGGGCTGGTGTAAAAAGGAAGCTATTTAGCTTCACTAAAATAATTTTACTTCAAACTGAAAAACACTTTATTAGCACATCGCTAAATGGTGAGCCGATTTATATTATCATTTACGAGGTTTCCTTAAATACATACTCGCAACCTATAACAAATATGATTCTACTAAAAGGGGGATTATCGATCGGCATGCTGTCTGCTTTTCTAGGGGCATTCGTAGGCGCAGTGGCAGTTTTCATTTGGTCACACATCTATGCGACCAAAACCCCATTTTATAATATGAGTTATACTAACTACTCGGTGATACAGAAAGTTCTCGTATATCTGTTCTTTCTGCTATTTGCTCTTATATCCGCAATAGTAGCTTTTTATATTCTTTTGTTCTCGATTGCGGCCATTTTCGCCTCTTTTGATAATATTTAATAAGAAACTTACCCTCCCCTATGACCAAACGCCTCGCACTCATCGACATGGGCACCAACACCTTTCACCTCCTCATCACGGAGGTAGATGCTAATGGTAACCGCACAGACTTTGTGAAAAACAAGCTCCCGGTACGACTCGGCCAAGGCGGCATCAGCAAAGGTACTATTGCGCCGGAGTCGTACGAGCGGGCTATGAAAACACTGAAGGATTTCCGGAGGCAGATCGACGAGTACAACGTGGAGACGGTGCGGGCCATGGCGACCAGCATGGTGCGCAACGCCAGCAACGGTGAGGATTTCATCAAAGACATTTACAAGCAGACCGATATACAGGTAGAGATAATAGACGGTGACCGGGAAGCGGAACTGATCTATTACGGTGTGCGCTCGGCCGGTGTGCTCGACGGTCAGATCTCCCTGATCATGGATATCGGCGGAGGCAGTGTGGAGTTTATCATCTGCAATGACCAGGAGATCTTTTGGAAACAAAGCTTTGAAGTGGGTGCCCAGCGACTAATGGATAAGTTCTTCACCGCCGATCCTATACCTGATGCGCAGGTAGCTGCCGAGAAACAATTCTTAGCAGAGCAACTGCAGCCGCTCACTGAGGCTGTGGAAAGGTATACGCCTGCCCGACTGGTAGGATCGTCCGGCACTTTCGACACCCTTTGTGACATCGATGCGTTGAGCCGCGGCGATAACACCCGACAACTTTCGCAGCCTGCCACTGCTGCCTTGCAGGTCTCTGACTTCTACAAGATATACCAGGAACTGCTGCACAAAACCCACGACGAACGCCTGGCTATACCAGGTATGCTGGAGATGCGGGTTGATATGATCGTGCTGGCGAGTATACTGGTGGATTTCGTATTGGAGACCTATCAACTGAAAGAGATTAGGGTGTCGGCTTATGCCCTGAAAGAAGGGGTACTGCAAAAGGTGCTGCAGGAAGAGGGCTTCAACAACGCTTAAATAAGAACGCATCTCAGATTATGCTTACCACAATGGTTCCTGAACGATTATTCCAGATCAGCTTCATGCTTTCGCTGGTCATGCTGCTCTCCAGCTGCGACGACCATGACGATGAAACTTCACCTTTGGCTAACCAGACTATACATGGCAAGACCATACATGTAGGAGAAGGTACTGCTTACAGTTGGGCTACTTTTGATGAAGCCGGAAATCCTGCTGCTGTCGGTGTACGCATCTCGGAACAGGCCGTTAATACGCTCCCTCAACAAGACAACTCCGAAGGGCACGGACACATGATCTACTACGAAATGGAGCTTCCGCAAGAGATCATGCAACAGACGCCTTTCAAGCATATCGTGATGGACTGGAACCCGATGGGGCACCCGCCTGCGCTGTACGAGTTGCCTCACTTTGATGCGCACTTTTACATGATCTCGTCGGCAGCGCGTAAGGCAATCGGCGACGAAGCTAGCGATTCTAAACTAATGATAGAACCAGCTCCACGCTACCTGCCAGCAGACTATATTGATGTGCAGGTGAATGTCCCGCAAATGGGCAAGCACTGGGTGGACCGGTATAGCCCGGAGTTGAATGGTGAGAAATTCACTCAGACCATGATCTATGGCTCTTATGATGGCCGCGTCATCTTTTTTGAGCCGATGTATACGGTGGAGTACCTGCAGTCGAAGCCTGACGATACTTTTGACCTGAAGCAGCCAGAAGAATTTCAGCAAAAAGGCCTCTACTACCCTACCCGCTACGGTTTCCGTTACGACGCAGACAAGAAGGAGTATGTGATCTGGCTCGATAACATGCAGCTGAAATAAGATGCTATACCTACTTAGAAACGAAAAAGCCTGCTTGAACAGCAGGCTTTTTCGTTGTTGATGGTATTCTTCAGCTATATCCTAAAACATGTAAGAAGCTTAGCCCTTCGCCAATTTCTTGCGCTCCTTTTCGTAAGCCTTACTCAGATGCTTCAGTTTTTTGTCACCTTGGGTATAAGAAGCTGCCATCACCTTGGCTGTTTCAGTCTGACCGCTGGTTACGTCTTTTATAGCTAACTGTATACCTAGCTGTTGCTGTGTTTTCTTGGTTTTGCCTTTAGAATAGCCCCTGTCGAGCAGGTTAGCGAGCAGCTGCAGAGCCGCTTTTTCTTGCCGGATGCTTGTGAAGTGATCTACCACAGTCGCGGTGAAGGCAAGCTTGCTTTGCTCACGTGCAAAGTTGTAGAGCGAAATGTGATCCAGCCCAAAGCGAGCAATTGACTTGCTCAGGTAGTGCTGCTCTGCTTCGTTATACCTTTGTATAGCATCGGTATAGCGACCAGTCGCTACCATGCGATTTGTCTCTTCGAGCATACGCTGGTAAGCAACAGCATCGGCAATAGTGGCACGTCCGTCTTCTGCGGTAAAGGTAGCGATGGTGCAAGTTGCTTTCGCACCTGCCGCGTTGAGGGCAGCCTGATAGGCCTGGTCGGCGGCGATGAATTTCTTCTCGCTCACCAATGCTTTCGCATTTTGGTAATGACGGTCATAATCGGCCTGCACGTTCAGACATTCTTGCGTAAAAATGCGGTCGCGTAGCTCGATGTACTTGGCCTGTACCTCGGTGTCACGCTCCAGGGCATAACGACTGCGCATATTTTCAGCTGAACTGGCTACTGCTCTGGCATCGCTCAACCGGTTGCTCATGGCCAGGGTATAACCATCTGCAAGCTGACTTAGCAGCACCGGTTTAGCAGCCTGCTGCAGCAAGTTGCTTAGCTCACGCACAGGTTGAAAGGTATAGCCCTGCTCCAGCGCCAAGGCTGACTCAAATTGCTCCAACGCATAGCGGTAGTCTTTTGACTTCATGGCTTGCCGTCCTTTGTCGATGTGCTGCACATAGTACTGGTACTTTACCTGTCCCTGCAGTTCGGCAGCATCAGTCGCATCGTGCAGCAGGTAGTCGTACTGGCGCTGGAAGGTATAGGCATCGTCGGCCATTTGCTCAGCTTGCGCCAGATCGCCACGGCTCAGAGAGCGCTTGCCCTCCTCTACCATGCTGCGATAATAACCATACACGGCGCGGCCTTCACCGTCATTCAGCGCAGGCATGTTGCAACGCAATCCGCCCAAGGTGCTGCACAGAGCGCGGGCATCGGCATAGGCTGCCACAGCACTACGGTAGTCGCCACGGCTGTTATGGGCATGGCCTTCTGCCATGAACGAACTGTAGATGTCGTGCGCCAGTCCCAGCGCCATCTGCTGAGTCTCAGGATCTACCCGCATCTGGGTGAGGATGTCCCGGGTGCGGCCGGCAGCCTCGTGCACGTTGCCACTCATAAAGTCCAGGCGGGCCAGTTGAAGGTGTGCAGGAGCAAAACGCGGGTTCACCTCCAAGGACTTGACAAAGTAAGTGCTGGCAGCCGCCAGGTTATTGCGGGCCATTAGACTGATGCCCCGGTTATAAAACTGCTGGTCGAGCGTAGCCAGGGTATGGTTCACCGCTTTGCGACGCTCTTTCACTAACTGATTCAGCTGGTTCGCCTTGGCCACATAGCGCTGCGGATCGTACTGGTTCAGGCTCAGTTTATCAGAAAAACGCTTGTCCTGCAGCTTCTTCAGCATTTCTTCCATATCGCTTAGACGTTGGTCCTGCTGCTTAATGCGGTCCACATCGTCGTGCTTGATCAGGGCGACATCCTGCAGCATTTTGTTCAGGGTAGCGTCGGCAGCATAGTAGTCTTTGATCAGGCTGATCCGCTCCTCCAGTTCCTGCACATCTGCATGGGTATACACCAACTCCAGCCCTTCCACTTTCAAGGTATAACCTTGGCTGTTGGCGGTGTCTGGCACGGTGGTTTCCAAGGCCACGATGCCATTTGGCTTCAGGTTCAGGGCCGGAAGGCTAAAGCGCTTTCCTTCTTTCTGCTGACTGTTGAACAAACGTACCGTCATCTTGGCCTGCTCCGGCAATAGCACGCTGCCTAGGTCAAAGCCACGGTAATGCACATCGCCGCTCACGCCTATCTGCTGCAGCTGTACCTTGATCTGCAATTGATCACCGGCTTTGGCAATGCGGGCCTGCTGCTCCAGTCTTACTACAAACTCAGGCTTGCGGCTCGGGCGTCCGCCGGATTTGTTGGTAGTCGTGCCTCCTTCAGTTAGCAACTGTATCAGCTTGTTGCTGTTTACCTGACTGCTGTTGCCAGCCGCCTCCTGCTTGATCAGGAAAGAGACAGGTATAGCTTCGTTAAACACGAGCCGGCTCTGTGCCTGTACTGCAACAGCCGCTGTGAGTATCCAGATCAGAAGTAATGCTCTTTTCATAGTCATATTGTTTTAGCCTGCTTTGGCCAAGTCAAAATCCATTCCACTTTTCTAATGAATCCCGAAAGTATAGAAAAACAGGTATATAAATGATGTTCAGAGGTATAATTTCCGTGAAGGATAATCGCTTGAGGAATTGCGAGGCATTGGCCTGATATTTTTTTAATTTGCGGCACTAACAAGATTGCTATGTACCCATACCGACACCTCTTTGATTTCACCCGCGAGATTTTCCTGAACATAGGCTGCTCTTTGGAAGATGCCCAGCTAGCGACCCAGGTACTGCTGGAGGCTGACCTGCGCGGCGTAGACTCCCACGGCGTAGCCCGCCTGAGTGGCTACATTCGCCTTTGGGAAGCTGGCCGCATCAATCCGAAACCGAACATTACCATAGTCCACGAAACACCCAGCACCGCCACAGTAGACGGCGACGGCGGATTGGGTCTGGTGGTGGCGCCGCGTGCGATGGAGAATGCCATGAAAAAAGCAGAGAACGTAGGTTCGGGCTGGGTGTCGGTGCGCAACTCGAACCACTTCGGTATAGCCGGTTACCATGCCATGCAGGCCCTGCAGCGCGACATGATCGGCATGGCCATGACCAACGCCAGCCCGCTAGTGGCACCAACGCACTCAACGCAGCGTATGCTCGGCACTAACCCGATTGCAGTAGCTGTGCCAGCCAACGAGCAGCCTCCTTTTGTAGCTGATCTAGCCACCACCACTGCCGCCAACGGCAAGCTGGAAATACTCCAGCGCAAGCAAAAGCAAACGCCAAGTGGTTGGGTACAGACGGCCACCGGATTGGGGTCTACCAACCCTTTTGAAGTACAGGCTGGTGGTGCACTGCTCCCATTGGGTAGCACCAAAAACCGCGGCAGTCACAAAGGCTATGCGCTCGGCTCTATCGTCGATATTTTCTCGGGTGTGCTCTCAGGCGCCAACTACGGCCCATGGGTACCACCATTCGTCAGCTTCCTCGCTCCTCCCGCCGACCCGGTGGGCCAAGGTATAGGGCACTTTTTCGGCGCTATGCGCATCGACGCCTTCCGTCCTGCTGACGAGTTCAAGCACCACATGGACAACTGGATCAATGCTTTCCGCAATGCCCAAGTGAAACGTGGTGAGAAAGCCGTGCTTATACCAGGCGACCCGGAACGCATCATGACAGCCAAACGTCTACAAAAAGGTATACCGCTCCTCCCACCAGTTGAAAAAGACCTGGCAGAGATAGGCAAGAAGTTTGGCGTAAAATTCTAAGTCATGGCGACGGACAAAGGTATAGCCATATTTCGGTTATTAGGCTTAGGCTCCACAAGACGCAGCATCCTGATGCTGGTGCTGTCCTGGATCCTGAATGTAGCCTGGCTCGGGTTCAACTATTTCTGGCGGCTCGTACCGGAATCAGTGCTGATCGCTATACCTGTGCTCCTTTTATTATATGGACTACTTGCCCTGATCGCCTATATATACTGGGGTATCAAAGGCGTACGCGAACAGGACGAACCCTATGCCAGTGTCATGGTGGGGGCGATCGTCGCAATCACACTGCTATACCTGAACTATACCTTACTCGACGCGCTGCTTTCGCTCAGTCGCTAAGCTAAATTGCAAAACGTAGGCTCAGTGCAAGTATAAAACTACCTCTAACCAATGCTGGAAATCAAAATCGAAGATCCAAAGAATATCTGCCCAAAACTTCTTGTCAATCTGTTAAGAAACTTAGCTGAAGAAAGTTTAAGCCTATGCTAAGCCGCAACCAAGATCCTTTCAGGATGACAAAATAGAGAGAAATAGTAACTACAAAAAGAGAAGAGCTGTCCATCACGGTCAGCTCTTCTCTTTTTATGGGTATAAGTAATAGGTATAGCCTACTCTATTTTCTTGCCCGCCATAGCCTGCTTGATGGAGATTTGCATAACACGCTCAGCAAACGGGCTGGTCTGCTCTTCCAAGGTATCCACGGCTTTCAGAATCTGATCTTTGTCGCCGCTTGGCAGCACGTCGCGCAGCTTCTGCAAGTTCTCCTGGGTCAGCTTGATTTCTTCTTCTGTCAGGTGCTGGCTATTTTTCTCCAGGAAGCGTTCCACTTGGTGCAGCATCTGCTCAGCCGTAGTGCGGGCTTCGATCACCATACGCGCCGACACATCCTCACGTGCGTGCGTAATAGAATCCAGCAGCATCTGCTCTACCTGAGAGTCTGTCAAGCCATACTGTGGTTTCACTTCCACCTCCTGGCGTACTCCTGAGCGCAATTCAATCGCTTCTACTTTCAGAATACCATCTGCATTCAGAATAAAGTTTACGTCTACTTTCGGGAATCCTGCTGGCATGGCCGGTATACCTTTTAGGTCGAATTCAGCCAGTTTGCGGTTCTCCTTCACTAAGTCACGCTCTCCCTGGTACACTGATATCTTCATGTTCACCTGACCATCAATGGAGGTTGTGTACTGACGTCCGGCTTTGGTTGGGATCTTGGAGTTACGCGGGATAATGGAGTCCATCAGTCCGCCCATAGTTTCTATACCTAGCGTGAGCGGCGTCACATCCAGCAGCAGAATGTCTTTGCGATTACCCGACAGGATATCGGCTTGAATGGCAGCACCGAGGGCCACTACTTCATCCGGGTTGAGGGTATTGTTGGCAGGCTTTCCGAAGAACTCCGATACCGCTTCGAATACCATCGGTACGCGGGTAGAGCCACCTACCATGATCACGGCATCGATCTGCTCCGGCTTCAGCTTGGCATCACCCATCGCCTGGCAGCAACTGTCAATAGTCTTGGCCACGATCGGAGCAATCAATTCCTCGAACTTGTGACGCGTAATACCGCATTCGATGTCATTCACTTTGCTGGTATATATCTGCTGCTGGCTCAATGCCTTTTTGGCCTCCTCTGCCTTCAAACGCAGCTCCTGCTGCAGGTTCTTGTCCTCGTTCAGCGTGTCTGCCACCAATTGGTTTTCCTGAATCCAGTAGTTGATGATAGCGCGGTCCATGTCATCGCCACCCAAATAGGTGTCGCCATGCGTAGAGAGCACTTCAAAAATACCCTGGTGCAGACTCAGAATAGAAATATCAAATGTGCCACCGCCCAGGTCGTATACAGCGATCGTCTTTTCTTCGGAAGGATCTATACCTATGCCATAGGCAAGCGAAGCAGCTGTCGGCTCATTCACGATGCGCAGCACTTCCAGCCCAGCCAGTTTACCCGCGTCACGCGTTGCCTGGCGCTGGGAGTCGTTGAAGTAAGCTGGTACGGTGATTACTGCTCTGTTCACGGGTGTCTTCAGGGCATGCTCGGCACGCTCACGGAGCTCTTTCAAAATTTCCGCCGACAGTTCAATCGGGGAGTAGAACTTGTCCCCTACCCTGATTTTCACCAGTCCTTCGCTGTCATCGTCGATGATCTTGTAACCAAAGTAATCTTTGTGCTCTCCCAGGTCTTTGTAAGATTTGCCCAGCAGGCGCTTCACTGAGTAAATGGTATTGGCCGGATCAGTAGTGAGGTATTCTTTTGCCTCGTTGCCCACAATCGTTTCGCCGTTCTGGGTGAAGTGCACCACAGATGGCACAATGGTACCGCGACCGAGGTCGTTTATAGCTACCGGCTTTTTGGTTTCGGGATGTATATAGGCTACCAGACTGTTGGTAGTCCCAAGGTCTATACCTACGATCACCTCTTCCTGCTGAAGGGCTCCCGTAGAAAGGTTTATCGCAACTTTTGCCATGTTCTTATACGTTAGTGAGGTCGCCCTCTACTTGGGCAACGCTATACGCAAAGTTACGAAAAAATAAGGGGAGGTGTGGGAATGGGCGTGCTTTATACCTGCTGCCCTGGTTTATACCTTCAGTATACCTAACGAGAAAGGATAAGGCGACCGCTCAGCAACCTTGCTCACTCTCCAGCTCACAAAAATAGCATACAGTGCATTAGAGAAGTATAGTACCAGATAAGCTATAAGTATGTACCACCAAATGGGAGAATGTAAGATTTTCATCCAGACAAACGTCAACATAAGGGGATATGTAACCAACGACCAGGTGATCTGAAAGTTTAGCAGGCTTATACCTTGCTCGTGCACGTGAAGCACTTTCTTTTTCTGTGTTACCCAGATGATCAGCGGGAAAATGAGATTCCCCAGCGGCATCAACAAGTAAGAAAGTACCGATAGATGCATTAGCAGTAATACACCTTTGTCTGGTTCCTTACCGTAGTCATATACCTCCTCTACGTCTACGCCCAAGGCCTGGCAAATAGATTGCAAGGTATAGCCTCGTGGTTCGCTTTCGTTTTTCTCTATGCGCTGCAAAGTGCGCAGGCTTATTCCCGCATGCTCTGATAGTTCCTCTTGGCTCAGTCCTTTTCGCTTACGGATGTCCAGTATTTTCTGTCCCAACTGTTTCATAGTGTTTCTGTTTTTTGCTCAATGTTACAGCAAAAGTTGCTTTCGGGATAGCGGTATTACTATGTCATTCATATGACATTTGTGTCTAATGTACCTCAATGGGCTATATACAGAGAAAGCTGTTCGTCAAAACAGCTTTCTGCACATCCATCATTGGATCTGTATTCTTACTTCTCTTTCTTCGGCACAACGATAAACACATCCTCGCCCGGACGCTTCATCAGGTATTTCTCTCTGGCAAATTTTTCAAGCAGTTCCGGATTACCCATCAGTTCCTCACGATCCTGCTGTACCTCGGCCATTTTTTCCAGGTAGTACTCCTTATCCTTTTCTTTATCGCGCAACTCCCTGCTCATGCGGTACTGCGTGATAAAGTCGTTGGAATCAAAGAAAAGCATCCATACCAGGAAGAGCATACCTGTAATGAAATAAAAACTGCGAACAAACTTAGGTATACGTTGAAGCATATATAGGAAACTATAGATATTATTCTGAGGGCTTTATACAAAAATAAGGGTGTGAGTCATAAACCCACACCCTTATCGGTAAAATATTTTCCAGATGTTCTTTAGAACTTCTTTCCAGGATAATAAGCCACTTCGCCAAGCTCCTCCTCGATGCGAAGCAACTGGTTGTATTTGGCCATACGGTCAGAACGGGAAGCCGAACCTGTCTTGATCTGTCCAGTGTTAAGCGCTACTGCCAGGTCAGCAATTGTGTTGTCTTCTGTCTCTCCAGAGCGGTGTGACATTACACTCTTATACCCGTGACGCAGCCCTAGGTTAATGGCGTTGATCGTCTCCGTCAGCGTACCAATCTGGTTTACCTTGATCAGGATAGAGTTGGCTACGCCTTGGTCTATACCTTGCTGCAGACGGTTAACGTTTGTTACAAACAGATCGTCGCCTACCAGCTGTACCTTATTGCCGATAGACTCAGTCAACTCTTTCCAGCCTTTCCAGTCGTCCTCGTCCATACCATCTTCTATAGAAGCGATCGGATACTTCTCCGTCCACTCTTTCCAGTAGCTTACCATTTCAGAAGACGTCAGCTTATCGCCTGTAGACTTCTTAAAGGTATAGAGACCAGTAGATTTGTCGTAGAACTCAGAGCTAGCTGCATCCATGGCAATCATCATGTCGTCACCCGGCTTATAACCAGCTGCTTCGATGGCCTGCAGTACTACCTCGATTGCCTCCACGTTGGAAGCAATGTTTGGAGCAAATCCACCTTCATCACCTACGTTTGTCGAAAGACCCTTTTTCTTCAGCACGTTCTTCAGGTGATGGAACACTTCAGAGCCCATACGAAGCGCTTCAGAGAAAGAAGGTGCACCAACTGGCATGATCATGAATTCCTGGAAGTCGATGGCGTTATCAGCATGACTGCCACCGTTCAGGATGTTCATCATCGGAACGGGCAAGGTATTAGCATTAACACCTCCTACGTAGCGGTATAATGGCATACCTAGCTCCTGCGCGGCTGCACGTGCTATAGCAAGCGATACACCAAGGATTGCATTGGCACCAAGGTTTGCTTTGTTGTCAGAACCATCCAGCTCGATCATGATCTTGTCAAGCAGGTTCTGCTCGAACACCGGGAACCCGACAAGCTCTTCAGCTATTTTCTCGTTTACGTTTTGAACGGCCTGCAGTACACCTTTGCCCATGTACTTGCCTTTGTCACCGTCACGAAGTTCTACCGCCTCGTGCACACCCGTAGAAGCGCCAGATGGCACAGCAGCACGGCCTAATACGCCGTTTTCTGTAAACACATCAACTTCTACTGTTGGGTTGCCTCTTGAATCAAAGATTTGGCGGGCTTTAATATCTGTAATTAAGCTCATCGGTTTGTTTTTATATAGTTTTACTTGTTTTGCTCCAATAGCGTGATAAAATCATCGAATAGGTAAACGGAATCATGTGGTCCTGGTGAGGACTCCGGGTGATATTGCACCGAGAATGCTGGCTTTGACTTCATACGTATACCTTCCACGGTATTATCGTTCAGGTTGATATGCGTCACTTCTACGTCCGGGTGATTCTTCAGTTGCTCCGAATCCACTACGAAACCATGGTTCTGTGAAGTGATCTCACTAAAGCCAGTGATCAGATTTTTAACAGGGTGATTAAGTCCTCTGTGACCGTTGTGCATTTTGTAAGTTGCAATACCATTGGCCTGTGCCAGCATCTGGTGCCCCATACAGATACCAAACATCGGTCTGTTCTTGTCCAGTATTTGCTTTACACTGTTGATCGCAATAGTAGTAGCAGCCGGATCACCAGGTCCATTAGAGATGAAGTAGCCGTCCGGGTTCCACTTTTCCATTTCTTCAAATGGTGTATCATAAGGGAATACCTTCACCTCACAGCCACGAGCTACCAGGTTGTTCAAACTATTACGCTTTACACCAAGGTCAAGCACAGCAACTCTATACTTTACATCTTCTGGTTTCATGTCGTATACCTCGGGCGTGCTCACATGCGAGGACAATTCAAGCCCATCCATAGACGGTACTTCGGCTAAACGCTTTTTAAGCTCAGCTACATCAGAAGTCTCAGATGAAATGATTCCATTCATCGCGCCTTTATCTCGGATGTGGCGCACAAGGGCACGCGTATCGATTTCACAGATACCAACTATACCTGCTTTTTCAAAGTAGTCTTGCAAAGAGCCTTCCGCACGCTTACGGGAAAAGAAGTGCGAGAACTCTTTACACACAAGACCATTGATCTGCACTTTCCCTGATTCGACTTCATCAGACTGCACACCGTAGTTACCAATGTGTGAAAAAGTAGTGACAACTAACTGACCATAATACGATGGATCCGTGAAGATTTCCTGATAGCCTGTCATACCAGTGTTAAAGCATAACTCACCACCTGTTGTACCGATGCGTCCCAGGCTCTTACCTGTGAATACGGTACCATCTTGCAATAAAAGAATAGCTTCGGAAGTTGTGTGTTTTTTCATTTTAATAATTTGATACAAAAATAAAAAAGGGACACGACTTACGTCATGTCCCTTTGCAATATTTCACAAATGAAGCTTATTCAGCATCTTTTGTTTCATCTTTAGTGTCCTCTGCTTCTGGAGTTGCTGGAGCTGAAGCCTCAGTAGACTCAGCACCTTTTTTCTTAGAAGAAGAACGACGACGAGTTTTCTTAGCACCACCGGCAGCACCAGCTGTAGTCAGCATATCCTCGTTGTAGTCAACAAGCTCGATAACGCACATTTCAGCGTTGTCACCAAGTCTGTAACCAGTCTTCAGGATACGAGTGTAACCACCCGGTCTGTTTGCGATCTTTACAGATACTTCGTCGAACAGCTCTTTCACAGACTCCTTGTCTTGCAGGTAAGCAAAAACAGTTCTTCTGGAGTGAGTCGTGTCGTTTTTAGATTTTGTCAGTAGAGGCTCAACATACTTGCGCAGTGCTTTCGCTTTGGCTACTGTAGTAGAAAGACGCTTGTGCATGATAAGCGAAGCAGCCATGTTTGACAGCATTGCTTTACGGTGCGAAGCGGTTCTTCCTAAGTGATTGATTTTTTTACCGTGTCTCATTATTTTGAATTGTGCACGTGCATACCGTCGATCGACCCACCCGGGGATCGGGAATTATGCCGTAGGATTATTAATCTTCTTCTAATTTATACTTAGAAAGGTCCATGCCAAAAGTCAGGCCTTTCTCTTGCACCAGGTTCTCAAGTTCTGTCAAAGACTTCTTACCGAAGTTACGGAACTTCATCATGTCAGAGATGTCAAGCTGTACCAGGTCGCCAAGCGTTTTGATGTCGGCAGCCTTAAGGCAGTTGTAAGCTCTAACTGAAAGATCCATATCCTGAAGTGAAGTCTTCAGTACTTTGCGCATGTGCAGCAGTTCTTCATCCACAGCTTCTTCTTCTTCAGGCTTAGCTGTTTCGAAAGTCATTGTGTTATCAGAGAAGAGCATGAAGTGCTGGATCAAAATATTGGCAGCGCCTTTCAAGGCATCTTCAGGATGTATAGAACCATCAGTCTGTATGTCAAGCAATAGCTTTTCATAGTCAGTCTTCTGCTCAACACGTGTATTTTCAACGCTGAACTTTACATTCTTGATTGGCGTGAAAATGGCATCAATTGGAATAAGACCAAATACCTGATCAGCTGGCTTATTTTCTTCAGCAGGAACGTAGCCACGTCCTTTCTGAATAGTAAGCTCTACTTCCAGAGTCATGTTCTTGTCCAGGTTGCAGATTACCAGCTCAGGGTTTAGAACCTCAAAGCTTGTAGAAAATTTGCTGATGTCGCCAGCTACAAATTTATCCTGACCTGAGATAGATACGGTGACCTTATCATCAATAACTTCGCTTACTTTCTTAAAGCGAACCATTTTCAAGTTGAGGATTATATCAGATACATCCTCTACAACGCCTTCAACAGACGAGAACTCGTGCAGTACACCAGGTATGCGAACGCTAGTAATTGCGTAACCTTCCAAAGAAGAAAGCAAAATTCTTCGCAAAGCATTACCGATGGTTACTCCGTAACCTTTTTCAAGCGGCTTGAATTCAAATAAACCATGAAAGTCGTCGGCTTTTTCCATTACAACTTTCTCTGGCATTTGAAATGCTAATATTGACATACTTGCAGTGTTAAAGGTTAAAAATTGATTAAGCGGCTTACTTAGAGTAAAGCTCGACGATCAGCTGCTCCTGAATTTTCTCAGGGATCTGGTCACGCTGTGGCGCAGACACAAATTTACCAACCATCTCAGCTGCATCCCACTCTAACCAGCTGAAAGCACGTGCATTACGTACAGTCAAGCTAGTCGTAATTGCCTCAAGAGATTTTGACTTCTCTCTAACGGCTACCGTATCACCAACTTTTAAGCTATAGGATGGAATGTTAACGATCTCCCCGTTAACAGTGATATGCTTGTGCAATACTAGCTGACGGGCAGCTCTTCTTGTTGGAGCAATACCCAGTCTGTAAACTGTGTTGTCAAGTCTAGACTCAAGAAGGATCAATAGGTTTTCACCAGTGATACCGCCTTTACGAGCTGCCTTGTCAAACAGGTTAGCAAACTGCTTTTCCAGCATACCATAGATATATTTTGCTTTCTGCTTTTCAGCAAGCTGAATTGCATATTCAGACTGCTTCTTACGACGGCCACGGCCGTGCTGTCCTGGAGGATAGCTTTTCTTTTTTAATGCTTTGCTTGGGCCAAAAATCTCCTCGTTGAATTTTCTGGAGATTTTGCTTTTAGGACCAGTATATCTTGCCATTGTATTTAATCTAATTTACTAATTAAACTCTTCTGCGTTTAGGAGGACGACATCCGTTGTGAGGAAGTGGTGTAACATCCTTAATAGTTGTTACTTCGATACCAGTGTTCTGTACAGTACGGATGGCGGACTCTCTACCTGCACCAGGGCCTTTAACAAATACTTCAGCTTTACGCATACCCAGGTCATAAGCAACCTTTGCGCAATCTGCAGCAGCCATTTGTGCAGCGTAAGGAGTGTTCTTTTTAGAACCTTTAAAACCCATTTTACCAGCAGAAGCCCAAGAGATAACTTGTCCTGCGTTGTTGGTTACTGAGATAATAATATTGTTGAAAGAAGCTTTGATGTGTACCTGGCCTGTTGATTCAACAACTACAACACGCTTCTTAGCTTTGTCTTTTCTTTTCTGAGCCATGATCAAAAATTATTTAGAAGCTTTCTTCTTGTTTGCTACTGTCTTACGCTTACCTTTTCTTGTGCGCGAGTTATTCTTCGTGCGCTGACCTCGTACAGGTAGACCTTTACGGTGTCTCAAACCACGGTAGCAGCCAATATCAAGAAGACGCTTGATATGCAATTGCACTTCTGATCTCAAAACACCTTCTGTTTTGATCTCAGCTGCGATCACATTTCTGATCTCATTAGCTTCATCTTCGGTCCAGTCTTTCACCTTTTTGTCAAGATCCACCCCGGCTTTGTTTAGGATTTGCACAGAGAGATTACGACCTATACCATAGATGTACGTCAAAGAGATCTCTCCTCTTTTGTTGTCCGGAATATCAACTCCTGCTATTCTTGCCATAATTAATAATTATCCTTGTCTTTGTTTATATCTTGGATTTTTTTTGTTGATCACATAAAGCTTCCCCTTGCGGCGGATCACTTTACATTCAGCACTTCTCTTTTTTACTGATGCTTTGACTTTCATTGTAGTTATTTATATCGATAAACAATTCTTCCTTTAGTTAAATCATAAGGAGACATCTCCAATTTAACTCGGTCACCTGGCAGAATCTTGATGTAATTCATTCTCATTTTACCTGAGATATGTGCGATCACCTGATGACCATTTTCTAACTCTACCCGGAACATTGCATTTGATAATGCTTCGATGATAGTACCGTCTTGCTCGATAGAGGACTGCTTCGCCATTTATTGTTGTTTAGCTTTATCTATATAATCAAAAGTTGTTAATACTTCTGCTTGATCTTTTCTTATTACAACTGTATGCTCAAAATGAGCAGATGGTTTATTATCACGGGTCCGGATTGTCCATCCATCCTCCTCTTGAATAATATACCTGGTACCAAGGTTCACCATTGGCTCAATTGCAAGTACCAGCCCATTCTGAAGCTTTAATCCCTGTCCACGTTTACCGTAGTTAGGCACTTCAGGAGCCTCGTGTAGGTTACGTCCAATACCGTGTCCTACCAATTCTCGAACAACACCATATTTAGAAGCTTCAGCATGTGTCTGGATAGCATGACTAACATCACCAAGCCTATTTCCAACTACTGCCTTTTCAATACCTTTATACAAGGACTCTTTTGTAACATCTAACAGATGAGAAACCTCTTCTGAAACATTACCAACAGCATGGGTGTAAGCACAGTCGCTGTGAAAACCGTTATAATAGACTCCACAGTCAACAGAAATTACGTCTCCATCGTTCAAAACGTAATTACTTGGCATCCCATGAACTACAGTCGAGTTTACCGAGATACAGAGGCTAAAAGGAAACCCATTGTAGTTCTTAAAAGATGGAACAGCTCCATGATCTTTGATAAACTCTTCAGCTCTTTTATCCAGTGTAAGGGTTGACACCCCTTCCTTTATAAGAAGAGCTATTTCGCCATGTGCTTTACTTAATATTAAAGCACTCTGGCGAATTAGCTCTATTTCTTCTTCAGTCTTGTAAAAAACCATTTATTAGGATACCATGGCAATATTCTCTGTTCTGCCTCTAAGCTTACCAGATTTCATCATGCCATCATAATGACGCATTAGTAAATAACTTTCAATCTGCTGCAATGTGTCGAGAACAACACCCACCATGATAATCAGTGAAGTGCCACCATAGAACTGAGCAAACTCTCTAGTTACTCCAAATAGCATGGCGATAGCAGGAAAGATTGCAACAAGCGCTAGATAAATAGCACCAGGCAGCGTGATTTTTGTAAGAATATTATCAATATACTCTGAGGTAGAACGACCTGGCTTAACACCCGGCACAAAACCACCGCTACGCTTCAAGTCATCAGCAATTTGATTTGGATTAACCGTGATCGCTGTGTAGAAGTATGTAAATATCAGGATCATCAATCCAAACACTACATTGTATTGCCACGAAGTGAAGTCAGAGAATGTTGCTCCTATATAACTTGCTGTTTCATTTGAATCTGCCCAGATTGAAGCAATCATAGAGGGTAGGAACATTAATGATTGAGCGAAGATGATAGGCATAACACCTGCCGCATTTACTTTCAAAGGAATAAACTGGCGCTGTCCGCTGTATAGCGAGCTACCGCCAACCTGCTTAGCATATTGTACAGGTATTCTTCTTACTGCCTGAGTAAGCATTACTACAGACATTACTACAAAGAAGAGAACCACTAACTCAAATATAAACAGCAATGCACCATTTAATTCTTTAGATAAGGCTTCAGCAACAATAGCACCTGGGAAACGAGAGATAATGCCAATCATAATCAGCATTGATATACCATTACCTATACCTTTATCTGTAATTCTTTCACCAAGCCACATACAAAAGATCGTGCCTGATGTCAACACAATCATGGAGCTTACGGTAAACAGCGTAGTATTTATTACAATTGCTTCACTATTAATAGTCGCAACAAAGCCTACTGCTTGAGCAAGCGTAATAATAATAGTAAGAACTCGGGTGATTTGGTTGATTTTCTTTCTACCAGACTCACCCTCCTTCTGCATTTTTTGAAAATACGGAACGGCTATAGTAAGTAGCTGTAATACGATAGAAGCTGAAATGTATGGCATGATCCCTAACGCAAAGATGGAAGCATTGCTAAATGCTCCACCTAAGAACGTATCCAAAAGGCCAAATATACCTTCGGTGTTGGCCTTGAGCTGGTTAGGATCTATACCAGGAAGAACAACATAAGAACCTAATCTAAAAATAGCTATAAAACCTAAGGTATTGAGTATTCGTACTCTTAGATCATCAATAGCAAAAATGTTCTTAATTGTTGTTATAAACTTCTTCATAAAAATTAAAGGGCTACTGTTTTACCGCCTGCTTTTTCGATGGATGAAATGGCAGTCTGAGAAAAAGCATGAGCGTGTACTTCTACAGCTTTAGATATCTCTCCTCTACCTAAGATCTTAACTTTGTCATTCTTGGACACTAAACCGTGTGCCTTGAAGAAATCAAAGTTAAAAACTTTTTCATTAGTTTCTGCAGCCAAAGACTCCAGAACATCTAAATTTATTCCTTTATACTCTACTCTGTTGAAGTTTTTGAAACCAAACTTAGGTACACGTCTCTGAAGTGGCATCTGACCACCTTCAAAGCCTGACTTCTGAGAGTAGCCTGAACGAGACTTGGCACCTTTGTGACCTCTAGTAGAAGTTCCACCTCTACCTGAGCCAGTTCCTCTGCCTATTCTCTTTCTAGTCTTAACAGACCCTTCTGCAGGTTTTAATGAATTCAAATACATATTAAATGTCCTTTACTTCTACTAAATTGTGAACCTTGTTAATCATACCAGCAATCTGAGGTGTTTTCTCAACAGTTACTGATTTATTGATCTTACCAAGACCTAACGCTTGAATTGTAAGCTTTTGGTTCTTTGGTCTGTCAATAATGCTTTTAACCTGTGTGATTGTTACTTTAGCCATCTCAATTAACCGTTAAATACTTTCTGCAAATTAACACCACGCTGCTGAGCTACGGCCAAAGGATCACGCATTTTTGACAGCGCATCAAAAGTTGCTTTTACCACGTTATGTGGGTTAGAAGAACCTTTAGACTTGCAAAGTACGTCTTTGATACCAGCACTTTCTAATACAGCACGCATTGCACCACCGGCAATTACACCTGTACCTGGTGCAGCAGGCTTCACAAGAACGAAACCACCTGAGTATTTACCTTCCATTGCATGCGGTACAGTGTGATGATAAAGAGGAACTTTAACCAAGTTCTTCTTCGCATCATCGATACCTTTCGCAATTGCATCAGTTACCTCATTTGCTTTCCCAAGGCCGTATCCAACTACACCATTGCCATCACCAACTACGACGATAGCAGCGAAGCTAAATCTTCTACCACCTTTTACAACTTTGGCTACACGATTGATCGCAACAACTTTTTCTTTCAGTTCGATCTCGCTAGCCTTTACACTACGAATATTATTTTTCAACATAATTCTTAGAATTTAAGGCCTGCTTCGCGAGCGCCTTCAGCCAATGATTTTACATTACCATGGTAAAGGTATCCAGAACGGTCAAACACCACTTGTGAAATACCCATCTCGATAGCTTTTGCTCCTATTTCTTTACCAACCTGATTGGACACAGAAATATTAGCGTTAGTTGCACCATCAAGCTTCACAGAAGAGGCAGCCACCAAAGTTTTTCCTGTAGTGTCATCGATCAGCTGCGCATAGATAGCTTTGTTGCTTCTAAAAACAGATAATCTTGGTCTGGCGGAAGTACCAGAAATCTTGTTTCTGATACTTCTCTTAATTCTAAGTCTTCTTGATACTTTATTAACAGACATGATGATGATTATTTAGACGCTGTCTTACCAGCTTTTCTTCTTACAACTTCACCCACAAAACGGATACCTTTACCTTTGTAAGGCTCTACTTTACGGAGTGATCTGATTTTAGCAGCTACTTGACCGATCAGTTGCTTGTCATTGCTTTCAAGCGTGATAACTGGTGCTTTACCTTTCTCAGTTACTGCTGTAGCAGAAACTTCTTCAGGCATAGTCATGAAGATATTGTGTGAGTATCCAAGAGCAAGTTCCAAAACGTTACCTTGAACGGTTGCTTTGTAACCTACACCTACTAACTCCAGCTGCTCCTTATAGCCTTCACTTACACCTACAACCATGTTGTTGATCAGTGAACGGTAAAGACCGTGCATAGCTTTATGACGCTTCTGCTCAGTAGGACGCTCAACCACAATCTGATTGTCTTCCTGCTTTACAATAATGTCTTTATCTACTGGAGTTGTTAGGGATCCCTTAGGACCTTTTACAGTAACAACGTTGTCTTTTGCAACAGACATTTCTACGTTGTTTGGCAGAGTGATTGGCAATTTTCCTATACGTGACATTGTCTATCCTCCTATTAGTAAACGTAACATAATACCTCACCACCTACATTCAGTGATTTGGCTTCTTTTTCAGTCATTACACCTTTGGAAGTTGACAGAATAGCAATGCCTAATCCGTTCAGAACGCGTGGCAAGCTGTCATTTCCGGTATACTTACGAAGCCCTGGCTTACTTACCCTCTCAAGTTTCACAATAGCAGATTGCTTAGTGGTAGGGTTGTATTTCAGAGCGATCTTAATAGTACCTTGTACAGAGGAATCATCAAACTTATAGCTTTGAATGTATCCTTTTTCGTACAATACTTTTGTAATCTCTTTCTTGATATTGCTAGATGGTATTTCAACTACTCTGTGGTTTGCCTTGATGGCATTACGCACTCTAGTTAAATAATCTGCTATTGGATCTGAGTTCATTATGAATCACTTAAATCTTGAACGCTTTTTCTAAGCGAGCGGCAAAGATAAGAATATCTTTTCTTCTTTCTTAATATGTTAAGAAAAAATTACCAGCTCGATTTTGTTACACCAGGAATTTTACCCATAACAGCCAGTTCTCTGAACACTACACGTGAGATACCGAATTTTCTCATGTAACCACGTGGTCTTCCAGACAGCTTGCAACGGTTATGTAACCTTACTGGAGATGAATTCTTAGGAAGCTTATCAAGTCCTTCGTAATCTCCTTTAGCTTTAAGTTCAGCACGCTTCGCAGCGTACTTTGCTACTAACTTCTGTCTTTTAAGCTCTCTCGCTTTTACTGCTTCTTTAGCCATTTTTCTTATTTCTTAATATTAGTGAAAGGCATACCAAACGCTTTAAGCAACTCGTAGCTCTCCTCATCAGTCTGAGCAGTCGTTACGAAGGTAATATCCATACCACTAATGGCTTTAATTTTATCAATGCTGATCTCTGGGAAGATGATCTGCTCTTTTACACCAAGTGTATAGTTGCCACGACCATCAAAACCTTTATCACTAACACCTCTGAAGTCACGTACACGTGGTAGAGCAATTGTTAACAAACGGTCCATGAATTCGTACATACGCTCGCCTCTTAGTGTCACACGTGCACCAATTGGCATGCCTTCACGAAGCTTGAAGTTTGAAACTGACTTCTTAGCGATAGTTGCAACAGCTTTCTGACCTGTGATGGTAGTAAGCTCTTCAACACCGATGTCAACAAGTTTCTTGTCAGCTACTGCAGCACCGATACCTTTGTTAATAGAGATCTTTGTGATCTTAGGCACCTGCATTACGTTCTTGTACTGGAACTTCTCCTTCAGGGCAGGTATAACCTCCTTCTGATATTTTTCTTTAAATCTTGCAGTTGCCATATTAGATTACTTCTCCTGATTTTTTAGAATAACGCTCTGTTTTACCTTCGCTGTTTTTTCTTCTGCCAGCTTTAGTGGTTTCACCTGACTTAGGATCTACCAAAGCTACGTTGCTGGCATGAATAGGAGCTTCCATTTTAGAGATACCACCCTGAGGGTTCTTAGCGCTAGGCTTTGCATGCTTAGTCACCATATTGATTCCCTCAACTGTTACTCTTTGCTTCTCAATATTAACAGCAGTAATGCGGCCTGTCTTTCCGCGGTCATCACCGGCAATCACTTTTACTGTATCGCCAGTTTTTACATGAAGTTTTTTCTTATTCATCTTGATGTCTGAATTAATGATTAAAGAACTTCAGGTGCCAACGAAACAATTTTCATGAATTGCTTTTCACGAAGCTCACGTGCAACCGGTCCGAATATACGCGTACCACGTGGCTCGTTGTTAGCGTTCAGAAGCACAGCGGCATTATCATCGAAACGGATATATGAACCGTCTTTTCTTCTGATCTCTTTCTTTGTTCTTACAATAACTGCCTTAGAAACAGTTCCCTTTTTAACGTTACCAGAAGAAAGGGCTGATTTTACAGTTACAACGATTCTATCACCGATAGAAGCGTATTTCTTGCCTGTACCTCCTAAAACACGGATGCAAAGTACTTCTTTTGCTCCACTGTTGTCGGCTACGTTCAATCTTGATTCCTGCTGTATCATTTTATTTCGCCCTTTCTATAATTTC
Organism: uncultured Pontibacter sp.; assembly: GCF_947502515.1. Classification (NCBI taxonomy): domain Bacteria; kingdom Pseudomonadati; phylum Bacteroidota; class Cytophagia; order Cytophagales; family Hymenobacteraceae; genus Pontibacter; species uncultured Pontibacter sp. Next base: position 456,817 of record NZ_CANNAI010000001.1, on the reverse strand, counting down.
TACTAAACGCCAGTTCTTGTTCTTGCTGAGGGGACGTGTCTCCTGAATGCGAACGGTATCACCGATATTGCATTCATTATTTTCGTCGTGAGCCATAAATTTGGTGGACTTGCTAACGAATTTACCGTAAATCGGGTGCTTCATTCTGCTTTCCACTAACACAGTGATAGACTTGTCCATCTTGTTGCTAACAACCTTACCACTTCTTTCTTTTCTAAGATTTCTCTCTTCCATGATTTCTATTAAGTATTAAGAGTTAGCTTCAATTTCACGGCGACGAATTTCAGTATTCAGACGAGCAATTGCTTTTTTCGTCTCACGGATTTTCATCGGATTTTCCAACGGAGAGATAGCATGTGCAAAACGCAGGTTCTGCATGGTTGTTTGCTCCGTATTAAGCTTCTCTTTCAGCTCTTCTAAAGACAAAGCTTTAATCTCTGAATTTTTCATATACTATTTCTCAACGTAATCTCTACGTACTACAAACTTTGTTTTAACTGGCAGCTTCTGGGCAGCTAATCTAAGTGACTCTTTTGCCACTTCCATAGGAACACCATCTGATTCAAACATGATGGTACCTGGCTTAACTACGGCTACCCAATACTCAGGAGAACCTTTACCCTTACCCATACGAACCTCTGCAGGCTTTTTCGTAACTGGTTTGTCAGGGAAAATGCGAATCCATACCTGGCCTTCACGCTTCATTGCTCTTGTCATGGCGATACGAGCAGCTTCAATCTGGCGGCTTGTAATCCATGAAGCCTCCAGTGATTTGATCGCAAAAGAACCAAATGAAATAGTACTGCCTCTATGAGCCAGACCTTTCACGCGGCCTTTTTGCATTTTTCTATATTTAGTCCTTTTCGGCTGTAACATTTTCTAAAACTTAATAATGTTATCAATCAATTATTGGCGACGCTTACGCTTAGGAGCTCCGTCAGTTTTCTTGCGATCACCACGGCCTCTTCTATCGCCACCCTGTGCACCTGCTCCACCTTTAGTATCCATGTCAGCATTCGGAGTAAGGTCTTTTTTACCGTAAACCTCTCCTTTGAAGATCCATACTTTAATACCTAGCTTACCATATACAGTCTGAGCTTCAGACAATGCATAATCGATATCAGCACGAAGTGTGTGCAGAGGAGTTCTGCCTTCTTTGTAGTGCTCAGTTCTTGCCATTTCAGCACCGCCTAGACGACCTGAAACCTGAACTTTGATACCTTCAGCACCAACACGCAGCGCAGAAGCAATGGCTTGCTTCATCGCACGACGGAAAGAGATACGGGCCTGCAGCTGCTGAGCGATAGACTCACCTACCAGCTTTGCATCAAGCTCTGGACGCTTAATTTCAAAAATGTTGATCTGAACATCTTTGTTAGTAAGTTTCTTAAGCTCTTCCTTGATCTTATCTACTTCCTGTCCGCCTTTACCGATTACTACACCAGGTCTGGCAGTGTTGATAGTGATAGTGATGCGCTTTAGGGTTCTTTCAATGATAATTTTAGAAATACCACCTTTAGGAATACGCGCTAAAATATACTTTCTGATTTTCTCGTCTTCAACCAGTTTCTCAGCGAAATCTTTGCCACCATACCAGTTAGAATCCCAACCTTTGATAACTCCTAGGCGAAAACCGATCGGATTTACTTTCTGTCCCATGTTCTTACTTATTGGCTTTTTTAGATTTCTTTGATTGCTGTTGCTCAAGTTGCTCTTCAGTCATGCTGTCTATTACAAGAGTCACATGATTAGATCTTTTTCTGATTCTGTAACCACGACCCTGTGGTGCAGGACGCAGACGCTTCAGCATCTTACCTTCATCTACAAAGATCTCTTTGATATAAAGATTGGCATCTTCTATGCGAGCATCTTCATTCTTCTGCTGCCAGTTAGAAAGAGCTGATAAAAGGAGCTTTTCAATTCTTGCAGCACCTGAGTTTGCTTCGAATTTCAATAATCCAAGGGCTTTGTTCACGCTCTTGCCGCGTACCAGACCTGCTACTAATCGCATTTTGCGAGGAGAAGTAGGTACGTTTTTAAGTCTTGCTACTGCTTCCATTTTATCGCTTGCCTTTATCTTTTTTAGCAATATGACCTCTAAAGTTTCTGGTTGGGGCAAACTCTCCAAGTTTGTGACCTACCATGTTCTCAGTCACATAAACAGGAATGAATTTATTTCCGTTATGAACTGCGAATGTGTGACCTACGAAATCCGGAGAAATCATGGATCTGCGTGACCAAGTCTTGATAACAGTCTTCTTACCAGACTCGTTCATCACGTCTACTTTCTTCTCGAGCCTATAGTCAATATAAGGCCCTTTTTTTAATGATCTAGCCATTTACTATTTCTTTCCTCTATTAACTATAAGTTTCTCAGAATGCTTTTTCTTGCTGCGTGTCTTAAGACCTTTAGCCAGCAAGCCTTTGCGTGAACGTGGGTGACCGCCAGATGACTTACCTTCACCACCACCCATAGGGTGATCGACAGGGTTCATAGCAACACCACGTACTCTTGGACGCTTACCTAACCATCTGTTACGACCGGCCTTACCGATCTTAACATTCATATGATCAGAGTTAGAAACTGTTCCTACAGTTGCGTAGCAATTTACAAGCACCATGCGAAGTTCACCAGATGGCAACTTGATAGTTGCATAGCGACCTTCTCTTGCAACCAGCTGTGCATAAGAACCTGCGCTTCTGGCAAGTGTTGCACCTTGGCCAGGCTGCAATTCGATGTTGTGAATGATAGTACCTAGAGGAATGTCAGATAAAGGAAGACAGTTACCTACTTCTGGTGCATTACCTGGTCCTGAAACTATCTCAGTTCCCACCTGGATTCCAGATGGAGCAATGATATAGCTTTTCTCACCGTCTGCATAATAAAGCAGGGCAATACGAGCGGTTCTGTTTGGATCGTACTCAATTGTTTTAACCGTAGCTGGCACACCGTGCTTCGTACGCTTAAAGTCAATCACTCTGTACTTCTGCTTATGACCACCGCCCATATAGCGCATAGTCATTTTACCTGAGTTGTTGCGTCCACCAGATTTTTTACTAGGTGCCAACAAAGATTTCTCTGGAGTAGCCGTCGTGATCTCATCGAACGCTGGCGCTACACGGAATCTTTGACCTGGTGTTGTTGGTCTTAACTTCTTTAAAGCCATTGTTATTTAATTAAATGCTGCTGTAAAAGTCGATTACTTCACCCTCTTTCAGGGTAACGATTGCTTTTTTCTTAGAAGATGTACGGCCAGTTACAGCGCCAGACTTAGTATACTTGCTCTTTACTTTGCCTTGCGTCTTCATGGTAGCTACCTTTTCTACAGTAACTCCGTAAAGCTTCTCAACTGCCTTTTTGATTTCTACTTTGTTGGCTTTGATGTTCACCTCGAAAGCATACTTTCCAACCTCGTTCATGGCAGCGAATTTTTCCGTCAGAAGCGGTTTTTTCAGGATCATAATATTATGCGCTTAGGAGGTTTTCAATAATGTTAACTGAATCTTCAACCAGCAATACACGGTCTGTATTCAACAGGTCGTATGTATTCAAATCGCTAGCTGTAGAAATCTTCACCTTGTTCAGGTTGCGGCCGGAAAGAACAACATTCTTATCAACTGCTGGCAGCACTAGTAAAGTTTTACCTTCTACCTTCAGGTTGCTCAGCATGCTTTTGAATTCTTTCGTCTTCGGAGCTTCAAATGTAAAAGACTCAACTAAAGAAACTTTATTGTCTTTCACTAGCAATGAAAGAGCAGAAGCACGAGCAACTTCCTTAAGCTTTTTGTTAAGCTTAAAGCTGTAGTTTCTTGGTCTTGGTCCGAATACTCTACCACCACCTACAAAAAGAGGAGCTTTCAAGCTACCTGCACGAGCTCCACCAGTACCTTTTTGCTTTTTGATCTTCTTAGTAGATCCAGCTACTTCGTTTCTTTCTTTGGACTTGTGCGTACCTTGTCTCTGATTAGCCAGGTACTGCTTTACGTCAAGATACATTGCATGCTCGTTCGGTGTAGCACCAAACACAGCATCAGAAAGTGTTACCTTTCTACCTGTATCCTCACCTTTAATATTCAATACAGAAAGCTCCATTTTTATTTCTCAATTAACACGTAAGAATTCTTGGCACCTGGAACAGAGCCACTAACTACTAACAGATTTTTGTCTGCGATTACACGAACCACTGTTAAGTTCTGTATCTTAACTCGGTTACCGCCCATACGACCGGCCATGCGCATACCTTTGAATACTCTTGATGGCCAAGAGCACGCACCAATTGAACCAGGGTGTCTTGCTCTGTTGTGCTGACCGTGTGTCTGGCCACCTACACCGGCAAAGTTGTGACGCTTAACTACGCCCTGAAAACCTTTACCTTTTGATGTACCCACTACGTCAACATACTCTCCTTCTTCGAACAGATTCACATCTACTGTATCACCAAGATTCAGAGATATTCCTTCTACATCGAATTCAGCAACTTTTTTCTTGGCTGTCGTATTAGCTTTTTTGTAATGTCCAGCTTCTGCTTTCGTTACTCTTTTAAGCTTTTTGTCGCCGTAGCCAAGCTGCACCGCTGCGTAGCCATCAGTCTCAACCGTCTTCACTTGAGTAACTACACATGGTCCTGCTTGAATAAGCGTAACTGGCGTGTATTTACCATCTGTAGTGAAGAGGCTTGTCATTCCGATTTTTTTACCGATAATTCCAGGCATTCAACTTGTTTTTTTAAAAGATGGATATAATGATTTTATCCCACAGCTCTCGCTAAGGGAGTGCAAAGTTAATAAAATTTAAAATGCTTTAGCAACTTTTGTCTAAAATATTATTAATCAGCGCATAAAAAAAGAGAACCCGAAGGTTCTCTTTTTAATAATCGATCTGTTCTTATCAAACTTTGATCTCAACATCCACACCGCTAGGAAGTTCTAACTTCATCAGGGCGTCTACTGTTTTAGAGCTTGTAGAGTAGATATCAACTAGACGCTTGTAAGTGCAAAGCTGAAACTGCTCTCTTGATTTCTTGTTCACGTGTGGTGAACGAAGAACTGTGAATTTATCCTTCTCTGTAGGAAGAGGAATAGGACCGCTTACGATAGCTCCAGTAGCCTTTACAGCTTTTACAATCTTCTCAGAAGATTTATCTACCAGGTTATGGTCGTAAGACTTAAGCTTAATTCTAATTTTCTGATTCATTATCTTTTACTACTATTTAGCTGCAGTTCCTTTTAATTTAGCAATGATGCCATCGGCCAGGTTTTGTGGTACTTGCTCGTAATGAGAGAAAGTAAGAGAAGCAGTTGCTCTACCTGAAGTAATGGTACGAAGGTCAGTTACGTAACCAAACAGTTCTGAAAGCGGAACGTCTGCTTTCACTACTGTAGATGTTCCTTTCGTATCCATACCTTTCATGATACCTCTTCTTCTGTTCAAGTCTCCAGTTACAGGACCTGTGTACTCATCCGGAGTAACTACATCAACTGCCATGATTGGCTCAAGTAGTTTCGGAGCACACTGCTTACCTGCTTCTTTGAAGCCCTGACGTGCAGCCAGTTCAAAAGAAAGTGAGTCAGAGTCAACGTCGTGGAATGAACCGTGGAATAGACGAACTTTCATAGAGTCGATCGGGAAGCCAGCCAGAATACCATTCTTCATTGCTTCTTCAAAACCTTTCTGAATTGCCGGGATGAATTCTCTCGGAATTACACCACCCACAATTGCGTTTTCGAACTCCAGTCCTTGCTTGCCATCTTCACGTGGTCCCATTGTGAACACGATGTCGGCAAACTTACCACGACCACCTGACTGCTTCTTGAACACTTCTCTGTGCTCAACTGCTTTCGTGATAGTTTCTTTGTAAGCTACTTGTGGAGCACCCTGGTTCAGTTCAACCTTGAATTCGCGCTTCATACGGTCGATGATGATCTCCAGGTGAAGCTCACCCATACCTCTAAGGATCGTCTGACCAGTTTCCTCGTCAGTATTTACCTGAAGGGTTGGATCTTCCTCAACAAGTTTGGCAATTGCCATACCCATTTTATCAGAGTCAGCCTGTGTTTTTGGCTCAATCGCATAGCCAATTACTGGCTCAGGGAATTCCATTGACTCAAGAACAATCTTAGATTCCTGAGCGCAAAGAGTATCACCTGTTTTGATATCCTTGAAACCTACTACCGCAGCAATATCACCAGCTTGCAGTTTATCAATCTGGATCTGCTTGTTAGCATGCATTTGGAAAATACGGGAGATACGCTCCTTATTTCCTGAACGCGAGTTATATACATACGAACCTGAATCAAGTACACCTGAATAGGCACGTACGAAGCATAGACGGCCTACGTAAGGGTCCGTTGCAATTTTGAAGGCAAGTCCTGCGAAAGGATCAGACTCAGATGGCTTTCTCGCCACTTCTGCACCCGTGTCAGGGTTAGTGCCGATAATGCTTTCTTTGTCTACTGGTGATGGAAGCAAAGCCATCACATAGTCTAGCATTGTCTGTACACCTTTGTTCTTGAAAGAAGAACCACACAACATAGGCACAATAGCCATGTCGATTGTAGCAGCACGAAGAGCAGCCAGAATTTCAGCTTCAGTAATTGAGTTTGGATCTTCGAAGTATTTCTCCATCAAAGACTCATCATACTCAGCTACCGCCTCCAGAAGTTTCTCTCTATATTCTTCTGCTTCTTCCATCATATCGTCTGGAATAGGAACTTCAGTAAAGGTCATACCTTTATCGCTTTCGTTCCAAACAATACCTCTGAAGTTTACCAGGTCAACAACTCCTTTGAAGTTGTCTTCAGAACCGATTGGCAACTGAAGTGCTACAGCATTGCTGCCCAACATTTCTTTCACCTGACGGCAAACGTTAAGGAAGTCAGCACCAGAACGGTCCATCTTATTAACGAAACCGATACGTGCTACTTTATAGTTGTCGGCAAGTCTCCAGTTAGTTTCTGACTGAGGCTCTACACCATCAACAGCACTGAAAAGGAACACTAGACCATCCAGTACGCGAAGTGAACGGTTTACTTCTACTGTAAAGTCAACGTGACCCGGAGTATCGATGATGTTGATATGATAATCGTTACCTCTGTATGGCCAGTTTACTGTTACAGCGGCAGAGGTAATAGTAATACCACGCTCCTGCTCTTGTTCCATCCAGTCAGTAGTAGCTCCACCTTCGTGAACCTCACCTAGTTTGTGAGATTTACCTGTATAGTAAAGTATACGCTCTGTTGTCGTGGTCTTACCCGCATCGATGTGAGCGGCAATACCAATATTACGTGTGTATTTTAAGTCCCTTGCCATTAATTAAAATCTAAAGTGTGAGAATGCTTTGTTTGCCTCGGCCATTCTGTGCGTGTCGTCTTTCTTCTTCACGGCAGCACCTTCACCTTTTGCAGCTGCGATAATCTCACCAGCTAATTTGTCTTTCATTGTTTTCTCACCTCTCTTACGAGCGTAAGAAATCATCCACTTGATACCAAGAGATACTCTGCGGTCCGGACGAACCTCAGTCGGCACTTGGAAAGTAGCACCACCTACGCGGCGGCTTTTTACCTCTACGCTTGGCATAACATTGTTCAATGCTTTCTTCCAAGTCTCAAGGCCGTTCTCTTTCGTTCTTTGCTCTACTAATTCTACAGCATCATAGAAGATACCATAAGCAATACTTTTCTTACCATCTTCCATCAGATAGTTTACGAAACGTGTTACTAAGGTCTCTTTGAATTTTGGATCAGGAAGGAGAACTCTACTTTTAGGCTTTGCTTTTCTCATTGTAATATAATTCTATCAATTATTTTTTCTTACCACCTTTACCTGCAGCAGCGGCTGGCTGGCCTGGCTTAGGTCTCTTAGCACCGTACTTCGAACGTGACTGCAAACGGCCGTTAACTCCGGCTGTATCCAGTGCACCGCGTACGATGTGATAACGAACACCTGGAAGGTCTTTCACTCTACCACCTCTGATAAGCACAATAGAGTGCTCCTGAAGGTTGTGACCTTCACCTGGGATATAAGCGTTCACTTCCTTACCGTTCGTAAGTCTAACCCTAGCTACTTTACGCATAGCTGAGTTTGGCTTCTTAGGAGTGGTTGTATACACTCTTGTACATACACCACGACGTTGTGGGCATGAATCTAGGGCTGGAGACTTCGACTTTGAAGTTAACTTCTCTCTTCCCTTTCTTACTAATTGCTGTATAGTAGGCATTTATAATTTGTTAATTATAGATATTTTTCACTCTAAAATTTGGTCTGCAAAGGTAGGAAAACCATTTTGCAAATTCAAAATTTTAATTCATTAATTATTAGCACCTTAGGCTTCGCCTACTGTTCCTCCAAAGTTCATTGGGAAAGATGGTGCTTCATTTGCCGGTTTAATTTCCCCAAAGCTGCTTTCAAATTTTTGAATGTTATCGGCCAGAGCCGCCAATAATCTCTTGGCATGCTCTGGCGTGATAACTATTCTTGATTTCACTTTTGCTTTAGGTAATCCTGGCATCAGTCTTATAAAATCAATCACAAACTCGCCACTCGAATGGGCTATCATTGCCAGATTGGCATATTCCCCCTCTGCTATCTCTTCAGATAACTCAATGTTTATTTGATTTTGATTTTTCAGTTCCTCTGCCATACCTGCTTATCTATTGTTCTGTAGTTCCTGCTGCTTGGCGCGGCTTCCAACTCCAGACTTTTTTGATTCTACCAATGAATCGTATTCTTCCTGGCTTCCAACAATCAGGTTTTGGTAATCGCGCAGACCTGTACCAGCCGGGATCAGGTGACCAACGATCACGTTTTCCTTCAGACCTAACAGTTCATCTGCTTTACCTTTGATTGCTGCTTCGCTCAGTACTTTCGTAGTTTCCTGGAACGACGCTGCAGAAATAAAGCTTTGTGTACCCAATGAAGCCTGTGTAATACCTTGCAAAGTTGGACGCGAAACGGCTGGAGATGCATCACGCACAGTCACCAGTTTCAAGTCACGACGCTTCAGGCTTGAGTTTTCGTCACGCAGTCTTCTGGCTGTTACAATCTGACCTGGTTTCAGGTTAGTTGAGTCACCTGCTTCTTCAACCACTTTCATATCGATGATGCGGTCGTTTTCTTCCATGAAGTTGATTTTGTCAACAACCTGGTGCTCCAAGAAGCTTGTATCACCTGCGTCGATGATCACAACTTTTTGCATCATCTGGCGAACTACTACCTCGATGTGCTTATCGTTGATCTTCACACCCTGCAGACGGTATACTTCCTGAATCTCATTAACCAAGTACTCTTGTACTGCACCAGGACCCTGAATATTCAGAATGTCTGTTGGTGTAATAGCTCCATCTGATAGTGGCATACCTGCACGAACAAAGTCATTGTCCTGTACCAAGATGTGCTTAGAAAGTGGCACCATGTACTTCTTCTTCACGCCGTCTTTCGACTCAATGAAGATTTCGCGGTTACCACGCTTCACGCTACCATAGGTTACTACACCATCAATTTCTGAAACAACTGCTGGGTTAGAAGGGTTACGCGCTTCAAATAGTTCAGTCACACGTGGCAGACCACCTGTAATATCGCGTGTTTTACCAATCGCACGAGGAATTTTTACCAGGATTTGACCTGCTTTGATTTTCTCGCCGTTCTCAACTGTCAAGTGAGCTCCTACTGGAATGTTATAGCCTTTCGACTCACCACTCTTAGGATTAACTATGATAGCCGGGTTTTGTGTCTTATCTTTTGTATCGATAATTACTTTCTCACGGTATCCTGTCTGCTCATCAGACTCTTCACGATATGTTATACCTTCAATGATGGATTCGTATGCAATCTCACCGTCAAATTCAGAAAGAATAACTGCGTTATATGGATCCCACATACACAGTTGGTCACCTTTTTCTACAACCTGTCCATCATTCACGGTAATGAATGAACCATAAGGTACGTGGTTGCTGATTAGCAATTTGCCTGTAGCAGGATCAACGATCTTCACCTCTCCTGAACGACCCATTACTACTTTTACTGGCTCACCTTCATTGTTGATTGTTTCGATCGTACGAACATCTTCGAATTCGATTTTACCTGCGAATTTCGCACGGATCATAGCATCTACAGCAATGTTTGATGCTGTACCACCTACGTGGAATGTACGAAGTGTCAGCTGCGTACCAGGCTCACCGATCGACTGTGCAGCAATTACACCAACAGCCTCACCTTTCTGCACCATAAAGCCTGTTGCCAGGTTACGGCCATAGCACTTAGCACAGATACCGCGCTTGGATTCGCAAGTCAGTACTGAACGAATCTCTACTGTCTCGATCGCAGTGTTCTCTATAGCACGTGCTACTTCCTCTGTTACTTCTGAGCCTGACTCTACAATCAGTTCGTTTGTAATCGGATCGTATACATCATGTACAGTTACACGGCCCAGGATACGCTCAGAAAGCGACTCCACGATATCTTCATTATCCTTCAGTGCACTCACTTCCAGACCTCTCAGTGTACCGCAGTCCTCCTCGTTCACGATTACGTCCTGCGATACGTCTACCAGACGACGTGTCAGGTAACCAGCATCCGCAGTCTTAAGAGCTGTATCGGCTAGACCTTTACGAGCACCGTGTGTAGAGATGAAGTACTCGATTACATCCAGGCCTTCCTTAAAGTTAGAAAGGATCGGATTTTCGATAATCTCACCTACTGAGCCTTGCAATGATTTCTGAGGCTTTGCCATCAGACCACGCATACCACCCAACTGACGAATCTGCTCTCTCGAACCACGAGCACCTGAGTGCATCATCATGAAGATCGAGTTGAAGCCCTGATCATCATTCTCCAGACGGCGCATCAACGTTTCAGTGATCTGGTTGTTGATACGAGTCCAGATATCAATTACCTGGTTGTAACGTTCGTTGTCAGTGATCAGACCCATCGAGTAGTTCTGCCATACAGCATCTACATCCTTCTTAGCCTGAGCTACCAGGATGTCTTTCTCTGCTGGAATCTGGATATCGCCCAGACCCATTGACAGACCGCCTTTGTAAGCAGACTGGAAACCTAGTGTTTTGATATCATCCAGGAAGTGGGCTGTACGAGCCATACCTGTTTCCTTGAATACGCGAGAGATGATCTGCTGAAGTTTCTTCTTCGTTAACAGCTCGTCGATGTATCCAACTTCTTCCGGAACAAACTGGTTGAAGATCACGCGACCGGCAACTGTCTCGATCAATTTTGTCTCGAGTTCGCCTTTTTCGTTCTTAACCTTAGTTCTTACTTTAATATAGGCCTGCTTAGACAGACGACCTTCGTTGATAGCAATAATTACTTCCTCCGCAGAGTAGAAGCTCATGCCTTCACCAGGTATATGTTCGTTTTCTGTGCTTCGCTTTCCTTTAGATACATAGTATAGACCAAGTACCATGTCCTGAGAAGGTACTGCAATAGGAGCACCGTTAGCAGGGTTCAGGATGTTGTGCGAAGCAAGCATTAGCATAGAGGCTTCCAGTACAGCAGCAGGTCCGAGTGGAACGTGTACCGCCATCTGGTCACCGTCAAAGTCGGCGTTGAATGCCGTACACACCAGTGGGTGCAGCTGGATCGCCTTACCTTCGATCAGTTTCGGCTGGAATGCCTGTATACCTAGTCTGTGGAGGGTAGGTGCACGGTTAAGGAGTACTGGGTGGCCTTTCAGCACATTCTCCAGGATATCCCAAACAACAGGATCCTTACGGTCTACTATTTTCTTAGCAGACTTCACAGTCTTCACAATACCTCTTTCGATAAGCTTGCGGATAATGAACGGCTTGAAGAGTTCAGCTGCCATGTTCTTAGGCAGACCGCACTCATGCAGTTTCAGTTCAGGACCAACTACAATTACCGAACGGCCAGAGTAGTCAACACGCTTACCAAGCAAGTTCTGACGGAAACGTCCCTGCTTACCTTTCAGCATGTCAGATAGAGACTTCAGCGCACGGTTACCTTCTGCACGAACAGCGTTCACTTTACGTGAGTTGTCGAACAGGGAGTCAACTGCTTCCTGCAGCATACGCTTCTCGTTACGAAGAATTACTTCAGGAGCTTTGATCTCGATCAGACGCTTCAGACGATTGTTACGGATAATAACACGACGGTAAAGGTCGTTCAAATCCGAAGTCGCGAAACGGCCACCATCCAAAGGAACTAGTGGACGAAGCTCTGGTGGAATAACAGGCACCATACGGATGATCATCCACTCTGGTCTGTTTTCAATTCTTGTTGTAGCATCACGGAATGCCTCTACTACACGAAGACGCTTTAAGGCCTCAGCTTTACGCTGCTGCGACGTTTCGTGAGCGGCAGCGTGACGAAGCTCGTACGACAGGTCGTCCAGGTTCGTACGCTCCAACAGCATCTGCAATGCCTCAGCACCCATCTTTGCGATGAACTTGTTTGGATCGTTGTTATCCAACATCTGGTTCTCACGTGGGAGCTTGTCAATCATATCCAGGTATTCATCTTCGGTCAGGAAGTCCAATGTGTTCACACCGTCTTCTGCCAAAATACCTGGCTGGATTACTACATATCTTTCATAGTAGATGATCTGATCAAGCTTCTTGGTTGGTAAGCCTAACAGATAACCGATTTTGTTCGGAAGAGATTTGAAGTACCAGATATGCGCTACAGGAACTACCAGTTCGATGTGGCCCATGCGCTCGCGACGCACTTTCTTTTCAGTAACCTCTACACCGCAACGGTCGCAGATGATACCTTTATATCTGATTCTCTTATACTTTCCGCAGTGGCATTCCCAGTCCTTTACAGGTCCGAATATTCTTTCGCAGAATAGACCACCCATCTCAGGCTTATAGGTTCTATAGTTGATTGTCTCAGGCTTTGTAACCTCGCCATTTGATCTCTCCAGAATCGACTCTGGAGAAGCCAGGCTTATCGTTACTTTGGAGAAGTCCTGAGTTAGCTTTTTGTTTTTTGCAAATGCCATATTATTACAATAATGTCGATACAATGAATATGCCTTACAGCCAAACTGTATAAAGTGCGCTAAGCGCCCTGACTTTTGCCAGGGCGCTCAGCTTATACTTTATTACTCTAAGGTGATCTCGAGTGCCAGACCTCTTAACTCGTGAATCAATACATTGAATGATTCAGGGATATTTGGCTTCGGCAACACATCGCCTTTAACGATTGCCTCGTAGGCTTTCGCACGGCCGATCACGTCGTCAGATTTCACTGTAAGTATTTCCTGCAGTACGTTCGAAGCACCGAATGCCTCGAGAGCCCACACCTCCATCTCACCGAAACGCTGACCACCGAACTGAGCTTTACCGCCCAATGGCTGCTGCGTGATAAGTGAGTATGGTCCGATAGAACGTGCGTGCATCTTATCGTCAACCAAGTGGCCCAGTTTAAGCATGTAAATCACGCCTACTGTTACTGGCTGATCGAAACGATCACCTGACAGACCATCGTACAGGTATGTACGGCCGAAGCTAGGCAATCCAGCTTCTCTTAATTCAGACTGTACCTGCTCTTCTGTAGCACCGTCGAAGATCGGAGTAGCATAAGTTCTACCCAACTTCTTGCCGGCCCATCCAAGCACGGTTTCATAAATCTGACCGATGTTCATCCTTGAAGGTACACCCAGTGGGTTTAGCACGATATCCATTGGTTCACCTGTTTCCAGGAACGGCATATCTTCTTCACGCACAATACGGGCAACCACACCTTTGTTACCGTGACGACCAGCCATCTTGTCACCCACTTTCAGCTTACGCTTCTTAGCGATGTATACTTTGGCTAACTGCACGATACCTGCTGGCAATTCATCTCCTACCTCCAGTGTGAAACGCTCACGCTTGAAGTGTGCAGAAGTGATGTTGCGGCGCTTGTTGTAGTTTTTAACAAGTTCCACCAGCATGTTGTTGGCTTTCTCATCAGTTGTCCAGTTCTCCAGGATCAGATCTTTGAACATGTTCACCTCTTCAGGTACCGCATAGTTACTTTCGTCCTTATATGGGTTCTTCTCAGGGAACAATGCCTCAATGATGTTTTTTCTGCTGAACTTAACACCTTTAGACAGAATCTCATCACCAAACTTGTGCTTGATACCCTGAGACGTTTTGCCTTCCAGCAAAGCCACCAGCTTATCAACCATCACGTTCTTAATGGCGTTGAGGTCTTTCGAGTATTTTACTTTTAACTCTTCAACCTCTTTCTTAGACTTAGCCCGTAGGTTTTTGTCTTTCTTAGGTCTTGAGAAAAGCTTTGTTTCAATAACTACACCGTTCAGTGATGGCGGCGCCTTAAGCGAAGCATCCTTCACGTCACCGGCTTTGTCACCGAAGATAGCACGTAGAAGTTTTTCTTCCGGAGTCGGGTCCGTCTCACCTTTTGGTGTAATCTTACCGATCAGGATATCACCCTCACGAACCTCAGCACCAATACGGATGATGCCGTTCTCGTCCAGGTTCTTCACAGCTTCCTCGCTCACGTTCGGAATTTCAGAAGTAAGTTCTTCTTCACCACGCTTCGTCTCACGAACCTCAAGTTCGAATTCTTCAATGTGGATAGAAGTGAAGATGTCATCTCTTACTACTTTCTCAGAGATAACAATAGCATCCTCGAAGTTGTAACCCTGCCATGGCATGAACGCCACCTGCATGTTACGACCAATTGCGAGTTCACCATTATTAGTAGCATAACCTTCACAAAGCGGCTGTCCTTTCGTTACACGCTGTCCAGTGTAAACAATCGGTGTCAGGTTGATACAAGTATCCTGGTTCGTTCTTCTGAACTTGATCAGGTTGTAGGTTACATACTCTGCATCGAAAGCAACCAGCTTTTCTTCTTCTGTCAGATCGTATTTCACAACGATCTTGTTAGCGTCTACGAAGTCAATTACACCATCACCTTCAGCGATTACAAGTGCTCTTGAGTCGATAGCCGCTCTTCTTTCCAGACCAGTACCCACAATTGGAGCTTCAGCTTTCAATAGTGGAACGGCCTGACGCTGCATGTTCGAGCCCATCAAGGCACGGTTGGCGTCATCGTGCTCCAGGAATGGAATCAACGAAGCCGCTACCGATACGATCTGGTTCGGAGCAACGTCCATATAGGTATAGGTCTTAGGCTCTTCTACCGGGAAGTCACCTTCGAATCTACCTTTTACTCTATCATTAATGAAGTTACCACTGTCATCGATAATGGCATTCGCCTGTGCAATGTGGTGGGTATCTTCTTCTTCTGCTGTCAGGTATTCAACAGATCCATCCATCTCTACTATACCTTCATTTACCTTGCGGTAAGGCGTTTCGATGAAGCCCATGTGGTTAACACGAGCGTGCACGCATAGAGATGAAATCAGACCGATGTTCGGACCTTCTGGCGTTTCGATTGTACACAGACGACCGTAGTGCGTGTAGTGAACGTCACGAACCTCGAAGCCAGCACGCTCTCTGGATAGACCGCCTGGTCCCAGTGCAGATACACGACGCTTGTGCGTCACTTCTGCCAATGGGTTAGTCTGGTCCATAAACTGAGATAGCTGGTTTGTTCCGAAGAACGAGTTGATTACAGAAGACAGCGTACGTGCATTAATCAGGTCAACAGGTTTGAAGTCCTCATTGTCACGCACGTTCATACGTTCTTTGATAGTTCTGGCCATACGGGCAAGACCTACACCGAACTGTGCATATAGCTGCTCCCCTACCGTTCTTACACGGCGGTTGCTCAAGTGGTCAATATCATCCACTACAGCCTTCGAGTTAATCAAACCGATCAGGTACTTTACAATAAGAACGATGTCCTCATTTGTAAGAACTTTCGCATCCCAGTTCGTATCAAGACCAAGTTTCTTATTGATTCTGTAGCGGCCTACTTCTCCAAGATCATAACGCTTGTCAGAGAAGAACAGCTTTTGGATAATGTCACGCGCAGTTTCCTCGTCTGGCGCCTCTGTATTTCGAAGCTGACGATAAATCTGCTCTACCGCTTCTTTCTCGGAGTTTGAGTTATCCTTCTGAAGTGTATTGTAGATAATGGCATAGTCCGCAATGTTCACGTTTTCACGGTGAAGAATGATAGACTTAGTACCAGAATCCAGAATAACGTCGATATCGTCTTGCGTAATTTCTGAATCACGCTCGAGAAGTACTTCGTTACGATCAATTGATACTACTTCACCTGTATCCTCATCCACAAAGTCTTCTGTCCATGTGCGTAGCACACGTGCAGCCAGCTTTCTGCCGATCGCATTCTTCAGATTTGTCTTTGTAGCAGGCAACTCTTCAGAAAGACCGAATAGGTCAAGGATATCCTTATCTGTACCATAACCAATAGCACGCAAGAGCGTTGTTACCGGGAACTTCTTCTTACGGTCAATGTAGGCATACATGACGTTGTTTACGTCTGTTGCAAACTCAACCCAAGATCCTTTGAAAGGAATAATTCTGGCAGAATAAAGTTTTGTACCGTTTGTGTGCTTGCTTTGAGCGAAGAACACACCCGGAGATCTGTGAAGTTGAGATACAATAACACGTTCAGCACCGTTGATAACAAATGAGCCTTTCTCGGTCATGTATGGGATATTACCCAAGAACACTTCCTGCTCGATTGTTTCAAAGTCCTCATTGTCTTCATCGTTACAGATGAGACGAAGCTTGGCCTTTAGCGGAACCGAATAAGTTAGACCACGGTCAATACACTCATCTACAGAGTATTTTGGCGGGTCGATATGGTAGTCGATAAACTCTAGTACAAAGTTTTCTCGTGAATCGGAAATCGGAAAGTTCTCAGCGAACACCTTGAACAAACCTTCCTGTGCTCTATTTTCAGCAGGAGTCTCCAGCTGGAAGAAGTCCTGGAATGACTGTAGCTGAACATCTAAGAAGTCAGGATAGTCAATTACCGGATTTATAGAGGCAAAATTGATTCGCTCTGTCGTTTTATTCTTAGCCAAAGCCTTGGAATTTTAACGTTTACAATATGATTCCAGCACACAGCCATTCGTATAGCCATGGGCAAAAAAAGGATTCAAATTTGAATCCGTATACAAACAGGAAAAGACCTGACTAAACTGCCAGGTCTACCTGTTCTCGGTATGTTGGTAAGTGAGATTATTTAACCTCTACTTCAGCGCCAGCTTCTTCTAAAGACTTCTTCAGTGATTCAGCTTCGTTCTTATCCACACCTTCTTTCAAAGGCTTAGGAGCGCCGTCTACCAGTTCTTTAGCTTCTTTCAGGCCAAGACCAGTCAATTCTTTTACAAGCTTAACAACTGCAAGCTTAGATGCACCAGCTGACTTAAGGATTACGTCAAAAGAAGTTTTCTCTTCTGCAGCAGCTCCTCCTTCAGCAGCACCACCACCAGCCATCATAACTGGAGCAGCAGCAGCTGGCTCGATACCATACTCATCCTTAAGAATTGTAGCTAGTTCATTAACCTCTTTCACAGTTAAGTTTACTAACTGCTCAGCGAATGCTTTCAAATCTGCCATTTTATTGAAATTAAAAGTTACTTATTGATTACGTTTTTAAAATTATTCTTTTTCAGATAGGGTTTTCAGGATACCGGCTAGTTTGCCACCGCTGCTCTGAAGAGCAGAAACAACATTCTTAGCTGGAGACTGAAGCAAGCCGATGATATCACCGATAAGCTCATGCTTAGACTTGATGCTGGCAAGTGTATCCAGTTGGTTTTCGCCGATGTAGATACCGCCATCAATATAGGCACCCTTCAATAATGGAAGTGCATTGCCTTTCTTTCTGAAGTCTTTCAGAAGCTTACCAGGAGCATTGCCTGATTCAGTAGAAAACAAGATACCAGATGATCCTTTCAGGATAGCTTCCAGATTAGAGGTGTCTGCCTCTAGGGTATCTAATGCTTTCTTAATGAAAGTGTTTTTGTAAACTTTGTACTCCAACCCTCTTTCGAAGGCTAATCTCCTGAACTGGTTGATGCTCGCTACAGTCATGGTAGATGCATCTGTGATATAGAAATAGCTAGTGTTCGCTAACTTCTCGCTCAGGTCTTTAACAATTATCTCTTTTTCTTCCCTGGTCATGTTCTTAGATAGTTGCGTTCTTGTCAACGATTACGGCCGGGCTCATTGTGCTAGACAATGTTATGCTCTTAATGTAAGTACCCTTTGCTGAAGATGGCTTCAGGCGGTTTAGTGTAGCAATCACTTCTGCAGCGTTAGCAGCTAACTGCTCCGGTGAGAAAGAAACTTTGCCTACACTTGTATGGATGATACCATACTTGTCAACTTTAAAGTCGATCTTACCTGCTTTAACTTCTTTTACTGCTTTAGCTACGTCTTGTGTAACTGTACCAGACTTAGGGTTTGGCATCAGGTTACGTGGACCTAAGATTCTACCTAAACGACCTACTTTAGCCATTACAGCTGGCATCGTGATGATCACGTCTACATCTGTCCAGCCTTTTTCAATCTTTTGGATATAATCATCCAGACCTACGAAGTCAGCGCCTGCATCTTTGGCTTCCTGCTCTTTGTCAGGTGTTACCAATGCCAGTACTTTTACGTCTTTACCGGTGCCATGTGGAAGGGTAACAATACCACGTACCATCTGGTCGGCTTTGCGAGGGTCAACGCCTAAGCGTACATCAATATCAACAGAGGCATCGAACTTGGTAAAAGTGATATCTTTTACTACTGAAGCCGCATCTGTTAAAGAATACTCTTTTGTCAGGTCAGCCTTTTCTAAGGCTGCTTTCCTGTTCTTTGAAATCTTCGCCATTATCCTTTAACTCTAATTATTCGTTCCACGGAGCGTTTCCAGACACTGTAATACCCATGCTTCTCGCTGTACCAGCTACCATTTTCATAGCAGCTTCCAGTTTGAAAGCATTTAAGTCAGGCATTTTCAGCTCTGCAATCTCTCTTACCTGATCCCATGTAACTGAACCTACTTTGTTACGGTTTGGCTCTTTAGAACCACCCTTAATCTTAGCAGCATCCATTAACAATACCGGAGCAGGAGGCGTCTTAATAACGAAGTCGAAGGACTTATCTGCGTATATTGTAATCAACACTGGTAACACTTGTCCTGGCTTATCCTGAGTTCTAGCATTGAACTGCTTACAGAACTCCATGATGTTAAGACCTTTAGAACCAAGTGCAGGTCCAATCGGTGGCGATGGGTTCGCGGCACCTCCCTTTACCTGAAGTTTCAGGTAACCTTTTATTTCCTTTGCCATTATTTGTATTTACTACGATTCTTTTTCTACCTGCATGTAATTCAGCTCAACTGGTGTGTTACGGCCGAATATCTTTACCATAACATTAAGCTTCTTACGTTCTTCGAACACTTCCTCTACAGTACCTGAGAATCCACTGAAAGGACCGTCCATCACTTTCACCATTTCTCCAACTAAGAATGGAGTATCCAATACTTCTGCCTGTTCTTCTGCCTCATCTACAGTACCCAGTATTCTGTTTACTTCAGACTGGCGAAGCGGAACCGGCTTCTTATTCTGACCTCCTTCGTTTGAACCGAGGAAGCCTATTACCCCTGGTGTGCTGATGATAATGTGTTCAGCTTCACCATGTGAAAGATCAGCTTGTACCAGTACATATCCCGGGAAGAAATTTCTCTCTCTGATCTTCTTCTTTCCACCTCGCATCTCATACACCTTCTCGGCTGGTATGAGAACCTGAGGAACGTACTCTCCAAGATTCTGTCTTACTACTTCGTTCTCCAGATACGCCTTTGCCTTTTTCTCCTGTCCGCTTACAGCGCGAACCACATACCATTTTAAATCAGCCATAGACTCAAATTAAAATTGGTTGTAAAACCAAGACAGCGACGAATCAAAAACGAAATCCATAGCTCCAACTACCAGAGCAAATATTAAAGACCCGATCAACACCAATACAGAGCTATTCTGCAGGTCAGAATATGCAGGCCATGAAACTTTGTTTTTCATTTCCTCCACTGTCTCGTCTATGTAGCCTTTTACTTTGCTCATCGCCTTCGCTTTAATAGGATTTAAATTGCACGGGTGGAGAGACTCGAACTCCCAGCCAATGGTTTTGGAGACCACTACTCTACCAATTGAGCTACACCCGTAAAAAAATGCACACCAATTTTAATTGGAGTGCAAATTTATTTAAAAGAATATTAAAAACAAACCCGTTTCCGAAAAAGATTCCAGAAACGGGTCAGTTTTATATATTATTAGTCAAGGATTTCAGTTACCTGACCGGCACCTACTGTTCTACCACCCTCACGGATAGCGAAACGTAGACCTTTCTCCATTGCTACTGCGTTGATCAGGTTCACCTCGATAGTGATGTTATCACCAGGCATAACCATTTCTACGCCTTCTGGCAGCATGATCTCACCAGTAACGTCTGTCGTTCTGAAGTAGAACTGTGGACGGTACTTGTTGAAGAACGGCGTGTGACGTCCACCTTCTTCTTTAGAAAGAACGTAAACCTCAGCCTTGAACTTCGTGTGAGGCTTCACAGAACCTGGCTTACAGATAACCATACCACGACGGATATCAGATTTCTCAATACCACGAAGCAATAGACCTACGTTGTCACCAGCTTCACCACGGTCAAGGATCTTACGGAACATCTCAACACCAGTAACTACTGACTTAAGGTTCTCAGCACCCATACCCAGGATTTCAACCTGCTCACCAGAGTTGATCACACCACGCTCGATACGGCCTGTAGCTACAGTACCACGACCAGTGATTGAGAACACGTCCTCAACTGGCATCAGGAATGGAAGGTCAGTCAAACGAGCTGGAATCGGAATATAGCTATCAACTGCAGCCATTAATTCTTCGATTGTCTTCACCCACTTCTCGTCGCCGTTCAAGCCACCAAGAGCTGAACCCTGGATAACTGGAATGTTGTCGCCGTCGAAGTCGTAGAAAGAAAGAAGCTCACGGATTTCCATCTCAACAAGCTCAAGAAGCTCTGGATCGTCCACCATGTCAACTTTGTTCATGAATACTACCAGCTGAGGTACACCTACCTGACGAGCAAGAAGGATGTGCTCACGAGTCTGTGGCATTGGACCATCAGTTGCAGCAACCACAAGGATAGCACCGTCCATCTGGGCAGCACCAGTAACCATGTTCTTCACGTAGTCAGCGTGACCTGGGCAGTCAACGTGAGCATAGTGACGGTTCTCAGTTGCGTATTCTACGTGAGAAGTATTGATTGTAATACCTCTTTCTTTTTCTTCTGGAGCGTTATCAATAGAAGAGAAGTCGCGAAGTGCAGCAAGACCTTTCTTAGCCAAAACTGTAGTAATGGCAGCAGTCAAAGTTGTTTTGCCGTGGTCAACGTGACCGATAGTACCGATGTTTACGTGCGGTTTGGAACGGTCAAATGTTTCTTTAGCCATTGTATGATAATTAAATTAAGGTTAAAACGTTTAAGTATGTTGCGTTAATTATACACGTAACGGACTTTGAGCCAACGATGGGAATTGAACCCACGACCCCTTCCTTACCAAGGAAGTACTCTACCCCTGAGCTACGTCGGCTTTTGCCATCACTTATCTTAAAAATGAGTTTATACTAAAAAGGAAATCCATCTTCATGAAATTCCTTACAAAGCAACCCATAATTGATAAGCAGCACGCCGTTTGCTTATTGAGCGGGAGACGAGGGTCGAACTCGCGGCCTATAGCTTGGAAGGCTATCGCTCTACCAACTGAGCTACTCCCGCTTTTAATGAAGCAAACCATTAAATAGCGTGGTCTTAAATTGTGGGGAGAGCAGGATTCGAACCTGCGAAGTATCACTACAACGGAGTTACAGTCCGTCCCATTTGGCCGCTCTGGAATCTCCCCTAATATTCAACCTGGCTGACTTATTCAGCCTTTCCTTAGCACTTCAAAACTGTTTTTCAGTCCGCTGTTCGTTCTAAGGAGATGCAAAATTAAGCGCTTTTTCTTTCCAGTCAAATATTCTCTAAAAAATTATTCACTTTTTTTTCTGGGTGTCCTACAATGCAACCTGATTGTATAGCTCTAGAAGCCTTTTATCCTGCTCATTTGCTCTTATTTCTTTAAGCAACTCTACTATCTCGGGACGCTCTGAATGCACCATAAGTGTTTGAAAGGCAGCCATGCGCACGTAATACAACCGATGCTCCTGTGCCAATTCCGCCAGCATACCAATCGCCTCGGGGGTATAGGCTTCCGGGTTTACCGCCATAAATGCGCCGTAGCTCTGCAACAGATAATAAAGACCTACTCCTTTGGCATTTTTCATCTGCTTCATAAACCAATCATATTTACCGGCGCCTCCTTTCACTGCATAGTATGAAGCCAACGCCAGCACGATCTCCTCGTTTGTCTCCTTTTCAAAACTGGCCAGGCGTTGGTTGATGTCAGGCGCCTCTGTCATGGCATAGCCCAGTATACCTGCGGCTGCCACTTTGTAAGAGTCATCTTCCATTGCTTTCTTATATAGTTCGCTATACTCATCATCGCCCCATTCAGAAAGCAGCATGATAGCACCTGCTCTTACTTCCCCTTTTTCATCGCTTTCAGCTATTCGCTTCACAATTGGCTCCAACGTTTCGGTCTGCCTTGCTGGTAAACGTCCCGCTACATCTAAAGCCAGGTTTCGCACAGCCCAGAACTCGTCTTTCAAAGCGCCCTGCAACAGGCTTCCCATTTCCTGCTGGCTTAACTCCTTCTCCAACTCTTCTAATGCCTCAAGTTTTGCAGCCAACCCGCCTGCGTTGTTAAACTGAAACTCCAATTCTTCGGCTGTCTTCGCATGCTCTACAGTACCAAGTAGCTGCTGCTCGCTGTCAAACAGCACAAGTTGCGGCTCTGCACTTACAGGCAGGTTAAACACCTGGTTTGCTTTGGTGATCTCGATACTATGCTCTGCTTTCTTACCATTTTCCCAAACTGCTACTTTCAGCGGCAACCTGTACACTGGCTGATAGAGCGTATCTTGCTGCTGCCATACCTGAAGTGTAAGCGCACCATTCTGATAGGTATGGCTTACTTTAAGCTCCGGATGACCCGCTCGCAGGAACCACTGATCAAAGAACCACATTAAGTCTTCACCAGTAGTATCTTCAAAGGCCATGCGCAATTCAGCCACTTCTACATCTGAGAATTTGTTCTGTGTGAGGTAGCGGTTCAGTGAAGCAAAGAACGCTTCATCTCCCACATACTTGCGAAGCATATGCAGCACACGGCCGCCCTTTGCATAGGAGTGGCTATCGAACATGTCTTCCCGGTCCGCATAGCGATAGCGAATCAACGGTTCACGCTTGCTTTCGGATTCATCAAGGTACTGCCCCAGTTCGTCCAGGTGATGGAAGGCTGCTTCGTCAGCACCATACTTGTGCTCTGTCCACAGGTATTCAGAATAGTTGGCGAACGCTTCATTAAGTGGCAGGTTAGCCCACGACTCTGTAGTCACGTAGTTACCGAACCACTGGTGGAACAGTTCGTGCGCAATGATGCCATCCCAGTTTTTATCAAGAAGCTCCCGCTCATTCAATTGCAGGTCTTCCATGAAAGTAGAGGCCGACGTGTTTTCCATAGCTCCTGACACGAAGTCGCGCACGACCACCTGCGAGTATTTCGACCAAGGGTAGTCTACGCCTAGTTTTTTTGAGAAAAACTCAAGCATTTCGGGTGTATTACCAAATATCTTCTTCGCAGTTTTCTCATAAGCCGGCTCCACATAGTAGTTCACCTCCAGGTCGCGCCACTTGTCTTTCACTACGGCATACTCCCCAATGGCCATCATGGTCAAGTATGGAGCGTGAGCCTGCTCCATTTTCCAGTAGTCAGTCTTGGTGCCATTCGGGTTTTTGCGTGAGTAGACGAAGGTGCCGTTGGAGAGTGTGGTGAATTGCTGATCCACGGTAATGTATAGCTCCTGCGTCATGCGCTCGTTAGGCGAGTCGATGGTTGGGAACCAGGCAGAGTTCGCTTCGGTTTCGCCCTGGGTCCAGATCTGGCGTGGCTTGTTTGGCTCCTCCCCTTTCGGGTTAATGAAGTAGAGCCCTTTGTCTTCGGTGATGGCATCACTGCCCCCTACCACCAACTCATTTGGCTTAGCCGTATAATCTATTTCAATGACATACTTGTCGTTTCGGGTATACGTTTTGTCCAGGTCAATTGTCAGCTTCATTCCGTCGTAGGTATACTGAAGCTCCTTCGCGTCAAAACCATTCATCAGGTTCACGCTGTGGATATCAAAACCTTTGGCATCTAATACAAGCTTATTCTGCGGATAGAAATAAGGTTTGAGGGTAAGCTCTGCGATGCCATGCAGGTATTGCTTATCCCAGTCAAAACTCACACGCAGTTTGGTGTGCAGCAGGTCGTGCACTCGTGTTCTAGAGGGATTGAAGGCATGGTTCTTAGGGGCCCAGACAGGAGGCTCGGCAATCTCCAAGGCTGGTTTGCCCGTTACTGGCTCAACCGTGGGAGTCGCCTTCGTTTGTTTGTTCACACTGCAGCCGCCTGTAAAAGCCATAGCGGCAGCAAGGCCAACTATGCTCAGAAACCTATGATTCATGATGGAATGTTTTAATTTTGAGCTCAATTTCTAAAAATACTCTGATAAATCAATTATCTTTAAGCTTCCAAAACCTGATTTAAAAAGATGCTCCAGATAAAAACCGCTAACGACAAGACATGGCAGGTTGATATTCAAAAAGACGCTATTCTCCTTAATGGATCACCTTTCAACTGGGATATTTCACCCCTTGGCCCTAACAGATATCATATCATAAAAGACGACAAGTCGTATACCGCAGAGTTGGTAGAAGCTGACTATCAGGCCAAAACATTTACTTTCAAGATAAATGGCATCAAGCAGACCGTAAGCGCGAAAGACCGCTTTGACCTGCTGCTTGACAAATTAGGTATGAGCAATGCCAATGCCCAGAAAGTGAACGATGTGAAGGCGCCTATGCCAGGGTTGATACTTGAAATAAAAGTGCAGCCCGGACAGGAAGTGAAGAAAGGCGATCCTATCATGATATTGGAGGCGATGAAGATGGAAAACATCCTCAAATCTCCTGGAGACGGCGTGGTGAAGGAAATAAAGGTAGCCGTGAAGCAGAACGTAGAGAAAAATCAGATCCTGATTCAATTTTAATTTTTTTGTGTTGCCGGATGGGCAGCACGTACTGCCTTGCCGCGACATGAGCACCATAAATGTTAACATTACTATAAAACGACCGTGAAGTATAAAAGAATATTGCTGAAGTTAAGCGGCGAAGCGCTAATGGGAGAACAGCAGTACGGCATTGACTCTGACAGGCTGATGCAGTACTCGCAGGAGATTAAAGAAGTGGCCGCACTTGGCGTTGAGGTAGCAGTAGTGATTGGTGGAGGCAACATCTTTAGAGGTGTACAAGCTGAGCAGGTGGGCCTTGACCGTGTACAGGGTGATTACATGGGCATGCTGGCAACTGTCATCAACAGTATGGCTTTGCAGAGTGCGCTCGAAAAGTTAGGCGTATATACCCGCTTACTGTCTGGCCTTAACATCCAGCAGGTATGCGAGCCTTACATTCGCCGCCGTGCAGTACGTCACCTTGAAAAAGGACGTGTCGTTATTTTCGGAGCTGGTACAGGCAATCCCTACTTCACAACCGACTCAGCTGCCAGCCTTCGTGCCATCGAAATAGAAGCAGATGTTGTATTAAAGGGCACCCGTGTAGACGGCATTTACTCGGCTGACCCTGAGAAAGACCCGAACGCAATCTTCTACTCGAATATCTCCTTTAAAGACGTGTTCGAGAAAGGCCTGAACGTAATGGATATGACTGCCTTTACACTCTGCAAGGAAAACGGCTTGCCAATCATTGTATTCGACATGAACACCGGAGGCAACCTGAAGCGACTGGTACAGGGCGAGAAAATCGGCACGCTTGTAAGCATGGAAGACCTGGCAGACTCAATAGAAGAAGCCATCGATAATATTCAGGCTTCAGAAGGCGCAGGCTCAACTGACAAGAATTAGTAAATTGCAGTATACATAAGATAACAGAAGAACCTTATTAAGCTAAAATTGATATGACGGAAGAAATTCAGTTTTACCTCAGCGAAGCCGAGGAGTCGATGCAAAAATCGGTACAGCATACAAACTCTGAGCTGCTTAAAATCAGAGCTGGCAAAGCCTCTCCTGCCATGGTAGAGGATCTGCGCGTAGATTACTATGGCGCTCCAACTCCTATCTCTCAGGTTGCTGGTATTACTACCCCAGACGCACGCACGCTCTTGATCAAGCCATGGGAAAAGAACATGGTTGCTGAAATTGGCAAAGCCATTAAAAACAGTGACCTAAACCTGAATCCACAGCACGAAGCAGATTCTATCCGTCTGAACATTCCGCCACTGACGGAAGAGCGTCGCCGTGACCTGGTGAAGCAAGTAAAGAACGAGACTGAAAACGGAAAGATTGCGATTCGCAACATTCGCAAAGATGTGAACGACTCACTGCGAAAACTGCAGAAAGAAGGCACCTCAGAAGATGCTGTGCGTGATGCGGAAGCTAAAGTTCAGAAGATGACAGACAGCTACATTGTGAAAATGGACGAGCTCCTTGCGAAGAAAGAAGCTGAGATCATGACCGTGTAAGCATCACCGTTATACCTTTATAAAAGGAGAAGCCCGCTGAGCATTCAGTGGGCTTCTCCTTTTATATGCCTATGCATTATTTACAGGTATAGCTTGTGCACTTTGATATACTCTGCCACCTCGTCTGGTACCATGTACTTGATTGACTTCTCCTCTTTGATACATTTCCGAATAAACGTAGCGGAGATATCCAGCACAGGAGCTTTGATGAAAGTCACATTGGGCATAGCCGGCAATTCGGTGGTAACAGAGCCAGAGCGCGGGTATACATACACACGGTGATATTCCAGTATACGATCATAGTTCTTCCATTTCGGGAAGAGTGGCAGATTGTCCTCCCCCATGATCAATACAAACTCGTAGCTTGGGTACTTTTCCTGTAGGTAGGTAAGCGTATCGATGGTATAGCTCGGCTTGGGCATGTTGAACTCGATATTCGACACACCAAGGCTCGGATTATCAGCCACGGCCAGCGACACCATGTGCAGTCGGTCAAACTCGTGCAGCAGCGTGTTGCTGGGCTTGAAGGGGTTCTGTGGCGACACCACCAGCCAAACCGTATCCAGGTCTGTGTTATTGGCCATGAAATTAGCCAATATCAGGTGCCCGATGTGGATGGGGTTAAAGGAGCCGAACAGCAGCCCTACTTTCATACGATGGCCGGTTCAGCGTTCAGAAACTCGTTTACCAGTTTTTCTGCCTTGGAGCAGGCTTCTTCCAGATTGTCGTTTACGATCACCTTGTCAAACTGGTCTTCAAACTTCATCTCAAACTCTGCCTTGAAGACACGACTCGAAATGCTGGAAGCAGAGTCGGTGTTGCGGGCCTGCAGGCGCTTAGCCAACTCCTCTATGGAAGGCGGCTTCACGAAAACCGCCAGTGCTCTGTCTTTGTAAAAATGCTTTATACTCAGTCCCCCTTTTACATCCACGTCCAGTATCACGTGTTTGCCACTTTTCCAGATACGTTCTATTTCAGATTTCAAAGTGCCGTAGAAGGCACCTTCGTATACCTCTTCCCACTCTACGAATTCGTCTTTAGCGATCTTCTGCTTAAATTCTTCCGGTGTTATGAAGTAGTAGTCTTTTCCGTTTTCTTCAGTGCGGCCGCGCTTGTCGCGTGTGCAGGCCGAGATAGAGAAGGCAAGTAGTGGGTTTACCTGCAAGAGGTGCTTTACAATAGTAGTTTTGCCGGCGCCGGAGGGTGCCGAAAAAATGATAATCTTTCCTTGCATCAGAGGTTATACAGTTTCTTGAATTCTGGCTTTAATGGACAAAGCTAAGCTTTCCGGCACAATTACGCGCTTAAGATGACCACTTACAAGCCCTTTGAGGAGTTTTTGCTTTTGATGGCTTTCGAAGCAGGGAACGCACTCTTCGATGTGAGTATTAAAGTAGGACTGCTCTTCTGTGGAGGCTTCTCCATCAATCATCAGGTCCAACAACTTGGCAATCTTGTCGCATTCTGACTCATGCCCGTCTTCAGAAAGTTTCTGGTGCGCTTCTGTAAATTTCGATTCCATCTTAACTCAAACTCTTTAGGTTATTCTAACTGTTATATCCCATGCTCTTCGCATACTTTTCCAACTTCTCTTTCAAAGAGTTACGGGCACGGTGCAGCCTGGAGCGCACGGTACCTATAGGTATATCCAGAATTTTAGCCATTTCCTCGTAGGTGAAGCCCTCGAGATCACACAAAATGATCACGGTTCTGAAGTCGACCGGCAATGCGTTCAGGGCACTGGCCACTTCGTCGCCAATCAGGTCCTGTACACTTTCGGTGCGCATGTCGGTGGTGGAGGCCACGCCGCCCTCGCCTTCTACGTCGTCCGAATTGTAGTACCCCTCGACCTCACTATAATCTACCTTGGCAGGCTGTTTGCTCTTTTTCCGGAACTCATTAATGAAAGAGTTCTTCAGGATTCGGAACAGCCAGGCTTTTGCATTAGTTCCTTGTTCAAAGTAATCGAAAAAGCGGTAGGCCTTCAGGTAAGTCTCCTGTACCAGGTCATTGGCATCATCTTCATCGAGGGTGAGCCTGTAGGCAAAATTGTACAGAGGATCCAGCACAGGCAGTAGCTCCGCCTCGAACCGGGCATCTTTTTCCTCTTTACTCAACTGTTTACCTGTTTGCTCGCTCATTTGACTTGATTTTGTAATTTATAAAGTCGTCATCGCGTAATTATACGCAAATATAGAAATTTTAATTACATACCTTTCTAGCCGCCTTTGGGTTGCATGGGAGCCACATTGGTATGCGCAGTACAGGCAGCTCATGAGCCGCTCTTATTCCTTTCTTTATTAGAAACATACGGATTTTCAGAACTTTCAGCAGTTCCTGAGCTTTTTTTTCATTGGTTTAGGTGTTAAAGCTTAATTTTGCAACTCCAACCACATAGGGAGTTCCCATACATGAGCCAACCAATATCGGTTACCATCCTGACTAAAAACAGCCAGCAGCATCTCTCCAGCTGTCTGCATTCCTTGCAGCGATTTTCTGAGATAATTGTACTGGATAATGGCTCTACGGACGAGACAATGGCTATTGCGGCCCGCTATCCTAATGTACGCATCGTACAGCATACCTTTATCGGATTTGGACCGCTGAAGAACCTGGCCGCGCAGCACGCCTCTCACCCATGGGTCCTCTCCGTTGACAGCGACGAAGTGCTTTCACCTCAGCTAACAGAAGAAATTCTGCAGCTCGACCTCCGCGATACGCATAAGGTATACAGCTTCCTGCGCCATAACTTTTACGGCAAAAAGCATATCAAAGCCTGTGGATGGGACAATGATTATGTGCTGCGCCTCTATCATAAAGAAACTACCCGCTTTGCCGACCTCCCGGTGCACGAGTATATCATAACAGATGGCTTACAGGTACAGGCCCTGCGTGGCACCATGGATCACTTTTCCTTCAACAGCATATCGCAGCTGATTGCCAAGATGGACCAGTATACCACTCTCTTTGCAAAAGAGAAGCGGTTTCGGAAGCACTCCTCCCCTGCCATCAGTTATTTCAAGTGGGCTTTCTCGCTTTTCAGGAACTATGTGCTGCAGCGCGGGTTTCTGTATGGGTACGAAGGTATGGCCATCTCCTTCTCGAACGCGAACGGCACTTTTTACAAATACATGAAACTGCACGAAGAGAACCAGCGCTTGGGCATCAGCCTGGTCGTAACTACCTATAACTGGAAGGAGGCCTTAGGCACAGTGCTGCGCAGCGCCTTTCAGCAGAGTGAGCTCCCGCGTGAAATCATTGTGGCCGATGACGGATCTCGCGAAGACACACGTGATCTTGTAGCGGAGCTAGCGAAAGAGTCGCCGGTGCCGCTGCTGCACAGCTGGCAGGAAGACCTGGGTTTTAGAGCTGCAGAGAGCCGCAACAGAGCCATCGCGATGGCAACCGGTGAGTATGTGGTGATCATTGATGGGGATATGGTGTTGCATCCTGACTTTTTAAAGGGCCATCGCCGAGCTGCCCGAAAAGGTTATTTCACACAAGGAAAGCGTGTGCTCCTGAATCCTGAGTTGAGCCAGAAGCTGATCAGTCGCGGTCCTTCTCCTATTTCGCCTCTTTCATCAGGTATAAAAAACCGGTTCAATGCCACTAACTCGCCTTTTCTATCAAGGCTGTTTAGCAAGGACAAGGCCGGCATCGCTTCGATCAAGAGCTGCAACATGGGCTTCTGGATGGAAGACATTGTGCGCGTCAACGGATTTAATGAGGATTTTGTAGGCTGGGGACGAGAAGATAGTGAGTTCGCCATTCGCTTGCTAAACAGCGGCACGAAGCGGCAAAACCTTGCTTTTGGCGGTGTAGCCTATCATTTACATCATCAGGAGAACTCCCGCCAAAGTCTAGCAGCTAATGACGCACTCCTTGAGAAAGCCATTTCTGAAAAAAGCACCTTTTGCCCCAACGGCATCGATAAGCACCTTCACAAAAAATAAGTATCCATCCCCTTCTTGCCAATGCCTATACCTGTTGCTTGCAACCTCAGCGACAGGTATAGGCATTGATTTTTAATGAGCCATCCGCACACAGAGTAATTTTATAACATCAGGTATAGCCTGCAGGCAACAAATTTACAGCTTTAGAGTAATGTAAATATTAAGCTATTTTTTATTACAAAATATATCAGCTTCCTGTGTTGTCACTTCTAACGCCCTTGCTTCCGGATGCGCCTTGTTGCTTTCACACTCTTACTGGCAGTTTCGCTAAACTTGCAGGCGCAACAGTTCAACTTCCGGAACTGGTCGCTTGAGCAGGGCTTACCTCAATCTCAGGTAAATGACATCCTGCAGGATCACAAAGGGCAGCTCTGGCTAGCTACGCTGGGGGGACTCAGTCGTTTTGACGGGTCTACCTTCCATACCTATACAAAGCGCGATGGCATGAGCAGCAACAGTATAAGCTGCCTGCTGCTCGACAGCCGCCAGCGCATCTGGATCGGGACTACTGATAAAGGCTTGATGCTGCTCACGGGCAATAACTTTTATGCTTATGACCTGGAGGCTGGCCTGCCGCCCGGAGGGGTCTACAGTATAGCAGAAGACAACCAAGGTACTATATGGGCAGCCACAGACAGTGGCGTTTATTACCTGGCCAGGAATGCATTTGTGCAGCACACCGAATTACCGCCCATCCGTTACAATGACGTGCTCTTCACATCCACAAACGAGCTTTGGGCAGGGAGCAACTCTCAGGGCGTGTACAGCATCACCTCCAAAGGAACAACTAATTATACCTCCACCAACAGCTCACTACCCTATAACAGCGTTAATGTGCTAAACCAGTCACCTGACGGCACTATTTGGATAGGTACTGCCAACGGCGCGGCAACTTTCCGGCAAAATAAGCTGGAGCACTTTGAGCTGCCGCCAGGTATAACAAGCCCGAACATAAGAGATTTCACAACTGATAACTACGGTCATCAATGGTTAAGTCTGAACCTGAATGGCGTGCTTAAATACGATGGCAAAGAGTTTCAACACCTGACCCGCTTCAGCGGTCTGCGCACAGACAGAGTCAACTGCATCACCACAGATCGTGAAGGAAATATCTGGATTGGAACAACTGGCCATGGCCTGATGCAGTACCGCAACCCCTGGTTTGTACACTTTTTTGACATGGGACAGGTGAAGGAGCCTGTTATATCAGCTCTGGCGCAAGACACCAAAGGCAGGGTGTGGCTGGGTACCGATGACGGCTATGCTGCTTATATGGAAGGAGGTATTCTAAACTGGCTCCAGACTGATATTTGGCCCAAAGGCACCACCCTGCATAGTATGTGGGTAGCGCATGAAAATGATGTGTGGGTATGCACCAGCAAGGGGCTATACCGTTTGGGTCCCGGCAAAGTAACACATTACAGCACGGCACAGGGGCTGCCCTCAGCAGAGGTGTTTCAGGCTATGCTCATGCGAAATGGTGACCTGCTACTCGCAACTGCCGCCGGACTGGCGGTTCTGTCCCCCAATCAGCAATTTATTAAGCCATTGCATAAGCCACAGCTTACAGGCAACGTGTATGCCCTACATCGTGACAGCCAGGGCAGGATATGGGTTGGTGCCGAAAAAGGTGTGTTCCGGTATGAGAACAATGCCCTGGCCGCTGCCAAGGGACTGGGCGAAGCCGGCTTTCGTGAGATCCGCACTATTGCAGAAGATGAGTGGGGCACTCTGTACTTTGGCGGTTTCAATTACGGTATCATGGCCTGGCATGACAAGTGGAAGGCTCCTAAGGTATACAACTCCCGGAACGGGCTGCCCAATGAAGGTATAAAGAGCCTGTTTGTTGATAACACCAACCACCTATGGGTCGGCACCAGTCGGGGCGTGCTAAAAGTGCAGCTTGATCAGCTACATGCCCGGGGGCGTCTCAGCATCCGGTCGTATGCAAATCAGGAGGGGTTTCGGGGCCTTGAAGTCAGCAACAAGGGAATCACCCAGACTCCAGACGGCACCGTGTGGTTTGCCACCGCCAAAGGCCTGACCATGTACCTGCCTGACATGGACAGGCGCAATCAGGTATACCCCAATACAATCCTGACCAATATCATGCTCTTCCTGAAGCCCACTGACTGGGCAAGCATGGGTTACACAACTGACTCAACTACTGAGCTCCCTGTAAATCTTCGGCTCCCACACCACCAAAACCACCTAACCTTTGATTTTCATGGCATATCACTAACCGCTCCCGACCGTGTGCGCTACCGCTACCGTCTGAAGGGACATGACGACCATTGGTCTGCTGTCACGGATCATTCCTTTGCCACCTATGCCAGCCTCGACCCGGGCACCTATACCTTTCAGTTACTCGCAGCCAACAGCGACGGCTACTGGACACCCAGTCCTCTTACCTATACCTTCACCATTGTACCCCCGGTGTGGCGCAGAGAGTGGTTTATAGTGCTACTGGTACTCATCGCCACCGGCGCAACGATCAGCCTGATCAGGCTGCGCGAAAGAAGTCTGATAAAAATGAATACGCTGCTCGAACATAAGGTACAGTATCGAACACAGCTGCTGGAAGAAAAAAACCGTGAGAAGGAAATTCTGCTGAAGGAAATCCATCATCGCGTAAAAAATAACCTGCAGATCATTATGAGCATGCTCAACCTGCAGGCCCGCCACGTGCAAGACCCCAATGCACTCGAAGTAATGCAGTCTGTCAGGGGTCGGGTGAGATCGATGGCCATCCTGCATGAACGCCTTTACCAGCACGAAGACCTGGCCTCTATTGATCTGAACGCCTACATAGAAGATATATGCGAAGGCCTGAGCGCCACATACGGTACCAAAGAGCGACATATCAAAATCAAGCTCGATATACCTACTATCATGGTAGAGGCAGATACCGCCCTGTCATTGGGGCTAATTGTGAATGAGCTTGTTTCCAATTCTATTAAATATGCCTTCCCCAACCGCTATGGGCAAGTCGCTATTTACCTAAGACCAGAACAGGAAAATGCTTATACCCTGACAGTACATGACGACGGTGTGGGCTTGCCTACCGACTTTCAGGAACGGCGCAAAAAATCATTTGGTCTCCAACTGGTTTCCTCACTGGCCCGAAAACTTGGGGGTAATATCGAATTCCAAAATAATAATGGTACAAAATCAATATTGTATTTTGTTTTGGCATCGTAACTACCTAATTTTACGTATGAGATTAATGCTATGACAAAACCAAAAATTCTTATTTCGGAAGACGAAATTATAATCGCAGAAGACCTGGCTGCCTGTTTGGAAGAGCTAGGCTACCAGACGTGTGGCATCGACTCCGGTGCGAACACTCTTGAGATGATTCGAACCCTGCAACCAGACTTGGTGCTGCTCGATGTGAACCTGAAAGGTGATACTGACGGGATAGAGATCGGCGCTAAAATACGGGAGGAGTTCGACATCCCTTTCATCTACCTGACCGCCTATGCCGACAAAGCTACACTGGACAGAGCAAAGAAAACAGAGCCGGACGGGTTTCTGGCCAAACCCTTTGACGAAAAAAACCTGCGTTCTGCCATCGAGCTTGCCCTTTACAAACACGACTCCGGGCACAAAGTAGTGGACAACGGCGCAGGCAAGGCCCCCAAAGAAGCCGAGACGCAGACCGATTACATCTTCGTAAAGGTAAAGCACCGCATCATCAAGGTACAGTATAGTGACATCTTATGGGTAGAAGCCTATGACAACTACTCTTTCATTGTCACTGTAGATCAAAAGTACCTGGTTAGCTCTACACTCAAGGACATGGAGCACAAGCTGCCTTCGGGTAATTTTGTGCGGGTGCACCGCTCATATATTGCCAACCTTGACAAAGTAGAGGCGCTGGAAGAAAACGCTGTCGTGTTCTCCAAAGGAGAGGTCCCGATCGGTAAATCCTACAAAAAGGCCCTGATGTCGCGCTTCAACATCATCTAATAGCAAAATCAACAGTCATACGTCAAGCTACAGGTTGCCCTGACTCTGAAATATATACAGAGCCAGGGCAATTAATTTAGTGCTCCCGCTATCTTTGTGCATTCACTCTGTTTAAATGAATATGCCTAAGGGAATTACTGTCGTTATTACCAGCTGCAACCGCTTCGATCTGCTGGAGGCTACACTGCACAGCTTCTTCAAATTCAATACCTACCCCATTGAGAAAATCCTGATCATAGAGGATAGCGGAGACGGCAAGGGGCTGGAGAGCATACTGCGCAAATTCAGCTACGACAAATTCGAGACAATCGTAAACCCGGAGCAGCTCGGCCAGCAGAAGAGCATCGACAAAGCTTACAGCCAGGTAAAGACCGAGTACATCTTCCATTGCGAGGATGACTGGGACTTTCTGCGCAAAGGCTTTATTGAAGACTCCCTTGCGTTGATGGAAGCTTTCCCGAAGCTGATCACAGTGTGGGGCCGTAGTGCCGATGAGTACCCTGCCGACTTTTTCAGTCCTGCTGTAGCGGAGTTTGAAGGTATACGCTACCGGAAAGTTCAGAAAGATATCTTTACGCTTAACCCCAGCTTGAAGCGTGTGAGCGATTACCGCCTGATGGGTAGCTTTGAGCAGTATACGCCAGGGCAATTTGAGAAGGAGATCTCAGATTTTTACGCCGACCTGGGCTACACCGCTTTTATCCTGGAGGAGCCTTATACCAATCACCTGGGCTGGCACCGCCGCATCCACTTCCGCGACAAAGCCAACAAATACCTCAAGCTTGACAACAGGTTTAAGCAGGCCAAAGCCTCGGTGTACAAACTGCTGAAGATGGGAAAATTTAAGAAATAGGTATAAACAGGAAAGCCGGAGCATCAGCTCCGGCTTTCCTGTTTATAAGCAATACTCAAAATTAGTATCTGTAGTACTCAGGCTTGTAAGGGCCCTCTACCGTCACACCAATGTAAGCGGCCTGGTCTGAAGACAGTTCGTCCAGTTCCACACCAATTTTGCCCAGGTGCAGGCGGGCTACTTTCTCGTCCAGTTGCTTCGGCAAGGTATACACCTTGTTCTCGTAAGCCTCCGCGTTTGTCCACAGTTCGATCTGGGCCAGTGTCTGGTTAGAGAAAGAGTTAGACATTACAAATGAAGGGTGACCAGTCGCGCAACCCAGGTTTACCAGGCGGCCTTCAGCCAGCACAATGATGTCTTTGCCTTCGATGTTGTAGAGGTCAACCTGCGGCTTAATGGTATCTTTTGTGTTACCATAGCTCTTGTTCAACCAAGCCATATCGATCTCGTTGTCGAA
Source organism: uncultured Pontibacter sp. (assembly GCF_947502515.1). Taxonomy (NCBI): domain Bacteria; kingdom Pseudomonadati; phylum Bacteroidota; class Cytophagia; order Cytophagales; family Hymenobacteraceae; genus Pontibacter; species uncultured Pontibacter sp. The sequence continues at coordinate 420,977 of NZ_CANNAI010000001.1, read as the reverse complement.
GTGACCGATGTTACAAACGATCGCCTTGTCCTTCATGAGACGGAACTCGCGCTCCGTGATGATGTCCTTGTTACCGGTTGCTGTCACCACGATGTCGGCTTCTTTTACAGCATCAACCATCTTCTTCACTGCAAAACCGTCCATAGCAGCCTGCAGAGCGCAGATCGGGTCAATCTCTGTCACGATCACACGGGCACCGGCACCACGCAATGAAGCGGCAGAACCTTTGCCTACGTCACCGTAACCAGCTACAACAGCTACTTTACCAGCCATCATGACGTCTGTAGCACGACGGATCGCATCTACCAACGATTCTTTACAGCCATACTTGTTGTCAAACTTAGACTTGGTTACAGAGTCGTTCACGTTGATGGCAGGCATTGGAAGTGTTCCGTTCTTCATACGCTCGTACAGACGGTGAACGCCTGTTGTCGTTTCTTCAGAAAGGCCTTTCACAGCAGGTGCAAGCTCAGGGTACTTGTCGAGTACCATGTTGGTCAGGTCACCACCATCGTCCAGGATCATGTTGAGTGGCTTGCGGTCTTCGCCAAAGAACAGGGTTTGCTCAATGCACCAGTCAAACTCCTCAGCAGTCATACCTTTCCAGGCGTAAACCGAGATGCCGGCTGCGGCAATTGCAGCGGCAGCGTGATCTTGTGTAGAGAAGATGTTGCAAGAAGACCAGGTAACTTCAGCGCCTAGTTCCACCAGTGTTTCGATCAGCACAGCTGTCTGTATGGTCATGTGCAGGCAGCCGGCGATGCGGGCACCAGCCAGCGGCTTGCTCGGGCCATACTCTTCACGGATGGCCATCAGACCAGGCATTTCAGCCTCTGCCAATCTGATCTCTTTGCGGCCCCACTCGGCCAGCGAAATATCTTTTACTTTGTACTTAAGTGTTGTATCGATCATATTTTACTTTTTTCTTAGGGAAGCACAAAATTACAAAATTTCTCACTCAACTTCAACATAATAGCACTACTCAACTGAAAGTCAATTAGTTTGAATTTCTTTAAAATACTGAGGCCTGTACCAATGGCACAGGCCTCAACTAGGTAGTTGTCTTCTTCGCGGTTATCGGTTCGTAATGATCTCGGCTCCAAGGGAGTTCATGTTGTCAGCTGGTGGCGACACGAAACCTCTGGCGAATACAGTGTAGATGCGGCCACTGGCCAGCTGTACGTTTGGCACAGCCAGCACAACTGTTTCTGTTCCGGCCAGTCTTACTTCCAGGTTATAGGTACCTGTTGGTACAGGGGCAAAAGGACTCGCCTCTTTAAATTCGCTGTTACTGAAGAGCACAGGTCCACCCGTTACGGCTACGTCTACTGCCGGGGCGTCAGGGGATAAGTGCACGAAACGCACGTGCGCACTACCGGAAGCCGGTGCAGTCAGATCATCCATCAGCACCAGTGGCTCTATATTGCTCAGCGTGTTGATCGCGAACACAGAGTAGTTCATGTTACGCTCCAGGTCAAGGTTGGCGTTGATAACTGATGTGTTTGTGCCAGCAGCATTCACTTTCACATTGCGACGGCCAGCCGGCACCTCCAGGTAACCTGTGTTGTTCGGGTAAGTGAGAGCAGTTGAGTTCACTTTCTCGTCATCCACCAGCAAATCAACGCCGGGTGCGTCAGGTGAGGCGTGCACTACCATTACATTTGCATTTTCGATAACAGTCATGTCGTCATCGTCATCATCACAGCTTGTTAGCACCATGGCCGGCAGCACCGCCAGCATCATGATTTTCATCCATTTCTTCATAGTAGTCTGATAAATTATTTAAATAAAAATTTCTTTTAGCTGTGAATACAACCAGCAGGTATAAGGATTGTTTGCGTTCGGTCATATTTTTATGATAAAAACAGGGCTGATTAAATTTGTACCTTTGCAGCGTACCATGAAGCACTATACCCCGGAAGAGAGAGATTTTATACTGCAGCACCAGCACCGCCACCCAGCCGAACTGATGCTGCAGGCAAGCCGTTACCCGCATTTGCCAGTGGCTGAACTGGTGAAGCAGATCCAGGCACGACAGAAAGCCGCAGACAAGCTACCGACCTGGGTAGCACACCCGGATGTGGTATTTCCAACGGCCGTATCAGTAGAACAGACTTCTTCAGAGGCAACAGCTGCTTTTAAAGCCTCACTGGTAAAAGGTAAGCTGCTTGTCGACCTGACAGGCGGCTTTGGGGTGGACAGTTTCTATTTTGCGAAACAGTTTGGTCAGGTGGTGCACGTGGAGCAGAACAGCGAACTTTCAGAAATAGCCGCCTATAATTTCAAGTTGCTGGGCGCTGCTAATATTGATGCTGTCAACGGCTCCGCAGAAGATTTCCTTCAAGGGTTTACTGGTAAAGCCGATGTACTATACCTGGACCCGGCACGGCGCGGCGAAAGACACGAGAAGGTCCACCTGCTCCAAGACTGCGAACCCGATGTGCTGCAACTGCTGCCGGTACTGTTTGAGAAAGCAACTACTGTAATGCTCAAAACCTCACCCATGCTTGATATTGAGCTGGCACTTGAGCAACTGGGGTCAGTAGCCAGGGTATGGGTGATTGCACTGCACAACGAGTGCAAGGAAGTGCTATACCTGCTTCAGCCTCATGCAGGGATGAACCCCACCCGACAAGCGATCAACCTGATGCCGGATGGAAGTACACAAACGCTTACTTTCGACAAAGAGCAGGAAGAGCAGGCTTCTGTCAGCTTCTCCAATCCAAAGACATACCTTTACGAGCCAAATTCCGCCATACTTAAATCAGGAGCCTACCGCAGTGTGGCTAGTCAGTACGGCCTACAGAAGCTGCACCCTAACAGCCACCTGTATACCTCTGAGCAGCTCATACCTGATTTTCCGGGCCGGACCTTTACTTGTCAGGGTATAGGCCGCTATAATAAGAAAGAGATTCTTGCCAGACTCCCACACCGCAAAGCCAATATCACGGTGCGCAATTTTCCAGAGTCTGTGGCTGACATTCGCAAAAAGACAGGTATAAAGGAAGGTGGCGAAGACTACCTTTTCTTTACTACTGATATGCACCAGAAGCCGATTGCGATCTTCTGCCGGAAAGCAACAGCCCCTGCCCTGTAATTTTTTTTCAGGTTTTTTATGGTGCTTTAGTTTTTGAAGCTCTTTATAAAATCCTACTGCCCAACTGCTTACCTCTTTTAAACAAAGCCCTTAATGGGTTCAGGCACAATTACATACATCCGTTGTTATACTTACATAACACTATATACCCATAGATATTCCAGTCGGTTTTATTGCTATACCTGTTCCAACACTGACCTGGCCAAATTGCTAACTGCTAGAGTCTTTGTCCGTAAAACAGAGAGTCCCGTCTGGTACGGAGACACCATGTTAAACATATATCACGAAAGCTATGAAACGTAATAATGAAGAGAATCAGGGTATGAATCGTAATCGTAACAACGAAGATAACCTGAATCAAAATCAGAACCAGAATAGAAACCAGAATCAGCCAAGAAACGAATCGGGCGAGTTTACAAGCTCTTCCCGCTCACAAAATAACCCATCGGGCCAGAGCAACCAGGGTTCGCAAGCAAGCAACAGCAACCAGGGACAGGGCTGGCACGGTGACTCACAAGGCCACGCAGAAGCGGGTCGTCAGAGCCATAAGAACGACAGTTCATCATCTTCCAGTAGCGGCAGATCATCACAAAGTGGTCAGACCCAAGCAAGAAGTAGTAACCAATCCCAAGCCAGAAGCAGCAACCAGTCGCAGGGCAGTAGCAGCCAAAACCAGGGAAAAGGCTGGCACGGTGACTCTGAAGAGCATGCAGAAGCAGGACGCCAGGGTAACAAGAATAATAACAACTCAGGCTCCAGCAACAACAACTCCTAATATAGTTTAGCTGAATATATTATAGAAAAGCCCGTGGCAGATGCTACGGGCTTCTCTGTTAGCGTCAACTAGAGCCAAAGGGCCTCGTAAACAGAGTATTGTACATGATTTGTAATTAACCCTCAATTTTAAAACTATGAAAAACGAAAAAGAGAATAAAAGCATGCCGCAGAACAAGCAAACCAAAAAAGAGCAGGCTGGTTCTAAAAAGGACATCGGAAACGATCTGCACAAGGATGCAGTTGGCAAAACCGGATCTAACAACCCCACACCTCAGGCCCGCACCGACAACGAGCAAAAGAACCAATAAGGATTGAACAACATCCTACCTAAAGCCCCGGCTACACTGTGACCCAGCAAACAGCCGGGGCTTTTTGTGTGCAGGCCATTCAGCATGTACAACTATGGCTACAGGGATAATATTTAAAACGATAAATTAGACACAATAAGCTTTTTATTATATATTATTGGCTTAATATTTGTTCTTTCGCTCAAGTACCTTTATAAGCCAAGCTATGCGCAAACCTCTACTGCTCTTATCACTCCCTGCTGTTTTACTACTTCTGGCCTTCAGCTTCAAAAAAACCGGCAACGATGACCTGATCATGCGCATTGCACTGCAGCTACAGGAGTTCTACACCCTGTACCCGCAGCAGAGCATCTACCTGCATCAGGACAAAACACTCTACAGTCTCGGCGAAACTATCTGGTTCAAAGCCTATGCTTCTCAAAGCACCACTGATAGCCTAAGTAAGGTACTCTATGCAGACCTGGTGGGCCCTGACAACAAAGTGCGCCTGAGCAGGAAACTGAAGCTGCAAAATGGCATGGCACACGGCGACTTCTACCTGCCCGATACCCTCTCCGAGGGGCTCTACCAGCTCAGAGCTTATACTAACTGGATGCGCAACTTCGATCCGCAGTACTTCTTTACCAGAGAGCTCAACATTGCCAGCCCTTCCCTTACTGAGGCTAAAGCAAGTATTTCTTTTCAGACACACGCCTCCACAGCCGGAGATTCCATCATCACCAGTCTGCAGTTTTTTAAGCATCCTTTTGAGCCGCTGAAGAATCTGAAATTAAAGACACAGCTGGTGCTGGATGGTAAAAGAGGAAAGTCAGGCAGCCTGGAAACAGATGCACAAGGTATAGCCCGGCTACCGCTCTTTTTCAGCAATGCCCAGGGCGGCACGGTGAAGGATGCCCTTCTGGTCGTTCAGTCTGATGACAAAAGCAACCCATTCCAGCGTAGCTACCGCCTGCCAGTGGGCCAGCCGGCTCTCGACCTGCAGTTTTTCCCGGAAGGTGGACACCTGGTAGCAGGTATATCTTCCCGGGTAGGCTTCAAGGCTGTGGACATAAGCGGGAAAGGACAGCAGATAGCAGGCACTGTGCACGACCAGCAGGGCAATATGGTAATGGACTTTAAGAGTGAGCACTTGGGTATGGGTGCTTTTACGTTTATACCCGAACCCGGCAAAACCTACACCGCACAGATACAGCTACCCAACGGCCGCACAGCCAGGTATAAGTTGCCGGAGGCAAAGCCGGAGGGAGTGGTGCTACAGGTTGCGCAGCACAGTGAGCACACGGTTAATTTTCGGATAGAGCATAATTTCAAAGCCCAGCTTGCGAATGCCCCCATGTATATGATTGCGCACGCTGCCGACAGCCTTATATTTGCTGTAAGAGCCAGCACCGATAAACCGGTACTGGAGTCAGCTATACCTGCTTCCCGATTCCCGGTGGGTTTGATCCACTTCACTCTGTTCAGCGCAGAAGGCAAAGCCCTGAGCGAACGTCTGGCCTTTGTGAACCATCCGCCACAGCTCCAGCTCAACATCACGACCGACAAGGCCATGTATGGCAAAAGGCAAAAAGTAACCATGCAGCTCGAAGCCCGCGATGCCAACGGCACGCCGGTAGTCGGCAATTTCTCACTCGCCGTGCGCGACGCTCTCATCGACCAGAACCAGCAGCCTTATGAAAATAATATTTACACACAGCTATACCTGCAGGGTGAGCTGAGAGGCAATATCGAGCAACCCGCCTACTACTTCGACAAAAAGCAGCCACAGGCACGACGCCACTTAGACCTCCTGCTGTTAACCCAGGGCTGGCGCCGCTTCGACTGGGACAATCTGCTACAGGACAAGCTGCAGGCCGCTCCACATCTTCCGGAGGAGAGTCTTTCATTCTCAGGGAGAGTAGAAAAAGAGCTTGGCAAGAAGACACCGCAGAAAAGCAACCTGACGCTTATCTTCACGCCAAACGCGGCACCCAAAGAAGCAGAGCTTACACTGCCCAACCTGGTCATGGCAGAGACGAACCCTGATGGCAGTTTCCGGTTTGTAGGGCTGGACTTTGAGGATACGCTGAAGGTCTTCATACAGGCACGCACGCCAAAAGGAAGTAATAACCAGTTGATTCACCTGGATCGCATGACAGCCCCTGCGCCAGGCTTCCAGGCATTGGAAGGAGCCACCCTATCGCCAGACCAGATATCGGCCTACCGCAGGCGCATGAGCGACTGGGCCAAGGCTGACCGCCAGCACCGCCTGACCACGGGCGCCATTCAATTGAAGCAGATAGATATCACAGCAAAAAAACAGGAGTTTAGCAATGACCACCGCATTTACTTTAAGGAAAACGCAGATGCTCGTATTGAGCTAGACAAACTCACAGTAGTATACCCCAATGTGCTGCAATACCTGGCAGGTCGTGTAGCTGGAGTGCATGTTACAGGCTCAGGCGATGAGACCAGCGTAATGATACGTGGCGACGGGCCACTGTTTGTACTGGACGGTATGCGTGTTAGCCTAGAGACAGTAAATATGCTCTCGCCAGAAGATATTGAGGCGATTGAGGTGCTGAAAGGCGCCAATGCTGCCATTTATGGTTCTTCATCAGCCGGCGGCGTGATTGCGCTTTTTACTAAGAGGGGCAATCCAAACTACAACTATGCGAATCAAAAAGCACCCGGCACAATCAACTTTAAGCTGGCTGGCTACAACAAGCCGTCTGAGTTTTATTCGCCGCGCTACGATGTACCACAGGACCGTCACAACCTACCGGACTACCGCAGCACCCTGCACTGGCAGCCTAATTTAACTACTGATGCCAGAGGGAAAGCGACTGTTAGCTTCTTCACGTCAGATGTCATTACTGAGTTTGTGGCCGTTTGCGAGGGTGTTGCAAGACAAGGCATAGTAGGCGCAACCTCCTACCGCTTCAGCAGCGAAACACGGATACAGCCTTAGTTTATTTCTTGCGACTGACCCACTTGTTGTCTTTCAGCCAGAAGCGCCAGGGTAGCAGCGCATCTTCGCCGGCATAGTCTATACCTATTCGAGGGCCGATGGCTATACCTTCAGCAGGCACGGCTATACCTTTGTCTTCTATCCAGATGGTGTCGCCGGTGAGTGTTTCGCCATAGTGACTGCGGTTTATACTTAAGGCAATGCTGAGTACGCCCGGCCCGGCCGTCAGGTTAGGTTTGGGAGTGGCCATGTTGCGGCGCAGCAGCATCTCTTCTATACCTTCTGTCGGTTCGATGGCCCGCACCAGCACGGCATCGGCTTGCCCTTCCACGTTGGTAATGATGTTGAACAGGTTGTACATGCCATATACGAGGTAAACATAAGCCACTCCGCCCTCGTGGTACATAATTTCGGTGCGTTGGGTGCGGCGGTTCATATGCGCATGGCAAGCCTTATCGTTTGTGCCGGAGTATGCCTCCGTTTCCACAATAATGCCTCCGGTGAGGATGCCGTCGTGGTTTGTATAGAGGTACTTCCCCAGCAGGTCCTGTGCCACCTGCACCACATCCGGTCGGGTATAAAAATCTTTTCTGAGCTTCACTTTGTAATAAGTAATGATGAATGAATAAATAATTAATTCATACCTGCCTGTAAGCAAATGATGAACAGGTATACGTGAAAAAGGCTCATCAACCAATCCATTATCCTCGCCTCATTATTAGTTATCATATGCTATTCACTAAATCTAATTGCTCATTCGTCATTAGTCATTCGTCATTACTCATTCGCCATTACTTGTTTCTTCATTAAAACAATTACCTTTGCCTTCAGATTGGTGGCCTTGTTGTTTCCGCGACAAAGCCTTAAAAGGGAAATAGGTGAGATACCTATGCTGTTCCCGCAACTGTGATCTTCTTAAAAAGGGTTAGCCAAAACCACCGCCACTGTGCCGCACGACGCACGGGAAGGCTGGCTAACCTGAAGAGAGCCAGGAGACCTGCCAGTCCGACAATAAATAGTCGTATGCTTTCGGGTAAAAAGCTGCACGGCCTTCGCTATACCTGCGCGCGCTGTTTCTGCCTATACCTGCCTGCATGCTTCGGGATTTAAGCAAGCGTATACGTGGCAAAGTTTCATTACCCTCTTTTATCATGTCTGGCTCTACTGCTAGGTATAGCGCCCGCCGCTCTGGCGCAGCAGGATACCACGGTGTATCACTTGCGCACGGTCGAAATCTTTGGCAAGCCCTCCGAAGTGTTTGCCTCTGGTAGCCGCGTAAGCACACTCGACAGCAGTTTCATCCGTACCTATGCCTCCGGCACTATAGCGGATGCCTTGCAGGCCCGCACACCGGTATTTCTGAAAACGAACGGTGCGAGCGGCATTTCTACTCCTTCCTTCCGGGGCACCAGCGCTACACATACTGCCGTGCTTTGGAACGGCCTCAACATAAGTCAGCCAGCCTTGGGACAAAGCGACCTGTCTTTGTTGCCTTTGAGCAGTATCGGAAGTATTGCGGTGCAGCATGGTGCGGCAGGTGCTATGTATGGCAGTGGCGCGATCGGTGGGGCTGTTTTGCTCAACTCCCCAATGCAGCAAGAGCCTGGCTTTGGAGCAGATGTGATGCAGGAGGTTGGCAGCTTCGGCCGGTACTTCTCCAGCGCAGGCATCCGCTACAGCGGCCAGAAGCTTTCTGTCGCACTGAGTGGCTATCGTCTGGCAGCAGAAAACGACTTCTCTTTCCGGGACTACGGCCGTATTGGAGCACCGGCTCGTCGACAGGACCAGGCTAAGGTGGCACAGCACGGCTTTACGCAGGACCTGAGCTGGCAGCTCTCTTCCAATACCCGGTTTGCTTTGCATGGCTGGTATACCTTTGCCGACCGGGAGGTAGCTCCGACGCTGGGCGCTGCCAATACCAATGCCGAACAACTCGACCGGAACCTGCGCCTGATGACGGAATTGAACCACAGCAGTAACTGGGGCGAAACCTCCGTGAAAGCGGCCGTCTTCAACGATTACCTCCGCTTCACTGACAACAACAACTACTCTACCACTGATATCAACACTTACCAGGTGCAGGCCGAGCAGACCTATACCTATGCCCGCCGCTGGAGTTTGCGGGGAGGCCTTAATTTGCAGCACTTTGACGCCGATGTACAAGGCTATGGTAAACAAGTAACAGAAGACCGCGCTTCGGCTTTCCTGCTCTTCCGCTACGACCTTGGCAAGCGGCTCGACCTGAGCCTGAACTTGCGCCAGGCATTTGTGAAAGGCTACAACCCCACTCCGGCTCCCACCCTGGGCGCTAACTGGCTCATGCTGCAGCAGGGTAATCACCAGCTATACCTGAAGGGCAACGCGTCGGGCAGTTACCGGGTGCCGACGCTGAACGAGCGCTTCTGGCAGCCAGGTGGCAATCCGGACATCAAACCGGAGCAGGGCTGGAGTTACGAAACCGGACTGCGTCACCGCTATACCCTGGGCAGTGTGCAGTTAGATTCTGAATTATCGGTTTACCGCATGCTCGTGGACAACTGGATACAATGGATGCCGATTACTTCCAGCTATTGGTCTCCCCGCAACCTGCAGAAGGTTCGCTCACAGGGTATAGAACTCAGCAGCCGTGCCAGTACCATAATAGGCGACTGGCAACTGGCTGCTACGGGCGCCTATACCTATACCTCCTCTGAACAAGTAAAGGCCTACGAAGGAAACCAGGAACTGAACCAACAGCTTGCGCACGTGCCATTGCACAAAGTCCAGTTGGGAACCGACCTTGCCTTCCGCTCCTGGACGCTACTCGGCAACATCACGCACACCGGCCTCCGCTATACTGACAACGGTAACTCCGGCAGCCTGCCCGGCTATACCTTGCTTAGCCTGGCACTGCACAGGAAGTTCAGCCTTGGTCAGTATCAGTTTATTGCATCGGTCCGCAGCGATAATGTAACCGACCGCGAGTATACTGTGCTCGAAAACGTGCCTATGCCACCCCGCAGCTTTGCGGCTAGCCTGCGCTTTATCATACCTTAAATTATATACATACCCCAATAACATGAAAAAAATTACCCGCTTCCGCAGCTACCTACTGTCAGCTGCCTTTGCTTTTGGTGCGCTCACTATCACTTCCTGCGACAAAAAGGACAACGGGCCTGCCGGTGAGTACGCCCGCAATGGTGTCCTGGTGTCCAATGAAGGCGCTATGACCAAATCAAATGCCTCGATGAGCTTCTACAGCCACGACAGCAAAACAGTGGAGAACGAATCGTTTAAGAAGGTGAATGCTCCGCTTCTGCTCGGCGACGTGTTGCAGCACATGGTACAGCATGGCGACAGGCTATACCTGGTGATGAACAACAGCGGCAAGGTGGTAGTCACTAACGCACATACCCTGAAAGCGGAAGGCGAGATCGCCGGTTTGGAGGCGCCCCGTTACTTTGCGGCCCTGAACGATGATAAAGGTTATGTAACGGAGTGGCTTGGCTACGATCCGTCGACTTATGTGTATGGCAACGGCCGTGTGGCAGTGGTAGATCTCAAAACGTTGACCGTTACCAAAACAATCACTGTAGGTGTGCAACCGGAGCAACTAATTCTTCAAGGAGGAAAGCTCTACGTAGCCAACAGCGGCGGCAACTCTGTAACGGTAATCAACACGACTACTGACGCGATAGAAACTTCTATCACCGTAAACGACGGTCCGAGCAGCCTGGCACTGGACCGTAACAACATGCTTTGGGTAAGTAGCCGCGGCATCAAGTCTTACGACCCAACCGACTGGTCTGTCAGCGAAGAAAACAGCACTCCCGGCTCCCTTGCCAAGATCAATACAGGTAGCAATTCGGTAGCCGCGACACTCACCTTCACCAGAAATGCGCCATCTCCAGACAAGCTCACGCCAAATCAGGGCGGAGACAAAATCTACTATGTGTTCAACAACAAGGTATGGGTGCAGGATGTCAACACAACTACACTGGCCACTCAACCACTCATCGACCGGGGCAGCTATGTAGCTTATGGCTTCAATGGCCTGGGTGTAGAACCTGGCAGCGGCATGATTTACGCAGGTAAGGCGACAGACTATGCCTCCAACGGTTGGGTGGTGCGCTACAGTCCACAGAGCGGAGCAGCTGTAGACTCCTTTAGGGTTGGTATTGCCCCGAACGGTTTTGTATTCAAATAATTAATCCACTATCTCAAAAAGCACAATGCCCGGTCCTCTTATATAAAGAGCCGGGCATTGTGCTTTTATACCTGAGCCGAATTACTGGTTCGGATCAGGCTTCAGATTTTCATCATAACGTTTCTGGCGATCACCCTCTTGGTTAAAGGCACTGTCGCCAATGGCGGTACCTTCACGGCCTTCGTATACGTCCTCGTAATTACCAGTGGTATCACCGTAGGTGCCCGCACGGTTAGCCTCTTCCGGTTGCTCTATTTCGCTCCGCTCCACGTTTGTCTCACCTGGGTCGGTACCTGTGTTACAGGCCGCCATACCTACGCCCATAAGCAAACCAAGTGCAGCAGCCGTTTTCTTTATAGATTTCATAGTTTTTTCATTTTAGATTTTCAAAGTGCCAATCCGCATCAGGGTATAGCTCTCTAATGTACGACCAGCCTACAATTAGAGTTAAAAAAAGCTACATACCTCACTCCTTTGCCGTATGACATAATGCACATAAACATAAAGGTATGATGAACGGGAAAAATAAGTCTGACCAGGAAAAGAGCAGCAAGGAAATGTCTTCGGACAAGAAAAAAGTAGCAACCGACAAGCAAACCCCACCGCCACAGGGTTCGGGTGCGAACAATCCGGGCCACACCAAAGACGATAGCTCTGATGCCGAGGCACAAAAAGGGCACGCCTGATGGCGCAACAATCAGCCTAACCCTTAACTTTGCGGCTATACCTGGTCTGCCATGAAAAAAAACTTGATGAACCCGGCGCTTAAACGCAAGTTGCTGGTTATCTCCCTGCTGTGCCTGCTCGTAGCCTCTGCCCTGCAGCTCTATACCTTCGGCTTTGCTGATAACTTCTTCAGTAACTGGCTGCGCATGTTTGTGGTACTGTTTGTTTTGGTGGCAGGTACTGTGCTGGCTGTTGTGCCGGGTGCAAATTATATCGTCAACAAGACTTCGCAATTGTTCAGATAAGCACTGCTATACCTCTACAAACGAAAAGCCCGTGATAGCATCACGGGCCTTTTGTTTTAGGGAACAATTGAAACACTTACACCATCACAAGCCATTGCTTCAGGTTATTATTCATGAAATTTATTTCACTGATTTAACCTTTGCTTTTACGCCCAGAAGCATTCAACTATAGATGATAATAATGCAAATATAGTGATATTTGGATTGATTTATATAATTAAATATCGCTTTAATGCATAATTTATTCGATGTTATACCTACCATTCTCTAAACTGCTCATTTACAACAATTCCAGACTGAACCCTGCCTGCACAAGAAGTGTTAAGCACGCAGTAATTGTTTAGAAAGCGCTACAGAATCAGTAGTTTTGCAGCCCGCGCCCTTTGGGGCGTTTTTATTTTAAGAATCCCGAGACTTGAAGAATCCAACCATACTGCTCATCACGCCGCCGCTCACGCAGCTCAACACACCCTACCCCGCCACTGCCTACATCAAGGGCTTTCTGAAAGGGCAGGGCTATACCGTTACCCAGGCTGACTTTGGCATTGAGCTTGTGCTGCGCATGTTTTCGAGAGGTGGACTAAGCAGAATATTTGAGGCTGTAGAAAAGGGGGATTTTGAGTTGTCGGATAATAGCCGACGCATCCTGCGACTCAGGAGGGAGTACCTGAATACTATTGAGCCAGTCATCCGTTTTCTGCAGAACAAAGACACTACCCTAGCTCAGCAAATCAGCTACAGCCGTTACCTGCCCGAGGCTTCACGCTTCGACCAGGTAGAGGACATTGACTGGGCTTTTGGCAGCATGGGCATCACCGACCGCGCCCGCTACCTGGCTACGCTATACCTGGAGGATCTGGGTGACCTTATTAAAGAAACCATCTGCCCCTATTTCGCTTTCAGCCGCTACGCCGAGAAACTGGCCTTGTCGGCCACTTCCTTTGATCCGCTGGAGGAGTCGCTGAAGACGGAGCCAAACCTGGTAGACCAGATGCTGCTCGAGCTGCTGGAAGAGCGCCTGCAGGAAGTGCAGCCGGATGTGGTGGGCTTCTCTATACCTTTCCCTGGCAACCTGTATGGTGGTTTGAGACTGGCACAGTATATCAAGCAGCACCATCCGCACATCCATACGATGATGGGCGGTGGCTATCCAAATACAGAGCTGCGAAGCCTCCGCGAGCCGCGCCTGTTCAAATACATCGACTTTGTAACGCTGGATGACGGCGAAGGCCCATGGCTGAAACTACTGGAATACTTGCAGGGCGAGCGCCAATTGGATTTTCTACAGCGTACATTCATGCTGCAGGATGGAAAGGTAGAGTTTATCAACGGCTGTCTCGACAAAGATATTCCGCACACTGAGGTGGGAACGCCGGACTACAGCGATTTGCCACTGCAGGATTATCTGTCCGTGATTGACGTGATTAACCCAATGCACCGCCTATGGAGCGACGGCCGCTGGAACAAGCTGACTGTAGCGCACGGCTGCTACTGGAAACGCTGCTCCTTCTGCGACATCACGCTCGACTATATTTCCCGCTACGAAACGGCCCCGGCTACTTTGCTGGTGGATCGCATCGAGCAGATCATCGCCCAGACGGGCCAGACCGGCTTTCACTTCGTGGACGAAGCAGCACCGCCAGCCGCCCTCCGCGACCTGGCCATTGAGCTGCTACGCCGCGGCGTAAAGATTACCTGGTGGGGCAACATCCGGTTTGAAAAAACCTTTACACCCGACCTCTGCCGTCTGCTGGCCGCGTCAGGTTGCATAGCCGTGTCGGGTGGTTTGGAAGTGGCATCTGACCGACTGTTGGACCTGATGAAAAAAGGTGTGAGCATTGCGCAGGTGGCACGTGTAACGGACGGCTTCACACAAGCTGGCATCATGGTGCATGCCTACCTCATGTATGGCTTCCCAACGCAGACAGCACAGGAAACGATTGATTCGCTGGAAGTGGTGCGGCAGCTTTTCCTGAACGGCGTGATACAATCCGGCTACTGGCACCGCTTCAGTATGACGGCGCATAGCCCGGTAGGTAAGCACCCCGAGAAATTTGGTGTGGTGAAAGTAGGCCCGCCGGAAGGTGACTTTGCCAACAACGACCTCTGGCACGACGACCCGCAGGGAACTGACCACGAGCTATTCGGCCAGGGTTTAGCGAAAGCCATCTACAATTATATGCATGGTGTGGGGCTGGAGGAGCCACTCTCTTTCTGGTTCGACTTCAAAGTGCCGCGTGTCACCACCGACCGCAACCTGCTCGCCAAGGCCATCCAGGAGCCTGCCAAACCGGACAGCGAACGCAAGCTGGCCCGTGTATTCTGGCTCGGCAACGTGCCCGAAATCGACTTTATGATGTATGCCAAAAAAGGCCAGACCATCGAACGCTGCGTGCTGACCTTTTATGAAAAAGCCGAAGACTTCCAGATCAAGACTACCGCTAACATCGGACAGTGGCTGCTGGAGCAACTCACCCTGCTGACGTCGGAAGATGCACCGGCCATGACGCTGAAGCAACTGGAAGAAACTTACCCACTGGACGCACACCTGAACTTCACAGAGTTCCTGGCCTCACCGGTTTGGTTTGAGTTGCGCGAGAAGGGCTTGCTGCTGCTATAGCTAAAAGACGTGGGATGTGATACTGAATATTTCAGAATTTCGCTGCCTATACCTTAAATTGACTCAATAAAACAGAAAAGGCGCTACTAAAGCGCCTTTTCTGTTTTATACTTTTGACTAGTTGACTCTGCCAGGAGTTACTGGTGGCGTGTAGTTTAAGCCAAACCGTTTCGCATAGTCTTTCAAGGGCTCCAGGCCAACCTCGGCACGGCGCTTATCCACATTCGCTTCATCCTCTATCAGGTAAAACTCAGGTTTGTTGGTTTCAGGGTTATTTCTCAGTTGGCTTCCGTAGAGCTGTGGCTGATTGTTGTACATGCGTACCCTATCCTCTGTAAGCGCCAAGCTACTTTTCTGCAACTCCCCTTTCTCTGCCGCTTCCCGCATCATGGGCAGGTATTTCTCCATTAGTTCCTTCTGATCCTGGCCTATATGTTGTATCACCGCCCAGGCCGCCTGACTAGCCGCCCCTCCTACCATGCTTTTTCCGGGCCAGCCGTGCTCTTCAATAATAGCTATTACCTGCTTCAGGTTTTCTTTGTCAGCAGCCCACATTTTACGAATCAGCTCCTGGAACTGCTCTGACTGCGGCCCGTGCTCCTGCTGCACCTTACTGATCATGCGTCTGTACTTCTGGTCATCTTCATAGATTTGCTCCAGCTGTGCCTTCAGGGGTTTATTGTAGTTGGCCTCTGCCTTATCCACATTCGCCCGCAGCTGCTGCACTAACTTTTCCCAACGTTTGTCGCTGTGGAGGCTGTTGAGATCAGTGTCCTGCTTCAGGTGACTAATGTTGAGGTAGCCTTTGTCGATGGCTTTTCCAAGGTGCGCAAAGGCCTTGTTTTTGTCTCCTGCCAAAGCCCATGAGCAGGCGGCATTGTAATGGTCTGTGGTACTCCCCTTCCCATCTTTTAACACCTGATCGTATACTTGTCCGGAACCCTTATAGTCTTTGGTATTATACTTTGCATTAGCCTCAGCAGCAGATTGTGCCAACGTAACAGTGCTTATGCTGCCAGCCAGCAGCAGAGAAAGGAAGAGCGTTTTCATAGACTTTCTGGTTTGTTTACCATTCAATCTACACAAATTTCATAATATATACCTTATCAGATACTTTATTCTGTCGCAACAGCTCTAACGTAAAGGCAATCCGATAGCATATGGGTAAAAAAGATGAAGCCGCACAAACAGCTGTTTGTGCGGCTTCACAGGAAGAAGGGTTATATGTTTACTTATTCATGTAGCTATCCCGTACAGCCTTGAACTCAGAACCTGCCTTCCATTGTGGCCACTCCGATGAGCCCGCCAAACGGTGACCTACCTGGTAAAGCAGTTTCAGGTCCTCTACCACTCCATACATTTTATAATCCGGATGCACCTGGTCGGCTGCTTTGTGGTAATAGTTGGCGTAGTACTCGTCAAGTTTCTTCTTTCCTACTTCTTTACCACCATCCATCAGGTCCACTCCCGGACCAATGAACAGCGCCGGTATACCTATTTTGGCAAAATTGAAGTGATCAGAACGGTAATACAGACCCGCTTCCGGATTCTCTTCCGGCGCGATGTAACGACCAGCTGCTTCAGCTTCCGCTGTGATATAGTCCTCGAGTTCGGACTGGCCCATCCCGTACAGCACCACATCTTTTGTCTTTCCATAAGGGTTCATCATGTCCATGTTGATGTTGGCCACCGTCTTTTCTTTCGGGAACACCGGGTTTTCAGCATAGTAAGCCGAGCCCCAAAGTCCCTGCTCCTCCGCTGTCACGGCCAGGAATACTACTGTACGCTCCGGCTGCGTCGGCTGATTCTTAAATGCCTTGGCAATCTCCAGCAAGCCGGCTACACCACTGGCGTTATCCACAGCACCGTTGTAGATACTATCGCCTGTCGCATCGGCCTTCCCTATACCCAGGTGGTCCCAGTGGCCGGTATAGATGATCGTCTCGTCAGGACGTGTGCTGCCAGTAATCTTGGCAATGAAGTTAGAGGTTTTGTCATAGCGGGTTTTTACCTTCAGAGAAGTGCTTGCCTGCAGGTTTAGCGGGAAAGGTTTGTTGCCCGGCTGCGCGGCCTTGTTAAGAACTGCTTTATAGTCCATACCTGCAGCGGCGAAGAGTTTCTCCGCTATCGGGGTAGTGATCCACCCTTCCATAGCGCACTTGTAGGTTTCGCGGCCACGACTGTCAAGGTACATTTTGGAAGTGTTCCAGTTGTTCTGCACTACCTGGAAGCCGTATCCCGCCGGCTCAGTATCATGGATGATCAGGGCTCCTTTTGCTCCCTGTCGGGCTGCCTCTTCAAATTTGTAAGTCCAGCGACCGTAGTAAGTCATGGCTTTGCCTTTGAATACGGCCGGGTCCTGGGTATAAAAACCCGGGTCATTCACCAACATCACCACAATCTTATCTTTCACATCCAGACCGGCATAGTCGTTCCAGTTGTACTCCGGCGCCACAACGCCAAAACCCACAAACACCATTTCTGTAGGATCGATGTTGATGGCCTCGTCCGTGCGGCGGGTCCAGATCACATAATCGTTACGACCTTCCAGCTTCAACTCCTGCTGCTTGCCTTTGATGGTCATGTCTGAACTAGCCGTCGTATTCACCTCTACCATCGGTACCTCCTGGAAATAGCTGCCGTTGTTGCCCGGCTCTACTCCGAGCGCCTTAAACTCCCGCTCCAGATAATCCAGTGTTTTCTGCTCACCCGAAGTGAACGGCTTGCGGCCCTCCATATCATCGGCAGCAAGCGCAGTCAGGTATTGCTCGTAGCTTTCAGTTGTAAGTGCGGCCACTGTTTCGGCACCGGCTTCTCCAGTTTCAGGGCTGGAAGACTGGCAGGCAGAGAATATCCCGACTATCAGGGCAGGAAGCAAAATTGGCTTGATTCTATTTATCATAGTGATATAAGGTTTGTTGAATAAGCTGGGGCTACATAGGTATAGCCGCTACAGCAGTGTTAAAGTACATAAAGCTGTTCAGGAAAAAAAGTAGTGAGGGCTTCATGGCCATTTGCAGCGTAGCTGGCTGCCAGCTTCCTCTTGAAATTAAGATCAGGTATAGCCCCGGTCTTTGGCACAGACACTCGCGGGTTTGGAAGACACCGCGAGGTCTGGCAGCACCAACATCCATAAAAAAGCACCCACAGCTTTACGCCATGGGTGCCTTTCAAATTTCTAACTTACTAGTCCCGCTTCGACTTAAGCAGCTGCCTTAGTTCAGCCAGTTCGTCGCGGTACTTGGCGGCTTGCAGGAAGTCCAGGTCTTTGGCGGCGGCTTCCATCTGCTTCTCGGTTTTCTTAATCAGCTTCTCGAGTTCGTCTCGCTTCATCATCTGAATCACCGGTTCCGCTGCCAACGAAACCTCTTCCGGACCAGCATACATCTTCACCTCTTTCTTCTTAGCGTCGGCTACAGATGTCTGCTCAAATATCTCGTCTTTGGTCTTGAGAACGGTACGCGGTGTAATTCCATGTTCCAGATTATAAGCCATCTGCGTTTCACGGCGGCGGTTGGTCTCCTCGATGGCCCGTTGCATGGAACCTGTAATGCGATCGGCATACATGATAACCCGGCCCCGCTCGTTACGGGCGGCACGGCCCATCGTTTGGATCAACGAACGCTGGTCACGCAGGAATCCTTCTTTATCAGCGTCGAGAATAGCCACTAAGCTCACTTCCGGTAAGTCAAGACCCTCACGCAGGAGGTTCACACCTACCAGCACATCGATCTCCCCTAAACGCAGCTCGCGCAGAATTTCCACACGGTCCAGTGTCTTTACCTCTGAGTGCAGGTACTTCACCTTGATGTTAAGGCGGTCCATGTACTTGGTCAGCTCTTCGGACATACGCTTGGTCAGGGTTGTCACCAGCACGCGCTCCTTGCGCTTGATGCGTTCGTCCACCTCATCCAGCAAATCATCCACTTGGTTGGCACTTGGCCGTATCTCGATCTCCGGATCCAACAGGCCAGTCGGACGAATGATCTGCTCCACGATCACGCCCTCTGATTTCTGTATCTCGTAATCACCTGGTGTAGCGCTTACAAATACCACCTGGTGCATCAGGCTCTCAAATTCATTGAAAGTGAGCGGGCGATTGTCCATGGCGGCTGGCAAACGGAAGCCATACTCCACCAAAGCCACCTTACGGGAGCGGTCGCCTCCCCACATGGCCCGTACCTGTGGTATCGTCACGTGGCTCTCATCGATCACCATCAGGAAATCATCGGGGAAGTAGTCCAGTAAACAGAAGGGACGCGCACCCGGCGAACGGCGGTCGAAGTAGCGGGAGTAGTTCTCTATACCTGAGCAATAGCCCAGTTCCCGAATCATCTCCAGGTCAAACTCAGTACGTTCCTTGATACGCTTTGCTTCTACTGGTCTATCCTCTTTCAGGAAGTAGTCGTGCTGCGCCACCATGTCGTACTGTATCTCATGAATAGCCTGCTGCAGTGTGTCCTTGCCTGTCACGAAGAGGTTGGCAGGGTATAAGGTAATGGCTTTCTCGTCAGCTATTTTCTTTCCCGATTCAGGATCGATGCGATGGATCTGCTCCAACTCATCGCCAAAGAAATAGAGACGGTAGGCAAAGTCAGCATAGGCCGGGAAGATGTCTACGGTGTCGCCCTTCACGCGGAATGTTCCACGTGTGAACTCGGCCTCGGTGCGGCTATAAAGAATCTGCACAAAGGTATAGAGCAGGTTGTTGCGGCTGTAGCGCTGACCCGGTGCCAGGTAAATCACGTTCTTGCCAAACTCCTCCGGGTTACCGATACCGTAGATACATGACACCGATGCCACCACGATCACATCACGGCGACCGGAGAGCAGCGCAGAGGTTGTATGCAGACGCAGCTTCTCGATCTCCTCATTTATTTGGAGGTCTTTTTCAATAAACACATCCGAAGAAGCGATATAGGCTTCAGGCTGGTAGTAGTCGTAGTACGAGATAAAGTACTCTACCGCATTATCCGGAAAAAACTGCTTGAACTCACCGTACAGCTGTGCGGCCAGCGTCTTGTTATGACAAAGCACCAGCGTCGGCTTGCCGGTGTTTTTGATCACGTTGGCCATGGTAAAGGTCTTACCCGTGCCCGTGGCACCCAGCAGCACCTGTGCAGGCTCCCCTTTATTAACGCCTTCTGTGAGTTGGGCAATCGCTTTTGGCTGATCGCCGGTTGGTTGAAATTCTGATGTTAGCTTAAAATCCATTCGTTGGTTTTACAACTTGTAAAGATATACTATAACATGAAAAATGGGCTGTAAGTTTAGCTTTTGTCAATATAATAGCTGGCAGAACAGGAATTCTCCGAAAACAAAAAACCTGCTCTGAGAGCAGGCTTTTGCATGTTTAACTATTCCTAACAATTAATATAAATTAGGCACTGTAAAAACTGTTCTATTCATCTGAACAAACCTGCTTTACCCGCACCGGAGGGAACATCATGTAGATTGCGGTGCAGAGCGGTCCGTACTCGGTGTTGCGCTCAAGTGATAAGTAGGCTACTTTACCGGCTTGCCTTAAGTCTTCGGGCAGATTGTCGGTGGTGACAAAGCCGCTCTGCAATTGCCCAATGTACTGGTTGCTGCGCTGTTCGCCTGTACCGTCGGCATCCATGATCTGGAGCACATACCAACCGGCTTCGCAGTCAGGTCCTACCACCTCTACCTGCAGGCAGGCCGGAACCGCCTCTTCCTGGTCAGCGCAGCTTACAAGCAGCAGCGCCAGCAGCAGGTATAGCACAATGATGGACAGGACACTCTTCATAGTTTTATGTTGTACTAATGGTGCATGGTGAGCAGGGCTACCCAACACGGGCACTGGTTGCCGGACTGTTAAATGTTTAGTCTTCTTCATTTGCCAGCATCTATACCCTGTGTTAGGAGCCCCTTTATCTGTATAAATAGTAAGTATCTGTAAATATGGCACTTAGATCAGATCCATAATAAATACCCTCCAGTACCAGCAGCCTTTGATCGCGGTGCATGACTCTGAAACGGGCCGACCAGCCAAAGTTGCTCAGCACAAACGAGTTTGGCTGCGAGTAGTCCGCTTTGAAACTATCGCGGTATACACTGTTTGAACTCTGCATGCTCGCCCGCTGCAGGTAAGCACTGTCAGGCTTAAACTCAAAGTAATCATTCGCAGTGCCTGTGTACATCACAGAGGTGCAAGTACCGCTGCGACATAGTTTATTGTTCACGCGCTCAATCCGCCACTTACCCTGCACGGACTCGCGCAGTCCGTTCTCCTTTGTAATCGGTTGCATGTCTTCATCTGATTTAGCGCAGCCTGTCGCCAGCCCTAACAGGACAGTGGCCATGGCCGCAAGCCCCAATATTTTTTTCATAGCGTGGAAAGGCGCTGGTTTAGAAGCCGCCCAAAAAGGAATTGTCTTGGATTGCACAGCCCGAGAGCAGCACAGAAAGAAATAAGAGCGCCAGCAATACATACCACCCAGATATATTTTCGCGGCCGGCGGCCACCAGGGCCAACAGTGTTTGAAGAACGGATCTCATGAACAGCATCATTTGCATAGCGCTTTTATTTAAATCAACCAATCACTCTACACTTACATGATTCCCATTGGAGCCGAAGGGTTGCAAGGCTTCAAAAAAAAAACAGAAATTATTTTCGGGAGCTGTTCAACTGGTAGTTCAGGCTCATGTTCATACCGATCGCATAAGGCCTGCCCTGCGGTGCGGCGGCTTTGTCAGGATCAGCCACCAGGGTGCTGAAGTAGTGTCGCACTTCCGGTCCAAGTGCCAGCGTCAGGTTTGGTGTGATGCGCTTGCCCACACCCACAGAGGCGTTGCCTGAAAACTGCACATTGCGGAAAGGAGATTCGCTGTCGTTGGCTGCGTAGCTGACCGACTGCACGTCCTGGTTAGAAGCCGTCACACTGGACTCCAGCAGGAAGTTGGCAGCAGCACCTGCAGCTACATACACGAACCAGTCTTTGTTGATATCCTGCTCGTACTGCAAGCCCAGTGGCACTGTCAGGTGGCGGTATTTGTACTCGGTAGCATAAGCATCGCCCGTGCGGGCCACACTCACCGAGTCAGACGAGAAGCCGTCGTTCAGCGAGGACACAAAGAAAGTGGACGGGCTGAGCTCGTAGCGCTCGTTAGAGCGTGGCTTCACCCAGAACTGGCGTACGATGTAGTTCGACTTCGAACGCGTCCTGCTCTCGCTATACCCTATACCTGTCAGCAGCTTCAGTTTCTCTTTCAGTTTGAAGCCGGCTTTGGCCTCTACCGCATACGAGTAAGCCGGCTGTGTGCTCTCTTCAAACTCTTCGCGTGCAGCTGTCATGTTCTGGAAAGACTCCTGTGAAGCATTTACACTTGGCCCTGACGCAGCGATGCTGAGCATGTTTCTGTTGTTGGAGCCTGGCATAGCAAGTGGATCCGGCAGGCCAATATTCTGTTCAAAAACTGATGGGGCATAGGCCAGGTTCAGGCTCCAGCGGCTGTTTGACTTGGTTACTGCATCCGCCGATTTTGATTGCTGAGCTGCAAGTGCTCCCTGCGCCACCTCTGCTGTCTGTTGACGGCTGGCCTGGTGTGCCTCACTCATTTCTGCAAAGGACTTCGGCTTGGCTGCCATCGACTGATTACCTAATGGGAATGGCTGACCTGAAGCTGGTGTGTTGTTGCCGAACGTGATCGTCACGCTTTCCCAGGTAATGATCTGGGTATAGCGGTTGCCGGGCGCAAAAAGACTGCCTTGTGTAGCGCCAGAGTTACTGCCCGGAAAACCTCCTGACACATAGCCTCTGCTACGGCCCGGCATTGGTGTATAGCCCAAGTATGGACTGTAGCCCGGTGCCACATTGTAGTAGTCGCCGGCCTGTGGTTCGTTACTCAGTTTGGAGGTTTCTGCAGTAACCGGCTGTTTGCCCTGGCGCATACCAGCTGCATTAGCCACGCTTTTGGTCTCTGCTGTTTCTTCAACAGGAGTATAGGCCATGGCAGAAGCCTCTTCCTGCTGTGCGGCATAGGCGCTCATGGCTTCCTCCACGGTTACAGGCGCATTAGCGGGCTTGGTTGCTGGCAGGGCGGCTATACCTGGCTGCGCATCTCCCTTGTTCAGGTGGCCATTATAGTAGTAGGCCAGCAAGGTGCCCGTTAGTGCAAACAGCACAAAGCAGGCTGCGGCAAGCTGCCGGTAGAACAGGACGCGCTTCTTATAATCTTTGTTTTCCTGCACTGTCAGGTCGTGGTCTATACGGGCCCAAAGGTCCGGTGCAGGCCTGGCCTCCGCATCGAAAAGGCGACGCTGGAACTCGTCTTCCAGAGTGTTTCGCTTATGGTTATTGGCTGATGACATGCTCTTGATATGTTTTATCCTGGCGCTCGAGCATACCTTGCAGTATGGCCCGCGCACGTGAATACTGTGACTTAGATGTACCTTCGGAAATGCCAAGCATCTCCCCTATTTCTTTGTGATTGTAACCCTCGATGGCGTACAGGTTGAACACCATGCGGTAGCGTGGAGCGAGGCTTTGGATCATGCCGAGCAGTTCGTCCATGGAGTAACCCGTCAGGTTGACGTCCTCCGATGCGATATTGCCTGCTTCTTCCGTTTCATGTGAAACGGTCATGAGCGATTTCTGTCGCAGCTGTTTCAGGGCTGTGTTGATCATGATGCGGCGCACCCAAAACTCCAGCGGACAGTCCCGCTTAAAATTCTGAATGTTGGCAAACACTTTCACAAAGCCTTCCTGCATCATATCCTCTGCCTCAAAGCTAGTCGGGGCGTAGCGCATACATACCGCCATCATCTTGCGAGAATAAAGGTCATAGAGCAGTCGCTGCATGTCCCGCTTGCCGGCAATGCATCCCTCTATGAGTTTATCCTCTTCTGATTTAGGTTTTGTAAAAAGCTTCAAACGCCTCTTCTTTTAGCTTCACTCCTATGATTCCCATAGCGAGGCAATGGTTGCAAGCACAAAAAAATATTTTTTCACCTCTAGTGGATGGCATTAAAGCGCACCAAGAACAATTGCATGGTAAATATATTAAAATTAATTATTCCAACAACAGCAAAATAGTGTATAAACAGCGAAGGCCTCTCCGATATGGAAAGGCCTTCGCCGGGTTTGTTTAAGGTGAGAGAAGGTTTAAAGCAGTGTTAAAAACAAAAGTTTGTAGAGCATGATGGAAACAAGCGCAGCGATCAGCATCCAGGTATAGCCGATGATCTGGTAAGCACTGGTAGCCCCCTCGCCTTCCTGGCTCAAAACTTCGTACGCTTGCAGACGGGCCTGCCCTAATATATTTTTGGATACCAACTGGTAGGCAGCATGTATACCCAGCACCACCAATACCACATCATCCAGGAAGCCAAATACTGGCACCAGATCAGGAATCAAATCAATAGGTGAAATGGCATAGCCGATGACCAAGGCTAACAAGAGCGGTACATACCATCTTACTTCCGGGTGGCGGGCAGACAGGTATAGGGCGTATATCTCCGCATTTATCTCATGCGCTTTCTGGCGAAGGTAGGTCAACTGCATCATGGGTGTAAGGGTAGTATAACACTCCTTACGCAGCAGCCCCATCAGAAAGTTTCATTATAACATAAAATAAACGCAATATTTTATTCTGGCTTTTCGTTCGCCCAGATTTTCCAGGCAGCATCGGCCTGTGCATGGAGCATGGGCAGGCCGTTCAGCGTTTTGGCCCCCGCCAGGCGGCCTTTCTGCAGGAACAGCGTTTCTTCGGGGTTGTATACCAGGTCGTAGAGGTAGTGTCCTGTCGTCAGGGCCTCGTAAGGTAAAGCTGGGGCACTATCCGTATCAGGGGCCATACCCAACGGTGTCGTATTGATAATCAGGGTATAAGCCTGCAGTACTTCTGGTGTTATGGCATCGTAATGCAGCTGTTTTTCAGCGGGATTACGCGAAACCGAGACATAAGGTATAGCCAGTGAATCCAGGGCAGCCCACACTGCTTTAGCAGCACCGCCTGTGCCCAGCACCAGGGCTTTGGTGCCTTCACCAGCCGGATAGAACTGCTGCAGCGTATCCCGAAAGCCAATGAAGTCAGTATTATAGCCTTTCTTTCTGCCATTCTCTAATCTGATCGTATTCACGGCACCTATGCGGGCAGCGCTTTCATCCAGCTCGTGCAGGTATGGAATAACAGCCTCCTTGTATGGCACCGTTACATTCAGCCCAACCAACTCAGATTCGCGGGAAAGCAAATCAGGAAACTCGGCTATGTCGGGCAGTTCATAAAGCTCATAGGCAGCATCTGCTATACCTTCCTTTGCGAACTTCGCAGTGAAGTAGCGCTTTGAGAATGAGTGCCCGAGCTTTTTGCCGATGAGTCCGAACCTGCGCATGCTTATACCCTTTCCACTGTGTTGGGGTCGTCCGTCAGGCGGTCGATCAGGTATACCAGCAGGAAGCCAAAAATGGCCAGTCCGACAGCGTACAGCAGGTATGGCTCCTCACCTGTTAGCTGTGCGAAAGTGCCCGGGGAGATATTTTCCTGTACCAGCGGTTTCACTACGCCATGGCGATCAGTGTAGGTTTGCACTGTCTCCTTCCAGGGCCATACCTTGTTCAGTGAGCCTACCATGAAACCTGTGAGCATGGCCACTGTGATGTTGTAGTAATTCTTGAGCATCCAGTTGAGCACATGCGAAAAAGCCAGAAGACCTGTCACACAGCCCGCACCGAATACCAAAATCATATCCAGCTTCAACTCCTTTAGCGCATTCATCATGAACTCGTACTTAGCCATCAGCAGCAACAGAAAACTACCTGAAAGCCCAGGCAGGATCATGGCGCAAATGGCAATGGCTCCTGAAAGGAAAATAAACCAGTAAGCTTCCGGCGTTTGCATAGGCACCGCAATGGTGACCCAGTAGGCAATGGCCACGCCCACCATACCTGACAGTAGCACAATCGGGCGCCATTTGGTGATTTTTTTCCCTACGACCAGTGCCGAGGCTACAATAAGACCAAAGAAGAAAGCCCAAAGCAGAATCGTGTGGTTCTCGAGCAGGTAGACCACCAGCCGCGAGAGTGAAGCGATCGAAAACAGGATACCTCCCACCAATACCACCAGGAAGGTACCATTGATATGTTGCCAGAAACCTTTGAGGTCAAAGCGGGACAGCAGGCGTAGCGCCTCGCCGTTGACGGAGCGGATGGAATTCAGCAGCTCTTCGTAAATGCCCGTGATAAAGGCGATCGTTCCGCCTGACACACCTGGCACCACGTCTGCGGCTCCCATGCCCATACCTTTCGAAAACAGTAACAGGTATTCTTTTAAAGATCGTCGTCTCATGCTTTTTGTAACTGGATTTGGCTAAGCACAAAAAAATTGCCCGTCGGAGTTACCGATGGGCAATTTTCAATTATCTGTTATATATTAAGCGTCGATGATTGGCGCTCCGTTGTTTAGGAAGTGTGTGAATGTATCGCCACGTAGACCCAAACGGATTGTCTCGAGCGGAATAACCTCGCTTGGCGCAATATTGCCCAGGTTCACGTTAGCTCCTAACAGCTTGATAAACCATACCTGCTGTGCTTTCTGAGGGGCTTCCCACAGGATCTTCTCAAACGGAATTTTGGTCAGGATCTCTTCTACCAGACCGCTGCGTACCTCACCCGTAGAGCGGAACAGACCGACGTTACCACCTTCACGGGCTTCACCGATCACTTTCCAGGCACCTGCATCGAGCTCAGCCTGCATCAACCTGATCCACATATAAGGCGGGATGATCTTCTCTGCGTCTTTAGAACCAACTTCTGACAAAACAGTTACCTGCTCCGAAAGCGTCTGGATGTAGCCACACTTCTTTTCGTGGTTCATTTCAATCGATCCATCCGATACCTCAGCGAACGTCATGTCATACTTGTCGAGCACACGACGGTAATCGTCGAACTGATTGCGGGCTATGAACGCCTCAAATAAAGTACCGCCAAAGTATACGGGTATACCGGCTGCACGGTAAACGTCAAGCTTCTTCTGCAGGTTAGGCACTACATACGAAGTAGCCCAGCCCAGTTTTACAATGTCTACGTACTCCCCTGCTACTTCCAGGAAATCCTCTACTTCACGTATACTCAGGCCTTTGTCCATCGCCATGGTGAAACCACGGTCACGGGGTTTCACTTCACGTTCCGGCAGGCCATTCAAAAAATAGTTGCTGTTCATTACTTGCGGTATTGGTCAATTAATCGGGATAATGCGCGCTGCGACTCCAGCTCAGGGAAGAACTCAAACAACAGCTTATGTTTATCGAAGTCCAAAATTAACGCATTTTCCAAATAATTGTATGCTTCGCGGTATTTTCCTGCCGAAAGCATATAGGCGCAAGCCCTATAATACAGCTCAGCCTCGTCAGGCTGCAATTCTATTGCATTCAGAATAATTTCTGTCGCCTCCTCAAAGTTTCCCTGCTCATACAGGATGATTGACCAGTTGAGATAAATGTCTTTATCCTCGGGTTGTATCTCGGCGGCGCGGGCATAACTTTCCAGCGCCGACACCACATGACCTACATGGTACTCAGCTGATGCCAAGGCCACCCAGTAGTCCACGCTGTCGTCATAGAGCGTGACGGCCTTCTTAAAGAAGTGCACTGACTCGTACCACTTGCCCTGCGCATCCAGTACCACGCCTATCCCAAACCAGGCTTCATCCATCTCCGGGTCCAGGTCGATGGCTTTCTGGTAGTAGCGGCGCGACAGGTCCCACTGCTGCATCTTCTCGTAGCACTCACCTATGTTGCAGAACACCTCCGCCGATGGCGACCCATGCTCCAGCATACCGTTGAATGCTTCGATCGCTTTGGTATACTCGCCTATAAACACATAGGCATTGGCCATGTTGTTGTAGGCCGTGATAAAGTCAGGCTTGATGATGGTGGCATAGTCGTAGGCGGCAATGGCTTTTTCGTAAGATCCCAATTTGTTATACACATTGCCCAGGTTAAACCAGGCCACATAAGAATAAGGGTCTTTGTCAATAAAAGCCTGGAAGAATGGAAGTTCTTCGCGCATGGTTCCTGTGATCTCCATGCAGTAGATGATCTCCTGCATGGCAGCCTCATTCTCCACGTTCAGCTCGATACACTTCTTGTAGTACTTTACAGCCGAGCTGAACTTACCCCAACTCTGATAGGTAAGGCCAATATTGAAGTATATATCGTCGCGGTCCTCAGCAAAGGCCAGCGCTTTTTTGAAATGGTCTACGGCATCGCGGTACTCGCCACGCTGCGTGAATATGATGCCCCGGGTCAGGAGCACGTCAGGGTTCTGCGGCTCCACCTCGGCTACCTGGTCGATGAGCACCATAGCATCATCGAAGTTGCCGGACATTGCCAGCAGCTGTGCCTTGTCTATTTGAAGCCCGGTCGAAAAAGGATATTGTGCTATAGCAGAATCACAGGCCAGGAGCGCCTTCTTATAATCAAAGTTGGCGGTATAGTGGTCTATGATATATTCAAAATCGGTCAGGTCAAAAAAAACGGTCTCATTAGTCCCCAGCATCTGCTCGAACCGAATGATCAGTTCAGAATCCTCGCTGTGCTCGTCAAAATTCTCTTTCATCTCCTATATCCCACAAACTGCTAAAAAGGCAGCTCTTGTCTTTTAACTACATTTATAAACTGCAAATAGTTTAGTTTGCGCGGGTCAGTTCCGGACCTCTCTGATTCTGTGCTATTTGCAGCAAAACCTGGCACGTCCAGGCGATGGATTCGCTCAGTGGCCTGAACTCCATACCCGTTGTTTTCCGAACTTTCTGATTGTCAAACAGGTGGCTCTTAGCAGTTACACGTGCCGTATCTTTGGTGATCAGTGGCCGGCCTCCCGTAAGCCAGGCACGGACATGCTCCAGCCGCCACACCACTTCGGCCAGCGCCGGAGAGACTCTCATGGAGGGGGCTTTTTTGCCGAAACATCGGGCAGCCTCCGCAAAGAACTCCTTGTAAGTGAGCTGCCCTGTATTCAGTATAAACCGTTCGCCGGAAACATCCGAGAATGTCAGCCGCAGCATGGCTTCCACCACATCGCGTACATCCACAAAGTTGGCACTGCCCGGGGTGTAGAAAGGTCGCTGTTGGTATACATACTTAAAGAGGCGGGTGCTGCTGCGGTTCCAGTCGGCTGGACCCAGTACGACGGAGGGGTTCACGATCACGGCCTGCAGGCCTTCCGCTATACCTCGCCATACCTCGAGTTCGCCGTAGTGCTTAGACTCGGCGTAAGCTGACTGCTTCTCACCGGCATCCCACTTGCTGGTTTCATTCAGCAGAGTTGCTTCCTTGCTGCGACCAATAGCCGCGATCGAGCTTACATGGCACAGCTTGATTTCCTCCGCTGCATCCAGACAGGCATCTACTATGTTAGCGGTACCTTCCACATTCACCTGTTGCAACAGCTCGGCATCCTGTGGGGCGTAAGACACTAATCCGGCGCTATGAAACACGTAGCTTACTCCTTTCAGTGCTTTCCGGAGCAAGGCAATATCCAGTATGTCGCCCTCCACCCAGTCTACCTGGTCAGCCTGCGCGACAGCCGGCACCTGCCCACGGTACAGCGCACGCACACGGTGGCCCTGCGCGACGAGTGCCGGTATAAGATAGCTGCCAATCAGGCCACTGCCGCCTGTCACGAAAACCATCGACATGGGTATAGGAGAAGTTAAGGGATTATAATTTACTGTTGAGTAGCGGAAGCTCGAGAGCTTTCACCAGGTATTTTGAGCAAAGCACTTTGTGCAGGTTGGCAACGTGCTTCAGGCTGTGCGCATCGGAACCCAGAAAGTCAACAAGGCCGGCGTCTATAAGTTTTTCGATCACCATCTTGGCGCCCGGCGAGTAATAGCCGGTGAGTGAATTGAGGTTTGGTTGCAACAGTACACCCTGTTCACGCAGTCGCACCAGGTCGTCGAACTTGCCATAAAAATAGGTATAGCGCTCCGGGTGGGCCAGCACCGGTTTGTAACCCAGCGACTGCATCCGGAAGATGGCTTCGCGCAGGTTGAGCGGCTCATTCAGGAAAGAGGTCTCGAACAGCAGGTAGTTGTCGCCAAACGTGAGTAGCTCCTCGTTGTCCTCCAGCTTCTGCAGTAGCGCCTCGTCCAGGTAGTGCTCGGCGGCGCAGGCCAGTTCCATCTCTATCCCTTCGGCCGTTACGGCATCCTGCAGCACTTTCAGCTGTGTGCGTATGATCTCAGGCGTGTTGCGGTAGAAATCGCTCATGATATGGGGCGTCATGATCAGCTTGCGGTAGCCTAGCTCCTGCATGCCGCGCACCAGCTCCAGCGACTGCTCCACGGTGGCGGCGCCGTCGTCTATACCTGGCAATATATGGGAGTGCATGTCCACGCCGATAGTACTCAGCGATTCAACCTGCACTTCTTCCTTGCCAAACAGATTCTGGAAAAACTTTATCATTTGCTCAATTCAACCGTATGTACACGGCACAAAACACAAACGTTGCCAAACACGGCAACGCAACATCAAAATAACGCAAATATTATACGCTATCAAAATAAACGCAGCGCGTTTGGGTTTATTAAAAGAAGATCACGCTGAATGCACAAATTCCTGGTAGACTTAGGCTGCCTGAGTTGACCCAGGCCAAAGATACAACCGCTGTGCAGACATCGGTTTATTCAAAATAAAACCCCGAATTTGCCAATCAGGCTTATTTGTTTAGTTTTGTAAACCCTTTATTCAAATTTCAGTTTAATACACGCGACTTTAATACAAAAAACTTAAATGGAATTTAACTATACAGAAAACCAGCGCATGATTGCCGACATGATCCGTGACTTCGGCGCCAAAAACATCAAACCGAAAATGATGGAATGGGACGAGAGTCAGGAGTTTCCGGTGGAGGTGTTCAAGCAGCTGGGTGAACTGGGCCTGATGGGCGTGCTGGTACCAACCGAATACGGTGGCTCCGGCTTTGGCTACCTGGAATATGTGACTGCTATCGCGGAACTTTCTAAAATCGACGGTTCGATCGGTCTTTCCATGGCGGCACACAACTCGCTTTGCACTGGTCATATTCTACAATTCGGTAACGAAGCGCAGAAGAAGCAATACCTTCCAAAACTGGCCACAGCCGAGTGGATCGGTGCCTGGGGCCTGACGGAGCCTAACACAGGTTCTGACGCTGGCAACATGCGCACCGTGGCAGTACAGGACGGCGACTACTACGTAATCAACGGTGCCAAAAACTTCATCACGCACGGCAAAACCGGCAATGTGGCTGTTGTGATCGTGCGCACCGGCGAAGTAGGTGACTCTCATGGCATGACCGCTTTCATCATTGAGAAAGGCACCCCGGGCTTTAGCGCTGGTCGCAAAGAAGACAAACTGGGTATGCGCGCCTCTGAGACTACGGAGCTGATCTTTGAAGACTGCCGTGTACACAAAGACCAGATCCTGGGCAATGTGGGCGAAGGCTTTATTCAGGCGATGAAAGTATTGGACGGTGGCCGCATCTCGATCGCAGCGCTTTCGCTAGGTATAGCGCAGGGTGCTTTTGAGGCAGCACTAGCCTACTCACAGGAGCGTCAGCAGTTCAACAAGTCAATATCCAGTTTTCAGGGTATCGCTTTCAAATTGGCTGATATGGCTACCGAGATTGAAGCAGCCGCACTCCTCACCTACCAGGCAGCCGACATGAAAAACCGTGGCCTGAACGTGAACAAGGAGTCTGCCATGGCAAAACTTTACGCCTCTGAGGTATCCGTGAGAGTGGCAAATGAAGGTGTGCAGATCTTCGGTGGCTATGGCTTCACGAAAGACTACCCGGCCGAGAAGTACTACCGCGATGCCAAGCTTTGCACCATCGGTGAGGGAACCAGCGAGATTCAAAAGCTTGTTATCTCGAGAGCTATCCTGAAATAAAAGGCTATCTTTGCCCAAACAAAATAGTGCCTGCAGGCTGTTTTGGCTGTGCAGGCACCTTTTTTTCAGTGGGTTGCGTAAATATTTTGCTCAACCTATTGATTTTTAAGATAAACATTGATTAAATTTGCAACCCTAAATATCAGAAGAAGCGAGCAAAAATATGATTATTGTAAACGTAAAAGATAACGAGTCTGTAGACCGTGCCTTGAAGAGATTCAAGAAGAAATTCGAGAGAACTGGTGTTCTGAAAGAACTGAGAGCGAGAACGTTCTTCGAAAAACCATCTGTTTCTAAGAGAAAGCAAAAAGAAAGAGCGAAGTACAAGCAGCAGCTTTTCGCTAACGAAAACTACTAGTCTTTCTTTAAAGATATTTTATTTTTCCATACCTTGGTATAAATGACAGACACATCTGTTATACCAAGGTATGGAATTATTTTTTAAGTACCTCGAGTACGAAAAGCGGTACAGTCCGCACACTCTTACTTCTTATCACACTGATTTGGGGCAGTTCGCGCAGTACCTGCAGGACACGTACCAGATCACCGATCCCGCCGAGGCAGACCATACCATCATACGGTCCTGGATACTCACGCTCGTGCACAAAAACCTGGAGGCCCGTTCTGTTAACCGGAAAATTGCCTGCCTCCGCTCCTACTATAAATTCCTGCTGGGCCAGCAGCGCATCAGCGCCAACCCGATGCTGCGCATTAAGGCCCCTAAAGTTTCAAAGAAACTTCCTGCTTTTGTGCCAGAGGAGCCTTTTAACCACTTCCTGGACAGCTTTACCTTTGAGGACACCTTTGAAGGGCAGCGTGACCGCCTGATACTGGAGTTCCTGTATGGCACAGGTATGCGACTCGCTGAGCTTATAGGTATAGGCCATGAAGACGTAGATCTGCACGCTAAAACAGTGCGTGTACTGGGCAAGGGAAACAAGGTGCGGATTATTCCTTTGAACGACACACTGGTGGTTGCCATCAAGCAGTATTTGGAACACAAGAAAAGCCTGTTTGGCAATAACAATTCGGAAAGGCTGCTCGTTACTAATAAAGAACGTCCACTGTATCCGAAGTTCGTTTATCGTGTCGCAAAAAAGTACATCAGCTTGGTCACCACCTCCGAACATAACAGCCCGCATGTGCTGCGACATTCCTTCGCTACTCACCTGCTAAACAATGGCGCAGACCTGAATGCCATCAAAGACCTGCTGGGGCACGCCAGCCTGGCCGCTACGCAGGTATACACACACAATTCGATAGAGAAGCTGAAATCGATTTTCGAGAAGGCTCATCCAAAAGCATAAAGTTTAACCATAAAATGTTACGATTATGAAGCTACAGATGCATTCAATCCACTTCGAGGCTGACAGACAGCTGACCGATTTCATCCAGCAGAAAGTAGACAAACTGGAAACATTCTACGACCGCATTGTAGAAGGCGAGGTGTTTCTTAAACATAACAACAACGACGGAACAAACAATAAAACAGTAGAGATCAAGCTATTCGTACCAGGCTCCACCCTATTCTCAAAAGAAGATGCCTCATCTTTTGAAGCAGCCGCCGACGCAGCTGTTGAGGCAATGCGCAGACAACTGAAAAAATTCAAGGAGAAGCAAATGGCACATCATTAAGCCATTACGACCCTTGCTATACCTGAATCGGGTATAAAGCAAAAGGCCTGCTGATTACTCAGCAGGCCTTTTATTTTATCAGGATAAGGCTGGTTACAAACCGAACTCTTCCCTGATCTTATCTACATAATCGAGTTTTTCCCATGTGAATGTATCAAACTCTTTTACTTCCTTCTGGCCGTTCACTAAAACCTCTACCGTTTTCTTACCCGGTGTTCTACCCATATGACCATAGGCGGCCGTCTCAGAGAAGATTGGGTTCTGCAAACCGAAGCGTTGAATAATCGCATAAGGGCGCATATCGAACAGCTTGTTCACCTTTTCAGCGATCTCACCGTCACTCATCACTTTACCGCTGGCGTCTTTTACTTTTGTAGAGCCATAAGTAGTTACGTACAGACCAACCGGCTTGGCAACGCCGATAGCGTAAGCTACCTGTACCAGGGCCTGATCCGCTACACCCGCAGCCACCAGGTTTTTGGCGATATGGCGTGCCGCATAGGCAGCAGAGCGGTCTACCTTAGAGGAATCCTTGCCAGAGAAAGCACCACCACCGTGTGCACCTTTGCCACCATAGGTGTCAACGATGATCTTACGGCCAGTCAGGCCAGTGTCGCCGTGTGGGCCACCGATCACAAACTTACCGGTTGGGTTGATGTGGTAGGTGATTTCGTTGTTGAACAGCTTCTGAATGCGTTCTGGCAATTGCTTCAGTACGCGCGGAATCAGAACGCTGTCTACATCAGCCTTAATCTGAGCTACCATCTGCTTTTCAGCAGCTAGCTTGGCTTCATTGCTGTCTGTTTCCGGAAGCACAAATTCATCGTGCTGCGTTGAGATCACGATCGTATCGATCTTCTCAGGCACGTGGTTGTCACTGTAACGGATAGTCACCTGCGACTTGGCATCAGGGCGCAGATAAGTCATCTCCTTGCCTTCTTTGCGGATGGCAGACAACTCCTCCAGCAGTAGGTGTGAAATACTCAGCGCCAAAGGCATGTAGTTGTCCGTTTCGCTTGTGGCATAACCGAACATCATGCCCTGGTCACCAGCACCCTGATCTTCTGGGTTTGTGCGCTCTACTCCCTGGTTGATATCTGGAGACTGTTCGTGTATAGCCGAAATAACACCACAGGCGTCGGCATCGAACATATATTCTGATTTGGTATAGCCGATTCGCTTAATAACATTACGGGCGACCTTCTGCACATCTACGTATGCTTCGGTTTTTACTTCGCCGCTCAGCACAACAAGGCCTGTCGTTACCAGCGTCTCGCAAGCCACTTTAGACTGTGGGTCCTGCTTCAAAAATTCATCTAGGAGGGCATCAGAAATCTGATCCGCTACTTTATCCGGGTGTCCTTCTGATACAGACTCGGAGGTGAACAAATATGGCATTTCAATAGTGGGTTTAGGTACAAAGTATAAACCAACTGCCGGCAACGACAGCGATTGCAAAGCTACGCCAATTCCGCCACAATAAAAACGATCATTTACACAAGATATACTTGCATTTGGAATCTAACGGAGCTGCGAAACATTCTTCTTAAGAAATTGTATCTAACATATAAAAAGTATTTTATCCATTACAGTGTCTGCAAGAAGGCAAAATATAGCCACAAGGCACAGCAACTTAAAAATAGCTATAGAAAACCTTTTATATATAGCCTCGTTTCAATCATTAAAATTGCACATTTAAGACTCAACGATGAAAAAGTATATTCTAATGATATGGTGCCTGGCCATGACAGCACAAGTCAGCCTGGCTCAAAATAACTCTCCTTATAAAACTAAATTTACAGTAGACGCCCCTATAACGGCTGCTGGTATGGGCCTCAGCTATTACGGCCTCACCCGCATGCAGGACAAGGAAGGACTGACAGAGCAACAAATCGCTAACCTGAACAGAAACCAAGTAAACAGCTTCGATCGCTTTTCAGTTGGCTATGATTCTGAGCAGGCAAAGAAAATAAGTGACTTCCCTTTTTACGGTTCATTCGCGCTTCCTTTTTTCCTGGCTTTTGATGACGATGTACGCAGCAATGCCGGTCAGGTGTTTGGACTCTACGTGCAGACTATGGCTGTAACAGGTGCGATCTTTACCATGACAAGTGCCTTTGCCCCCCGTACACGCCCCCTGGTGTATAGCCCGGATGTAGAGATGGGTGAAAAAATGCGAGCGAATGCCCGCAACTCATTTTATGCCGGTCATACCACTGCGGCTGCGGCGGCATCCTTTTTCTTTGCCAAAGTATTCCATGATTTCAACCCAGACTCTCCTGCCCGTACTTACGTGTGGCTGGGCGCAGCCACTGTGCCTGCCGCAGTAGGCTACCTGCGCCTGCGAGCCGGTAAGCACTTTCTGAGTGACAACTTGCTGGGCTACGCTGTGGGAGCCGCTGTTGGAGTGGTGGTACCACAACTGCACAAGAAGTCTAATACCAGCGGTTTTTCGCTCAGCCCAACCATTATTCCGACCTTTACCGGCACTGCCTCGCAGGGTGCCAACCTGAGCTATACCTTTTAAACTGTGGCATAAAGATTCTCTTCGAGACCCGGTAATATGCCACTGCAGCAGGCTACCTGCGTATGCAAACCGAGGAGCAGTTACTGAGTGATCCGAGGATCGGCAATAGCCTAAGAGCAGGTATAGGTAAACTGTTGCCGCAACTGAACACGAAGCAAAACACCTGAAATAAAAAAGGCTGCCCCACTTGGGGCAGCCTTTCCTTTGATCAAGAGCAAGAACTATGGGTTCTGCTCAGCATTAGGGTTTGCATCCATCTCGCCTTGCGGGAGCTGGTGGATAAACAGATCAGAGTTGGCAGGAGTTACACCTAGCACAGCGGTGTGGTTACCCTCACGTACCAGTGGCTTCTGCAGACGCTTGATATCAAACAAGCCAAAGCCTTCGCCGTACAGCTCTTTTCTTCTCTCTACAGAGATCTCTTCCAGGAGCGCATCACCGATAGCCAGCGTAGGCAGCACAACAGTACCTGCCTCATAACGCTGCTGACGCAGCTCAAGCAGTAGCAACTGCGCTTCCACCGGATTGTTCAGTCTTGCCTGCGCCTCTGCTTCGATCAAAAGCATTTCTGCAGAACGCATCAATGGAATGTGTCCACCCAGGTTAGCCAGGTCTTTGAACTTCGTGATCGTGAAGCGGTCGTAGCTCCAGATCTTCTCACCTTTGCTGTTAAGCGTAAAGGCTTCTGTATCTTCCTGGAATTCGCGACGTGCGTCATTCTCATCAAACAGCTCTACGAATCTGTCGTTTGCACGGAAGTTGTTATAACCTCTGCGAACGTACTCGCGGCTTCCGTCTTCCAGCACCTTGTAACGGCCATCAATGAAAGAATGGAATGATGCGTAGGCGTTGTTCTGGTCAGCAGACTGCGGTAAGCCCCAGATCCACTCTGCGTTGCCATAGTTGTTGAAACCAGCCTGATACTCCGTAGGCGTCATCAGCGGATAGCCAGTGCGTGCCTTACGAGCAAACTCAGCTGCTTTATCCCACTGGCCCATCTCCAGGTATACCCTGGCCAGCATACCCTGCGCCACATTCTTGTTGATGCGGCTCTTGCTTGGTCTTGCGCTGGTCAACGCTTGCTCAGCCTCAGTCAGGTCAGTCACTATCTGGCTGTATACCTGCTCGAGCGTTGCTCTTTCCTTACCTTGAGTTGATGGCGTGGTAGGCTCCAGCATTAGTGGAACAGCCGGTGCATTTTTATCCTTCAGGTAAGTGTGCTGATACACACGCGCCAGGTTGAAGTACGAAAATGCTCTGATCACCTTTGCCTCAGCCTCAAATCTTGCTTTCTCCTGCTCAGTGGCATCGCCCAGGTTTTTAGCATTGGCAATGATGCTGTTCGCGTTCGTGATCAGGTTGTAGGAGTGGCCCCAGAGAATACGGGTACCACGGTAAGTAACCAGCTTGTTGTCAAGCTCATACTGGTATACATACCAGTTAGTATTGGCCATTACATCCTGTCCCATCACATCGAAGGTCAGCATCAGCGACGGCACACCGTAGCTGTCGTGGCTTACGGCTCCCTGGTTTACCGGTGCCTGGCGCATCAAACGGATGATACCTGTCAGCGCAGCCTCCATACCTTCTTTGGTAGTGTTTACCTGTTCAGCAGGCACACTGTTAGAAGGCACAGCCTCCAGGAAATCTTTCTCGCATGCAGTTAAACTCAGTGTGGCTCCAAGAATAGCTGCAACAAACTTTATATTCTTAATCTTCATTTTTCTCTACTAAAATAAGTTCTTACAGAGTTGCACGCACACCTACCGATACAGTTTTCTGTGTTGGGAAGCGGCTGTTTGTGATACCATCGATGCTTTGCTCTGGATCCAGGCCTGGCGTTTTGAACAACGTCCACAGGTTGTCACCCTGTACAAAGATTCTGGCATTCTTCAGGCCAACTTTATCCTGCAGGTTCTGAGGCAGCGTATAGCCCAGCGTCACGTTACGCAGACGCAGGTACGAAGCATCCACCAGGAATCTGGATGAGTTAGCGTTCGTATTCAGCGCCTGTGCAGTTCCTAATCTTGGCACATCTGTGTTCGTGTTCTCAGGTGTCCATCTGTTCATGATGTCTGTGTGCCAGTTGGTTCCGCGTCTGTCACCACCGTGCATCAGGTTGCTGTAGTCCGTGTTCAGTATCTCACCACCAACGCTGTAAGTGAAGAACACGCTCAGGTCGAAGTTTCTGTAAGCGAAGTTGTTCGTCACACCACCTGTCAGATCTGGCAGCGCTGTGCCCACATAGTAGCGGCTTGCTTCGTTGTAGTTAGATGTAGTCACTTTATCAACCACATTTCCTTCAGCATCTTTTACGTCTTTGTACCACATGCTCAGACCAGTGTTTGGATCAACACCAGCGAAATCCTGGATAAAGAAGTCGTAGATAGAACGGCCTACTTTCAGCTGCTTTGTACCCATCAGGATAGTTTCCTG
The DNA here is from genome assembly GCF_947502515.1 of uncultured Pontibacter sp. NCBI lineage: Bacteria > Pseudomonadati > Bacteroidota > Cytophagia > Cytophagales > Hymenobacteraceae > Pontibacter > uncultured Pontibacter sp. The sequence continues at coordinate 382,573 of NZ_CANNAI010000001.1, read as the reverse complement.
TGGCAGCTCTGTCAGCTCGTTTCTATTGTGTGCAGCGTTGATGTTAGCAGACCATGTGAAGTCTCCTTTGTCGATCAATCTGGCATCCACATTCAGTTCCACACCTCTGTTACGCATGGCTCCCAGGTTGTCAAACACTGACGTAAAGCCACTTGAAGGAACCAGCGGCTTGTTGAACAACAGGTCCTTAGAAGTTCTGCTGTAGTAGTCGAAGGAAACATCCAGTTTGTCGAAGATTGTTGCATCGATACCTACGTTAAAGGCAGCCTGCTTTTCCCATGAAAGGATACGGTTCTCCAGTTTGTCCAGGATGATACCAGGAGCACCCAGGTCGCTGTAGCCTGAGGTATACAAGCCTCTGTAAGCGTAGTAGTCAACACCGCCACCGGAAGTTAACAGACCTTCGTTACCGGAAGTACCGTAGCTGGCACGCAGTTTCGCATCGTTTACCCATGGCAGTGCGCTCATGAAATCTTCCTGCGTAATTCTGTATGAACCACCGATAGAGAAGAAGTTACCCCAGCGGGTGTCTGCATGGAAACGGGAAGAACCGTCACGACGGAAAGAGCCAGACAGGTAGTACTTGTCCATAAAGTTATAGTTAACCTGACCTAGGTAGCTCATTAGCGAACGTCTGTCAGACTGGCTGCTCAGATCAGTGATAGTCGAAGCATTGTCCAACTCAGTATAGCCAGGCAGTGCCAGGAAGTTGGTTTTCTGACCATACATGTAGTCGTACTTGTAATTGAATGCCTCAAAACCACCCAAAGCGTCGATCTGGTGCTGACCAAATGCTTTGCTGTAGCTCAGGATGTGGTTGATGGTGTACTCTACGAAAGAGCTTCTCCACTGCGTACCACGACCGCCTACACCGGCACCGTCACCAAAGTTCGGGTTGTAGAACGTGAAGTCCTTGGTGTTGTCGCCTGTCAGCGCAAAAGTAGTTTTGTATTTCAGGTCAAGCGGAAGCGTCACTTCACCGAAGGTATTCAGGCTCCAGGTAAGCACATTGCGCTTCAGCATGTCCAGTTCTGTTGTACCTACCGGGTTGCTGTTGCCACCGTAAGGACGGGTTGCGTTGAAGTCGAACTCAGATGGGTTGTTGATAAATGTACCATCAGCGCTTCTTCTTCTGTAGATTGGGTATACAGATCCGATGTTTCTACCCCATGACACCACGTTTCTGAAAGAGGTACCGCTTGAAGTAGGGGCATTCTGGTCTGTATTAGCGATCAGGGCATTTACGCCAAACTTGATCTTGTCGGTAACCTGTGAACTTACGCGCAGACGTGAAGTATAACGCTTAAAGCCGGATGTGATGAAAGCACCTTCCTGATTCAGGTAGTTACCAGAGAAGTAGTAATTGGTTTTGTCGCTACCACCCTGGATACCGAAATCGTACTCCTGACGGGTAGCCTTTCTGTAAAGGGCATCTCTCCAGTCGTCTTCCCAGGCTGGTGTAAGTCCAGCTTTTAGTCTGCCGTCAAGGCCTACTGGCTCTGCATCGTTGTATGGGTTGTACTGCTGGCCATTTGCTGACCCGCCTGCGATCTGGCTTACCACTGACTTGGTTGCATACTCCTCTGGAGAAGCAAACTTGCCTTGCCACAGAGTTTTGTTCGCATTTGCATCATTGCGCAGCGCTTCCCAGGTCAGTTCATAGAACTGTTGCGGATTAACTGTTTCATAATCTTTTACAGCGAAGTCAGAGATACCATAAGTAGCGCCGAAGGTAATGGTTGGCTTCTTAGGCGCGTTACCGCCTTTTGTAGTGATCACCACTACACCGTTGGCGGCACGTGAACCGTAAAGAGCAGCAGCACTTGCATCTTTCAGTACTGTCATCGACTCGATGTCGTTCGGGTTAATGGCATTTAGATCACCAGAGTAAGGTGCGCCATCCACTACGTAAAGCGGAGTAGAAGAAGAAGCAACTGAACCGATACCGCGGATACGGATCTGACCGGTAGATCCCGGCTGACCGCTGTTCTGCACAACCTGTACACCTGGGGTTAAACCACCCAGCGCTTTGGTCACGTCGTTCACCTGCAGTTTCTCAATCGATTCTGACTTGATAGCGGAAGCGGAACCCGTAAATGATTTCTGATCCGCAGTACCGTAGGCAACTACCATTACTTCAGACAGTGTTTTGCTGTCTTCCTGTAGCTGCACATTGATTGTGGTGCGACCAGTCGTGCTAATTTCCTGCTTAACATAACCCAAGTAGGAAACTATTAGGGTAGCATCGTCTCCATTCACGTTCACGGTGAAGTCACCTTCAACTCCTGTGTACGTTCCTACGGTAGTACCTTTCACTGCCACACCTACACCTGGTAGTGGTTGTCCTGTCCCAGCATCGGTTACCCGACCTGAGATGGTTCGGCTTTGCGCCCACGCCTGGCTCACCAGGGCGAACAACATCACCAAGCCCATAAATAGAACTTTTCTCATAAAGTAAGATTAGGTAAATTGGTAAAATTGTGTTTGATTAAATACCTAAAGTTACAACATCAAACACTTAATGTAAACTGACATCCAAAAAAACATGCTTCTATCTTCACCAAACAACTTTTTTACCAGATTAACTCATCTACAAATAATGTAATCACCTAATATTAAATAATATATAGAAAGCCTATACAAGTATTGTTTAAATATAAATTTTCCAACTCAAATTTACTTTATTACATTTAAGCAAGAACCACCTGCACTTTTACATTTATCTTTAAATTGGAAAAACGGCCGAAAACCTATCGTATACCTACAATTAGCCCAAAACCCAATTGGATATTTCTTACCTCTGCAATTCTTTACTGCCTTTTTGGAATGCCTGCAGCATAGGAAACAGTTATTGAAACCGGCTATTTTTTCCCTCCACCCTGACATACTTTGAGGACGTGATTTGCTTCCTCCGAGAAAAGACTCTGTTTAAAGTCACGGTAGTTGCGCAGGTAGAAAAGCAGATCAGACGCCATAAAAAAAGCGTGAAGCACTTTCGCACTTCACGCTTTAGATCAATTGAAACGATTAGTCTACTTTTTTAGGTTCTCTTCGAAGAGTTTGTAGATACGCTTGTATTCGTCAGTCCAGCTGGCTGGCTCCGTAAAGCCGTGGTCTTCTACCGGGTACACAGCCAGTTCCCAATTGTCTTTACCCAACTCGATCAGGCGCTGGGTCAGGCGTACCACGTCCTGGAAGTGTACGTTCGTATCCACCATGCCATGGCAGATCAGGAGCGCACCCTTCAGACCTTCCGCGTAGTAGATCGGCGAGCTCTTGGCATAAGCCAGGCTATCGAGCTGTGGTACGTTCAGGATGTTAGAGGTATAGCCGTGGTTGTAGTGAGCCCAGTCTGTCACTGAACGCAAGGCAGCACCTGCTGCAAATACATCCGGCTCCGTGAACATGGCCATCAGTGTGATAAAACCGCCGTAAGAACCTCCATAAATACCGATGCGCTTCGGGTCTACGTTATACTTGTCTGCAAGCAGCTTGGCACCATCCACGTGGTCGCTCAGGTCTTTGCCGCCCATAAACTGATAGATGCCGGTGCGTACGTCACGGCCGTAGCCAGCGCTGCCGCGGTAATCAATGTCCAGTACGGTATAGCCGTTGTCGGCCAGGAAGTTGTGGAACATGTACTCTCTGAAGTAAGAGCTCCACCACTTGTGCGCATTCTGCAGGTAACCGGCACCGTGTACAAAGATCACAGCTGGTCCATTGGCCACTGCTTTCTCCGGACGGTACAAGCGGGCATACACGTCTTCCCCATCGCTTGCTTTGAAGCTGATCACTTCCGGCTCGCGCCAGTTGTAGGATTTGAACTCCTCGGTGAGCGAAGAGGTCACCTGGCGTGGCTTCGCTCCTTTTTTGTTATCCTGCACATACAGCTCCCATGGCTTGTTGCTGTAAGAGTAGCGTATAGCCATTGTCTTCTCATCCGGTGACAGGGTCACCTCGTGTGCGCCTGTTCCAGAGGTCAGCTGGGTCATCTCCCCGCCATTGACTGGCATTCTGTAGAAATGCTTCTCGCCTGGGTGTACTTTGTTTGCTATGAAATACCAACTCTTCTTGTCTTTGGAGATCTGAGGACCAGACACCTCAAACTTACCACTTGTGAGTGCTTTCTTGCTGCCATTGTTCAGGTTCACAGCGTATAAATGTGAGTAACCGCTTTCTTCTGACTGGAACCACACATGCTCATTGTCCGGCATGAAACCGATATCACCGGTGCCGTAGCCTATACCTGGACCATTGATCCAGGCTTCGTCGCGCTGTCGGTCGAGTGTGCTCAGTTTGCCAGTGGCAGGATCTACTTTCAGTATCCAACGGTCTTTGTTGTCGGCTGCGCGCGCTACCATCACGGCATGCTTCCCATTGTCCGACCAGATTGGGCCGAACATAGTCACAGCACGAGCTTCTGGTTTGGCAGTTTTGGTAGCAGGCTCTTTCGCGGTGCTTGCTTTTGTATCGCGATCGCGGATATAAGCAGGCTGATCATTTATACCTTCAATGCTGCCTACCTGCAGTGCATAAGTCGTGTCGCGGCTGATGTCATACACAAACGACTCAAAGGTTGCCTGCGCATCTCCTACTTTGGTGCGGGTGTTGATATCCTCGGTATACCCTGATGAAGTCACGAAATCTGGCACAATAGCGACCTTGGCATTTTTAGGTCTTGTAGCTATGCGGTAGCTGATGTAGCGCTCGTCCGGACTCAGCACGATGTTATCAACCGACTTATCACCGATGTAAATTTCTTTCGGGCGGGCCGGGCTATCGGCTTTCTGCTGCTTTTTGGCGGCTTCCTTGTCTGCTTCACGCTCGCGCACGATCTGTAGCAAAGCTAGCTGCTGCTCTTTCAGCCACTCACGCTGTGGATTCTTGCCCTCTTCTCCTGGCTTGCTGCCTTTTTTGAAGTCGGTCAGCTGCGCCAGCTGGCCATTGGCAATTGTCCACAGGTATAAATTGCCGTCTTTCACAAATGCAACCTTTTTCTCGTCGTGACTGAACGATGGGCTATTTTCACGCTCTACAGTATTGGTGATCTGCTGCGTTTTGCCACTTTTGACATCGAGCAAATAGATATCACCGTTCTTCTCGTATACCTTCTGTGTTTTGGCTCTGTTATAGCGTGCATTCCAGGTTGCGGGCAGGGCACGGCGTTCCTGCGGGCTTACCTTCTGCAGGTTGCCGCCGTTTGCTGACACACTGTAAAGTGAGTCTTTGCGGTTAGCATCAGGGTTCCAGTCGAAGTAGATCTTCTTGCCATCTTCTGACCAGAACACATTGCTGGGCGAGGTGCCAATCCAGGTTGGATCACGCATGATCTTCTCCACACTCAGCTTGCTGCTGTTTTCCTGCGCCTGCACAGCGGTACCACCAGCCAGTACAAGCCAGGACATCAGGAGGAGGGCTTTCTTCTTAAGAAGCATAATAGATATCGTGTTTTAGATTAGGTTGTAGTTAAAGATAAAATTAAGCTTTAAAACTCAAACTTGCCAAACAGAGCATCCTCTTCTTACCGGCGAGGAGCTATACCTTACTTACTGCTGCTAAGCGCCATTGGCGGACGTTGCTCGTCAAAGTTTGTCAGGTCCTGGTATAGCTTGGCCAGAGCCAGCACCTTGGCTTCGCCATACAGCTGTCCCATAAAGGTGATCGTGGTAGGCATCCCGTTTTTCTGGAAACCATTGGGCAGCACCACACACGGATGACCGCTCAGGTTTGTCATCACCAGGTTACTGCCTGCATAAGATGGACTCAGGTACACATCTATACCTTTCAGTTTCTCGTGCATCTGCTGTATGATGAGTGAGCGTACTCGCTGGGCCTGCAGATACTCCACGGCGGTAACAAAGCGTCCAGCCCTGAAGATATTTGGCCAGGCGTTCTTGTGCTGCTGCACCATTATACTGTCACGGCCGCTTCGCGTCAGTTCATCGAAAGCGGCTGCTCCTTCCACCGAGATCGTCATGGTCAGGTCACGCGCTGGCAGGTTTGGCAGTTCAATTGGCACGAGCTCTATACCTGCTTTCCGGAGTGCCTCCAGTGTGGCTTTATCATTCTCCTTGAAAGGATAGTCCCGCTCGAAATCTTTCTGCAGATAACCTACCCGCAGCTTTCGCACATCAATGTTCTTATTGTAATTGAAAGGAGCGTCCACAATGGTCAGGTCTTTTCCGTCCGGGCCATGAATGGCATTGAACACAATGGCGCAGTCTTCAGCGGAGCGGGCGATAGGTCCAATCTTATCCATAGACCAGCTCAGCGCCATGGCTCCATGTCGGCTCACGCGGCCAAAGGTAGGGCGCAGTCCTGTGGTACCGCAGGCAGTGGAAGGTGACACGATGGAGCCAAGGGTCTCTGTTCCGATCGCAAAAGGTAGTAAACCCGCGGCCACTGCTGCAGCTGATCCGGCTGAGGAGCCGCTTGAACCTTTGTTTAAATCCCAGGGAGACCGTGTTTTACCTCCATACCATACATCACCCATCGCCAGTTCGCCTAATGTCAGTTTAGCTACCAACACAGCACCAGCCTGCTCGAGCCGCTCCACAACAGTAGCATCCAGGTCAATCTGCTGGTCTTTGTAAGGAACAGAGCCCCATGTGGTCTTATACCTCTTTGTAGCCAGCAGGTCTTTCACACCATAAGGTATACCATGGAGCATACCTCTATACTTTCCGGCCTTTATCTCCTGGTCTGCGCGTCGGGCTTGCTCCAGTGCCAGCTCCTCTGTCAGGCTGGTCACACATTGCAAGGTAGGCCCGTGCTGCTTCAACCGATCCAGGTAGAGTCTGGTGAGTTCCTCTGAGCTGATCTGCCGTGTACGCACCAATTCAGCCAGTTGCGGTACCGAATAAAAAGCGAGGTCCTCTCTATTTGCTGGCAGTTTTATACCTTTCCGGCGCTCTACTTCAAACTTCTCCCGCTTCTGCTCAAACTCAAACCCCACAGGTATAGGATTAAACTGTAAAGCAGGCGCTACATCGTTTGACAAGGGTTGTTCTCTGATGCGCTGGTAGCTGCTCCTGAACTCAGCAACGTTTGCTGTAGCTGAATCCAGTTGCGCATCCGTAAACTTCAGCCCAATCATTTGCTGTGCATTCCGAAGCACATCCACTGTGATCTTGTCATCAGCCAGTTTTGAGATAAAGGCACCTGACAGGAAACATGTTGACCCTAACAAGGTATAGGTATATGATCTTTTCATAAAATCTGTTTGTGAGTCATTCAGACCTATAAGTTAGCAATTATCATTTATTTATAGTCGCGGTTGCCTGGTAATAGCCACAAAAAAACCGCCCCCTGCAATGCAAGGGGCGGTCTCTTATTAGATTCTAACTAGTTAGGAATCTGTTATGGATTCTGATCACCAGCAGCCAACGCTTTGTTGTTGTTGATCTCGTCCTGAGGGATTCTGAACAGGATCTGTGGATCCGTGATAGAGCGCTCTGTTACCAGGATAAGAGCTGCAACGTGCTCACCGTTTGGAGCAGTACCAGTGATTCTCTTAACAGGTCTGTTCAGACGCTTCAGATCCAGGATTGAGAAACCTTCACCCCAAAGTTCGATTCTTCTTTGCATCAGGATCTCTTCGATCAGATCTGTACCAGAAGTCGCTGGTGCTGCATACTGAGGGTCTCTTGCTTTTACAAGTGCCTCCAGTACAGTAACGGCTTCACCATCTCTACCAAGTCTGGCAAGTGCTTCAGCTTCGATCAGGTACATTTCAGAAGCTCTCATCAACACATAGTCAGCTGCCCATGAACCAGTAGTAGGCAGACGGAACTTCAAAGAAGTGTAGTTGTAGTAAGTACCTTTGTTGTCGGCAGTAGGAGCCTGAACAATTTCCTTACGAACGTCAGTAGCTGACATTTTCTCATAAAGCTCTCTCGTGATCAACTTCGTGCTACCCAGACCGGCATAACCACCTGCAGTGTTTGCCATGTGCGAGAAGAATGAAGCGTAGATCGTTGACTGGTCATTTGGAATCTGAAGACCCCACATCCACTCACTGTTAGCAGTACCGAAACCAGCTTTGTAAGCAGTTGCACTCATCAGGGTGTAACCTTGACGAGCTTCGTTAGCTTTCTGACGAGCTCTCTCCCAGTTTTCCATTTGCAAAGCTACACGAGCCTGCAGACCTTTAACAGTCTTTTGGTTGATATGAGAAACATGGTCTTTCTGCTGACCTTCAAGTAATGCTTCAGCAGCATCTAGGTCAGCAATGATCTGGTTGTATACTTCTTGAACTGTACCACGACCTTTACCTTCAGTAGTCGGCTCTGTGTATAACGGCACACCTGGCGCATTTTCGTGGCCTTTGTAGGTATGCTGGAACAGGTTAATCAGGTAGAAGTAAGAGTGAGCTCTCAAGAACAAGGCGTTACCTTTGATATAATCCCTACGGGCTTGCGTTCCTACAGCCTCATCAACGTTAGCGATGATCAGGTTAGCATTGTTAACGGTTCTGTAGTAGTATCTCCAGGCAATACCAGAACGGGATGCTGCAGTGGCTGTTGCGTAAGCTGAGTGGTTATACTCTGCTACGAACCAACCGTAACCACGCACAGGTGTAATCACGTCATTACCCATCATATCCATGGTCAAGTCATAAGACTTCTGACCATAGTTTCCATGGTTTTCCATGCTGGTCCACATAGAACGGTAGATACCATTCAGTGCAACTGTAGCACCCTCTGTTGTACCAAACACCATTTCATTTGGCACCTGAGATTGAGGAGTTGTCTCCAGGTACTCCTTTTCGCAACCCGTCAGCACTAAAACTGCCAGTGCCAGCGGAGCTAGTTTTTTAACTATATTTTTCATACTAATAATATTCCTAATTAAAAGTTAGCATTTAGACCTAGCGTGAAAGTACGCATCACTGGGTAAGTGAAGTCTGATGTACCATTGAAGCTACGCTGTGGGTCCATACCTTCGTTCTTCGTGAAGATCTTGGCATTGTCAACTGATACGAATGCACGCATATTGTTCACACCTACTCTTGAAGTCAACGTGCTAGGCAGTGTATAGCCTAAGTTGATGTTCTTGATGTTCAGGTAAGATGCGTCGAACAACCATCTTGTAGAAGCACCGTCCTGATTAGCAAGTCCTTGCTGAAGTCTAGGCACATCTGTGTTCGTGTTCTCTGGAGTCCAACGGTTCAACATGTCTTTGCTGAAGTGTGTACCATAAGTACCTCTGTGCATCAGGCCAGAATAATTGCTGTCGTAAAACTTACCGCCTACCTGGAATGTCATCAATACCGCAAGGTCAAAGCCTTTGTAGCGGAAAGAGTTAGAGAAACCACCGATCAGATCAGGAATAGCAGAACCACGGTAGTCATAAGTGCCGTTGTTGATATTGTTCGTCACTGTATCCTGACCGATGATCTGGTAAGCCGCGTTGTCTGGCTTATACAAAGTATGATCAGTACGATACAGAGCGTCACCATTGTTAGGATCTACACCGTAGTACTCACGCAACCAGAAGGCATAGATGTCTTTACCCTCAGCAAGACGCTTCGTGCCATTGATGATTGGGTCACCATTTGGCATCGTTTTGATCTTGTTCTTGTAGCTTGTCAGGTTCACATCCATTCTCCAGTCGAAGTCGCTAGTAGTAATGGCGTTATAGCCCAGTTGCAATTCCCAACCGTTGTTAGTCATAGTACCAATGTTCTGCCACATGTTCAGTCCACCAGTTGAAAGAGGTGTAGGAACTGCGAACAACAGGTTGTTTGACATACGCTGGAAGTACTCTACTGTACCTTCCACCTTGTTGAAGAATCTAAAGTCAGCACCAATGTTGAAGTTAGCGTTAGATTCCCAGATCAGTTCAGGAGCTGGAAGAGAAGTTACTAGGGCACCTGGAGCATTTACGTTGTTCCAACCCAATGAATAAAGACCCTGCCATGCATAGTAATTTGCAGTACCATCACTGTTCAAGGTACTTTCGTTACCTTGCTCACCGTAGCTACCTCTAAGTTTCAACTCGTCAATCCACTCAGTAGAAAGGAAGTCTTCTTCTGAGATTCTCCAGCCTGCGCCGATTGAGTAGAAGTTACCCCAACGTGCATCTCTAAAGAAGCGAGAAGTACCGTCTCTTCTGAAGCTGGCAGAAGCCAAATACTTATCTGAAAGGCTGTAGTTCAACTGAGAGAAATATGACTCAATTCTATGGTTTTCGAAGTCAGAAGTACCATCAGTCAATGTAGCTGCAGAAGCAAGCTCATTTGTTCCAGGGAAGGCAAAGCCAGTCTTGGTTGAAGATACGTTTCTAGTTTCATAATCGTAGTTTTCGTGACCAGCTAATGCACGCAGGTTGTGGTTTCCAAACTGCTTGTTCCACGTCAACACTTGATTGAAGGTGTAAGAAGTAGTTCTTCTATCAGACTTAACAGAGCGTCCGCTTACGTTTGCCGCATCACCAAACTGTGAGTTTTGGAAAGAAGTACCGAAACCATTGTAGTAGTTACCACCGAAAGTTGTCTTGAAAGTGAAGTCTTCCAAGAATTTCACCTCGGCAAAAGTATTAACAGTTGCTTCGCTTCTTCTAGTAGATCTTTCGTCAAGGGCTAGTGTTCCAAGCAAGTTAGAGTTTGGCGCATATGGTCTGGCACCCATCTGGTTAGTATTACCCCAATCAAGCGCATTACCACCACGAATAGGATCTGTTACGAAGTTACCCTCACCATCACGCTGCCATACTGGGTAAATAGGACCCATGTAACGAGAGTAGTAGAATGGGTTTGAAGTAGCTGTACCAGTTGCATAGTTACCCTGGTTTTCAGACATGTTACCAGCAATGTTGATACCTGACTTCAACCAGTCAGTTACTTGCGTATTGATGCTGGCACGTGCATTCACACGGTCATAACCAGAGAATTTAGCTACACCTTCTTCTTTGATATAACCAACAGACAGGTAATAGTCGCTCTTCTCAGCACCGCCAGACACGTTCATGTTTACGTCAGTACGGTTAGACTGCTGGAACAATTCCTCAGCCCATGAGTCGCTGTAAAGCAGACGAGCATTCGGGTTCAGACGGCCAGTAGCCGGATCGATCACCTGGTTGCCAGGCACGTTGAATGGGTTGTAAACAAGACCGTTACCACCTGCAATGTTGTCAGAAGCAAACTTGTTAGCAGCTGTAAGATCCTGGCCTGGCTTTGGTGCTCCACCAAGGTTTGCGTTACGCATTGCTTCCCACATCAATTCATAATACTCCTGCTCGTTTACACGCTCGTACTCTTTGATAGCACGATCAGAAACACCTCTTCTTAGGTTAACGGCGATACTAGGCTTGCCAGTTTTACCTCTTTTAGTTGTGATCATGATCACACCGTTGGCAGCACGTGAACCGTAAAGGGCCGCTGCAGCAGCATCTTTCAATACTGTCACAGACGCGATGTCGTCAGTTGAAATAGACTGAAGCGTACCGCTAAAAGGAACACCGTCTACTACATAAAGTGGCTCGCTGCTAGAGTTGATAGAACCAATACCACGAATACGCACAGATGCGTTAGAACCAGGAGCACCACCACCGTTGGTAGTCTGGATACCTGGTACAAGGCCTTCAAGTACGCGTGTAACAGATGTTACCTGCTGTCTCTCGATCGCTCTTGTCGTGATAGTTGACTCAGCACCAGTAAAGGCTGTTTTCGCAACAGTACCGTAAGGTACCTGGATCACAACCTCTGACAGCTGCTGGCTGTCGATGTCCAATGATACATTGATAGAAGTATTTGCGCCAATCGCCACCTCTTTTGCCACGTATCCAATGTAACGAAACACCAGGGTGTTCGCATTATCTGGTACGTTTACGCTGAATGATCCGTCTGCATTAGTTGCTGTACCAGTAGTGGTACCCTTCACAACTACAGACACCCCAGGAAGAGGTGCTCCGTCCCCTGCCCCTGTAACTTTACCTGTTATTGTCCGACTCTGTGCCGCTACTTGGCCCAAAAGCGCAAACAAAAACAAGAAGTTAAGTAGTAATACTTTCTTCATAAACTACACTTGTTTTGTTAGGTTGTTGAAAAATAGATTAGATAATAGAATAGTTTTATCTCCAAATATAGGCATTAAAAACATTTAACAAAACCTTAACAAAGATTCTTCGTAATATTTTTTTATGCCCTTTAAAAGCCCTCAGACAGCGTTGAAAGCCACAAAATGACGTTTACAACACGTTGAAGGCCACATCATTTGAGAAAACAGTAGTCTTAGGAGGGAATAACCAATGCATGACCACCTTTCCAAGTGGTCTCTTTTTTTCAGGAAAAAGCTTGCTTCATACGGAGGGTGTTATAACAACAATAGTAACGACCGTAACAAAAGCTAAACACCGTATCCGCCGGAGTCTCCGTAATTGCCTGATTGCGCCATCACGATCGCGTGTGCCTGCTGCGCTTCCTTGATATTATACTCAAATGCCAGCCGCTTGTAGTTGATCACATCTACTATAGTACCTATAAAACACAGTCCGGCTGTGAACAGGTATAGCAGCCCCATCCCTACATGCCCGAGTACAAAACGATGCACACCGGCCACTCCAAAAAATCCGATAACAGCAGTAATGAGCACAAGCAGCGGTTCACGCCGGCGGGATCTGTAAACAGAAACGAACTGCTGCGCCTAGTAGTCCGACATAGCGTTCAGCAGGCCCTGCACATAAGCCATCTCATCGGGCTCAAGTTCAGGCATTAAATTAAATACATTAACCATAGTTTATAGTTTAGAATGATACAGGTATAACTTACGTGATTGCACTAACAGCTCCAACACACGCCAGCACAATATAAGCAGAGCAGGCAAGCCAAGCGGGTGGGCCTCCCAGGAAGACGCCAGGTCGCCTCTTAATAAATAAGTCACACTATGCCCCAGACCACAGCCCGGGCAGCCACCCTGCCACACCCAACTGATGGGACACAGGCTGAACAGATGATTGCCTGCAGGCTCCATACCAGCCAGCAGCAGCAGACCAAGCATCCAGGCACCCGCTTCCGGGAGGACTCGCCAGGCTGCGTAAAAGGCTCTATTTCTGTTAATTTCGTGCATTGCCACCATAAGGTATATTTAATATCGTGATTGTGCAAGTTATAATACATCCAAATGATAACATCTGCCCACATATCTGTCGTATGACTAGGAAGAATCTAAATAAAGAACAGTATGGAATGCAACGTTGGATTGACTGAACAGAAAGTACGCGTGTTGGCAGGGCTTGCCATTATCGGAGTGGGCGCATACTATAATATAAAGGCATTGTCAGCTATCGGGGTTATACCTATTGTTACGGGCATGCTGCGCTATTGCCCCGTCAACCAGGCAATCGGCTACAACGGCTGCACCGGGGAGCAACACCGTGTGAAAAGCGCTGTACTTTAATCATATGTAAAAGCGGCTATACATAAGCTTGGGTTTTACGTACCTATAGCGCTATGAGAAAGATCATCCTGTACATCGCTGCCAGCACCGACGGGTTCATTGCCCGGCCCGACGGAAACATCGACTGGCTACACGATAAGAAGTACAACATACCTGACGAAGACTTCGGCTACACGGCCTTCCTGCAAACGATCGACACCACTTTAATGGGTCGTAAGACTTACCAGCAGGTCATGGGCTTCGACATGCCCTTTCCCTACCCTGACCTGAAAAACTATGTCTTCAGCCGCTCCAATCAACAAGACACGGAGCATGTTTCCTTTGTGAAAGACGATGTGGTAGACTTTATAGAAAAGCTAAAGGAGCAGCCCGGTAAAGACATCTGGCTCATTGGCGGCGGGCAGTTGAATGCTACCTTGCTCAATGCTGGCTTACTGGATGAAATTATCCTGACATACATCCCGATTGTGCTGGGGAAAGGAATTCCGCTGTTTTCTGCTGATACAGAAGAGCATAAGCTAAAGCTGATCCCGACTGAGAACAAACTTTACCGCAATGGCTTCCTGCAGGTGAGGTATAGTTGCTGATTATCTAACCCAGAAAGCCCTCAGCTGCATAATGCAGCTGAGGGCTTTCTGGGTTCAGGTGCTAGTACGTTAGGGCTCTGATTGGCTGCGATTACATTTCAGGATTTTCCTGATCGGTTTTTCTCTGTTCCAGTTGTTTTTCGGCATCCTCTTTCTGGTGCTCACGCTCCACTCTTTCATCATCCATCAGCCCTTGGCTAACAGTGTCCGTAAACTGTCTGGAAAAGCCGAAGCTCTCATCAACAGTTGGCACATCATAATTTCCAGTATTAAAAAATAATCCTGAAAGGTAGCTTCTTCTACGGCGTCTCATCTCACACTCCTTTCTATTAAATAACGGCTGCTCCGCTATGTATTTATAAATAGTTTATACTATGTTATACGTAAATCATGCAATAATAGACTGGATTTATACCTAAATAACGGGCATAAAAGAAGCCTGCCCGACAAATATGTCAGGCAGGCTTCGCAAGTAGGGTACACAGTTAGACTATTTCTTCTTTTTAGCCTTGCTTTTCGCTTTCTTCGATTTGGCAGCTTTTACTTTTGACTCTGTTTCCTCTGCCTCTTTCATCAGGGCTTTCCAGTCAAACTTGGCCTCGGCGCTGAAGTCGATGGTTGCTTCACGGTCTTCAGGGTCGAGCTGCAGTACTTTGATGTCTTTGGTCAGGTAGGTCTGTATTTCATCAAGCATTGGCTTTTCTTCGGCACTGCAAAAGGACACAGCTATACCTTTGGCCATACCACGGCCTGTACGTCCCACACGGTGCACGTAGTTTTCGGGCTGCTCCGGCAGGTCATAGTTCACCACATAGTCTACACTCGGGATGTCGATGCCGCGTGCGCTCACATCCGTGGCGATCAGGAGCTTCACCTCTCCTTTCTTGAACTTCTTCAGGGCTTCCAGGCGATCTCTCTGCTCTTTGCCCCCATGGATGCTCATCGCAGCGATGTCTACACGCTCCATGGCAGCCACTACGCGCTCAGCCCGCACCTGCGTGCGTACAAAGGCGAGTATCTTCTTATCAGGGTTCTCTTTCACAACCCGCTCCAGGAAGAACCGCTTCTCGTCCATCTCCACGTACATCACGGAGTGGTCCACGTTCTTCGAAACCGGATCTTTCGGGGATATCTGAATGCGCACCGGCTTATTGACGAGCGAATAGGCAAGCTCCTTGATCTTCTCGTTGATAGTGGCCGAGAAGAACAGGGTCTGCCGCTTGCGTGGCAGTTTGGTGATCAGCTGCCGGATGTCGTGGATGAAACCAAGGTCGAGCATGTGATCCGCTTCGTCCAGTACGAGTGTCTCCACGCGCTCCAGCCGGATGTAGCCCTGGCTCACAAGGTCGAACAGACGCCCCGGTGTAGCCACCAGGATGTCTATACCCGCCTCCAGCTTGGCGATCTGCGGCCCCTGCTCCACGCCACCAAACACACAGAAGGTCTTGACGCGGGTATGGCGACCGAGCTCTTCAAACACCTCGGTGATCTGCAAAGCGAGCTCGCGGGTAGGCACCATCACCACACACTTGATGCCATCGGAGCGACGGCGGTTGATCTGGTACTGCAGCTTATCCAGCACAGGTATAGCGAAGGCGGCCGTCTTGCCGGTACCTGTCTGGGCAATCGCCAGCACATCCTCGCCTTTCATGATCGGAGGGATCGCTTTGAACTGTATATCGGTTGGCTTCCGGAAACCCAGCTTACCCAGGCTTTTTTTGATCTCATCGGATATGCGGTAGTCTTCGAACTTCATGGTAATGCTTTGCTGATTGGCTACTGGTCTTTACGTAAGGTCGCAGCGAATTGCAAAGGTACAGCTTCTTTTTCTGATTCGCCTAAGGTATAGACTCGGCTCGCTTCGCCATTTGTTGTACAGGCCAATGCAGCGTAGCATCGCTTCAAAGGCTACTCCCCTGTAGCAGCTTATCTCAAATTCTGAATTACCGGCTCGCCTCAAGGTATAAACTCGCTAGAAGGTATAAGCACAACGCCTGGCCGGAATAAAGTAAAAAGATTAAAAATAAAAAAGCAAAATAAACTTTTATGATAGCATTACTATTATCAAAGAAAGTTGTTATAACTTTGCGGAAACCAATCTCGAATAATGAGCAGCTGCAACAGGAACAGCAGCATCAAAAAAAGGGAACGGACACTTGACACAGGCGTAGTCTTAAACAGTCATCAGCACATGAACACGACCAGCATTAAAATAAACCTGAACCACAAGGCTTACATGCGTGACCCGGAGAACACCGAACTGGGCCGCCGCATCATCAACGAGAGCATTCGCCTGATCGACGATCTGGGCTTTGAGCAGTTCACGTTCCGGAAGCTGGCAAATGTAATTGGCTCTACAGAAGCTTCCATTTACCGCTATTTTGAGAACAAGCACAAGCTGCTGGTATACCTGGTGTCGTGGCACTGGGCCTGGCTTGACCATTTTGTACTGTTCCACACCAACAACATAGCTGATCCGCGGGAGCGCCTGAGCCGGGCTATAGACGTGATCACATCCTCTGGCATTGACAACCCTGCTACGCTGCACATCAACGAAAGCGCCCTGCACAGGATCGTGATAGTTGAGGCCTCCAAGGTATACCTAACCAAGGAAGTAGACGATGACAACAAGGACGGTTATTTCCTGGAGTACAAGCGCCTGTGCCATCACATAGCTGAAATGGTGCTCGCCATAAATCCCGATTATCCTTACCCGCATGCCCTCATCAGCACGATCATGGAGGCAGCCCACCAGCAGGTGTTCTTTGCCGAGCACCTGCCTTCGCTCACCGAGATCAAGGGCACAAAGCGCTCTCCCGAAGAAACGGCTACTTTTTTAAAACATCTGGTATTTGCGGCAGTTGACCAAAAAAGATAAAGCAGACACATGAGTAAAGCATATAAACATAAACCTATTTACACGCCGATGCAGCGTTTCTGGCAGCTCCTTGCCGCTGAGAAGCGTGAGATCGTGTACCTGTACATCTACGCGATCGTAGCGGGTCTTATCAGCCTTTCGCTGCCATTGGGTATTCAGAGCATCATCGCTTTCATATCGAGCGGCCAGATCACGGTGTCGGTGGTGGTACTGATCACCCTGATCGTGCTGGGCTTACTTATTGTAGGCGGTATGCAAATCATGCAGCTGTGGCTGGTGGAGTACATACAGCAGCGCATTTTTGCTCGCACGGCTTTTGACTTTGCCTTCAGGGTACCGCGGTTGCAGTCGGAGGCGCTGCACCGCTACTATCCGCCAGAACTGATGAACCGCTTCTTCGACACCATTTCGTTGCAGAAATCGATGGCCAAGCTGCTGACTGACTTTACCACGTCTGCCATACAGATCGTCTTTGGCCTAATCCTGCTATCGTTCTACCACCCCTACTTCATTGTGTTCGGCATGATCCTGGTCATCGTGCTAATCGGCATACTTTATTTCACGAGTCCCCGTGGCATCGACACCAGCATCACAGAGTCGAAGTACAAGTACAAGCTGGTCGCCTGGCTACAGGAAATGGCCCGTTCGATGAACACTTTTAAGTTAGCCGGTCAGTCTGATCTGCCCACCGAGAAAACCAATGGTTTTGTCACCAGCTATCTAAAAGCGCGCAAACAACACTTCCGGGTGCTGATGACGCAGTATTTCAGCTTTGTAGGCTTCAAAACCGTGATTACGGGAGGTCTGTTGGTGCTGGGTGCCATACTGGTGATTCAGCGGGAAATCAACATCGGGCAGTTTGTGGCTTCCGAGATCGTCATCATCCTTATCATGACGGCGGTGGAGAAGATCATCATCAAACTCGATACGATCTATGACATGCTTACCAGCCTTGACAAGCTGGGGCAGGTGACCGACATGCCCCTGGAAGAAGAGCGTGGTGTGTCCATGCCTGACAGAGGACAAGGCTTGTCGATACAGGTAAAGAACCTGCGCTACCAGTACCCGAACGTGGAAGAATATGCTATTAACGGCGTTTCATTCGATGTGCTGGCCTCAGAGCGGGTATGCATCGCGGGCTTTAACCGGTCGGGCAAGTCGACGCTTAGCCAGTTGCTGCTTGGTCTGTACGAGAACTATGAAGGCAGCATCGCCTACAACAATCTCTCGATGCGCGACCTCGACAAGAATAGCATGCGCCGCCTGATTGGTGACAACACCTCCAAGGAGCAGGTGTTTGACGGCACCATCCTGGAGAACATCACGCTCGGTATACCGAACGTGCCGATCGAGGATGTGATCTGGGCGACTGACAATGTAGGTCTCACCGAATTTGTACATGAACTGCCAGACGGCCTGCAAACGGAGCTGACCGGTGGCAGCATTCGCCTGCCGGCCAGCGTATCGCGCAAGATCATTATGGCCCGCTGCCTGGTGCTGCGCCCTAAAATGCTGCTCCTGGATGATTTCTGGGGAGGTATGGAAAAGCACGAGAAGCTACGCCTGATCCAGATGCTCTCGTCGCAAGAGTTCAGCTGGACGCTTCTTATCATCTCCAATGATCCGGAAGTGATGGCCATCTGCGACCGCACGCTGCTCCTGAAAGGTGGACAACTCGTGGCAAACGGCAATTACGAAGAGATCCGCCACAGCACACCCTATCAGCAACTGGCCAACCTGACTGTATAACCATGAAAGAGAAAGATCCCTATACCCCTTCGCGGGAGCATAACTCTATGGAGGCGATGGAAATGGTGCGCACACCAGGGCTTGGACGTACATTAGCCTACTGGATCATCGGCATCGTACTCTTCCTGATCCTGATTCTGTTTTTGCCGTGGACGCAGAATATTTCGTCGCGCGGCGCACTCACCGCCCTGAATCCGGAAGACCGGCCACAGACTGTGCAAAGCACCATAGCAGGTCGCATCGAACGCTGGCATGTGCAGGAGGGCCAGCTGGTGCAGAAAGGCGACACGATCGTTAGTTTGTCGGAGGTGAAGGAAAAGTTCTTCGACCCGCAGCTGCTCGACCGTCTGGATGAACAGGTGCAGGCCAAGGAAGGAGCGGCCACAGCTACAAGAGCCAAGTCCGAGGCGCTGCAGGACCAGATACAGGCGTTGCGGGAAGGTTTGCAGTTCAGCCTGGACAAGGCTCGCAATAAGATAGCCCAAATACAACTGAAGGTGCAGAGTGACAGTGCGGATCTGGTAGCGCAGCGTGTAGAAGTAGAAATAGCCCGCAACCAGTATGTGCGCCAGGAAGAACTGTACAGGCAAGGTTTGAAGTCGCTGACTGAATTGGAGGCCCGACGTCTTAAACTGCAGGAAGCGGAAGCCAAGCTCATTGCCAACGAAAACAAACTGGGCAGCACCCGTGCCGAACTGCAGAACGCCTATACTGAGCTCAGCTCGTTACAGGCGGAGTATGCCGATAAGCTCGCCAAAGCTGAATCGGAGCTTAATTCAAACCAGGCCTACCTGTACAGCACGATTGGAGATGTGTCGAAGTTGCGGAGCGAGTATAGCAGTACACTGGTACGAAGCACCTTTTATCAGGTGGTGGCGCCGCAAACGGGTTACCTGGTGCGGACACTTCGTGCAGGTATAGGTGAAACCATCAAAGAAGGAGAAGCCATTGCCACCATCATGCCCGAGGACCCACGCCTGGCCGTGGAGCTTTACGTACAACCCATGGACCTGCCCCTGCTCTATCGCGGTGCTCCGGTACGCCTGCAATTCGATGGCTGGCCGGCACTCGTCTTCTCGGGTTGGCCAAACTTGGGCTTCGGTACGTTTGGCGGCAAAGTGGCTGTGATCGACAATACCGCAACCAACGGCCTGTACCGCATGTTGGTGGTGCAAGACCCGGAGCAGGAAGAATGGCCCGAGGCAATTCGCATCGGCTCAGGCGTGCAAGGCTGGGCTATGCTGAACACCGTGCCGATCTGGTACGAACTATGGCGCCAGCTCAACGGTTTCCCGCCAGACTATACGGGTACGCTGCCAGTGGATGGCGCCAACTCCCAGACCAAAGAAGAGAAATAAGTACATGAGAAGATATCCCTTTTTAGTCTTTTCGCTGTTGCTGCTGTGCCTGACAGGTATAGCCCGGCCGGGTATAGCCCAGTCGTCTGACTCGGTGCGGGTACTCACCATGCATGCGCTCTACGAGCAGGTGTTGGCGCATCACCCGCTGGCGGCCCAGGCAGCGCTGCTTGCCCGCCAGGCTGACCAGGAAATACGCATGGCCCGTGGCGGCTTCGATCCTGTCATCAGTAGTAAGTATGGCGAGAAGCAGTTTTCGGACAAGGAGTACTATACCTACTGGAACAACAGCCTGCGTGTGCCGCTGTGGTTTGGTCCGCAGTTGCTGGCAGGCTATGAGCGCAACAGTGGCCCCTACCTGAACCCCGAGAAGTACACGCCCTCGAACGGCCTGAGCTACGCAGGTATAGCCATACCGCTGGGGCAGGGCCTGTTTATGGACGAGCGTCGCGCCATTGTGCGACAGGCGCAGCTGCTGCCCCAGATGGCCGAAGCCGACCGCCTCAAGCTGGTAAACAAACTGCTGCTCGACGTGGCAAAGGATTACTGGGACTGGCTCTATTATTATAATGAGGTGCAGGTATACCGCGAGGCCCTGGAGCTAGCCGAAGTCCGCACCAGGGCTGTGAACGAGCGTGCCCGACAGGGTGACCTGGCTGCTATCGACACGGTAGAGGCACGCACCGAGGCCCTTAACCGCCGGGTGTTATTGAGCGCCGCCCTGCAGCAGTACAACAACAGCAAGCTGCGGGTGGAGATGCACCTGTGGGACGAAGGCAATCAGCCGCTGGAGCTTGCCGCCAATGCCATTCCTTCGGCGGAAGGCACCGAACTGGATCCACTTAGTCCCGAAGACCTGCAGGAGTTAGTAGCGCTGGCCAAGGTCAACCATCCTGATATCGTCAAACTCGACCTGAAGGGACAGCAGCTGGAAGTAGAACGCCGCTTCGCCGCTGATAAACTCAAGCCGAAGCTGGATGTAGAGTACAACCTGCTGCAGAGTGACTTTTTCATGAACGGAGAAGCTTTTCAGGCGCCTTACATGCGCAACAACTACAAGGTGGGTATCAGCTTCAGCCAACCACTGTTCTTGCGACAGGAACGTGGCAAACTGCAGCTCACCAAAATAAAGCAGCAGGAAGTAGGCTTTCAGCAATCCTTTACTTTAAGGGCAATCGAAAATGCAGTTCAGATGGTGTACAATGAATGGCTGGCATTGGAAGAGCAGATTGCGCTGCAGGAGCAAATGGTAGTCAATGCCCGTATCTTACAGGAAGGCGAGATCATTAAATTCAGGGCTGGCGAAAGCTCCATATTCCTGATCAACGCCCGTGAGCAGAAGCTACTGGAATCACAGATCAAGCTCTATGATATGCGCAGCAAATACGCTAAAATCAAAGCCCAACTCTACTGGTCAGCCGGTAACATGCAGCAGGAATAAACCACAATTCTAAAAAACATAGCAAACATCTGTGGATAAGTGTGAGTTATCAACAGAGTTGCTAACATACTTAGCCACCTTCTAAAAAAGTTAGTTTAAGAAGTTTGAATGGGAGTATTTCCTTGTTACTAGCTGAGGTTATACTTAGCAACGACTCGAATAGCCTGATTCGGATAATGTCGCGTCCTGTCCTTACAAATGACTAACTTTTGGTTTTCTCTCTCCTAGACCCCAGACTCTTAAACTTTCATAACCTCCCTCCTATTACCACCCGCTCCTTGTGCACGCTCTTCTGCCCATCCAGCCCGAAGAGCTCGATGTAGAACAAGTAATAGCCGATAGCGGCTTTAGTGCCGTCCTGTCGGGTGCCGTCCCAGCGGAAGAAGCCTGTGGAGGCTAGCAGTTCGTTGCGCACCAGCTTGCGTATTTCCCGCCCCTGTGCGTCAAAGACGGTGATATTGGCCACAAAGCCTGTTTGGTCAGTACTATAGTTGACAGTAGTAAAATCTTCATACCCATCGTCATCCGGTGAGAAAACCCTGGGCTCAATGGTGAACATACGCTGTGCCGCTATACCTGGCTGTGACTGCGAGTTGAGGTAGCCGGGCGTAGCACCCAGTGAAGTGGCAGCTGAATGAAAGTTGTCCGCTGAGGTTGGACTGTCCAGCCGGATGCGCTCCAGTGAAATGCCGTTGCGGTCGTCGATCAGGCTAAAGTGCATGCGCTCACTGTAGTCGAAGCGGTCTGCGATGCGGCTATCTGGCTGCAGAAGCACCACAGATCCGGCCGCGTCGGGATAAGTGGGCAGCGACACCATCCTAAGGAAAGTTTCTTCACGGGCAGCAGGATAGTTATTTTTGATGTTCTCCGGATTGATGGTGAGCACCACGTAAGCACCCGGCTCCAGCACATGGCTACTCGTTGTGATCACGCGCCGATTGGTAATGCTGTCGTTGCTAACGTTAGCCAAGTGCCAGTTTTGCAGGTTGATGAATTTATCGCTGCGATTGACAAGCTCCACAAAGTCTACACCACCCGGCCTTGGGTTGAACAGTACTTCATTAATCACAACATCGCCAGGCACCGGAGCTGAGGGCAGGGCAAAGGTAGCCGTGAGCGGTTGTGAGCTGAGGTTGCCGGCGCAATCGCGTATACCTGTGGCCGTTAAGGTATAGCGCTGCCGCTCCTGCAGTGGGCTGGCCAGTTGCAACACCACCTCTTCAAACAATGGCGAAGCAACCTGTACGGCGGCTATACCTACACCTGCCGGACTCAAGGTATAGCCGCTCACTGCAGCAACCTGTGCACTGTCCAGCCGCTCGTTAAAACGGAGCAGCAGCCGGTCGGGTGCCAGTGCCGTCACGCCAATCAAGACAGGTGGTGTGTTGTCAGGTATAGAGGCAGCTACGGAGTTCGGCTGGGCAGGTGTCCCGCCGCGGGCGTCGTTGGAGGCGATCCAGTTATCTGCTCCAGCGCAGGGATTGCTAACGTCAATCATCTCCAGACTCCAGCCACCGTTGCGCTTGGCATTGTCGCGGTACCAGGCATCGCTGTAGTTTACAGCGTAGATCAGGCGACCATTTGGCTGGCGTAGCTGCAGCAGCTCACCGGTATTGTTCAGGCTCGGAAAGTTGCTGATGCCAATTGTGCGGCCGTATTGCGTAAAATTGGCTACCTGTGTATTCGGCACTACCACCGCATACTCGCCGGGCTGCAGCAGCGTGTTAGGTAGTGTGGTGGTAGCAGTGGCATCGGAGTAACGTATACCTTGCAGCGTAAGCACCTTCTCGGTCGGGTTGTGCAGCTCAATATACTCTACGGCAGGCAGCCCGGTGGCAGGCGTTTCACGGGCCATGATCTCGGTGATCAGCAGTTCGTTATACCCGGGCAGCACAGGCGGCAGCGCATACTGGAAAGTTAGCTCCACCGGATCCGGCAAAGTATTGCCATACAGGTCAGTTATACCTGCAGCGGCAATCGTATTGGCCCCGTTCCGAAGTGACTGCGCAAATGTGAGCAGCACAGTCCCGCTTTCTGTAACTTCAGCAGATGTCGGTTTGGCGCTACCGTTCAAGGTATAGTTTGCTGTATTTTGGGCTGATGTAGGATTGAGCGGCTCATTAAAACGCAACTCCAGCGACTGCGTGCTCAGTGGCTGAGCGCTCTCCAACAAAGGTGGGTTAGTATCAGTGATCCGAAAATCATCAAAATAAAAGCGCTGACTGTTGGCTGAGCTATACCTGACCAGCACCCCGAAGTAAGCGGATCGTCTGTGTGTAGCATCTGTTACGGAGCCTTGGCTTCTGTAGCTTTGGCCTGTTCCGGTTACGTCTATTTCTAACTGCCAGGTATAGTCGAGGCTTCGCGTTACCCGCACCCGCACGATATTATTAGAGGTCGCCACAGTTTTATCCTCGCCGTTGATGATGATAACAGCCGGTTTACCAGCGTCTTTCCGGAAGAGGCTCACCTCGTCGGGCGTACCTCCAATGCGCACAAAATAGCCGTTCGCATCAGTAGCTTTGAGATCCTCCTTGTCAGATAGCAGGAAGATGTCGGCATAGTTGCTGGCAGAAGTCGCCAGCCGCAGGTTGGCCCAAAACTCCCAAACAGTACCCACCGCCGCATGAGAGGGCGTGGCCAGGTATAGCACAGTGCCCGTCACCGCCGGCCCGCTGCTTTGCAACTGGTTTTGAGCGTTTACGATAAAGCTGTTCGCATCACCTGCCCAGGTGGGATTCTGGGTGAAGTTGCCATCGGAAAAGTCATCCTGAAGTTGGGCAGAGCTAAGGTATGGGAACAGAAGCAACAGGCCTGCAATTAGTGCCTTTTGAGCAATTACTGACCTGGTGGCACGAGAAATGAAGAGGCTTAAACCTGCAACCAGCATCAGTCCCCATTTTGCCATGCTGAAAGAATCTTGGTTAATAGCCTGGCAGGCGATGCGACTTTTGTTTATCTGGTCCTCCACCAGCTCTTCATTCAAGAGAAAAAATCCGGATTCAGTATTTACAAATGCTTGGCGTAAAGTTTGTTTCATGCGCAGATATTGTGGTGAAAACTTACGAACTTCGCAGCCGCAAAAGGAACAGTATGGGCAAACGTAAAGACACTCACAGGTCTTCGGAGACGCTGTGAGGTCGGGAAAACGGCCACTTTTGTAAGATGTAGAACTTTTACGCGACCCTGAGGAGTTAGTTAGAGGAACTTAACACATTAACCATATACCCTAAACAATGAAAGTAGCAGTAGTAGGCGCCACCGGATTAGTGGGCGGCGAGATTTTGAAAGTGCTGGCGGAGCGCGACTTCCCGGTAACGGAATTATTGTTGGTTGCTTCTGAAAGATCTGTTGGTAAACAGATGGAGTTTAAGGGTAAACAGATAAAGGTTATCGGGATGCAGGACGCGATCGCGGCTGCCCCGCAAATTGCGATTTTCTCAGCCGGCGGCAGCACCTCTACCGAGTGGGCTCCTAAGTTTGCAGAAGCAGGCATCGTGGTAGTGGATAACTCCTCCGCGTGGCGCATGGACCCAAGCAAGAAGCTGGTGGTACCCGAGATCAATGCCAAAGAACTAACAAAAGAAGATAAAATCATTGCCAACCCGAATTGCTCGACCATTCAAATGGTAGTGGCCTTGAACAAACTGCACGAAGAGCTGAAAGCAAAGCGCATCGTAGTGAGCACCTACCAGTCGGTAACAGGTACAGGCGTGAAGGCGGTGGAGCAGCTCATGAACGAGCGTGCAGGCAAGGAAGGCGAGAAAGCATACCCCTATACCATCGACCTGAACGTGTTGCCGCACATCGACGTGTTCCAGGACAACGGCTATACCAAAGAGGAGATGAAAATGATCCTCGAAACCAAGAAAATCATGGGCGATGACTCTATCCGGGTAACGGCCACAGCAGTACGTATACCTGTAATGGGCGGTCACTCGGAGTCAGTGAACGTGGAGTTCGAGAAGGATTTCTCACTGGGCGAGGTATACCGCATCCTGAACGAAACCGAAGGCGTGAAAGTAGTAGACGACGTAAAGAATCTGCAGTACCCAATGCCAAAAGACGCCCACGGCAAAGATGAAGTACTCGTAGGCCGTGTTCGCCTGGACGAAACTCAGCCAAGAACGCTCAATATGTGGATTGTAGCCGATAACCTGCGCAAAGGTGCTGCGACCAATGCGGTACAGATTGCCGAGTATCTGGTGAAGCACGAGCTGGTTTAAGGTTAGTTAGCAGAAAACTATAAAAAAAGGAAGCTCTTGACAGGGCTTCCTTTTTTATTCTAGCGAGCCGGTAAAAAGTGTAACCAAAGAAGAACTTGCTGACTTTTCTATTATTCTGCATTTATGTGCTTCTAATACTCAAATCTCTTGCTAGAACACGTAACTTATGCCTGCATATTTAAGCTCACTGCACCAAAGATCATGAAACTCCAACCCATCCACACCGAAAGGCTCGTGCTGATACCTTTCACGCTCGCGGCAGCCCGTGCACTTTATAGCGGTGACAACGGTGTGCTTACATACCTCGGGTTGCAGATAACTCCTCTTTGGCCTGATCAGGAGAGCATGGATACGTTGCCCAAGATTATCAAAAGACTCGAGCAATTACCTGAACCGACTGGCTTTGAGTCGTGGATGATCGTACTGAAACACAATGCCACTGTAATCGGTGACGCCGGTTTTAAGGGGGGACCGAATCAGGACGGAGCTGTGGACATCGGCTATTCTATCATAAAGCAGGAACAGCAGAAAGGGTATGGGCTGGAAACGGCCAGAGGGTTGGTGGACTGGGCTTTTCAGCAAAATGGAGTGAAAGTGGTGACGGCCAGCTGCCTCTTAGAAAACACGGCCTCTATCCGAATACTCGAAAAACTGGGTATGCAGGAACTGATCAGAGATGATGAAGTCATTTACTGGAAACTGGAAAATAAAAGGGCAGGTATACCTGTTGCCACGCTGCAGTAGCAGTTTATCCCTTTCAAAACATAAGGAAAACGATCTTCCAGGTCCTGATCAGAAATCCACCCGATACAAATCCTCCATTTGCCGCTGGGTAATAAACCGGGGCATGGCACGGAAAAGTGTGTTGCGGAGCTTCCCCAATAATGGGTTTCTCCAGTGCGCCACTTCTCCCAGCGTGCGGGAAAGACCGATCACTTTAGCTGTGCGGGCTTTGCGGCGTTTCTCGTAGCGCTTAAGGGCATTAGCCAACACAGGTTCCTGCTTCAGACATTGGGCCAGTACCACAGCATCCTCTATAGCCTGACAGGCACCCTGCCCCATGTTGGGCGTAGTGGCGTGGGCCGCATCACCGAGCAAGACTATACGGCCGTATACAAAATGTTTCAGAGGCTTCAGGTCAGCGATGTCGTTCCAGATGAGCTGGTCTTGCGAAGTGGAAGCCAACACAGCCTCTACAGGCGAGTGCACCATTTCGAAGTGACGGGCAAGTTTTTCAGGAGTCATGCGGCGCATCTTTTCATCACGCTGCGGAGCATTGATGCAGGCGTACCAGTAGATCTTATCGCCCTGTAGCGGCGCTATACCTACCCTGCCTTCCGGTGCCCAGGTCTCTGCCGATATCATTTTGTTGATCTCTACCCCCGGATTGTCGATCACGGCACGCCAGCAGGTATAGCCGGCGTAGCGCGGGATGCTGTCAGGTATAAGTTGCTGCCGGACTACCGAGCTAATACCATCAGCAGCGATCAGCAGATCGGCCGTGGCATGGGTGCCATCGGCGAACATGACCTGCACCTTGTCACCGCTCTGCTCCACAGTTTCGCAGCGCTTATCCAGTACCACAGAATCTGGCTCGAGGTGACTCAGCAGCACCTCATGCAAATCGGCACGATGTATCACAAAGTTGTTGATGCCATACTTGTTGCTCAGGCGGCGGGTGTCCATGTTACTGATTTCCTGCCCGTGCTCGTCGAAGATCACCAGTGCATCGAGCTGCTTGCCTCTTGCGACCACATCGTCCACCACACCGAGCCTTTGCAGGCCCTGCATCGCATTGGCGGCAAGCCCTACGCCAGCCCCCAGTCCTCTGAACTTGGGAGCTGCCTCGTACACGGTGGTGTCTATACCTGCCTGCTGCAGCGCAAGTGCCGCACACAGTCCTCCGATTCCACCTCCTATTACTATGGCTTTCATAAATGAGATCTCTTTCTATACCTTATACTGACAGAACAAGAAAAGTGGCTTGTTTGATCCGGCAAACCCTACTTAGCAGAGGCGTCGTGGTAGCTGACCTCTTCCTCTTCCACAGAAGCGCGTCCAAACACCTTGGCCACCCACTTCGGCAGGAAGATAGAACCCAGCACCAGGTATGGATAGTAAGTAATGAGGCGATAAAGCACCACCACAATGTTGCTGAAGCGGCCCAGGAACAGGCCGAAGAAGCTCGGGAAAGCCATCTCCACTATACCTGCCCCTCCCGGCGTAATAGCTACCAGCATGACGATCCAGAAGATCAGATTGCGGGAGATGATCAGCATGTGCTCGGCAAAGGTCACATCGGTAAAGGCGGCGATCAGACAGTTGAGCAGGAAGTAGCGGGCACTCCACACGAAGATGGTCGAGATAATGGCCCGGGCCCAATAGTTAAAGTCTTTACCGCGCAACTGTTGCGAGGCCCATACGATCTCGTTGCCATGGTGGAAGGCGTTGATGCGCCACTTGCGCAACAGCTTCCAGCCGGTCAGCTTCAGCAGGATCCACTTGAAAGCACGCGGACGTACAAACAAGGCATAGATCATAATGAAGGTATAGACGGCTATGAGGGTATAGCTGATGTAAAATGCGGTTTTGAGTGCGTTGACATCGGTAGCCGAGAGGCCAAAGTCAGGGAAGACCTCACCCTGCGTGGCCAGCAGCGCAATAGGAGCCGCGATGATGAAGAACATGTTGTCGAGCACAGCCGTGAGCATGACGTAGGCCAGCGACTTACCCAGCGGTATACCTTCTTTGTTGAGCACAATGGTGGCAATAGTGGTACCACCTACTACAGAGGGCGTAATGGCCGAGGCAAACTCCCAGAGCATGATCACATCCAGACTGTTGCGCCAGGTCAGGAATTTGTCAGTGAGGCTGCGGATGCGGTACATGTAGCCCAGGTCGCGGATCACGAGCACGAGCAGCGCGGCGGCCAGCCACCACCAATTGGCTTCGGCTATACCTTTCAGATCACTGAGCTTGTCGTCTTTGATGAACAGCCAGGCCGTAGCGCCCAAACCCAGCAGTACCGGGATCAGTATCTTGATCGGACTAAAGTTCTTCAGTATGGTCTTTTTATTCTGGTCCATGCAGGCTATCGTAACCCAGTTCTTTGGCGCTTGCTCTTAGCGGCTGACGTGCAAAACTACTTAACTATTCGGCAACTCGGGGGAAACAGTTCGGCTTTTTCAGGATTTTCGGGATTTGCTATTCGAGGATAAGCTGCGTCACCTGAGCTGCTTGTCCCTCGGCTTTGGTAATGATGAAGTCATTAAAGCCATCCCCTACCTCTATACCGATCAGGTTGAGCTGCAGCATGTCCAGGATCGCCAGAAAGTTGAAGATCATGCCGATCTTGTCCGGGAAGGCCGAAATGATCTCAGAAAATGCTATCTGGTTCTTCTCTTCAATGATACGGGTGATATAGTCCCGCTGCTCCTCTATGGTATAAGGATAGGTAAGCACGGTGTGCTTCGGACGGTTCTGCTCCTCTTCGAACCGGTGCATCACTTTGTCGAACACCCGCATCAGTTTGTAGAGGCTCAGGTCCTGCAGTTCGTACTCAAAGTGGTTGGCATTGGCGATCTGCTGCAATTCTTCGTTCACATTGCCACGGTTTTCCTGCGCCAGCCGGAAGTCTTCCATCTGGCCAAGGTCACCAAGCACCGCTTTGTACTTCTTGTACTCTAACAGATGCTGCACAAGTTCCTGGCGCGGGTCAATCTCGTTGCCTTCTTCATCCTTCTCAGTGCGTGGCAGCAGCATTTTAGCCTTGATGCGCATGAGTGTGGCAGCCGTCAATATAAAGTCGCTGGCCACCTCAATGTTGAGCTGCTCGAGCTGCCGCAGGTAGCCCATGAACTCGTTGGTGATCTGGAAGATGGGAATATCGTGTATATCCAACTCGTCACGCTCAATGAAGAAGAGCAACAGGTCGAACGGCCCCTCAAACAACGGTAATTTAATTTCGAAACTCACTTCTCTGGCCTTTGGTTAATGCGCTGATTGCTGCAGATGGACAAAAATACTAATTTATTCGGATGAAATAGCAGCGCGAGTGCTACGTTATAGAAGCCGTACCTGCATGATTTCCAAACAAAATAAGCTTACACCTGTATAAGTGTAACGTTATCAAGTGGCGCGATTGCTGTTAAGTTCCATCATACGAAATCCATATTGGCTATCAATCACTTACCACACTTATCGCATATACCACTGTTGGCTGCCCTGATAGGATAGGGAGGAGAAATAGCAGCTTGTATTCTGATTTTTGCTAACTTTACGTTTTGTCTGGCTAATTGTATTTTTCGCTTTGCAAACTTTTGCCGGAAAAATTTGTTGGAAGTCTATAATAAAGACATTTCTATGATCATCAAACCAGGAGAGCTTCTTGCCTCCATTGACACACCTGCTGACCTGCGCAAAATGAAGCCAGAGCAACTGCTGCAGGTATGCCAGGAGCTAAGGCAATATATCATCGATGTGGTATCGATCCACGGCGGTCATTTTGGGGCCAGCCTTGGGGTGGTGGAACTGACCACGGCACTGCATTACGTGTTCCAGACCCCTTACGATCAACTGGTATGGGATGTGGGGCATCAGGCATACGGGCACAAGATTCTGACCGGCCGTCGCGACAACTTCCATACCAACCGCAAGTATGGCGGACTCTCTGGTTTCCCTAAGCGTAAAGAAAGCGAATACGATACCTTTGGCGTAGGCCACTCGAGCACCTCTATTTCGGCGGCGCTGGGTATGGCTGTCGCCTCACAATACAAAAACGAAGAAGATCGCCAGCACATTGCTGTGATCGGTGATGGCGCCCTGACGGGTGGTATGGCTTTTGAAGCCCTCAACCACGGAGGCGCGACCAATGCCAACCTGCTGGTAGTCCTCAACGACAACTGCATGAGCATTGACCCGAATGTGGGCGCTCTCAAAGAATACCTAACCGACATTACCACCTCCCGCACTTACAATAAGCTGCGCGATGAACTCTGGAATGTACTAGGCAAGATCAGCAAGTTCGGTCCAAATGCACAGCACATTGCCTCTAAGGTGGAGAGCGGCATCAAGGCTACACTTTCCAAGCAGAGTAACCTGTTCGAAGGTCTGAACTTCCGCTACTTCGGTCCGATTGATGGGCACGACATCAACCATTTGGTGTCGGTAATGGAAGACCTGAAGCGTATACCTGGTCCGAAGATCCTGCATGTGCTCACCACCAAAGGCAAAGGCTTTGCCCTCGCCGAAAAAGACCAGACCAAATGGCATGCGCCAGGTCTGTTCGACAAGATAACAGGTGAGATTTACAAGAAACACCACGACACGCCGCAGCCTCCTAAGTACCAGGATGTTTTTGGTCATACGATGGTAGAACTGGCCGAGCAGAATGACAAGATCATGGGTGTTACGCCTGCGATGCCATCTGGCTGCTCGCTCAACATCATGATGAAGGCAATGCCGGATCGTGCCTTTGACGTAGGTATAGCCGAGCAGCATGCAGTAACATTCTCTGCAGGCCTGGCCACGCAAGGCCTGGTGCCGTTCTGCAACATCTACAGCACGTTCATGCAGCGCGGTTACGACCAGGTGGTGCACGATGTGTGCCTACAGAACCTGCATGTGGTGTTCTGCCTTGACCGTGCTGGCTTCGCCGGTGCTGATGGTCCGACGCACCACGGCGCTTACGACATTGCCTACATGCGCTGTATCCCGAACATGGTGGTAGCTGCCCCGATGAACGAGCAGGAACTGCGCAACATGATGTATACGGCTTCACAAGAAGGAGCTGGTCCGTTCACGATCCGCTACCCACGTGGCGAAGGCGTAATGCCGGAATGGCGCACTCCGCTGGAACTACAGCAGATCGGTAAAGGCCGCACCGTGCAGGAAGGCGAAGAGGTAGCGATCCTGACATTCGGCCACATTGGTAACTATGCCGTGGACGTGTGCCAGAAACTGAGCTACGAAGGCATCAACCCGGGCCATTACGACATGCGCTACTGCAAGCCGCTGGACGAAGAGTTGCTGCATCACATCTTCAGCAAGTATAGTAAAGTGATCACCGTAGAAGACGGCTGCCTGCAGGGTGGATTCGGAAGTGCAGTGCTGGAATTCATGGTCGACAACGGCTATACGGCACAGGTGAAGCGCCTCGGTATACCTGATCAGATATTCGAGCACGGCTCACAGCTGGAACTACACCGCGACGCTGGTTTCGACCCGACTGCGATTGAAAACACTGTACGAGAGATGATCGGTGTAGCAGTGAAGGTATAAGATTAGACAAAAGAGTTTTTGACGATAAGACAAACCCCGCAGTTCTTCAGGAGCTGCGGGGTTTTTGTTTTAATTCCCCTGTATGGATCAGATCCGGTTCTTTCCAGGGGAAATAGGCTTAAAATAAATTGTCATTCTGTAAAGAACCTTGGTTAAAATAGAGGGTCCCTACCCCCGGGAAGTTAAGCCAATGCTACGTGCGCGGATAGGGGCCCTCTTTACCAAGATCCCTACGGGATGACAAAAAAAGTAGAATGAACCCACCCTGCTGTAGGGACAGGTCGCGACTTGTCCGCAGCATAGCCTAGCTGATGAAACAAGAAATTATCCTTTGCGATATACCTGCCAATCTATACTTTTATACCATCTGAAAACTACTCGTGCATGATTCAGACAGGTTGCGGCCTGTCCCTACAGATAAACCCCACAAACTATGACAAAACACGCTACCTATACCGATCACGGCTCCGGCGATCCCATCGTTTTCCTGCACGGCTTCTGCGAGAGCACGGCTGTTTGGGATGATTTTGCAAATCCGTTGCAACAGAAGTTCAGAACTGTGGCGCTGGACCTGCCCGGCTTCGGAAATAACACCCAAGGTATAGCAGACTACAGCATGGAAGGTATGGCTGACTACGTGAAGCAGCAGCTCGAGCAACTAGGTGTGAAAAAGTGCATCCTGGCGGGTCACTCCATGGGCGGCTATGTGAGTATGGCCTTTGCGGAGAAGTATAGCAACATGCTCAGCGGCCTCTGCCTCTTCCACTCCTCCGCCCTCCCCGATACCGACGAGAAAAAGGAAAACCGCAACAAGACCATTGAATTTGTGGAGAAGCACGGCGTAGAAAAGTTCATGCAGTCTTTCATAGAGCCGCTCTTCTATAGCGAGAACCGTGGCCGGCTCAAAAAGGAGATTGCGCTGATGAAAGAGATCGGCACTGCAACACCCCAAGAGAGTATAACCCAAGGTCTTGCCGCTATGCGCGACCGCAAAGACAGAACCGAAGTGCTGGCCGCTGTTAAGTTTCCGGTGCTATTTATCTTCGGGAAGGACGACGGTGCCGTGCCACTCGACAAAGCCTTGGAGCAATGCCACCTACCTGACAACAGCATGGTCTACTTCCTCGGCAAAACCGGCCACATGGGTATGTTCGAGCGCACCTACGAAACCCGCAAAGCCCTGGAGAAATTCGCTGAAACGATTTATGGGTGAGGTTTTAAAAGCGCCTCCAACCCGCATCCTTCCTACCATTGTGCTTTCGCAGTTTGCGGGTACTTCGCTTTGGTTTGCCGGCAATGCGGTGCTGCCGGAGCTTAAGGCTTCGTTGCAGTTGCAGGACGGTGCCTTGGCGCTGCTGACTTCGGCGGTGCAGCTAGGTTTTATAGCGGGCACGCTGGTATTCGCTTTTCTTTCGCTGGCCGATCGTGTGTCGCCGCGCCTGCTCTTTATGCTGTGTGCTTTGCTGGGAGCTGTTGCCAATGCCTTGGTGGTATTTGCTGCGAAAGACCTTTATGCCGTGCTGTTGCTTCGGGCGCTGACTGGATTTTTATTGGCAGGTATCTACCCTGTCGGAATGAAAATAGCAGCCAGCTGGTATAGCACGGGCCTGGGCAAGGCGATTGGCTACTTAGTGGGCGCATTGGTGTTAGGCACTGCATTTCCGCACTTGATCCGGGCGCTGGGTGCTGACCTGCCCTGGCAACAGGCCATGCTAGCGGTAAGCGCCATGGCAGTGACAGGCGGCTTGCTCCTATACCTGTTTGTGCCCGACGGTCCATACCTGAAGAAAGGCGCGACCTTCAAGCTCAGCAACATGCTGCAGGCTTTCCGTGACCGGGCTTTCCGGGCGGCGGCTTTTGGTTACTTCGGTCACATGTGGGAGCTCTATACCTTGTGGGCATTCACGCCGCTGATCCTGGCGCTTGCAATTCCACAACTCAGTCCCGGTGAGGTGTCGGCTTACAGCTTCGCCGTGATTGCGGCCGGGGCAGTAGGCTGTATTGGGGGTGGCTACCTTTCGCAGGTATGGGGGAGTGCTCGGGTGGCTTTTGTGCAACTGCTGCTCTCCGGCCTGTGCTGTCTACTTTCGCTGGTAATGCTGCAACTGGATACACCACAACTGCTTATACCATTCCTGCTCTTCTGGGGCATCGTCGTGGCGGGGGATTCGCCGCAGTTCTCAGCTCTTACTGCACAAACCGCCCCTGCGCAATTGGTTGGCACAGCGCTTACCATTGTAGTGGCCATTGGTTTTGCCATAACGGTGATCAGTATTCAACTCACGGGCTTTTTGTTCACGCAGTTGCAGTTGCACCATACCTTGGCGCTGCTGGCTGTCGGACCGGCACTGGGCTTGCTGGCGCTGCGACGTCTGGTGTAACGCACAGCGTAACTTGTCTGGCTATACCTGGTTTGGCGGCTTATACCTTAGTCGGCCTAACAAAAAAGCCGATCCAAAACGGACCGGCTTTCCTGTTCAATAAATACTTTTATTTCTTAGTCAGCTTTCAGCTCCATCTTAGAGCCATCGCCACCTACCAGGTGCATTTCTTTGTCTGTCAGTTTCTCAACTGTGAAGTTCTGCGACACGTCGGATCCTTCAAAAGTTAGAGACAATCGTCTGCCTGCCTGGTCGTAGGTCCAGGTGCCGGTTTCAAGTGAGCCACCGCCACCCATGGCAAAGCGGCCATCCGAGTAAAACTGCATCGTTTCCTGCTTTTCTTCCTGGGTCAACTTGTCTTTGTCGCCGGAGGCGGTGAGTTCTTTGTCAGCTTTCCAGGTCTTGCTGCTGCCACCTGAGATCATGTTGGCGTTGCCCGCATCATCGCCATTGCCTCCGCAGCTAGCCATGAAGGCCATCAGCATGAAGGCCATCACAAAAGTCCAGGAGGTTTTTACTCTGTTCAATGTCGCATTCATCTTATTCATAGTTTATGGTTGTACATACCTGCGCCTGCTCATGCAGGAGACGTGCATTGATTACGGCTAAAGTACATGAAAGTTAATGCAAGCCGTCTCAATAAAACCAATCACGCAGGCACCACAACCATGCCCCCCTATTGGCGTATCTATTTAAGCAGCTGTGCATTCACGGTTGTGCTTAAAACGAGTACTGACATTAAAATAACTGAAATATGGGATTGCGTGATTTTTTCAAAAAAGGAGAGCAAGAACCTGCCAAGAAGAGCTCCGATCAGGTTAACAAAGTACCCGGCCAGTCCGAGGACCACAAGTTTTTTACAAACAAAGACGAGCAGCAGGTAACGGATCCAAGCGCCAACCAGGATGTGTATACCGTGCAGAGCGGCGACTCACTTTCCAAAATCGCCAAGAAACTTTACGGCGATGCCAACGCCTGGAACAGAATTTACGAAGCGAACAAGGACACTATCGGTGGAAACCCAGACCTGATTCGTCCGGGCCAGCGTTTTAAAATTCCGAGAACTTAAGCAGCAATTGCTATAAAACAAAACAGCCGGTTTCTGCAGAAACCGGCTGTTTTGTTTAAAGATTGAGCGGATACCTATACCGCGTGTAAATGGGTTCAAGGTTACGGGTCGCAGGTTTCCATACAGGCATTGCTGTAAACCCTTTTGTGATAATATCTTTTACTATTTCTTCCTGAATACTTTTAGGAAGGATCACATTTTCTACCTTTCCTTCGTCCGTGATATCAAAGTCTACATAAACTACCTTCTCAAATTTAACCCCTGATAGTTTCAAAGGGTTAACGATGTATTTGCTCATGTAACTCTGGTAAGCCTTATCACCACCCGGAAACTCAGGCGCTGTTGTTGGATGCTCTTCATATATAAAAGGTTTGTCCTCCAGTTGAGCATATACCTTATAGTAGTTTGGCTTCGATTTAACTTTCACAGCTTCTACTTCCCATCCCATCACACTAGCTACTACAGGATAATTCCCTGCGTATATTTGCGGATCAACCATCCATCTCTCTACTTTTTGCAAGTAGTAAGGCTCATTCCCTACTTCAAATCTATCAATGCCCGAATTAAGATAAGCTAAACTTGGCTTGAATTTCTGGTCTTTTACCAGCTCCCCATCAGAGAATAACTGCTCTATCTCTGACTGCCCTTTGTTATTGGTTCTGCGCCAAAGCCCATCTTTCAGGCCGTTGCGGTAGTTGCCCTCAAGCATGGCTTTGCTTTTCTCATCTTCTTCCAGCTTAATGCTGACCTTACCATTGCCATTTTTGACCTGTTGTTTCCCGTCTTCGCTCCAACTGTGCATCACTTTTACACCAAGGCTATCGTACAGCAGCACGTTCATTAATTGGCCGTTGGGCCACCAGAACTTCCACTCTCCTACACGATGGTCGTTTTCGTAGGCGCCACTGCTCTCTGGTTTCCCATCAAAATGGAAGAACTGCCAGTGTCCTCTCTTCAACCCCTTATCATAAAAGCCATTTGCCAGCACCTTGCCGTTCGAGTAGTAGTCAATCACATCGCCATCAAAGCTAAAACCTCGCAACGTCTTAAGTTTGGCTACTGTATCCGGCATCATAACTGAGCGGGCAAATGCCGCATGTTCCTGCTTGGTGATCAGCCAGTTGGTGTTATAGAATATCATTTTTTCTTGCTGCGCAAAGGTCGTACCCAACCATAGCGTAAAGAAAACAGAAAGTATAGCGTGCTTCATAAAAGAATAAATTCAGGCGGCAAACATAATCAAAAAAGCCCGCCAGACCATACAGTCCTGCGGGCTTTTGAGAAATCAATAAGTACTCTTTATTTGCTTAGAAACGCTCGTCAGCAGAGAAGAAGAAGTCGCCTTCGATCTGTGCGTTCTCGTCAGAGTCAGAGCCGTGTACGGCATTTGCCTCGATAGACTTGGCGTACACCTTACGGATCGTGCCTTCCTCAGCCTGAGCCGGGTTAGTAGCGCCGATCAGCTTGCGGAAATCCTCTACTGCGTTGTCTTTCTCCAGGATCATGGCTACGATCGGGCCAGATGACATGTACTTCACCAGGTCACCGTAGAAAGGACGCTCCTTGTGTACTTCGTAAAACTTACCGGCACGCTCCTCAGTCAGTCTTGTCTTCTTCATCGCCACGATGCGGAAGCCACCTTCCTCGATCATTTTAGTAATGCCACCGATGTTGTTGTCTGCAACCGCATCCGGCTTAATCATGGTAAATGTGATGTTTCCAGCCATGTCTATTGTGTTAATATGTGTATGTTTCGTTTTGAAGGTGCAAAATTAGCGCATTTAGCTTAATTATAGCAGCACTTTGGCTACACTTTCTGCAAATATTTATGTTAATGCACGCACGGCTCTACCTGTATGTAGTGCCTTGCTCCTGCTCACTGGTCCGCCTACGATGTCTTAAAACGCTATTTTATTGCTTTAGAAGTTATTTTTACAGAAATTTGCGCCTTATATCCCTATTAATCAGCGGATTTATAACAAGCTTTATGCACGACATTAATGCTCTCAAAGAGCTTCTGAGAGAACCTAAAGAGGTGATGATCACCACACACCACAAACCGGACGCCGATGCGTTGGGTTCGTCACTGGGTCTGGCCGGCTACCTCAAAAAGCTGGGGCACCGGGTTACCGTGATCACTCCTTCCGACTACCCTAACTTCCTGAATTGGATGGAGGGCAACGATGATGTGCTCGTTTACTCTGAGAAAAACGACGCCCTGGTACGCCGCATCATCGAAGAGTCGCAGATGATCTTCTGCCTTGACTTTTCTAACCTGTCGCGCATCAACGAAATGGGCGAGTACATCCGTCAGGCAAAAGGTACCAAAGTGCTGATAGACCACCACCTGCAGCCGGAAGATTTCGCTGACCTGGATTTCTCCAACCCACAGGCCGCCGCTACTGCTGAACTGGTATACGACCTCATCAAGGCCCTGGGCGACGGCGACAAAATCGACACAGGTATAGGCGAGTGCCTCTATGCCGGCATCATGACCGACACAGGTTCTTTCCGCCACCCGAGCACTTCCAAAAACGTGCACCTGATCATAGCTGATCTGCTACACATCGGGGTGAACACCTCTAATATTCACCGCCTTATCTACGACAGCTCTTCGGAACTACGTCTGCGCTTCCTGGGTTATGCCCTCAAGGACAAGCTGGTCGTGCTTCCTGAGTACAGAACAGCTTATATTGCCATTTCAGCCGAGGAGTTGAAAGCATATGACTCCAAAACCGGCGATACGGAAGGCCTGGTTAACTTTGCGCTGTCCATCGAAGGCATCGTTTTTGCAGCCGTGATCATCGATCGTTCGCAGGCTGTGAAGATCTCTTTCCGATCGGTAGGCAATTTTTCTGTCAACGAATTTGCCCGTGCCAACTTTAATGGCGGTGGTCACAAGAATGCAGCCGGCGGCATGTCCATAGACAGCCTCGAAAATACAGTGGCCAGGTTTGAAAGCCTGCTGCCACAATACAAAGAGCAGCTGCAGGCTTCTGTTTAGTAACAAACATTTTATCCAACCTATAACCCATGCTATTTAAATCAAAGTTCTTATTGCCGGTACTAGCCGGTGCTATGTTGCTGCAATCCTGCGGCGACAAAAACAAAAGCGACGAATTCCGCACGACGGCTGACGGCCTGGCTTATAAGATATATGAGCAAAAAGACGGTGAGTATGTGAACCGTGGTGAGATAGACCCGAACGACACGACAGGCGCACGTCTTGGTCAGGTGATCACGATGCACATGTCGTACCGCACGGCTGACGACTCTGTATTGTTCGACTCACGCCAGCAAGGCCAGCCGGTGATGCTGCCGGTAATGGAGCCTACCTTTAAAGGTAGCCTTGAAGACGCTCTGACGATGATGCGTGCTGGTGACAGCGGCGTGTTCAAGATCAGTGTGGACTCACTTTTCGCCAATACCTTCAACCAGCCGATGCCTCCTTTCATCAAGCCAGGCACGCATTTCACATTCTTCCTGAAAGCTGACAAAATCCAGTCTGAGGAAGAGGCGATCGCAGACCAGCAGAAAATGTTTGAGGAGCAGATGCTTGCTCAGCAGGAGCGTGCCAAAGAGCAGATCAAAGTTGATGACGCCAAAATTCAGGAGTACATCAAAGAGAAAGGCCTGAAGAATGTACAGAAGACAGACGCTGGCGTGTACTACGTGGTAACACAGCCTGGCAAAGGCCCGAAAGCAAAAGCAGGTGACAATGTATCAGTACATTACAAACTGTCTTTCCTGGACGGTAAAGAGCTGGAGTCTTCTTATGACAACCCAATGAGCGGTGGTCAGCCATTCACATTCCCGCTTGGCCAGGGTCAGGTAATTCAGGGCTGGGACGATGGCATTGCGCAGCTGAACGAAGGCAGCAAGGCCATTCTGCTTATACCTTCTACATTGGCTTACGGCGAGCAGGCTCGTGGCGAGCAGATGCCTGCCAACTCCATCCTGCGTTTCGACGTGGAGCTTGTTGATATCAAAAACTAATTTCCAATTACCCTTAACCCGATTACCATGAACCTGAAACACAAAAAGCAGAAACTGAGCATATGGCTTGCTAAGGCTCTCTTCTTGTTCGTTGTACTGGTCTCTTTTGCGTCGTGCAAGGAAGAAAATAAAAATCCTTATTACGTGACGCCTGAGCAAATAGAGGCTCAGAAGAAGATAGACGAGGAAACGATCCGGAAATACTTCAGGACCAACAATGTGGACACGACCAAAGTTGTGCGCCTGAACAGCGGTATTTACATCCTGACAAAAAAAGCTGGTGAAGGTGATGTGATCAAGCCAGGGCAGTATGCTGAGGTAAACTACATTGGCCGCAATGTGAGCAATGATGTATTTGACAGCTCGTTCAGAAGCGGTAAGCCATTCTCGGTACTAGTAGGCGCCGGACAGGTGATCAAGGGTTGGGATGAAGGACTACAGCACTTGCGCAAAGGCGAGGAAGCGAATCTGTATATCCCATCTTACCTGGGCTATGGTTACTATGGTAGCAACAGCATTCCGCCAAACTCCGTGCTGATATTTGAAATAGATGTGTTGCAAGTACGCTAGCAGCTATTTATACCTAAACAGAAAAGGCGATGCTCGATGCATCGCCTTTTCTGTTTATCAGCTCAGCACTTCCGAAAGGATTGCCAGTGACTTGATCTCTCCCAGTCGCTCAACATGGAGCTGATAATAGCGGATCAGGATAGAAAGCATCTCGCGGCGCACCTTGCCGTTCGGTATAGTTGCCTGCGCCGGCGTATGCAGCAGCTGGTCAAAAAGCTGCTCGTAAGCCTGCAGTGCCAGCACCGGCGGGGCGTCGGTGAGCGACTGCGCATTAGGCGAGAAGGCCACTTGCTCCACAATCTCAGTTCCGCTGCTCGGCCCAAAACCCAGGTGGTGGCTCAGGTGCAGCAGGAAGATCAGGTGAAAATTTTCGAAATGCTCCTGCAACTCGTCGAATTCAATGATGGCATTGAATAGGAAATGAAACAGCGCAGGGTTCTCCTCCTCCTCTTTGATCGTGCGTGACACCATTTCAGACAGAAACAACAGAATGCTACTCTTGCGGATGTCAAAGGGTATGGTCGAGAAGGGGTAGGCGCTCTTATATTCAGAGATGCGTGTCAGGCCGCCTTTGTGTGAGGTATAGACCACCATATCGAGCAGCGTGAAAGGCTGGAACAGGGCAATACGGGAGCCTGTGCCTTTTTTGCGCACGCTGTTCACGATGTACGACTGCACGCCCAGTTGCTCGGTGTATACCTTGGCGATGATCGACGACTCGCGAAACTTGATATAGTTGAGTACGATGCCTCTTGTCTTGACTAACATTTACTCCAGTACGGCTATTTTAGTGATACAGGTTTGACGTGCCTCGCGGTCAGCTGCGAAGACCAGGTATACGCCGGCTTTTACGCGCTTGCCGTTGTACCCGCGGGCATCCCAGGTGAGCGTGCCACCAGTGGCTTTGACTTTGTACACCAGCGTGCCGTTGATGTCGGTGATGCGCACATCGGCGTTGTTTGGCAATCCGGACACGCCAATCAGACCAGTATAATCAGGCCTTACCGGGTTCGGGTATACCTGGGCGCACTCAGGTTTGCCTTCTGTAATCGTAGCGCCTGAACGATAAGAAGCTATACCTTCATCTGTCACCACAAACACTTCGCCTGAGCTATGCTCTATAGCTACTGACAATACTCTATTAGAAGGCAGTGGACTGTTCTGCATGGTAAAATGCTGCAGCAGGCGATCCCCATCCGGGCTGAAGAGCCAGAGTCCGTTGTCGGTTGCCATCCACTTGCGGTTGGCACCGTCCACGGCAATGTCGCGCACCAGTTGCCCACCGAGCAGCGGCCGTCCCTCAATGATCGGGATTCGGGCATCGTACACCTGACCAGCGAACACAGCGGCCGTACTATAAAATACACCCACTCCCGCTGATGTGCCGATCCACATGTCGCCGTTCAGGTCCTTGGTGATGCTGTGCACGGCACCGCTTGGCAGGTTGCCATTGCCAGCACCTGCCCTGAGCTCCCGCACCTGCTGTCTTGCCTCGTCGTACACTACCAAGCCGTTACGCACATTACCTGTATGGCTAATACTCAACCACTTGTACCCATTATCGTCTATCGCCAGTCGTTCCAAGTTGTTGTTATCGGCTATATCTGGCAGGTTGAACCCCTGCCACTCCCCGTCCGGACGCAGCACATGCAAGCCCAGCGCACCGGCTACCCGATGGCGGTTCACCACCCATACCTGCCCGGCAGCATCCACGGCCACATCAGTCAGGCGTACCTGCTCGGTGCGGTCGGTAGTTGGCTGCGTGCTGAGCAGCGTGCTGTTAGTGCCATTGTAGAGTAGCGGTTGCTCCTCTCCTTTCCAGACCAGCAAGCCATTCCCGTATGTCGCCATGTATACATGTCCCGTCACCGGATTGTAGACTGCATCCACAAAGTCTCGGAGCGGCGTGCCACCTGACGGTGATAAAGCAGGGCTGTTGTTATACCATTGCCCGCCCTGGTAACCGTAGTAGCCATCAGTGCGGTTGAGGGGCTGGTAATTATCGCTGTAGCCTCCGCTGAGCACATACACCACCCCATTGCCAGCAGCCACCCGGAAGCTGTTGCTTGACGCAGGACCTGGCGGCGCGAAGGCCATTACATCACTCCCAAGCCCCCTGGCGACTAAGCCTTTATTCCTGTCAGCGATCCAGGTGGTGCCCTTATCGTCCTGCACTGCCATGCGCGGAGACTGTATAGCTTGGTGCTCTAACATGGAAGCTGTACCACGGTTGTCGACCAGCAAAACGCCCTCTTCTGTAACCCCTAGCAGGTAATTGGCAGAAGCTTGTAAGTGCGCAATAGTACCAAGCTCAGGTATAGGCACTGACTCCAAAGCGCCTTGCCGGAGTATCCCAAGTCCGTGACCTGCCACTGCCAGGTATACCTGATCCTGAAAAGAGGCCATGGCAGTTAGGTTAGCATTTTGTGGAAGGCCAGTAGACACTGCCTGCCAACTGCGGAAATCTTTGAGGTTGCTTGTCAGACGGTTGGCACGCCATACCTGCCGGTCCGTCATCAGGTATAACCAGTCGCCTTGTACGGTGCTTGCTTTTATAGCCAGGCGTTCACCACTTGGCCCCAGATTAGCATAGGTGTCTTTAATCTCCTGCCGGGCCAGGTCAACCACCACCACGCCAAAAGCTGTGGAGAGGTAGGCTGTTTTGTAATGGATGTGAATATGATGAATGGTTTTGTCCCCGTCGACGGCAAGGCGCAGGATGGAAGGCAGATTGACAATGCGGTTCTCCTGCAGCAGGTCGATGTTGGCGTTGGCGTAGGCGATAACAAGTGTAGCTGTTTCCGGATCGTAGCCAATGGTGCTGATGCGCTGCTCACTCAGTCCGTCGATGCGGGTGACAGGCTGCACATTCCGGTACTCCTTGTCATAATAGAAAAGGCCCTGATCGGCTGCCAGGTATACGCGGTCACCGGCATCGGCCACGGCCCTGCCTTGGGTATAAGGCACGTGCAGCTGCCACTGCCCTATACCTACCGGACTCTGTGCCTGCACCAGTGCCGGCAGCCAAAGCAGCACGACAGACAGGTATAGCAAACGCAAAAGCAGCTTCGGCACAGGTATAAAAGTTAGGTATAGGTCTCGCTAATTTTATCAGGAATCATATGCAACGCACTGCGGCACTGGCCACAGGTATAGCACTAGCGTTATTTCTTTTGTTTGATACCTTCCTGGAAGCAGTGGCGGCAGCGGGCTTCGTAAGATTCCGTTTCGCCCAGCAGCACCTGCTGCTCTGATAAAGCATTGCGGTAAGAATAAGTCGCAATATCACCGCACTGTACACAGATGGCATGCACCTTGGTTACGTACTCGGCCACCGCCATCAAAGCCGGCATCGGTCCAAAGGGTTTGCCCAGGTAGTCCATGTCCAGGCCGGCGGCGATCACACGCACGCCACTGTTGGCCAGCTTCACGCATACCTCGGCCAGGCCGTCGTCAAAGAACTGCGCCTCATCTATACCTACCACATCGCAGCTGCCGCCCAATAGCAGCATGTCCTGCGCAAAGTCTATCGGCGTAGAGCGTATGGCATTGGCATTGTGCGACACCACATCCTCTTCGTGATAGCGCTTGTCGATAGTCGGCTTGAATATCTCCACCTTCTGCTTGGCGATCTTGGCCCTGTTCAGTCGCCGGATCAGCTCCTCGGTCTTCCCCGAAAACATCGATCCGCAGATCACCTCTATCCACCCTCTTCTGATTGCGTGGTTCTCGTTACCTACGCGCGGTTCTATAAACATGTACTATTTCGTAATGGCTGATTGGCTAGTTGCTATACTTCATGTGCGGGAGCATGGTCTGCCGGGGCACGCGGCCCTGGGCATCTCCGCTTACTAATGTACACTGGCAGGTCAGTCTTTCGTTAGCTTGTAGGCGGCCCCTGTCACGGTAGCGTTGTTCGCTGTCGGTGAGCGGCCCGAAGTGCTCCAGCCCCTCCTGCACAATAATGCGGCAGGTGGTGCAGCGCCCCTTGGCTCCGCAGGCGTGCATCCAGTCGATGCCCTCGGCTTGAATGGCCTTCAGCAGCGTTTGGCCGGGTGCCACTTCCAC
Organism: uncultured Pontibacter sp.; assembly: GCF_947502515.1. Lineage (NCBI taxonomy): Bacteria > Pseudomonadati > Bacteroidota > Cytophagia > Cytophagales > Hymenobacteraceae > Pontibacter > uncultured Pontibacter sp. The sequence continues at coordinate 338,574 of NZ_CANNAI010000001.1, read as the reverse complement.
CTGCCGATCGAACAGGTTTTGCACCGTTAAGTTTGGCATATTATTTATTAACTTTACGAAAGAAAGGTATACCAATGGAAGACAAATATAATCAATTAAGGCTTGAACGTTACAGCAAAGAACTGGCAAATGTACTTTGTGACCGTCACTTTGCTGCGCACGACACGATTAACGGACCCCAACTAATTGGCTTTACGCCCATTAAACAGGTCAATTTGTTTGTAATAAAAGAGCTCCTGCTCAAGTGGCACCACGAAATGGCCAACTTGCGCAGCCCCTACTTTGACTATGAGCATGAAGAGGTAAAGGAAGCGCTGCTCAACTTTATGAATGTGCTATCGCGCAAGATCCTGATCAAGCGTGATGCTTTTGAGCCGCTCCTTCAGAAGGCGATCTACGACACATTCCTGCTCAAGCTGGCACCGGTAGCCACTTTCGAAGAGAAATTCCTGCGCATTCAGGAAGACATCACCCTGCCCAAACTGCAGGAGAACCTAAAATACATTGACCTGGACAAACAACTGTTTACAGGCTTTATAGGCACGCTCTCTCCTTCCAACCGCGACCGCGATTATATCCTGAGCCGCTTCAGGCTATACCTGAACGCCAATCGCGATGGCATTGCGCCGCTGTCAGAGGTACTGGAAGCATTCAACAGCCTGCTGTCAATTACAGAAGAAGAGATCAGACAGGAGCAGATCTCGCCTCTGGCGGCTTATGCGGCTTCGCTGGCCAAGCCTACCCCGGCCGCTCCCATGGAGGAAAAAGATGTAGTAGCGCCTATCCATATGGCGCAACGAGAAGCGTCTGCTCCGGTGGCCGCGCCTTCTCCCGCGCCAGTAGCAATGCCTGCATCAGCGCCAGTAGCAGCTGCGCCCAGACCTGCCGCCATCCCGGACAGTAACCTGAACGAGCGCTTTAAGGCGGAGCGTCCGACTATGAATGAGAAGTTCAGCAAACCTGCTTCCTCTTCAGTAGCCGATTCTCTGAGCAACCGCAAGATTGAGTCGCTTAAAAACTCTATCTCGATCAACCAGCGTTTCAGCTTCATCAACGAGCTGTTCGACGGCGACAACATGACCTACTATAACACCATCCAGCAGCTAGACCAGTTCAGAAGCCCGGAAGAGGCGATGCACTTTGTCACTCATGACCTGGCCCGCAAGTATGACTGGAGCAAGAAGCAGGACAGCGTAAACAAACTGCTCCGCCTGATCGAACGCAAGTTCTCCTAAACCCAGGCAGCCTACTTTACAAAGAAGACCTCTCCTTCGGGAGCAGGTCTTTTTTTATGCTTATCCGCTTTAATCTCAATTCAATATCCCGCCACATTTTTTCAACAGCAAAATAATTCAATACAGGTGTGCCCTGAGGCATTGCAAAAACGAATACGAAACATTATTTATGCATTTTCTTTGGGAGCTTAAATCAGATGCTGCCCTGCTTTTATGTATCTGTTCGGAAAGAAAACAGTATACTTTATGCAACACCCAAAGAACAACTGTGCGTACTAACAATTCAAAATAACCTTATTATCAGCCATGAGAGACGATTTCGATTACGATGAAGACTTAGATTACAGCTTCGATGATGAAGAGGAGGATGATGACTTCGGGATGACCTTCGAAGAGGATTTGTACCTGATGATACGGGAGAAGCTTCGCGACACCATACAGGAGTTCAAGGGCGAACACCCTAGCCTGAAAAAGCTGGAAACGCATGTAAGCAGTTTTAAAGTAAATGCCAAGAATACGGACGACTCCAAGTTTTATCCGCTGGCGGCTAAATTACTGCTTGAGCACATAAAACCGTTGACACAGGATTCAGAAGAGATTTTGGAAATTTACGAGAATATGCAGACTGATATTGGTCGCTTCAAGAACCAGCGTGCGCATGGCCACGAAGGAGAATTTTACCTAACTGCCTAGAAATAACCCGAAAGCACTTATAGAAGAAGCCGCTCTAAACGTTTAGAGCGGCTTCTTCTATATATAAATATAATTTATTTTTAATTTTTATTACAAATTACTCAATTGGGCAAACTTTTTGCAGACTAATTTACAATCCTAAAAAGCTACTTGCCGTAGGTATAGTACCACTGGGATGAAATTATAATAAAACCTATACAGCGCTAATTGGCTTCGTATAAGAATTATTATTTATTTAACTTTGTTCCGGACTTGCATGCAACCCTTTGGTGCTTCCGGGAATCCTGGGTATAGATAACACCAATTTTTAGCTGTGATACACTCGCTACGACTCAACACGAAAATAAACAAACTTAATGCTCCATCAGGAATGGCAGTAACACGACTTCTTGGTGGAGAAAGGCACCTTATCCAGACAGTGGATAAGAAGCTGACACTTACCACCCATCGCGTCATTTTACGGCAGAACAACTGGCTTTTCAAAACCTACCAGTCTGTGATGCTCGAAGATATCACTTCGTGGCAAATTAAAGCCACAGGCAAATCCCTATACCTTGCTTTTAGTGTCGTTTCGGCTTTTTTCGTTTATTTTAACGATGCCTTTGCCCTGCTAAGCGGCTTTTTCCTGATGCTGTACCTGATGACGCGGCAACACCGCATCCACATTGAATCCCCTCATACCACTATGATTTTGCCGATCGAAGATGTGGAGGAGAACAGGCTAAACAGCATGATAGAGCTGGTACGACAAGCCAAACGAGAGCGCATGGAAGCATTGAAGAAACAGGCTCAAAACTCCATCATATTTGAGACAGAACATAAAAGGAGCGCTTAGGGCGCTCTTTTCTTTTTAACCCTCCTTATACCATAGCGGCATAGCCAAACGCAATTAATTGCGCCCCTCCCTTAGAATCACTATATTTAGGGCCTTTAAATGCCATTGAGCTATGCCAGCAGACGAATTAGTATATCCGGACCAGGTGAAAGACCACCAGCAGAAGATAAAGCAGGTTTTTCAGGAAGTGGGGAAAGTAGTAGTGGGACAGTCCTATATGGTGAACCGCCTTTTAATCGGTCTTTTTACCGGCGGCCACATCTTGCTGGAAGGCGTACCTGGCCTCGCCAAAACCCTTACCATTAACTCACTGGCCCGCGCCCTGCGCCTCGACTTTCAGCGTATTCAGTTCACCCCGGACCTCCTGCCTGCCGACCTGATCGGCACCATGATTTATAACCAGAATGCGTCCCAGTTTGAAGTAAAGAAAGGTCCGATCTTCGCCAACCTGATTCTGGCGGACGAAGTGAACCGCTCCCCTGCCAAGGTACAGTCGGCTCTGCTGGAAGCGATGCAGGAGAAGCAGGTAACGATTGGCGAAACAACCTACATGCTCGACCTGCCATTCCTAGTACTGGCTACCCAGAACCCAGTGGAGCACGAGGGTACCTACCCATTGCCTGAGGCACAGGTCGACCGCTTTATGATGAAGGTATACATTGACTACCCGAAGAAAGCGGACGAGCTGGAGATCATGCGCCGTATGGCCAACATGGCTTTCAATGACAATGTGAACAAGGTCCTGTCCAAGGAAGACATCTTCGCCATTCGCAGCGAAATAAACCAGGTGCAGATATCAGAGACGCTCGAGAAGTACATCATTGAGCTTGTGTTTGCGACCCGCCGCCCGGCCGAATACGATCTGAACGAGTTTGCCGACTACATCCAGTTTGGCGTATCGCCGCGAGCCAGCATTGCCCTCAACCGTGCCGCTAAAGCCATCGCTTACTTCGACGACCGCGACTACGTGTTACCTGAAGACATCAAAGAAGTGGCGCATGATGTCATGAACCACCGTATTATCCTCAACTACGAAGCAGAGGCAGATGGCATTCGCACGAAGGATTTCATCGAGGCGATTTTAAGAAAAGTGCCGATCAGCTAAATTCCAGCTATACCAGTACCACATAACAGCCCCGGCTATACTTATGGCCGGGGCTGTTAATCTTCAACTCGCTGGATTATGCTCCAGTTATGTTCAGAAAAGCTTTGTGTCAATACGCACGGAGCACTATTCCCAAACTGCGTCCCACACGCAATTAGACCCATGAAGCATACAGCCCTATACCTGCTTACTCAACTCCTATGCCCGCCTTCGCGTAACCTTTAACTCCTGACGGGCAAAAGTCTGTTGGGTTATATGTGTTCCACCTAAGGTATAAACTATGTTAAGAGGCCTATTCAAATTCTGGATGTTGAGTAAATTATTCGGGGGTAGAGGTGGCGGCGGCAGAGGTCGTGGTGGCTGTGGCGGCATCGGCTGTATTGGCATCATTGTGCTGGCTGTGCTGGCCTACTTTCTGTTTCAGTACCTGGGCGGCGACACTAGCTCTGTTACTGATTTTTAAGGTATAGCCTGACAGATATAGATCAGCTATACCTGTGCTCTAACACTCCTACAGGTATGGGCACAAAAAAGACCCGCTCTTACGAGGCGGGTCTTGGGCGTAGTGTGGGAGACTAAGCCACACTACTATGGACTGTCGCAATTGATCTCACCCATTATGCGCAATCCGTATTTTTAGCTCTTAGTAAGCTGTGTTGTTCGGGTCGAAGTTAGCCCAACCAGCTGTCCAGTCTTCAGAACCGAAAGCACCTCTGTAAGTCACACGCTCAAAGAAGTTGTCCATACCCTCGAAGCTAGCACCGCTCTGCAGGCTGTTGCCTGTCAGCACCGGGCGGGATGTCTGGTTGAAGCCACCGCTGATGTTAAGCGAAGCATTATCCGCCACTACATTATTGCCTTTATCTGCCGCATTGAACCAGGCCGCCACATCAAATGTGCTGCCGCTCTCTACTGTCAGGGCATTCTGAGAACCCGAGATTACTGTGTTTTTGATAGCCAGCGTACCTGCTGTGGCATTGGCCTGTGACTTCGTACCGTCCAGCAGCAAGCCTGTTGGCCAGCCAGCGAATAATGAGTTGTGTACCTGAATGTTGCTGTTACGACGGATATGCATCGCGCGCTTGAAGTTGCTGTTGAACTGCGTGCTTTCTGTAGCTCTCGGTCCGAACAAGCTCACATTAGAGAAGATCGCGGAAGTCTTCGGCGTAGCATCAGAGCCCTGGGCATCACCATCCGACTCAAAACCGTTTGAACCAGATACGTCCGCCATGTTCGGGTCAGAGATACCCAGCAGGAACTGTAGTTTGCCAGAGTAGCCGTTGTCCGTGTCGAACATATCATCCACAGTCTTGTAAGCGATCAGGTGCTTAGCGTTTACCGTGCCACCGAACATCTCGAAAGCATCATCACCGCAGTAAGAAACCTGCACATAATCCACTGTAGTACCAGCGCCTACACCGCCCATTGTCAGGCCGTTGATTTCGTTGTCTGGCTGGAAGGCTATACCTGAGAATTCGATACGCACATACTTCAGCACGCCGGAGTTATCGTTGGCATCTGTGCCACCGTATTCACGGTCCACACCACCTTCGATACGGGCATTGTTACCGAGGTTAACAGGAGCCTTGCCCAGGATAATCAGGCCACCCCAGTCACCAGCGGCACGCTGGCCTGCAGGCTGAGCTGATGTAAATACGATAGGTTTCTCTTTTGTGCCTTGCGCCATGATCTTACCACCACGTTCCACAATCAGGGTGCCCTTTGAGTTCTTATCACCCATGATGATAGTACCCGGCTCAATGGTGAGTGTAGCACCGTCTTTTACATACACGAAGCCCTTCAGCAGGTATTTTGTGCCGGCTTTCATGGTGAAGTCTTCTTCGGTAGAGCCTGAAACAGCCATCATGCCGCTTTCCTGAACCATCGTAAATTCGATGCCTTTTGGTGTTGTAGTTCCTGGGTCGTCGTCCTTGTCGCAGGCGAAAAAGGAAACTGAAACAACAGCAACCAGTAATAAATTAAATAGCTTTTTCATAAGTAATGAATTAAGGTATATGGGTTTGGTTTTCTATAGGGAAATCAGTTTTAGAACTTGTATGTAACACCCAGCGTGGCGTAGCGGCCTTTGCGGAACTCGCGGAAGGACTCGTCTATACCTGTGATTTTAGCGTCGTCGTTGGAGTCCTGTATCAGGCGCGTCTTCTGGTTGAGGATGTCCTGTATACCTGCCTTCAGCTCCAGGTTCTGGCCGAATGCTTTGGTCACGGAGAAGTCAATCACGTTGCGCGGCAGTTCGAACACGGTCGGGCGCAGGTTGCTACCTACCGCGAAGATGCGGGTACCGATCACATTGTAGAGCATGCTGAACTGCAGCTGGCGGGCGTCATCCTGATAGTAGAGGCCAGTGTTTACCACGTATGGCGATTGCCCCATCATCGGTCTTTCGGTGCTCTGGTTGTCGTACTTCTCGTCCAGTTGCACACGGCTCTGTACCAGCGCGGCATTCAGTACCAGCGACAGGTTGTCTATCATTGGTGATGCTGTCAGGCCCAGCAGTGACTTGCGCACCTCTGCCTCTAGGCCATAGCTATAAGCTTGGCGGGCGTTATCGAAAGTAATGCTGTTGGCGCCGCTCGTGTTCTGGAATACCGTCTCGATTGGCTCATTGAAGTACTTGTAGAACACGCCCAGTGACAGGATCTCGGTTGGATTCGGGTAGAATTCGTAGCGCAGGTCACCGTTGTAGATCGTGGCTGTCTCCAGATTCGGATTACCCGTCACTTCCAGCAAATTGATGAAGTCGTAGTAAGGGGCCGGGGCTAGCTCACGGAACTCCGGACGGTTAACGCTGATACTCGCACCAGCTCGTAGCATAGACTTCGGATTGAAGGTATAAGTGAAGTTCGCCGCAGGCAGCACACTCAGCACCGGGTTCATCCTGTTCAGGCGCGAGCCATCCAGGTTCACAGAGCGGAGTTCCTGCTGGTTATACTCCACACGCACCCCACCCGACACCGACAGCGCACCCGTAAGCGGTGTGGCACCGCCCACATAACCTGCCAGCAAGTTGCTCTGCGCTTCGTAGTTGTTCTGCGGGTTCGCGTCTTCTTCTACTCTCCAGCCAGTTTGGCTATTGATGTTCTCCGGCGCAAACACCTGATCGTAAGGCTGAAAAAGTATGCTGTTATCGAAAGTACTACTGTTGGCAGGTATGTAAGAGAAGTAGCGGGAGTCGTAGTTACGCAACTTGCGCTCAGCGTATAAACCCACTCTCACTTTCGGAGCATGCTCGGCCGTAGAATCAGCTGTGCTAAAACGGTGCTCAAATTGCGTATTGGCCATCACCGTGTTTTCGTCAAGCTCGGAGTAGAAGCGGCCGGCATCGTTCAGGCTTGGGGTGAACTTATAGGTCATTTCGTAAGGACCGGCAGAGCCCGCGCCACGGAAGGTGCGGAAGCGGCGGTAGTCAGGCTCGTTGCGGTTGGTGTAAGCGTAGCCACCCGTCCAGGTCAGGGTACTTTTCTCGTCGTTGAGGTCGTGTGTGCCTTGCAACTGGCCGGAGTAGATGGTGCGGCTTTCGTAGCGCAGCGAGTAATTGAGCTGCTCCTGATTGGCGTTAGAGAAGTCTATACCTTCGCGGCGAAGCACCTCGCTGCTGCCTAGTTGGTTGAACAGGTTGCGGAACTCCAGTTTATGGTTGTTGCTGAGGCGGGCTGTCCAGTTGTGGATCACTCCCAGTCGCACATTGTGCGCTGATACTTCGTCGTTGAAGCTGAACTGGCGCTCGCTGCGACCCAACTCAGGTATAAAAGACAGATAGGTGTCGCGGGTACCTACGGTGTTGGTGCGGGTGTTGCTGTATGATACTGCAGACACATTGCTCAGGCGAACGGAGCCAATGTCCAGGCGGCGGTTCAGACCAAACGAAAAGCGCATGTCAGGTATAGCCGACACCAGCTCGGGAGCCCATGAGTTTGGCAGGTCGCGCCCCAGCACACTGCGCTGCTCCTGGTTTACATTGTTCAGGTTGTCGGGGAAGCTCTTAGGTATAGCGCGGTAGCCATTGTCGAAACCAAGGAAGTCGGTTTTGCTGCCGTTATAGGTATTGAAGTTGCGGAAAGTCGTTCCGGAGCGGTAAGAGCTCGAGAAAGAGATGGAAGTTTTATCTTCGTCCACCACGTTGCGGGTATATATCTTGATCACACCACCACCAAACTCGCCCGGCAGTTCCGGCGAACCGTTCTTGTAGATCATGATGCGGTCGATCACGCTGGTCGGCAGAATATCGAAAGAAAAGGCCTTGGCGTCAGGCTCGGTGCTCGGCGTAAGGGCGTCGTTCAGCATCACGGTATTATAACGCTGGTTCATACCCCGGATCACCACGTAGCGGTCGTTCATGATGGTAACCCCAGGTATACGCTTCACGGTCTCGGCAGCATCGCGGTCCAGCGACTTGGCTATCTGCTCGCCCGATACCCCGCTCACCACCACTTCGCTCTGCCGCATGTTTTCCATCAGGGCCAGCTCGGTGTTTGTTTGGCGGGTACCTACAATGGTCACGGCCTGTAGCTGGGTGCTGTTCTGCTCGATCTGCACATCCAGGGTGGTAGTCTTGCCTACTTCTATTTTAATATTAGTGTGCTCGGTAGGTTTGTAAGAAAGCGAGGTGATGGAGATCTGGTACAGGCCAGCTTCAAGCGGAAGGCTATACCTGCCTTCGTAATCTGTTACTGTACCTTTAGAAGAGCCTTTAATAAAGACTACGGCTCCGATGATGGCCTCTCCGTTTGCTTTGTCAGTTACTTTTCCTGCCAGCGTGCCTTGTTGAGCAAAACCATAAATGGAAGTGGCCAGGATGGTGAGAATTGTTAAAAGTGATTTCATTGCGCTTAACTGTATCTTAGTCTCGCTGCAAAAGTAGAATCGGCCTTTTAAGCTAAAATTACCGCCCGGTTACTAAACTGTTAAAGATCGAGGTGCTTTGTTAAGTCACTGTTAAGTATCCGCAAAGTGATAACCCGGTTACTCCTTATTAGTGTAATACACGTATAAGAGCGCTCCCAAACAGCTATAGCCAACGGCCATTTCTCTTCCCCTGCTATCTCTGTAGTCTGAAATTTACCTTTACCACCTGCTGATCATGCAGGCCCATGGCTTCCCTCCAAATCAGCGCCCATACCTATTCCCAAAACAGATTCATACCTACTCACGCTTTTGGTAACATAAACTTAACATAGCCATAACAGACGAGTAACATTAGCACCCGACCTTTGCAGCGTTGAAAACAAAAAAGTGTTATGAATCAAACACATAGCTCTTTTTCAGATTCAACAGAGCCTTCCCAAAGCGAGTAGACTCCGCAGCGGAAACAGACTAAGGCTTTAGTAACCCATACTCACCCAAAGATGAAGGTAACAACCGTAACGCGTGCTGTCCTCGCAGCAGGGCTAGCTACAGGCTTTTTGTTTTCAAAAGAAACCAAGGCCCAGACGACAGACACTGCCACTGTACAAAACACGTCAGTGGTTGTGCAGCAGCCAGCCCCGGCGGCAGTGCAGGAAGCTCCTAAAAAGAAGGCCTGGTATGAAAGAATCTCACTCCGTGGCTATGCCCAGGTGCGCTACAACCGCCTGCTTGAAACCAATCCCAACCTCAAGTGCGACCAGTGCGATAAATCCCTTGGTGAGGGTGGTGGCGTGTTTTTGCGTCGTGGTCGCCTGATCTTCAGCGGTGATGTGAGCGATCGGCTTTCGATCTACATCCAGCCTGACTTCGCTTCCTCACCTTCTTCTAACGCCCTGCACTTCCTGCAGCTCCGCGACGCCTACTTTGACGTGTCGCTCGACAAAGACAAGGTATACCGTTTCCGGGTGGGGCAAAGCAAAATTCCTTATGGTTTCGAGAACCTGCAGTCGAGTAGCAACCGTCTGGCCCTTGACCGGAACGACGGCCTGAACAGTGCTATAGCCAACGAGCGTGACCTGGGCATTTTCTTTTACTGGACGCCCGAGGTAATACAGGATCGCTTTGAGATGCTGACAAGCGCTGGCTTGAAGGGATCTGGAAACTATGGCGTGTTCGGCATCGGTATCTTTAACGGCCAAACGGCCAACCGCCCTGAGGCCAATAACACCCAGCACGTGGTTACCCGCTTCTCTTACCCATTGCTGGTGGGCAACAAGCAAATTATTGAGCCCGGTATTCAGGCTTACAAAGGCAAGTACACCGTTACGCCGGACCAACTTTCGCCAGGCGTAGGTATAGCCGAGAAGTACCTGAAAGATGGTTTTGATGACGAGCGCATCGCAGCAACACTAGTCGTATACCCGCAGCCATTCGGTTTTCAGGCGGAATACAATGTAGGCCGTGGTCCGGAATTCAACCCAGAGACCAATGCGATTGAGGTGAAGAGTCTGCACGGCGGCTACGCACAGGCCATGTACCGCAAAGAAGTCGGATCGCAGGTGATCATCCCTTTCGTGAAGCTGCAGCACTATGAAGGCGGCAAAAAGCACGAGCGCGACGCGCCCAGCTACAGCGTATATGAAACCGAGATTGGCGTAGAGTGGCTGGTACACAAGAGTGTGGAGCTAACGGCTGACTACAGCATCGGCGACCGTACCATCCGCAATGCCCAGAACTTCAACAACAGCCAGCACGGCAGCCGCCTACGACTGCAGGCTCAGTTTAATTTTTAAGGTGAGCGCTATACCTTATGCAGCCGCTGGTTCACGGGAGCCAGCGGCTGCTGTGCTTTATACCTAAACTCCCCGGCATACCCCAAACCTTAACATATTCGTAATATGGCCATAACCTTGAGGTAATACTAGAGGCGTTATTTTGTAGCGTGATTCAGGAACAGCATACATGGCCTGACTACCCATAGTGAATCCTGAAAAAACAAAAACAAGGCGCGGCGTAGACTACCGCAGCTTAACCCAAAACAATTGCATGGCATTAGCTTAATTCTCACCTTAACTAATACAGCACGTGAACCACTACACCACAAGAGTGCTCTTAGCACTCTTCATCATCTGCCTCAGCACCTTCAGCACACAAGCTCAGACCATAAATAAAAGCACGTTTGGCAAAGGACTACAGTTCATTGCAGCCGACTCTTCCTTCAGTCTGCAACTTGGGGCTCGCTTCCAGCTGCAATACCAGGGCGGCTACGACCCGAATACAAAAAACTGGGAAGACCGCTTCCTTGTGCGACGGTCACGCCTCAAATTTGATGGTTTTGCCTTTTCGCCACGGCTCGTGTATAAAATAGAGCTTGGTTTAAGCAACAGCGATATCGGCAGCGATGTACCCGACGTGACCAACAATGCCGACAACATTATACTGGATGCTGTGGCCAAGTGGGCGCTCACCCCTAACCTGCGGCTGTGGGTAGGCCAGACCAAACTGCCGGGTAACCGGGAACGGGTGATCTCTTCACAGAAACTTCAGTTCGTAGACCGCAGCCTGCTCAATTCCCGCTTCAACCTTGACCGCGACGCCGGCTTGCAGCTACACCACCAGCACCAGCTGGGGCAGGTTGTATTGCGAGAGATCGGGGCAATCTCGATGGGCGAAGGGCGTGATATTACCGTCAACAACTCAGGTGGCTATAATTATACAGGCCGTGTTGAACTACTGCCCTTCGGCGAGTTTGAAGGCAACGGCGATTACGTGAGCAGCGACATCGAGCGTGAGCAAACACCTAAACTTTCGCTGGCCACTTCCTACGACTATAATAACAATGCCGCACGCGAACAGGCACAGCTTGGCGACTTCCTGAGCGAAACACGCACCTTGCGCACCTGGTTCGTAGACGCCATGTTCAAGTACCGTGGCTTTTCGGCCATGGGTGAGTATGCCAACCGAAAAGCTCCGACTGGGCCAGTGGTACTGCGAGACGAGTTTGGCGGCGTGGCAGAAACCTTTGTAACAGGCACCGCCCTAAACCTGCAGGCAGGCTACCTGATGCCGAGCAACTGGGAAGTAGCCGGCCGCTACACCGACTATAATCCGACAGCCGAAACGGGACTGCGAAATCAGGAGCAGTATACCCTGGGTGTGTCCAGGTATATTGTGGGGCACTCGCTCAAGGTTCAGAGTGACGTAACATTCATACAGGAAGCAGAACGCGAAGACCAAACTCAGTTCAGGCTGCAAATGGAATTAGCTTTCTAAACAACTCCCTGATTACCAAAACAGTATATCCGCATAACATAGTACAATTCAACAAAAACCGATCACACTCATCTTATAAACCAAAATCGAATTGTATGCTACAACTTAGCTTCTCCCGATTAAAATTCAGCGCAGCAACACTACTATGCGCTTCGCTTATGTTGACCTCTTGCGGTGGCAATAGCCAGGAAGGAAATAGCGACTTGGCGGGCTCTATCCAGATCGACGGCTCATCTACTGTATACCCTGTGACAGAAGCAGTGGCCGAAGAATACCGCGCCGAGGCTCCTGACGTGAAAGTAACCGTAGGCGTGTCGGGCACAGGCGGCGGCATGAAGAAATTCACCCGCGGCGAGATTGACATTGTGAATGCCTCCCGCGCCATGAACGCATCCGAAGAGCAAACTGCAAGCGAAAACGGAATCTCGTTTGTACAGCTTTCCGTGGCCTATGACGGACTGACGGTGGTTGTGCACCCATCCAATGATTGGGCACAGGACATCACTGTGGCTGAACTGAAGAAAATCTGGGAGCCTGAAGCACAGGGCACGATCAAGCGCTGGAACCAGATTCGCCCGGAGTGGCCTGATCAGGAGATTCACCTATATGGCGCTGGTGTAGAGTCAGGTACTTACGATTACTTTACCGAAGCTATTGTGGGCAAGAGCCATTCCAGCCGCGGTGACTATACCGCCAGCGAAGATGACAACGTGCTGGTGCAGGGCGTATCGACTGACCCACTGGCGCTTGGCTTCTTTGGCTATGCCTACTACGAAGAGAACAAGAGCAAGCTGAAGGCTATACCTGTAAACGACGAAGACGACAGCAACGGAGCAGGCGCCATCCTGCCATCGCTCGAAACCGTGAAAGACGGTTCTTACGCACCGCTTTCCCGCCCACTGTTCTTGTATGTTAGCTCTAAAGCCATCGACAAACCGGAAGTAGTGGATTTCATCAACTTCTACCTCGACAACGCGGGTGAGCTGGCGCAGGAAGTGGGTTACATCGCCCTGCCAGACAACATCTACAACGAGCAAAAACAGAAGTTCGAGCAGTTTGTAGAGGGTGCCGCCACCGCCACCAACCAGCAATAATTCCCTGAAATACACAGTACAGGTATAGCCTGCGGAGACAAAGGCTATACCTGTACTAAAATCATAAGCACCTTGAGAGTACAGGAGAAAATTATCGAAGGCTTGCTGTGGCTGTCGGCCGCCATCACCATCCTGATCACGGTCAGCATTATCTGGGTATTGCTCTCGGAGTCGGTGCTGTTCTTCAGCGAAGTGTCTATTGTGCGCTTTCTGACAGAGAAAGAATGGACGCCGCTTTTCGCTGAGAAAAAGTTCGGGATTATGCCCCTTGTGGCGGGTACTTTCCTGACTACCGTTATCGCTATTGCGGTGGCACTGCCCATCGGCCTCACCATCGCCATCTACCTGAACGAGTATGCCAATGCCCGTTTCAAAACCTTCATTAAGCCCTTGCTGGAAGTACTGGCCACTATACCTACGGTAGTCTATGGTTTCTTCGCCCTGACGGTGGTGACGCCTTTCCTGCAAAGTTTTATACCCGGGCTGGCAGGTTTCAACGCCCTATCGGCAGGTATTGTGATGGGCATTATGATCATCCCGATGATCTCCTCGCTAAGCGAAGACGCCATCAGTGCCGTGCCCCGCTCTTTGCGTGAAGCCGCCTATGGCATGGGCTCTACCCGACTGCAGACTGCCTTTGGGGTAATGGTCCCAGCCGCCTCGTCCGGTATACTGGTGTCAGTGATACTGGCTATTTCGAGAGCGGTGGGCGAAACCATGATTGTGGCCATCGCCGCAGGTCAGCAACCGCGTCTCACGCTCAACCCACTGGTGCCGATCGAGACGATTACAACCTACATTGTGCAGGTGAGCCTGGGCGACGTGCCACATGGCTCGCTGGAGTACCGCACCATTTTCGCGGCAGGCATGACGCTGTTTGTGTTCACGTTTCTGCTGAACAATCTCAGCTTCTGGATTAAAAAGAGATATCAGGAAAAGTATGACTAACTCCGAGAAAAATCGCCTCAAAGACAAGGCCTTTCAGGTGTTCGGCATCTTCTGCACCTTTATCGGGCTGGCGGTGCTAGCCATCTTTCTGATTGACATTCTGATAGAAGGTATAGGCCGCATTGACTGGGACTTCCTGACCAGCCTGCCATCGCGCCGTGCTGCCCGTGCGGGTATATTGACCGCCTGGGCAGGTACCCTCTGGATTCTGGTGCTCTCCGCCCTGATTGCTTTCCCGCTAGGTATAGCCGCTGGCGTATACCTGGAAGAATATGCTAAAAAGACGAAGCTTTCGAATTTCCTGGAAATCAACATCGCCAACCTTGCGGGTGTGCCGTCCATTATTTACGGTCTGCTGGGTCTGGAGCTTTTTGTACGCATCATGAACCTGGGTGGGATTTTGCTGGCAGGAGCCCTCACGCTTTCGCTGCTGATTCTCCCTATCATCATCGTGACAACCCGCGAAGCCATTAAGGCCGTGCCCCGCACCATCCGCGACGGTTCTTTTGCGCTGGGTGCCTCCAAGTGGCAAACGGTGTGGTACCAGGTGCTGCCCGCTTCGTTTGGCGGTATCCTCACCGGGGTGATTCTGGCGCTCTCAAGGGCAGTGGGTGAGGCGGCTCCGCTTATCGTGATCGGAGCATTGGCTTACGTGCCTTTCGTGCCGAGTTCGCCGATGGACGAGTTTACCGTGCTGCCGATTCAGATCTTTAACTGGACCTCCCGTCCGCAGGCAGCCTTTTTGACCAATGCGGCGGCGGCCATTATCATTCTCCTATTAATTACCTTTTTGCTCAACGGCATTGCGGTATACCTGCGCCACCGTCAGCAAAAGAAAATAAAATGGTAAGTTTTCACCCATGAACATAAAACACAGCAAGTTAGAAGCCATTAACCTCGACGCTTACTACGGCGACTTCCATGCGCTCAAAAACATCAACATCGCCATGGAAGAGAAAGCCGTGACCGCCTTCATCGGTCCGTCTGGCTGCGGCAAGTCTACGTTTCTGCGCACCTTCAACCGCATGAACGACTACATTGACGGCTTCCGCATAGAAGGGCAGATTTTGCTGGACGGCAGAGACATTTATACCGATGATGTTCGGGTAGACGAGCTCCGCAAAGAAGTGGGCATGGTGTTCCAGAAACCTAATCCTTTCCCGAAAACCATTTATGAAAATGTGGTCTACGGACTAAGAATTCAGGGTATTAAGGATAAGAAGATTCTGCAGGAAACCTGCGAGAAATCTCTGCAACAAGCCGCCCTGTGGAACGAGGTAAAAGACAAGCTCGACAAATCGGCACTGGCGCTTTCAGGGGGCCAGCAACAGCGTCTGTGTATCGCCCGCGCCCTGGCCATACAGCCTTCGGTGATTCTGATGGACGAGCCCGCCTCCGCCCTCGATCCGATTTCTACCGCTAAAATCGAGGACCTGATCTATGAGCTGAAGAAAGATTATACGATTGTGATCGTGACGCACAACATGCAGCAGGCAGGCCGTGTGAGCGATCATACTGCATTCTTCTACATGGGCGAGCTGGTGGAGTACGCCAAAACCAAAACCATGTTCACGAGCCCGAAAGATACCCGCACGCAGAACTACATTACGGGCCGCTTCGGTTAAGCATTCCTATACCTGATTCACGTATAAAAATTAGTCTCACTCAAAATAAACGATACACGAATGCCTCATATAGATGTAGAACTCGAACGCCTGCGGGAAAAATTGCTGGAGATGTGGGACTTGGTGGAGCACCAGCTAACCAGCGGGCGCGAAGCAGTGATGAACGCCGACCATGAACTGTCGCAGCGCATTATCAAGCTTGAGCGCAAAGTCAACAGCTTCGACCTCAAGATCGACCGCATGTGCGAGAACTTCTTTGCCTTATTCACACCCGTAGCCGTGGACCTGCGCACCGTGCTGGCCATTCTCAAAATTAACACCAACCTGGAGCGCATAGGCGACACTGCCGAAGGGATGGCACGGTTCGCCTGCAAACTTGAACGCCCCTTTGACCCTGAATTGGTGGAGCTAACCAATGTGATGGTGATGTATGACGAAGCCTTAGTGATGTTCAATGAGTGCCGTATCGCCTTCAAGAGCGAGGACCCTAAACTGGCCAAGCAAATCATCAAGCGGGACAAGGCCCTGAACAAAATCTACCGCAAATCCGACGTGGTGATCGGCAAATATCTACAAAACAACCCCGACCGGATTCCCGAAGGCCTTGCTTTGCTTTCTATTATTAAGAAATTAGAAAGAGTAGGCGACCAGGTAACTAACATGGCTGAGGAGATCATCTTTTACCGTGAAGCGAAGGTGGTGAAGCATCGTAAAAAGAAGAAAAAGAAGGAGTAGTTGAATTGATAAATTTGAATTGATAAATTGCTGATTGCTTAATTGTTGGTTTGTGGGGGTGATTTGCTCTTGAAACGAACAGCCTGAACTCAATTCCTTTCTGTCATTTCGACCTACGGGAGAAATCTAGATTGGTAATCTTAATATTCCAGATTTCTAACTAGCATTCGAAATGACATAGTATAAATACTTTTCCCCGCTTCAGCCCGCTATACTTATACCCACATATACCCACACCCCCACTTTAGCAATTATACAATTTGTGTCGTACCTTTGCGCAAAATTACGGAGGTGCTGTTCAAAGAAGTCATATACTTAATGCAGAAGGATTTCCTGCTGGAGTGGCGGCAGAAGTATGCTTTTAATGGCATGCTCCTCTACGTCAGCAGCACGGTGTTCGTCTGCTACCTCAGCTTCGGGCTTCGCTCGAATGCGCTACAAGTGCCCGTTTGGAACGCCCTGTTCTGGATTATTATGCTCTTTACGTCGGTAAGCGCCATCGCCAAGAGCTTTATGCAGGAGAACCGCGGCCGATTGCTTTACTTCTATTCTATTGTGAGTCCGCAGGGTATCATTCTGGCCAAGATCCTTTACAACGCCTGTCTGATGTTGGTCTTGGCGCTGATCTGCTTTATATTCTACGCCTTTGTGTTGGGCAACCCTGTGCAAGACATCCCGATGTTTTTGCTGAGTATTCTGCTTGGCGCCATCGGTTTCGCAACCTCGCTCACCATGATTTCAGGTATAGCCTCTAAAGCCGCCAACAGTAGTACGCTCATGGCCGTGCTTAGCTTCCCTGTGATTGTGCCGATGCTCCTGATGCTGATAAAAATGTCCAAAAACGCTATGGACGGGCTGGAGCGGGCTGCCAGCCTCGACGAACTGCTGACTTTGCTTGCCATAAACATGATCGTTGTCACTGTTTCTTATATTTTGTTCCCGTACCTTTGGCGTTCGTAAGGTATGGCTTTGACAAGCGAGGCACAGCCAGCCCAAAATATGATATAAGTAGCTGAGTAAACGAAAATTAACAGGCAGTTTGGGCGGAACTTTGCGACAAATTAGACCACAGAACTGTTAGAAATAAAAAGTAAGATGGGATAAGGCGCAGGCCTGCTTCCATCATCAATAAGAGAAGAAGGAACATGAAGAAGAACTGGTGGAAAATACTGACTGTGCTGCTGCTGGTGTTTACCGTGGCGGTAGGTATGCTGTCGGATGTTCCCCGACTGGCTATCCTGAACGAGACTATCCGCAACCTGTACTTCCACGTGCCGATGTGGTTCGGGATGATCCTGATTCTGCTGGTATCGGTGGTGTACTCTATTAAATACCTGCGCAAGCCGAGCATCAAAAACGACATTATCGCGCACGAAGCCGCTAAGGTGGGCATACTCTTCGGTGTGCTGGGCATCGTGACAGGTATGGAGTGGGCCAAGTTTACGTGGGGTGAGTACTGGAGCAACGACCCAAAACAGAACGGTGCGGCTATTGGCTTGCTGATTTACTTTGCCTACCTCGTGCTGCGCAGCTCTTTTGCCGAGCAACAGCAACGTGCCCGCATCAGCGCCGTGTACAACATCTTTGCATTTGCAGCCCTTATCCCTTTGCTGTTCATTCTGCCCCGCCTGACTGATTCGCTTCACCCAGGCAACGGAGGCAACCCCGGCTTTAACGCTTACGACCTAGATAGTAGCTTGCGACTGGTGTTCTACCCTGCCGTGCTGGGTTGGACGCTGCTAGGCATCTGGATCGTGAACGTCAAATCAAGATTCGAATTACTGAGACAACGATTATATGAAAATGTTTAGAATACTGGCCATTTGCTGCTTTATGCTGGGCATGCTACTGGCCTTCGAACCAGCCATAGCCCAAGACCAGATGGTGGAGTTCTCGTCGGCCCCGCAGCAAAACATCGAAATGGCCGACACGCTACGTCAGGATGGAAAGATTTACGTGGTTGTAGCTGTGCTACTCACTGTATTGGCAGGCGTGTTGTTCTACCTGATTGCCCTCGACCGCAAGGTGGGCCGTCTGGAGAAACAGCTGAAAGACGAATACGTGAACCGCTAATTTCTTTTTGCCCGGTAAGAGCAAAAAATGATAAATATCCCTATTTGCGATGGATTTAAAACGTCTTATCGTGTGTTAGGCTAACAGAAACAGAGTATCTATAATCAGATAAAGATGAAAAAGTCACACATCATCGGCATTATCGTTATCGCAATGGCCATTGGCATTATCATGACCACGGCTGGCGATGCGAGCACCTATGTTTCATTTGGCGATGCCATTGAGCTGGCCAAAGACGGCAACTCCACCAAAGTACACGTGGTAGGTCGCCTCAAAAAAGATGATCAGGGCCACATTGTAGGCATGCATTATGAACCGATGAAGGACCCGAACTATTTCGCCTTCACCCTGGTGGACACCAATCGCTTCGAACAGCGCGTGGTCTACTTCAACCCTAAACCACAGGACTTCGAACGATCTGAGCAAGTTGTGATTACAGGCAACATGCAGAACGAAGTGTTCGTGGCCGACAAGATACTCCTCAAGTGTCCATCCAAGTACACGGAGAACGAAATCCAAACCAACACCGCAGGTATATAAATAAGTTAAGAGTTGAGAGATAAGAGCCAATACTCTTAGCACCGCACAACTCATGACTTTTAACTTTACACTTTTAACTATCAGAAATGATTAATACGCTAATCGGAGACTTTGGCCACGCCAGTGTGATTGTTGCTTTTGTGGCGGCCATCGTAGCCTCCTATGCTTATTTCATGGCCGCGCGCCAGAAAACCGAAGAAAGCGGCGATACGACTTGGCGCAAACTGGCACGTGGTGCCTTTTACGTGCACAGTATAGCGGTTGTGGCCATTATCTTCAGTCTTTTCAACATCATTTACGAGCACCGCTACGAGTACTACTATGCTTGGAGCCACTCGTCGAACCACCTGCCAGTGCACTACATGATCTCCTGTTTCTGGGAAGGTCAGGAAGGTTCATTCCTGCTTTGGATGTTCTGGCACGTGGCCTTGGGCGTGGTGCTGATGAACGCGGGCAAAAAGAACAAACAGTGGGAAGCGCCTGTGATGGCTATCTTCTCTTTCGTGCAGATTTTCATTTCTTCTATGATTTTGGGTGTGGTGATCGGCGACTTTAAGCTGGGTTCCTCTCCTTTCATTCTCATGCGCGACTTCATGGCCGACGCCCCGGTGTTTGCCATGGACCCGAACTTTAAGCCTGCGGATGGCACGGGCCTGAACCCGCTGTTGCAGAACTACTGGATGGTGATCCACCCGCCAACCCTGTTCCTGGGTTATGCTGCTTCACTTGTTCCGTTTGCTTTTGCCATTGCCGGTCTCTGGAAAGGAAAGTTCAGCGAGTGGATTCGTCCTGCACTGCCATGGTCACATTTTGCGGCCGTGACGCTGGGTATCGGTATCATGATGGGTGCTTACTGGGCTTACGAAACACTAAACTTCGGTGGTTACTGGAACTGGGACCCGGTGGAGAACGCGGTATACATTCCGTGGCTCGTGCTGGTAGGTGGCATCCATACCATGATCGCTTACCGCCGCAGCAAGCAAGGTTTACGTGCTACGTTTATTCTAGTGATTACTTCTTTTGTCCTGATTCTATATGCAACATTCCTGACGCGAAGTGGTATTTTGGGCAATGCCTCTGTACACTCTTTCACTGACTTAGGTCTGTCAGGTCAGCTGTTCACATATATGATGGCATTCACGGTGCTCGCTATCAGCCTATTGATTTACAATTGGAAGAAAATCCCGACAACAGAGAAAGAGCTTTCGACTTACAGTGCAGAGTTCTGGGTGTTTATTGGTGCTGCCGTGCTGTGCCTAGCTGCATTCCAAGTACTCGTTACGACTTCTATACCTGTTTACAACTCGTTCTTGGGCTTCATAGGTATAGAATCTAACGCAGCCCTGCCTGCCGACCAGATTGCGCACTACACTAAGTTCCAGCTGTGGGCAGGTGTAGCCATCGCTATCCTGACAGGTATAGGTCAGCTGCTGTGGTGGAAAAAAGCGAACAAGAAGAGTTTCAAAGACGCCATCACCATGCCGTTGATGCTTACGCTGCTGTTTGCTAGCTTGGTGATTATCCTATCTAACAAGTTCGATATCTTTACTTTCAAGCTTGACAATCCGGTATACATCCTGTTGTTTGTGGTATCGCTCTTCGCGGTGTTCGCCAACTTCAGCATTATCCTTGGTTTGCTGCAGAAGAAAATAACGTTGTCAGGAGGTGCCGTGGCGCACATAGGTATAGCTCTGATGTTGATTGGTATTCTTTTCTCCTCAGGCTACTCCAATATCATTTCGCAGAACAACTCCGGTATGCTTTACTCACGTGAGTTTCCGGACGAGATCAACCGCGACAACGTGCTCCTGTGGCGCAACACACCGGTGCAGATGGACCGCTTCAAGGTAAGCTACCACGGTCAGTTCCAGGAAGTGAAAGGCGTTCCGGGCTACGTGAACAAGGAACTCCTGTACCAGACCGACGACATGTACAAAGCCATAGCTCGTGGCCGAATTCAGGTAAAAGACAAGGTATATTTTGAGACAGGCGATACGCTGGACTTGATTTCTCCGGAGAATACTTACTACGAAGTGAACTATGCAAGCGAGAAGGAAAACTTTGTGCTATACCCAAGAGCGCAAGTTAACCCGAACATGGGCCTATTGGCTTCTCCTGACATCAAGCATTTCGCTGGCAAGGATTTGTATACCCACGTTTCCACCGTGCCAGACCCGAACGAAGAGAAGGACTGGGGTGAATTGCAGGAGTATGAAGTTTCTGCTGGTGACACGCTAGTGATCAACGATTACATCGCAGTATTTAACGGCATCGAGCAAATCGAGCAAGTACCGGGTGTACAGCTAGCCGAAGGCGACGTAGCGGTTCAGGCTGCCATGAAGATCATGGGCGAGCGCAAGAACTACCATGCCCACCCTGTGCTGATGATCAAAGACCAGATGATGGGTCGCGTACCGGAGATCATTGAAGACCTGGGTATACGCATCACCTTCCTGAATATTGACACTGAGAACCATAAGTTCAAAATCGGTGTGAATGTGACGCAGAAAGACTACATCATCTTGAAAGCAATGGAGAAGCCATTCGTAAACATTCTCTGGATCGGCACTATCATCATGTCTATCGGCTTTGTGATGGCGATTGTTCGTCGTAATAAAGAAGGTAATGGTGGTGAAGGAAAAGCAACAAAGGTGAGAGAAGAGCGGAAGGCACAGGTAGCGTAATCATACATTGAACCATAGTTGGATAAGGCAGGCTTGTAAAAAGCCTGCCTTATTTGTTTACACAGATTCCCCCGCTCTATAAATTGACAGAAAGTAAATCAATTGCTTACCTTTAGTTTTCCAATGAACAGTATCGATAAACTATACCTTAAACCTGTAGGGGGGCTTTGTAACAGAATGCGAGCCATTGATTCTGGCGTTACATTGGCAGAGCAACTTGGAAAAAGACTTGTTGTGTTCTGGGGAAGAGACCAATGGCTCAACTGCAAATATTCTGATCTGTTTAAGCCATCTCTAAATTTCGATGTCATTGAAGAGAAGCAATGGGCAGGAAAAAAAGCCTTGTTCCCTTATCTACCGGGCTCTAAGCCGACAGGTCTCACTAAAAAGAGCTTGTATGCACTAACCAAAAGAACGCTAGATATCAACGCTGAGATATGGTATGAAGATATTGAGCATGCAGTAGCTCAAATAGACACTTCTATACAACCTGAAAACATTCGGGATATGAAGGACTATGAGGTGCAATCATTCAAACACATTAATCCTTTAGTGCAGGTACTAAATAGTAAAGGAAGTGCTTTTGTTTGTTCCGCCTGGAAACTGGCCTCTGGCCAACGTTATGCACAGAATTTCATACCAATTGACAAGCTACAAAGTCAGATAAATGAAATAAGTAAGCGCTTCTTACATACGGTAGGTGTACATATACGTCGTAGCGATCATAAAATGGCTATCGAACACAGCCCAATACAAAGTTTTATTAGCGCGATAGAACATGAAATTGATAATAATAATGCGAACTTCTTTTTAGCCACAGATTGTGAAGAAACTGAAAAAGAATTGCTAAATAGATACTCCAATAGAATTACTATATGCCCGAAAAGCAGCTATAGTAGAAGTTCTGCCCAAGGCATACAAGAAGCTTTAATTGATTTATATTGTCTATCTAAAACCACTAAAGTACTAGGGTCCTATTACAGCTCCTTCTCGCAAGTAGCAGCTGAAATTTCAGGCATAGAAGAAATTACAATTCACTAAGCGAGGTATGGCATCTGCTTTTTTTAAAACACTTAAACGTAAAATATACAGTGCCTTTTATGTGACATTACGCCTATTCAATTATTACCCCTTCTTCTCCTACCTCCACGGCCGAGGTGAGAAAATCAATCTCACCGAAGAATATGAATTAGAGTTTACAGAAGAAGAGAAGGCGTTTCTGAAAGCTTGTGCGGCATCTTATAATTATTTTGAATCAGATTATGCATTGGGACATAGACAAAAGGAGCTTTCAATTTATAAACTAAAGGATGTTACCTTTTTAAGCCATACAGGAGCTATTCTGCTCAACCATAAATTAATCGTCGAATCAGCCTCAAGTGTAACGAGACTTACAGCAACAAAGGCTTTTCGGGACTTCAGTTTGCTGATTCCACATACCTACAAAGACGGAGTATATACGACCATACAACACAGCCATTGGGCTGACAATAATATCTCACATTGGTTGATTGACTGTCTACCACGCGTCTATATTATCACGCAGCTGATAAAAGAACCAGTCACACTTCTGATGTGGAATGGAGCACAACCTTACCAAAAGCAGATGCTGAGTTATTTGTTGCGTGACTACCCACACATCAAATTAAAGTATATCGGCAAACACCAAAAGATCAAAATAGCTAACTTTTATCTTCCGTCTTTTGTAGCTGCTACTTTTAGCGCGTACATACCACCTGATGTTAGCCAGTGGCTAAGAGAAAAGCTTTGGGATGGCTACAGGATTAAACGCGACAATCCCAAAAAACGCGTGTATATCAGCCGCTCAAAAGCCAGACTTCGCCGCATTTTGAATGAACGGGAATTAATAGCTCTGTTGGAAAGTTTCGGGTTCATTACAATATGGGCTGAAGACCTAGACTATAAAGATCAAATTCAACTCTTTTATGATGCTGAGGCCGTCGTTTCTTCGCATGGAGCAGGCCTGACGAACATTCTTTTCGCTGAGAAATGCCATGTATTAGAATTTCACCCAGCCAAAATAATGAAGGCGCACTACATGCTCTTAAGCAAAGGACTAAATTTTGACTATACAGCTATTGTAGGTTCTGAAGGGGATGAAATGGAGTGTTACACAGTACCTTTGTCAGAAGTAGAAAAATGGCTTCAAACAAATTTTGAAACAAACCCATGAACACAGCTATCATAGGATCTGGTAACGTAGCATGGCACTTGGGTAAAGCCTTACAACAAGCTAGGCATAAGATAGTAGCAGTGTATAGCCCGACTCAATCCCATCGAGAAGAACTGGCGGAAGAGTTGGCGTCAGCTATGGCACTAGACTCATTAGATATGCGTAACATTGACGCTGAACTGTTACTAATTGCGGTGCCTGATGCTGCACTGCAATCAGTAGCAGCACAGTTACATGTTCCTCAGAATGCGGTTGTGGTCCATACCTCAGGTTCGCAACCGCTAGCAGCATTGCAAGGTATAGCAGGCGCACAGACAGGGGTTTTTTATCCGTTGCAAACATTCTCTAAGTCTAAACCGGTCGACTTCAAAAATATCCCAATCCTTTTGGAAGCTACCGCGCCAGAAACATTACATTCCTTACAGCTCGTAGCAAATAGTATTTCAGAGCAGGTCTACGAGGTGAGTTCTACTAAGAGAAAACAGCTCCACCTGGCGGCTGTGTTCGCTTGTAACTTTACTAATCACTTGCTAGGTATAAGCCGGGAACTGCTCCAACAGGCAGACTTGCCTAATACGCTGCTTCAACCCCTCATACAGGAAACCATTGCCAAGGCCATGCAACAGCACCCTTTCGATGTGCAGACAGGCCCAGCAGTGCGTCACGATCAGAATGTAATAGAAGAGCACTTGCAGCGGCTGCAGGACCAGCCACTCTACCAGCAGGTGTATCAACTGCTCACTCAAAGCATTCAGGTTCAGCATCCCAAGGAGTAGACCTGTAACCTATTCAGTGGTCATGCTGTTTTATTCGAAGAAGGTATAAAGCGCCCGGCTTTGAATCGGGGGGCGGGTTTCATAACTTTGCACCTTAAATAGAAAGACAGATGAAAGTTGTAAATATAACCTTTAAGTTTAGCGATGGTTCGCCTGACCAGGTTCACCCTGCGGTGGAAGGCGAGTCAGTGCTGGACGTGGCCCTGAATAACGACATCAAGCTGCAGCACAACTGCGGCGGCGTATGCGGCTGCAGCACCTGCCACGTATACATTGAATCGGGTATGGACGACCTGCCTGAGATTACTGACAAAGAAGAGGATTACATTGACCGTGCCGTAGACCCGCGCATCAATTCCCGCCTGGGTTGCCAATGTGTGGTGCAGGGCAACGAAGATGTTATCGTGACCATACCGCCGCAAGACTTCCTGGGCCACTAATTCGCCACCGATCACTGGGCAAAACCGCTTATCACATAACCGAACATCCAAATAACTGATAAACACATGGATAAGAATTATGAACCGCCAATTCACTGGAATGACTACGAGGACATAGCCATGGCGCTGTACGAGAAGTTTGGCGATGACTTTAACGAGTCAAAGATATACCGCGTTCGTTTTACCGAATTGCTTGATTGGGTACTTTCGCTGCCGAATTTTGTTGGCAAGCGCGAAGAGTCTAACGAAGGCCACCTGGAGCAGATTCAGGCGGCTTGGGTATACGAGTGGCGCGACAACCAGGACTAAGCTGATATTCAGCCCTGAAAAATTCGTTATATTAAATTAAATCTATATTTTTAAAGGTCCTTTCACCAGAAAGGGCCTTTTTTCTTTTACACTATGTCCATCACACAACCTGACCTTAGCCGCATCAACACCTTCATTTTTGATGTAGACGGTGTACTTACCGACGGTTTCCTTTATGTATTTGCCGACGGCGAGAAAGTCCGTGCTTTTAACATCAAAGATGGTTTTGCCATCAAACATGCCATCCGACAGGGCTACAACGTGGCCATAATCTCGGCCAAAAACGAGCCTGGGGTGCGGGTGCGATTAGAGGAGTTGGAGATAGAAGACATCATCCTGGGAGCTGACGATAAAGTGGAAGCGCTGGAAAACTACCTTTATATGCAAGGTATACACCCCGCTACAGTAGCGTACATGGGCGATGACATGCCAGACCTGGAGGCAATGCAGCGCTGCGGCTTGAGAACCTGTCCTGCTGATGCAGCAGATGACATACGCGATGTCTGCACATTCATTTCAACTAAAGATGGTGGCAAGGGTGCTGTGCGTGAACTGATTGAGAAAATCATGAAAGCGCAGGACACTTGGTGATCACATTATACTTTTCTTTAATCAAATAGCAAATTTCTTTTACATAAATATTTGCATATATATAATTATTTTTTAATCTTACAGACAGTTTATTTAAAATTATTTATTTTCATTTTTATGAAGACAGGAAAAGTAAAGTTCTTTATTGAGTCAAAAGGCTTCGGATTCATCACCGAAGACGAAACAAATGAGGATTTCTTCGTGCACGTGACAGGCCTGAACGGTCTGCAGATCCAGCAGCACGACAGAGTAGCTTTCGATACGCAAGAAGGCAAAAAAGGAATCAATGCGGTAAACGTACAGAGAATCTGATTCTACTCTACACCGCAAAGAAAACCCCTTCCTGCAAGGGGTTTTTTTATGCCCTTTGTTTGCAGTACCACATGCCGGTTTTAACTTTGTCGCTGTTATACCTGTTACCCTGTCTTGAAAGAATTTCTGTCTCTCATACGTTTTCCCAACTTACTGCTCATCATCTTGAGCCAGGCGCTGGTACAGGCTAGTTTACTGAGTGCAGGTATAAACTTTTCAGGTATTGCCACGCCCGGCTTCCTGCTGCTAACGCTCTCGACGGTATGTATTGCTGCAGCCGGCTATATTATCAACGATTACTACGATATAAAAATCGACGCCATCAATAAGCCAGATCGTGTGGTAGTCGGGAAGAGCATACGGCGGCGCCCTGCCATGTTCACACACATGGTGCTTTCATTTATAGGGATAGCACTCGGGTTCTGGCTCTCGATTCCGGTAGGTCTTATCAACCTGGGGGCTGTCCTGCTACTTTGGGGCTATTCGGCCCGCTTCAAAAAAATGCCGCTTGTGGGCAATGTTGTCGTTGCGCTTCTAGGGGCCTCCATGCTCCTGCTGGTAGCAGTGTATGCAGGTAAACTCAACAACATCACGATTAGCTATGCAGTGTTTGCTTTTATGATCTCACTTATCCGGGAAATCATAAAAGACATGGAGGATGTGCGGGGCGATGCTTCTTTTGACTGCCGAACACTACCAATTGTGCTGGGTATACGACGGGCCAAATATGCGCTATACCCAATCATCGCGCTTTTCCAAGCTTTCCTGCTTCTGGTTATCTTCCACCCCGTCACAGGTATAGGCTTTGATGTATACATGCTGCTGCTTGTGCTCCTTCCAAGTATCTGGATGACGGTGAAGCTGGTACGGGCCGACCGCAAGCGTGACTTCACATTCCTGAGCAACCTGGGCAAGTTCATTATGCTAACCGGCATCCTGTCCATGCTTTTGATCAATTAGACCTGTCCCCCTTCCAGGCATACCTGGACTTTCTCCTGAAGCAACAGACTGCCAGCCGCTTAGGCCTTGCGTTTTAGATCTGCTTTTTGTTATTTACATAGTTCGTTTGTCTGCGCAGCGAATACCTGTACCCGAACCTACCCTATCTTATGAACAAACTTCACCAATTACTCGAGGCCTATGGGCTTCGCAAGACGAAGTGCCGTATAGAGGTGCTTCAATTGTTTCTTGAGCATCGCCATGCACTGGCCCATGCCGCCATTGAGCAGCAGCTCGGCCCGCAGTTTGACCGGGTAACGCTGTACCGCACCCTGCACTCATTTAAGGAGCATGGACTGCTGCACAGCATACCCAGCACCGATGGCATTACGCGCTATGCACTCTGCCAGCAGGCCTGCAACAAGCACCGGCACCAGCATGACCATATCCACTTCAGTTGTACTGCTTGCGGGCATACTTACTGTCTGAACGAGGTATACGTACCTACACTTCGGATGCCAGAGGGGTACCAGGTTGAGGAATTTCGGTTTTGCGTGCAAGGTGTGTGCGATAAATGCGTGCTGCAACCCAAAGAACAACTGGTAAGCGCATAGCTACCATACCTGATGGCTCTAAACGCGTATGCAAAACCTTTAAATAACCCTTTGTTATGGCCGAAACCGCCCCATCCACTGCTGACCAATTCCGCAAATTAGCTACCTCCCCCAATAAGCTACGGCTGTTCATGCTAGCCAAGCTACCCATGGCCTACATGGCTGACTTACGTGTACGCTCTATCTCAGAAGAACGTGCTGAAGTGACAATTCCCTATAAATACCTCAATAAAAACCCTTTCGGCTCCATCTATTTCGCCAGCCTGAGCATGGCAGCCGAGCTTTCTACAGGCTTGCTATGCATGGCGCAAACTTACAAGTCAGATCCGGGGGTATCGATGCTGGTGGTGCACATGGAAGGAGACTTCTCGAAAAAGGCAGTAGGAAAAATCACGTTCACCTGTGAGGACGGACTAAGTATAAAGGCGGCGGCAGACCAGACAAAGGTCACAGGCGCCGGTGTAACGGTAGTGGCCACCAGCATTGGCACTGACGAGTCAGGTGACAAAGTAGCGGAGTTTCGGTTTACCTGGTCATTAAAGGCAAAGCTTAAGGTATAGCATCGTAATAAAGGTTATTTCGCAACTATATGGTTATTAGTATATTTATACTATATTCTATTTCTTTGAATATGTAACCTCCCCATAAGACTATGATCAAATCATTCATTTTGCCTTGGTTGCTGCTTCTTGCAAGCATAGGTTCCAGGCACGCTCCTGATCAGGTTGCTATACCTAAGGGAAAGCCTGTCATGGTTGACGGCCGATTCAGCGCTGGCGAGTGGACTGATGCCAAGATGCTCAAAGTACAGGAGGATATAACGCTATACCTGAAGCAGTCGGCAGACTACGTGTACATTGGTGTACAGGCGCCTGTGCAAAACTACCGCAGTGGTTGGATGGAGCTATACCTGGCAGATGGACCTGAGAGTATTGTAAATCTGCATGCCTCCCGCAAACTGGGTGAGCGAAAACTAATGAACGGCGAATGGGGTCCTTGGAAGGAATGGTGGACAAACCAGGGCAAGTGGCACGCCAACTACTACCGCCCCGACGATATGCAGGAAGACGGCCGCTGGAAAGTGGTGCAGTTGCAGGACGAAGGCTGGGAATACCAAATCCGCAGGTCGGCATTTGGCAAAGGTCCCTGGAAGATCATGCTTGATGTTTCACTTATGGCCGAGGAGGTGCAAACCATAAAATACCCATCCAATGCTGAAGATACAAACCCGGAAAATTGGTTGTTATTGAAAATCTGACCTTATTTATACCCATGCAATCTACTGCTCCAACACCCGAGCTATACCTGGCCGAACTTTCTGAAGACAGAAAACAAATCATGTATGATTTGCGGAATGTTATCGCGGAAAATATACCCGCTGGTTTTGAGGAAATGATGGGCTATGGCATGTTGGGATACGTGGTGCCGCATACGCTATATCCATCCGGCTACCATTGTGATCCAAAACAGCCGCTTCCTTTTATGGGCATCGCTTCGCAGAAGAACCACATCGCAGTTTACCATATGGGTATCTATGCCGATGAAGCTTTGCTGAGCTGGTTTAAAGAAGAGCACCCCAGGCACAGCAAATTCAAACTCGACATGGGCAAAAGCTGTATCCGTTTCAAAAAACCTGAGCATGTGCCGTTGGAGCTGATAGGTGAACTGGCTTCGAAGATGACCCCGCAGGAGTGGATTGAGCTATACGAACGTGTGCTTAAGCGATAAAAGCCATACCTTTTCTGCGTTCTTTTGCTGGCTTGTATACCCAAACCCGCTATATTTGCAGCTTCATTACAAAGCCTTACTTTGGAACGAGCAGCTAAAAAAAATATAGTCATTTTTGCTTCGGGTTCGGGCAGCAATGCACAGCGCCTGATGGAGTACTTCGAGCACCACCCAGAGATTCGTGTGGCCGCTTTGTTCGCCAACAACCCGAAAGCGTATGCCCTCAAACGAGCCGAGACCTTCCACGTCCCGGCTTTTTTATTTTCCCGCGACGAGTTTTACAACTCCAGCAAAGTACTGGAACAGGTACAAGCATTCCAGCCTGACCTGATTGTGCTGGCCGGTTTCCTGTGGCTGGTGCCGCAGAACTTCCTGCAGGCCTTCCCGGATCGCATCATCAACATCCACCCTGCCCTGTTGCCGCAGTACGGTGGCAAAGGCATGCACGGACTCAATGTACACACGGCCGTTGTTACGGCGGGCGATAAGGAATCAGGTATAACCATCCACCGCGTGAACGAAGAGTATGACAAAGGCGAGTTTGTACTGCAGGAGCGATGCCCTGTGTACCCTGAAGATACCCCAGAGGACCTCGCTGCCCGCGTATTGCAACTGGAGCACAAGTACTTGCCCGAGGTCGTGGAAAAACTGGTGTTGCAAACAGCCAAGAGCTAGCAAGCCAGCTATACCTTGAATAAAAGAGTAGGTTAAGAGCAGGTACAGTTACCGAAACCGCTATACCTGAAGCTTAACACAAAACACGATTAACACATTATCGCAT
This sequence comes from uncultured Pontibacter sp., assembly GCF_947502515.1. Lineage (NCBI taxonomy): Bacteria > Pseudomonadati > Bacteroidota > Cytophagia > Cytophagales > Hymenobacteraceae > Pontibacter > uncultured Pontibacter sp. The sequence continues at coordinate 308,184 of NZ_CANNAI010000001.1, read as the reverse complement.
TAGCCCATTAAGATATTAACCCATTAGCCCATAAAAGCCATGCAATCTGTCAAAATCAAATCCGCACTTATCTCAGTGTACTACAAGGACCGCTTGGAGCCATTGGTAGAGCTCCTGAAGCAGCACAACGTCACCATCTACTCTACAGGTGGCACACAAGCCTTCTTAGAAGAGCAAGGAGCTGACGTGGTAGCCGTAGAGGACCTGACGGCCTATCCATCCATTTTCGGTGGTCGTGTAAAGACCTTGCATCCGAAAGTGTTCGGTGGCATTCTGCACCGCCGTGCCAACGAGAGCGATCTGGCTGAGCGTGAGCAGTACGAGATTCCGCCAATTGACCTGGTGGTGGTAGACCTATACCCATTCGAGGAGACCGTGGCGTCAGGCGCCTCTGAGGCGGACGTGATTGAGAAGATTGACATTGGCGGCATTTCTTTGATCAGAGCGGCAGCCAAGAACTTCCAAGATGTGCTGATCGTATCCTCGCGCGAGCAGTACGACGAAGTGGTGGACTTGCTGAAAGAAAAAGATGGCGCGACAGAGCTGGCAGACCGCAAGCGTTTCGCAGCCAAGGCCTTTGACATTTCATCCAACTACGACACGCATATCTTCAACTATCTGAGCAAGGAGCAGGATATCAACGTGTTCAAGCAGAGTGTGCGTGAGGCTACACCACTACGCTATGGTGAGAATCCGCATCAGCAAGGAACTTTCTATGGCAAGCTCGAAGACCTGTTTGAGCAGCTGAACGGTAAGCAGCTTTCTTACAACAACCTCGTGGATGTAGACGCGGCTGTGGCACTGGGTGCTGAGTTTGAGGAGCCCGCTGTGGCTATTCTGAAACATACCAACGCCTGCGGTTGCGCAACAGGCGAAACGATCAAAGAGGCCTACCTTTCTGCCCTTTCTACAGACCCGGTTTCAGCCTTTGGTGGCGTGATCATCGTCAACCGCACCATCGACATGGGTGCAGCCGAGGAGTTGAACAAACTGTTTTTCGAAGTGCTGATTGCCCCTGATTTCGACACAGCGGCATTGGACTTGCTGCGCACCAAGAAAAACCGCATTCTTCTGAAGCAGAAGCCAGTAGAGCTGCCAGCCAAGCAGTTCAAGACACTCTTGAACGGGGTAATCGAACAAGACAAAGACCTGAAAACTGAAACAGAAGCCGATTTTAAAACAGTTACCAAGCGTGAGCCATCAGCTGAAGAGAAAAAGGCTTTAGTGTTTGCAGCCAAGGTTTGCAAGCACACCAAGTCCAACACCATTGTATTTGCTACCGACAAAATGATGATTTCGAGCGGAGTGGGCCAGACTTCGCGTGTGGATGCTCTGCGCCAGGCCATCGAGAAGGCCAAAGGCTTTGGCTTTGACCTTAGCAAAACAGTGATGGCTTCAGACGCCTTCTTCCCTTTCCCGGATTGTGTGGAGATTGCCGACCAGGCAGGTATAAAAGCAGTCGTGCAGCCAGGCGGCTCTATCAAAGACCAAGACTCGATTGACTACTGCGACGCCCACAACATGGCGATGGTCATGACGGGCGTGCGCCATTTCAAGCACTAAGCAGGTATAGCATTCGCAACCTCAAGAGCCTCATCCCTAGGGTGAGGCTTTTTACTTAGTGCGTCATCCAATTTTATACCCATACCTACGTTATGTAGGTCATCAAAGAGAATTGTATGGAACGAGGGCAAGAAAAAAATTGAAAACTTTTACCTCTTCCGCCTCAGCATTATTAATTCCGCTGAAAATCACTAATTTTGCGGCTAGTTTTTGATTGGAAATATTGTATATTAAACATATAACAGGCAGCCGCACGCCTTTACAAACTAAGAATGGGACTATTTAACTTTCTTACCAGCGATATAGCCATTGACCTGGGTACCGCCAATACCCTGATTATTCATAACGATAAGATTGTGGTGGACGAGCCGTCCATCATCGCCGTGGACCGCACCACGGGTCGTGTACTTGCCATTGGCCGCAACGCCATGCAAATGCACGAAAAAACCCACGAAAACATCAAGACTATTCGTCCGCTGAAAGATGGCGTAATTGCCGACTTCCACGCCGCTGAGGAGATGATCCGCGGTATGATCAAGATGATTGACACGGGTCGTCGCTTGTTCCAGCCTTCTCACCGTATGGTAATCTGCATTCCTTCAGGTATAACCGAGGTGGAGAAACGTGCCGTACGTGACTCCGCGCAGCACGCCGGAGCTAAAGAGGTATGGATGATTCAGGAGCCAATGGCTGCCGCTATAGGTATAGGCATTGACGTGGAGCAACCGATTGGCTCTATGATCGTGGACATCGGGGGTGGTACGACGGAGATCGCTGTAGTAGCCCTTTCCGGTATCGTGTGCGACCAGTCTATCCGCATCGCAGGCGACGTGTTCACCAAAGACATTCTGGACTACATGCGCCGCCAGCACAACCTGCTGATCGGTGAGCGTTCTGCCGAGAAAATCAAAATAGAAGTAGGCTCTGCCCTGACGGAGCTGGAGAACCCACCGGCTGACTACGAGATACGTGGCCGTGACCTGATGACAGGTATACCGAAGGTGATCAAGGTAACTTACCAGGAGATCGCCATTGCGCTGGATAAGTCCGTGTCTAAGATCGAGGAAGCGGTACTGAAGGCGCTGGAAATTGCGCCACCGGAACTGTCTGCCGACATCTACGACAACGGTATCCACCTGACAGGCGGTGGTGCCTTGCTGCGTGGCTTTGACAAGCGACTGGCTGCCAAAACCAAACTGCCGATCCATATTGCCGAAGACCCGCTTAGAGCGGTGGTGCGCGGCACGGGTGCGGCTATCAAAAACTTAGAAGGCTTCAAGAACGTCCTGCTGACCTAAGAGTAGCGCATGCGGAATCTATTAGCATTTATTTACCGGTTCCGTGCGTTCCTTATATTCGTGCTGCTGGAGGCACTCTGTATTTTCCTGATCGTGCGCTACAACACGTACCAGGGAGCTGCCATGTTCAACTCCGCCAACACCTATGTAGGGCGTGTGCTGGAGTTTCAGAGCGGTGTAACCGATTACTTCAGGCTGGCGTCTGTTAACAGCACGCTAGCCCAGGAGAATGCCGTCCTGCGCCAGCAGCTGATGTACTACAGGCAGGAGGCCGATGCAGATAGCACCGACCAGCTCGACACAACTTACTACGCCGTTTCCGACTCTTCCAAGTCGGAGCCCTTTATTTTGCATGCCGGACGGGTGATCAACAACTCGGTGCGCCGCACCAACAACTACCTGACACTCGCTGCAGGCAGTCTGGATGGAGTGAAGCCGGGTATGGGCGTTATTTCCCCGAACGGCGCCGTGGGTCGTGTGAAAACGGTTTCGCGGCACTATGCGACAGTTACGTCGCTGCTGCACTCGCAAATGCTGATTTCGGCCAAGATTAAGAAGAATAACACCTTCGGCACGATTAAATGGACGGGGGGCGATTACCGTACTGCCCTGCTCGACTATATCCCGCTGCACATCAAGCCGGAAATAGGAGATACCGTGGTGACTAGTGGCTATAACACCGTTTTCCCGGAAGGCATCATGGTGGGCACGATCAGTGAGGTGGAACGCGAGCTTGACAAGAGCTTTTATACTATCCGGCTAAAGCTGGCCGTTGACTTTGCACAGCTATCCTATGTGTATGTGGTCGAAAACCCACGCTGGCCGGAACAGGATTCATTAGAACACGAAGCAGGTATACTAACCCATGAATAGCAGCTTAGGTATAAGACATATCGTGCAGTTTGTCGTGTTTGTGGCTTTGCAAATACTGCTGATGGACAGCCTGGTACTCTTCGGTACCGGCTTCAGCTTTATTTACATTGCTTTCCTGCTGTTCCTGCCCATCAACATGAACCGTGTGCTGCTGCTCTTCCTGGGCTTTATAGCCGGTTTTGCGGTGGATATTTTTTACGATACCATGGGCATACACGCGGCGGCCAGCGTGCTGCTGGCCTATTTAAGACCCATGATATTGAACCTTCTCACGCCCCGGGATGGTTACGATACCAATGATTCAGTGAACATACATGTGATGGGCTGGCGCTGGTTTCTGGCTTATGCACTTACTCTGATTCTGGCGCATCACACGGCCGTATTCCTGCTGGAAATTTTCAGCCTGGAGGGATTATCAGCCGCAGTGCCTAAAATTTTACTGAGCGTGTTGTTTACAGGTGTGGTCATGGTGATCCTACAATTACTGTTCTTCTCCCTTAAGAGAGCGAATAGATGAATTATCTCGAAAACAGAAAGTACGTCATACAAGCGATATTCCTGGCAGTAGGCATCGTCTACGCGCTGCGCCTGTTTTATATCCAGGTGGTGGACAGCAGCTACAAGCAGGCTGCCGAGACAAACGCCATCAAGACGGTTATCCAATATCCTTTCCGGGGACTAATCTACGATCGTAACGGTGACCTGCTGGTGCAGAACACGCCCGTGTATGACCTGATGATCGTGCCCAAGGAGGCCCGCAACATTGATACACTGCGCCTGGCTAGCATGCTCGACATCACGATGGAGGATGCCCGTGAGCGTTTCAAGAAAGCCCGTGTCTACTCCTGGGTGAAGCCTTCTATTTTCCAGCAAATGCTGAGCACGGAAGACTTTGCGCATATTCAGGACAACCTGATCGACTTCCCCGGATTTTACATCAACGCCCGTACGGCCCGCGGCTATCCACACCAAAGCCTGGGACACGCACTGGGCTATATTGCCGAAATCAGCCCCAAACAGCTCGAAGACAGCACTTACGCAGGCTACCGCCCCGGCGACTACATCGGCAAAGCAGGTATAGAAATGGCCTACGAAAAGTACCTGATGGGTAAACGGGGCGTCAAGTACAAAATGGTGAACGTGCGCGGCATCGACAAAGGATCATTCAAAGACGGTGCTTACGATACCCTCTCGGTGGCTGGCCAGAACATGGTGAGCACCATTGACCTGGACCTGCAGGCTTACGGCGAGCACCTGATGAACGGTGCGAAAGGCAGCATCGTGGCCATTGAGCCGAAGACCGGCGAAATATTAGCTTATATTTCGGCCCCATTCTACGACCCGAACCTGTTTACCGGCAAAGACTACGGCAAGAATTACATGACATTGCTGCAGGATCCGGACAAGACCATGTTCAACCGACCGATCATGGCTGATCGTAACCCGCCGGGCTCTATCTTTAAACTTACGCAGGCCCTTATTGCACTGGAAGACGGCGTGATAAACCCTAACACAACATACGCCTGCAATAAATCGCTTGTGAACTGCCACCCGCACCCATCGCCACTCGATTTGCGTGGTGCCGTGCAGCACTCCTGCAACCCGTGGTTTTTCCAGGCTTACAAGGCGCTGATTAACCAGGGCAAGTCCAAAAATACCTTTACCGATACTTCTCTTGGACTGAAGGACTGGCGCGAGCACGTGCTCACCTTTGGCTTTGGCAAGAAACTGGGCATTGACATACCGGGCGAAAAGTCAGGTATCATTGCCTCCACCGATCTATATGACCGTGTGTATGGCAAGAACCGCTGGAAGTACTCTACCATTTACTCGCTCAGCATCGGCCAAGGCGAACTGGGTGTAACGCCGCTGCAGATGGCTAACTTTATGGCCATTGTTGCTAACAAGGGCTACTACGTGACCCCGCACCTGATCCGCTCGATTGGCGAGGACGGCAAGCCTTTGGCGGAGAACTACGAGCGTCACTATACTTCCGTAAAGCCTCAACACTTTGACCCGATCATAGAAGGTATGGCCGAAGTAGTGCGTGCCGGTACGGCCCGTCGCGCCAACCTTTCTAAAGTAGGTATAACGGTGTGCGGCAAGACAGGTACAGCTCAGAACCCGCAAGGTCCTGACCACGCTGTGTTTGTGGCCTTTGCCCCTATGGAAGACCCCAAGATTGCGATTGCTGTATATGTGGAGCACGGTAAATGGGGAGGCCAGTCGGCGGCGCCGATTGCGGGCCTGATGATCGAGAAGTACCTGACGGACACTGTAACGATCAAGGAGCAGGAGAAGTGGGTGTTGAGCCGTGAGTACTTGAACATTAAATCGAAGTAAGCTATGCCAACAGGAGGACAGGGATTACTTAAGGAGAGAGTGGTGCAGCCTAGCAGCCGTCGCCAGACAACCAGCGTGTTTGGCAACCTGGACTGGTTCACCGTGCTGATTTACTTTGTACTGGTTGCGCTAGGCTGGATGAATATCTATGCTGTGGTATACAGCCCCGACAACGTAGTGAACATCTTCAGCTTCGACATCAATTCGGGTAGGCAGCTAACGTTTATTGCCACTGGTGTGATTCTGATGATTGTGCTGCTCGTAGTCGATTATAAGGTATACGAGCACCTGGCTTTTCCCATTTATGGCGGCATTATACTCCTGCTGCTCTTTACGCTGGCAGTAGCCAACCCTGTAGCAGGTTCACGCTCCTGGCTAGATTTGGGAGGCGGTTTTCGCCTGCAACCTGCCGAGCTAGCTAAGTTTGCAACGGCCCTGGCCATTTCAAAATATCTGAGTCAAGTGAGTTTGCGTCAGCAGAAGATGAAAGACCAGATGATACTGGCGGCCATCACTTTTCTGCCAGCGGTTATCATCATCCTGCAAAACGAAACAGGCTCCGCCCTGGTGTTCGGCGCTTTTATATTAGCTTTCTTCCGCGAAGGCATGTCGCCGCTGATTCTTATTATTGGCGGCTCAGCTGCAGCTATTTTTATCCTTACGCTGCTTGTGCCTAAGCTGTACTTGCTAATTGGCATTGCCGCGCTCATGGGTCTGGCTATGTTCCTGGATTATCGTCTGATGCGCCGCTTCAAAACTATGATCGCGCTTTTTGTGCTGGTGATAGGTATGGTTTTCAGCGTAGACTATTTCGTAAATGACGTACTGCAGCCACACCAGCAAAACCGTATCAAAGCGCTGATCAACCCGGAGGCTGACCCATTGGGCTATGGCTGGAACGTGACACAATCCAAGATCGCAATCGGCTCTGGCGGTTTCTGGGGCAAGGGCTTTCTGGAGGGTACGCAGACCAAATTTGACTTCGTACCCGAGCAGAGTACTGACTTTATCTTCTGCACTATTGGTGAAGAGCATGGCTGGGTGGGAAGCACCATCCTGATAGCGCTTTTTCTGCTGCTCATGATGCGAATCGTGTACATTGCCGAGCGGCAGAAGTCCGTCTTTGGCCGCACCTATGGCTATTGCGTGGTATCAGTCATCTTCTTCCACTTTGTCATCAACGTGGGCATGACCATCGGTCTGGCGCCAGTAGTAGGTATACCGCTACCGTTCTTCAGCTACGGAGGTTCATCTTTGTGGTCGTTTACCATCCTGCTCTTTATCCTGCTGGCTATTGACGCAAACAGAAACAGGGAGTTGGTGCGATAAGGTATAGCTTTCTTTTTTAGATCAAAATTTACAAGCCCGTGCAGAAGCAAACCTTCTGCACGGGCTTCCTGTTTTATCCAACTATTTAACCAGAAGGACAGTACACTTTCGAAAAACAAGGCATACTCCCGAAGCACTTCTACCCCTAATACTTTGGTCCTTGGAAAAAGGCTGTTCACTAAATTGCTGTCGGCTGAAATAGCTTACTAAAAGCATATAACGTTAACATGTAGTAGTCCCCTCGCATACCAGTTACTGCAGCTAGAGACAAGTTAAAGCCAACTTTAAAACAGAACAAAATGCCTAAGTATGTAATTGAAAGAGAAGTTCCGGGCGCTGGTAATCTAACGCAGGAGCAGTTACAGTCCATTTCACAGACCTCCTGCGGTGTCCTGGATAATATGGGCCCCAAAATACAGTGGGTACACAGTTATGTGACGGATGACAAGATCTATTGTATTTACAATGCGCCAAACGAAGAAATGGTGCGGGAACACGCAAAGCAAGGTGGCTTCCCGGCAAACTCTGTAAAAAGAGTACATGCCATGATAGATCCAGTCACCGCGGAACAACCAGCTTAGTATACTTCAGGCCTGACTAGAGCTACTGTGACCCGCAAGTACAGGTATGGGCTGGCTGAGCGCTGGTAGCAGGTATAGCTTTGTCTTATCTGCTCAATAATACTTCAGGCGCTATACCTGATCTTAGAAGTATAAGTCGGCTTGCTAATAACCTGCCCGGTCTTGGGATTTATAAAACGCACTTTCCCCTGCCTCAGTAGCTGCTCATAAGCCTCCTTGTAGTTCTCGAGAATGTAATGGGTACCGATGCTGTGCATTTCGTGTACCTGCTGCACTGTGCGGTTACTATAATCTGTTGCCCGTCGAGAAAGGTCTTGCACTAAGTTAGCGATGGAGTACTTGTAATGCTCCTGAAACAGAGACATCTGTTGATGCTGTAGGTTAGCCCCAAATAGTGGCACGCCGTCTTCCTGATAGTCGCTATACCTTGTTAGCAGCTCTTTTATACCTATGTAAGCCTGTACCGACTTTACAACCAGCAACATGTAAAAATTCGTTTGCTTTTTTTCTGGCAGATTGATTCGGAAGCGCAGAGTGAAAGCGCCCTTGTTCCGGAAGATTTCTTCAAAGCTATTGAGTAAGTACTCTTCCCTCCTGTCAGCATTTCTGTTCTGCTTGTAGAAAGCCTTTATCTTCTCTAGTTTCTCCCCTAAGAGTTGGTGCCACACACTATCGGATTTGGCTTTTTTGACGCCACTATCCAGTAACTTTGGGTCGAACAGCATCATTACATCTGGCCCGGCAGCTTCAGCAGCACGCAACAACACCTGCTGCGACATACCTTCCACAATCGGATTCAGAAAGGCGAGAGTAGGCTGGGTTACCTCCAGGATTTGCTCCGGCAGCACTTCACTATCCACTTCAGGCAGTATGGCAGGGGAATGCACTAAGTCCTGGTAAAAAGGCAGTTGCCCTACCTTCTCCCTCAGTTCGGCTAATGCAGGCAGTTCAGCATCATAAAAGGTAGTCTTAGTGCCTCTATTCAGATCAGTTCGGGAGCCAGTGCTTTTGTATACCTGCCGCAGCAGTTGCAGCACAGCGGGCATTGGTTGGTTACTGTCCAGCACAGACTGCAAATCAATATAGCACAGCGGAAGGTCAGCCGTTTTCGTTTGCTGCAGCATGGCCGTTGACCATACTTCAAAAACACGCGGCAGCAACTCCGATTTTATTTCTGGAGCTGTACGCACTGTGTAAAAGAAGTCGCTGGGTGCTGCGCTCATAACTTGTATTATTAACTGCTGACAAATTTCTGATTTAACCTGTACGGAAGTGTTTCTTTAGGTATGCAAAAATAAGACTTCTCTATACAAAAAAAGTCCTCGCAACTATTGTTACAAGGACTCTTATACTTATGCTAGCTGCTGTTACCGAACTTCCATCGCAAACAACATTAAAAGTTTAGGCTGATTTATTCCTCTTCGTTACGAACGGACCTTTAGAATAGACTTTTGCTCCTGCTGCTTATCGAGCAACCAACCTAGTGCTTTAGCTTTATCTGTAAAAAGGGCAACTTCTATTTGAGAGCCAATCTTACCTTGAAGGATCGTTTCGCCTGCTAGTTCACCAAAAGAACCTGGACGCGCCACATGGGCTAAGTAGCGTATACCTGCTGCATAGGCACGTGGCAACCATTCTTTTGTTATCCAAGCGACAGAGTCGGCCCATGGACTCGAAAAATCTGTGTTGTCGTTTAGCCTATAAGCGCAATGTGTGCTCTCATGTAGCCCTAAACCCGCTACAACGGCATTTTTCAGGTCCTGCTGTGTCGCAGTGCCATACCATGTAGCTGTTACCACATTGGTCAACTCATTGTATTCTATCCTGTAGAACACTCGTCCAAATATATTTTTAACCTCTTTGTGCACTGTACAGGACAATAATTACTTAAAATTGACTTATATCTACGAAGGTAAGCAATAGAGTTAAACTGTGTGCTCTATTACTTTAAATCATAGTGCTATTTATACTGAAAAGCTATTCTTCTATTGCTCGGAACAAGCTAAACTACATATTGTTTTAAACTTCTGATAGAGCTTTTCTACCTGCGTACTCCACGCTGCATAACTACTTAACAGGCTTTACCCATTTATGCAAAGTTGTGCTAGTAAATGTAAGAGACTACAACGTATCCGGGGAGGGGGATGCTAGTGAAACCCTGAAACGACAAAGCCCACTCAAATACTATTTGAATGGGCTTTGTTGTGATAGCTACAGCTAACAAGATTTGTTTGTACCAGGAGCGGGAATCGAACCCGCACGAGCTTGCGCTCACAAGATTTTAAGTCTTGCGTGTCTACCAGTTCCACCATCCCGGCGCCTTCCGAAACGTTATTCGGAGGGGTGACTTTAAAAAACAAAGACGTTGCTTATCACAACGTCTTTATCAATTTGCCTTTTGAGCGGGAGACGAGGTTCGAACTCGCGACCTCGACCTTGGCAAGGTCGCGCTCTACCAACTGAGCTACTCCCGCTTTTAGTCATTCCCTAAACCCCTTAGCGATTTAGTGATACAAAGATATAGACAAAATTTCAGAAGTCAAGAGGCAGCAATAAAATTTTCTATCACTTTTCCTTTTTGTGCTGATTTTCAGCGAGAAAATTTTCTAAAAATCTTTAGCCACTGCCCGGCTATACCTGTTAGCGTACCACTTCGCCTTTATCTTTTAACAACAATTTGAGCTCATTGAGTTTCAAAAGAGCCTCTACAGGCGTGATCGTGTTAATATCGAGCTGCTCCATCAGCTCTTTCACACGCTGCAGTTGCGGGTCCTGCAGCTCAAACATGCTGAGTTGGTAGTTGTTTTTAGGAGCTGACTTCATCCGCTGCTTCGGCGCGTGCTCTGATACTTTTTCTTTCTCAAGGTGGTGCATGATCTCGTCGGCACGCAGTACCACGCTGTTCGGCATACCGGCCATCTGGGCCACATGTATACCAAAGCTGTGCTCGCTGCCTCCTTCCACCAGTTTGCGCATGAAGAGGATCTTACCTCCCGCCTCTTTCACCGACACATTGAAGTTCTTCACGCGCGTGAAGTCCTCGGCCAATTGGTTTAGTTCGTGGTAGTGTGTCGCAAAAAGTGTCTTGGCCCGGAACTTCGGGTGGTTGTGCAGGTGCTCTACAATGGCCCAAGCAATCGAAATGCCATCGTAGGTGCTTGTGCCGCGCCCAATCTCGTCCATCAGCACCAAGCTGCGGTCCGAGAGGTTATTCAGAATGCTTGCCGTCTCGGTCATCTCCACCATAAAGGTCGATTCACCCTTCGAGAGGTTATCCGAAGCGCCCACACGGGTAAAGATCTTGTCGATGATGCCGATACTGGCTGCCTCGGCCGGCACAAAACAGCCAATCTGGGCCATCAGCACAATCAGGGCCGTCTGGCGTAACAGGGCACTCTTACCTGCCATGTTCGGACCCGTGATGATAATAACCTGCTGCTCTTCGTTATCGAGGTAGATGTCATTTGGCACGTACTCCTCCCCTAGCGGTAATTGCTTTTCTATTACCGGGTGGCGTCCTTTTTTGATGTCGAGCACATGACTGTCGCTTACTTCGGGCTTTACATAGTTTCCGGCAACAGCTATACCTGCAAAGGCGCTCAAGCAGTCGATCACGGCAATCACTTTGGCGTTTTGTTGAATCTGCCCAACATAGTCCATGGCCTGCAGCACTAGCTCGTTGAACAAGCCAAACTCGATGGTATAGATACGCTCCTCTGCGTTGAGAATTTTCTCTTCGTAGGTTTTGAGTTCCTCGGTGATGTAGCGCTCGGCGTTCACCAGCGTCTGCTTGCGGATCCAGCTGGCCGGCACCTTGTCTTTGTGCGCGTGCGTCACCTCCAGATAGTAGCCAAATACCTTGTTATAGGCGATTTTGAGCGAGCTGATGCCTGTGTTCTTCACCTCTCTCTGTTGCAGCTGAGCCAGATAGTCTTTCCCTGAGAAGGCTATTTTGCGCAGTTCGTCCAGTTCCTCGTTCACGCCATCGTTGATCATGTTCCCCTGATTGGTGAGCATCGGCGCATCGGGCTTGAGCACATTCTTAATCTCTTCACGCAGGCCATCGCACGGTGCCAGTTGATCTGCTAGTTTTACAAGCGCAGGTATACCGCTGGCAGCCAGCATTTTCTTGATCGGCTGAATCGCGTCCAAAGCTTTCGCCAATTGCATGAGCTCCCGTGGGTTCACGCGGCGCACGGCTACCTTGGAGATGAGTCGCTCGAGGTCGTTGATTTGCTTCAGGTGCAGGTATAGCTCGTCGAGCAACTCATTGTGCTGGGTCAAGGCCTCTACCGTGTCGAGGCGGCGCTTGATCTGAACTACGTCCTTCAGCGGCAGCACCACCCATTTTTTGAGCAAGCGGGCACCCATCGGCGTCGTGGTCTGGTCGAGGATCTGGATCAATGGAACGCCGTCCTGATTCTGCGGGTAAACCAGCTCGAGGTTGCGCACCGTGAAGCGGTCAAGCCATACATACTTGTCTTCCTCTAGGCGGGAAATAGTAGCGATGTGGCTGATTTCGTTGTGATGTGTTTCGGATAGGTAATGCAGGATAGCACCTGCCGACGTAATCGCCTCCTGCATACCTTCTATACCGAAGCCTTTGAGTGAAGTCGTACTAAAATGTCGCGTCAAGGACTCGTAAGCAAAATCGTAGCTGAACACCCACTCCTCGAGGGCATAATATCTAAAGTCGGGGCCGTAGCTCTGAAAGAAGGTTTCCTTTTCGCGCTTGCAGAAAAGCACCTCCGCCGGGGCCAGACTCTGCAGCAATTTCCCCACATAGTTCTTGTCGCCCTGCGCCGTGATAAATTCGCCGGTCGAGATATCCAGAAAAGAAACACCAGCCTCGGTCTTACCAAAATGCACAGCCGCTAAGTAATTGTTGCTGCGCTTTTCGAGCACCTGGTCATTGAAGGAAACGCCGGGTGTTACCAGCTCGGTCACACCGCGCTTCACAATACCTTTTACCGATTTCGGGTCCTCCAATTGGTCGCAAATGGCAACGCGTTCGCCGGCACGCACCAGTTTGGGCAGGTAGGTGTCGAGGGAGTGGTGCGGGAAGCCGGCCAGCGCCGTCTCAGAGCTTGAGCCGGCACCGCGTTTGGTGAGCACGATATCCAATATCTTGCTTGCCCTCACAGCGTCCTCGCCGAAGGTTTCGTAAAAGTCCCCTACCCTGAATAGCAGCAGCGCGCCCGGATGCTTCGCCTTAATGGCGTTGTATTGTTTCATCAGTGGGGTTACTGTGCCGTTGTCTCCTCCTTTCATACCTGTATATCTTTGATGGGAAGCATCTTCCCGGTTAATCTTATTATGTAATGGCGCGAGCGTCCTCGCTCGTGTCTACTATGGTGGGGCCTCTGGCCCAGTGTATGGTATAGCAACAGTTGTCGCTGCATCGTTTGCAATTTAGCAGGTATAGCTACTGTGCTATTGCATAGCTGGCTTTTGCCTTAGCCAGGCGGGCCCTACTTTTTTCCTTGATGAAAAAAGTAAGCAAAAAAAATCAAGACGCTCCAAACTCGCTGAACGCTCAAACAGTGGAGCGCCGAAAAACGCACATGGCACTGCTGCTCGTTTCATAGCCAGCGTGCGAGTTAGTCTTGCCATACCCGCCAGCGATGTGTAACAGTTATTACAATGCTAAGCAGTGTCAAGGAATCCCCTATTGAGGGGGGGGGCAGGGGTGGGTAAATCCTGATCCCTATTTGATTTCTCCCCTAACCGCCGGACCTTTGCACCGAAGCATGGCAAATGCTATACCTGCGCAGAATTCCTGCGTCCTGTGTCTGATATCTTGAGTCCTTAAAAAATGCGCAAACTTTCCATGGACGACCTCAACCGCGACTCGGTTGAAGAATTCAAAAATAAGAAAAAAATACCGTTAGTCTTGGTGCTCGACAATGTGCGCAGCCTCAATAATGTGGGCTCTGTTTTCCGTACCGCTGACTCTTTTATGGTCGAGAAGGTATACCTCTGTGGTATTACCGGCACGCCGCCCCACCGCGACATCGAGAAAACGGCCCTCGGCGCTACTGAATCCGTGGAGTGGGAGCATGTGCCGGATACATTGGAGCTGGTGAAGCAACTAAAAGCCCAGGGGTATAAGGTTGGCTCTGTGGAGCAAGCGGAGAACAGCATGAAACTGAACGAGTTTATACCTGAACCACATCAACATTATGCTCTGGTGCTTGGTAACGAAGTATTTGGCGTGGAACAGGAAGTCATCAACCATTCTGACTTTGTGCTCGAAATACCGCAGTTTGGTACTAAGCACTCACTCAACATCTCAGTCGCCACAGGTGTGGTGGTATGGGATTTCCTGAGTAAGGTGATGCCAAAGTAGCCAATATACGATCCCTGCCCTCTCAAACTACAGAGGGCAAGGGTTTTACTATTTTGCCTAACCAAATAAAGTTTTAACAACAATTTTAAAAAATTCTTCAGACCCACAAACACCTAACTGCCAGTCTATTAAAGAACAAACTTCCAAAAAATTGCACTAATCCTGCTCCTTCCTCCCGGAAATCTGCCTCACTGATTAAACCTTTGCCTTTCCCGCCTGTCCTACCTGTGGCTAATAGTTGAAGCCGGGGCGAACTGTGATCTTCTCAGATGGAAAGGAATGGCCAGCCCCGGCACAATTTCCTACACTACCCTATCGCTTCCCACCCTGAAGCAACTCAGCGCTTTCTTGACATATCCGTATCTAAAATTATGAGAACCTACGTTTTACCATTACTCTTTTTAACATTTCTATACCTTAGCGCTCCACCTGACCTGCAGGCGCAGGACCAACCCACTCAAAATACCAGCACCCGCGGCAAAGTATCCGGCACTGTACAGGATGCCGACTCTAAAGCTCCGCTGGGCTTCGCCAACATTGTACTCCTGACTGCTCGCGACTCCAGCCTGGTAACCGGCGCCACTTCCGATATAGAAGGCAAGTTCGAGCTCGACCGTGTACCGCAGGGGCAGTTCATCCTCCGCATTTCCTCTGTAGGCTACCCGACCCGCTTTATCCCGAACATCAGGATAACTGATACTGACAGCAACATCAGACTGGGCGCTATACCTGTAAAAGGTGGCGCTACGCAGCTCAAAGAGGTGCAGATCGTGACCGAAAGGCCCATGGTGGAATTTCAGCTTGACAAAAAAGTTGTGAACATGGAGCAGAACATAGCGGCGCAAGGCGGTAGCGTGGCCGATGCCATGCAAAACGTGCCCTCTGTGGATGTGGACCTAGACGGCAATGTGAGTCTGCGGGGAAGCTCCAACGTGACCATACTGGTAGACGGCAAACGTACGGCTCTGTCCAACCTGACCCTTGACCAGATTCCGGCCAGTATGATCGAGAGCGTGGAGCTGATCACCAATCCATCATCCAAGTATGACCCGGAAGGCACATCTGGTGTGATCAACCTAATCCTGAAGAAGAATATGAAGCCCGGTTTCAATGGCACTGCTACCGTGAATGTGGGTACTTACGAAAACTACAACAGCTCCCTCAACCTGAACTACCGCCATTACAAGTGGAATTTCAACGGCGGCTACGATTTCCGCAGAAGCTATCGTCCCGGTGTGCGCCGTTCTTTCCTGACTAACCTGGAGGAGGGCACTTTCCGTGAAGACCTGGGCACTAACCGCCGAACCGATATTTCGCACAGCTTCCGATTTGGGGCCGACTATAGCATCAATCCCAAAAACACCATCTCGGCATCTGCCCTATACCGCACCGGCGACGAGCGGGGCTTTAACAGCATCTTGAACCGCAACCTGGATGGTGAGATGAACCTGACGCGTCTGAACCTGCGCGAGACACGCGGCACTGAGGATGACGGTGTGATGGATTATAACCTTGGCTACCGGCGCACCTTCGATCAGAAAGGCCGCGAGTGGACTGCCGACGTGATTTACACGGAGCGATTCAGTGACGAGGTGGATAATATCATGCAGCGGTTAACACTCGAAAACGGACAGCCTGTCGACCGTATGAACCAACAGCGGGTCTCTTCTGATGATAATACCCGCCGCATCGTAACGCAGTCTGATTATGTGCACCCGATCAACGAAAACAGTCGCTTTGAGGCTGGTTACCGTAGTAGTTTCCAGCTGCTCGACAACGACAACAAGTTCTTTAATTACGACCCTGAAACCAACCAGTGGCTGGTGAACGACAATGTGACCAATCGCTTTGTGTACGATGAGCAGGTACATGCCCTTTACAGCAACTACAGCAATAAGATCAAAGACATTAGCTTCCAGGCGGGTTTGCGGGCAGAGCAGACCTTCACCAAATCAGACCAGCGTACACAGAACAGGGTGTTCGACAACCAGTATTTTAGCTTGTTCCCAAGTCTGTTTGTTACAAAAGAATTCAGCCGTGACAACACGGTACAGTTCAGCTACAGCCGTCGCATTAACAGACCACGGGCCTGGTCGCTTAACCCCTTCATCGACTACTCCGACACACTCAACATCCGTTCTGGCAACCCGGAGCTGTTGCCTGAATTCATTAACTCTTATGAACTTGGCTATATCAAGTACTGGGACAACACCTCCTTTAACACCACTGTGTTTTATCGTCGCACAAACGACCAGATCCAGCGTTTCCGCACTTTTGATCCGGCTTCTGGCGTAACGTCCACTACCTTCCTTAATCTTGCCAGCGGTTCATCCTATGGTGTGGAACTGGTCGGAACGTATAATCCATTTAAGTGGTGGAAGATCAATGCCAGCGTATCGGGCTTCAGGGTAGAACTGAATGATGCGGGCGGAGATACCGAGCTCAGCAATGACCAGTGGACCTGGAACTCCAAACTTAACTCCAACATGACCGTCTGGAAAGACCTGGCCATACAGGTATCGGCGAACTACCGTGCTCCAATGGCTGATATACAGGGCCAGATGCAGGAAATGTATGCGGTAGACCTGGGCCTGAAAAAAGACGTGCTCAACAAGAAAGGTACCATCACACTGCGCATTTCTGACATATTCGACACCCGCGAGTTTAACTTTGAGAGCTTCGGGCCAGGCTTTGAGCAGACGCACAACAACAAGCGCCAGACGCGCATTGCCTTTATCGGCTTTACCTATCGCCTCAACAGCGAAGACAGCAACCGC
Organism: uncultured Pontibacter sp.; assembly: GCF_947502515.1. Taxonomy (NCBI): domain Bacteria; kingdom Pseudomonadati; phylum Bacteroidota; class Cytophagia; order Cytophagales; family Hymenobacteraceae; genus Pontibacter; species uncultured Pontibacter sp. The sequence continues at coordinate 291,071 of NZ_CANNAI010000001.1, read as the reverse complement.
GAACGCCGTCGGCAGCGCGATGAGCAAGGAGGCGGTGACGACGGATTTGATTATTAACAGCGATGGATAGGCAAACGTTGGCCGGGGAGTAATCTCCGGCTTTTTTTATGCACACTTCCTTACTCGTACCCAGGCAATGCAGGCAGGTATACCTTCTTTCATGACTTCTCCGTACCTTAAGCCGAAACCAAACCAAACATAATGACTGCTCCTGCCCGACTGCCTATCATTGACTTACACTGCGACCTGCTGGTATACCTGTCGGATGTGCCCGGTTCGGCCATTGACAACGTAGCTGAGATCGGTTGTGCCCTACCCGCCCTTACGCAAGGCAATGTCCGCTTACAAACCATGGCCATCTACTGCTCCACCGCTCCGGGCAGTACCCATTATGCCCACTTGCAAGCCGAGATATTCAGAAAGCTGGCAGAAGACGATAAAAGCTGCCTGACTGCTGTTTCAGACCCAGGCACTCTGCACCAGGTGCTGTCCGGCCAAGGCAACATCGGCATGGTGGCAGCCATTGAGAATGCCTCCGGTTTTTGTGAAGAAGATGAACCACTGGAAGATGGTTTTAAGAAACTAGAGAAGATCATCGACACCGTAGGCCGCCTGCTTTACATTAGCTTTACGCATCACATGGGCAACCGCTTTGGGGGCGGCAACATGACGGACAGGGGTATTTCCCGCGATGGCAAAATGCTGCTCGACTACCTGCATGGACGCCGCATAGCCGTAGACCTTTCCCACACCAGCGACGCCCTGGCTTTCGACATCCTAGAGCACATCGACCGGGAGCGGCTTGCTATACCTGTTATCGCCAGTCACTCCAACTTTAGACCGGTATGGGTACACAATCGCAACCTGCCCGACGAGTTGGCACAGGAGATTATTCATCGCAGGGGGCTGATCGGCATGAACTTCCTGCGTGCTTTTGTGAACGACGGGAAGCCTGACGCACTAATAGAGCACATCCTGTATGGTTTTGGGAAGGGTGCCGAAGATGTTATCAGTTTCGGTGCCGACTATTTCTATACCGCTGATTTTCCGGATCCAACGCGTGTCCCTTTTTATTTTCCGGAGCACGAACAGGCAGGTACCAGTTACAGCTTTTTGCTGGAGCGGCTGCAAAACCACCTTTCCGAAGAACAGTTGGCCAAGCTTGCCTATAAAAACGCACAGAATTTCATCAACCGAATCTGGTCCTGATTCGTGCTTTTGTCCAATAGAATGACAGCACCCAATAACGCTTTTTCAGCAAAAAACTTGTGCTGAAAATAATATTTATTATATTTAAAGTGGACTATATAGAGACTGTTTAAAACAAGTCATTCTTTGTTATAACATACTTCTGTATTTCAGGTCTGTCACCTTATAAAATGCTGTTATGAAATTCATTGGACTTTTTCTCCTTCTTGCCGGGCTGGTTTCGCTCGTTATTGGTTTCACAGGCGCCAATCTGCTGGCTTTGGACTGGGTAAACCAGTGGGGCGAGGGCATTGGTTGGGCTATCCGGGCAGGCATTACGGCGCTTGGTGGGGTATTGTACTATATTTACCGACACGAAGATTAGGGCCATTCGCTTATTTTCTATATAGAAACTTTGCCATGTGCAAACAAACTGCGTATACGCAAATACTGTACACCAAAAGCCGAATCAGCCATGGACTCTCCGCAGTACACACCTTACTACATCCAGATCAATGAGCTCTATATTGATACAGTCGTAATAGACGATACAGAGTTCATCACCTTGTGGTGTTTTACTGTGCTCGATGATGAGTACAAATTTATTTACCTGGGTTGCGATTTCACACAATTCAACCAGATCCTGATCGGCGCCGGCGAGAAAGGCAAGGAGATTGCCCTGCATATGGCCAACGTGCTCAACAGCGAACATGACTCCCCTACCCTGGTACCCATAAAAGAGCAGTTTGACGACTACTTGGAGCTAACCGGCTTTGACCTGGTAGTGTACGAACCACTGGCTGTGGACGATGAATTCGAAGACGAGTATGACGACGACGACGACCTGCCACTGGAGCAACTGCTGGGTGGCGGAAGCAAGCGCTCTGACAATACCTCGCAGAAGTATTTGATCTACCAGTTGGACAAGCTATATCCTTCCAAGATCTTCGAGCCAGAAAAGCTGCAGCGCGAAAATATGACGGAGCAGTTTGAGGACGACTCACTGGAGTTGGCACAGCTCTACTACGATTACCTGAATGCCTCCGAAAACGGTTATTCTGAGTGTGAAGCCAGGCAGGTGGCAGGCCTGGAAAAAGACCTGTTCTTCCGGATGGCCCGAAAAGCTGCCGATCTCTGGAGCTAAGCCTGTCTGCTATACCTATCTGACACTGTCATACTGTGCGGCCAGTTGCAGGCGCGCCCGCAATTGTAGCTGCATTTCATTGACCCAGTTCCGGATCTCCTCTTCTTCTGCTTTTAACAACATTTCTCTGTAGTGGTCCAGCTGCGATCGCTGCGAAGCATACACATACGCCTGATAGTGTTCGTCAAACTCAGCACCGGTCAACTTCCCAAATTCTTCTAATGTAGCCCTGTCAGCTGAACCCAGCGAATCGGGCAAACTCGTGTGCAAACCTTCTGCTTTGGCAACTTGCTGCAATTGCTTCATCGCATCACCATAAAAGGCCAGCATTTCTGCGCTCAGGGCCTTGACCTCTTCGGATTGGGCACGTTCGGTGGCTAGGAGGGCCAGCTCAGACTGCAACATCGTGGTGCTGGCGGCATAGTCTATAAAGGCGGCGCTGCGGCTCATCTCTTTTACAACCGGAGGCGTGGTAGTTTTGGCCTGGTCAGTACTGGGGCTGTCGCCACAGGCAATCATCAGCAAAAATAAAAGCCCGCAGGCAAGGGTGAGCAGTTTATCGTTGAGCATAAGTAAGGGGCCGTCAGGTAGTTGAATAGCTATACCGTATGCCCGGCATCACAAGTTATGCCATCTGCTCAAAAACACTTAAAAGTACAGCAATCCCTTATCAGGTTTAAAACCGGTACGACTTCCGGACCAGTGTCAGGTTGCTTTCGCGGCCCTGCTCCGGTATCACATGCGCGGGCATCGGCTGCCGCACCAGTTGCTGGGGCAGACCAATACTCACATCATACAGGTATAGCTGCAGGCTGCTGCTTTGCTTCAGACGCACTTCCAGCTCAACCTCTTTAGTGTCGGGCAGTCCGTGCACCTTGGCAAAGTATACCGATCCCTGTTCTGTTTCCATGGGCCCGAGGGCAAGCGCTTCCCCATTGATCGCAGCTCCCAGCATAGCGTCTTGTTCGGAGGGCTGCAGCACCAGGTCCAGATGAGCCGCCCCACGCGGAGACTGTAGCCGGATGGTCAGCACACGTTCGCCAGGGGCTATCCCTTCGTTCACCAGACTCGCTACCGGCACCTGCACAGGTATAGGCTCTGCCTCGTTTTTCAAATACTGCCTTGCAGCCATCGGGTATATTTCGGTCAAAGCTCCTGTGGTTGGGCTAGGGAAAAACTGCCGGTTCCAGTCATCGGTGCGCTGGTAAGCCGAGGCCCAGACGGCTACACTATCGTCGGTGTTGAGGTAGTAGCTCACATGGCTGTGCAGCGGTTGCTCAGGGCTTGGCTTCTCGGCTTCAATGGCCCGGAACAGTTGTATACCTCCTGCAAAAAGCAAAAAGGCAGGCAAGAGCGGCAGCGTACGCCAGCCGAAGCTGCGCTCGATGGTGACCAGCAAAGGCATAGCCAGGCCGGCAAGCAAGAGCAACGTGGCTACCGTAGCGACAGGCATCTGTAAGGCAAATACCACAAACAGGAAGCGCACCAGCGGCATCAGCATAAAAACAGCGGGCACTATACCTGCCAGCAGCACCAGTGCATAAGACCAGCCGACGGGCTGTTGGTGCAGGTCTTTCAGGAAAAGCACCAGCATAGCCAACAAGCAGAAAAGCAGCGGAAACATGAACAGATAAGCCGCAGCCGGTACCAGCAGCAGGGCTGCCACCATCAGGGCAAACCAGAGCAGGCAGACGCCCGTGGCCAAAGCAAACACCGACGCCCAGCGCAACAGCAGGCAGCTCAGCAGCAGCATCAACCCAAGCGCCAGCAGCAGGTAGCCCATAAAGAAACTTCCGGCGCCGTATACCCCATTCATATCATGGCTGTAAGGCAGCATGCCTTTTACAAAGCCGGTGATGGGGAATGTCAGTCCCGCCACGATGCCGACCACCAGCAGGAAACCGACAAGGCCTCCGATCAACTGCACCGCCGAAAAAGCTTTTCTGCGAATACCCACCACGATGCATGCCAGCAGCAGCATTGTCGTGAGTGCCGCCCACAGCAGGTTCCATACGGCCGGATACTGCACCAGCCAACTGCCTGCCGGGTTAAAGAAAATCTTGTCCTGCGCCTTGGTGTTATCGAGCGACACATTGCCCAGGTGCCGCACCAGCGCCAGCATATTGCTGCCGTGGTGCTGCAGACTGTTTCGGTCCAGGTTTTCGGGTGAGTCGGTCATTTTGTGGTAGTGCACAAAGCCGTCGATGAAAGCGGAGTTTACCCCCGTATACCCGGCATCTCTGAATACGGTGAAGTCAGTGTTGTTGGGCAGATTGCGGTATACCTCATACATCATGGAGCTGGCAAAAGGGTATGGTGCCGACTCAGCAAACTGCTCCACGATCCAGCCGTTTTCGGGGCTTATCTCAAAGGTCATGCTCGGGCCTGCATTGCCACGTGCCTCTACGTTCACGACCACACTTACTTCCTTCGCCCAGGGATGCTTCAAAAAAGCCTTGGCCCCGTACAGGCCATACTCTTCGCCGTCAGTCATCAGAAAAATAACGTCGTGTTGCAGCGGTTCACCCATCTGCAGGGCACGGGCGGTCTCGAGCATGGCTGCTATACCTGCGCCATCGTCGCCGGCACCGGGGGTGTTGGGCTGCGAGTCATAGTGCGCCATCACCAGCACAGCTTCCCCGCCTGGTTGCGTTCCTTTTATTCTGCCTAGCAGGTTGTACACATAGCCCACATTGCTGGCATCGCCCACCGGATTCACGATCACCTGTTCCTGCACTTCAGGCTGAAGTCCCAGCATCTCCATTTGTTTCAGCAAGTACCGTCGCGCTTCCGCATGTCCCGGCGTACCCATGGCGTGCGGCTGGCTGGCCACTTTCCGAACGTGTGCCATAGCACGTTCCGCCGAAAAGTCAGTAGCTGGAGCATCAGCCGACAAAGCTTCAGGTGGGCTCATCAGACTAATACTGTATACACTCAACCCTACAAGGGCTACCAGTAGGAACAAAGAAACGAGATAAGGTCTTTTAGACATAGCCAGGTATAGGGTGGTTCTATACGGTTAATATAGCAAATTCCTATATACATTGTATTTATACCTGCCAGCGCCTCCAATTGCTTGGGCACCGCACACCAGCAAGTACAAAAACTCAATCTTCCAGATGCCTCGCACGAACTAAAGATGCTGCACAAAGCCGGAGTGTTCTGGAAAACAAAAGCCCCACCAGTATACCTGGTGGGGCTTGCGATAATAGCTAATTGTTTAACCTTAGCGGGAAGGATCACCCTCGGGCAGCACCTCGTTTTGGCGCAGGTGCACCGGAGTGGTCTTCTTGCGTAGCTTCATGTTGAGCATCTCCACCATCAGCGAGAAGAACATCGCAAAGTAGATGTAGCCTTTCGGGATATGTTGGTGCAGCGCTTCCACTACCAGCATAAAGCCGATGAGAAGCAGGAAAGAAAGCGCCAGCATTTTCACAGTCGGGTGCTTGTTCACGAAGTCGCTCACGTACTTGGCGAATACTAGCATGATAATCATGGCAATGATCACGGCAACCACCATCACGACAATCTCCTGCGCCAGGCCCACCGCCGTCAGGATGGAGTCGAATGAGAACACGATATCGATGAGGATGATCTGCACGAGCACTTTGCCCATGGTCATGGAGCCCTCTCCCACATTGTGTCCCTCTTCGGTGCCCTCAAGCTTGTTGTGAATCTCGGTCACGGACTTGGCCAGCAAGAACAGACCTCCCGCAAACAGGATAATGTCGCGCCACGACACCGGGAAATCCTCGTTGGTAAATGGCAGGTTGATCGAGAAAAGCGGGTTGCTGGCACTTACGATTGCTGCGATAAACATCAGCAAAATAATGCGGAAAACCAGCGCCAGCATAATACCGATGTTGCGCCCCTTGGCCTGTTGCTCCTTGGGTAGCCGCGCCACAATAATGGAGATGAACACGATGTTGTCGATGCCGAGCACCACCTCCATAAAGGTCAGCGTCAGCAGACTGATCCAGGTATCCGGATTAGCGAATATGTCAAACATAAGATATAAGGTGAGTGAGGTGAGGGTATTACGACTTCATATTGACATACTGAAGCGGCATACCAATTTCTTCGGCGTTTGTACGCAGAAGCGCGATTACTTGCTGCAAGTCATCGATTTTTTTGCCTGTCACCCGAATGGTTTCATCCATCATGGCAGCCGATACTTTCGCCTTGCTGTCTTTGATGAGCTTCATGATCTTCTTGGAAGTCTCTTTGTCGATGCCGGCTTTCACTTTGATGTCCTTCTTCACCATGGCGCCGGATGCGTAGGGCTCTTTGGAGAAATCGAGGGCAGTGGCGTCGAGGCCCTGCTTTACCATTTTGCCGATAAGCACGTCTTCGGTATGCTGCAGGCGCATGTCGTTTTCCATGCTGATGTGCACTTCATTGTTCTTCTTGTCGAATTCGAGCGAGCCTTTGGTGTCGCGGAAGTCATAGCGGTTCATGATCTCCTTGCGGGCCACGTTCACCGCATTGTCCATCGTCTGCGGATCTACTTTGCTGATGATATCAAAAGATGCCATAGTTTTTAGGTTAGGTAACAGAAATAAGTTTTACACGATTTATAACCCACAAAGTTATTTATCTGATTGTTGATTGCTAATTGTTGCTTGTTTTTATTGAAGTGGTTTAATGATTGAATTTCTAATTGATGATTGTTGGCCAGTAAATTGTTGTTCGTTGATTGGTAATTGCTGGTGACTGGTTGCTAAATTGCCTCACTGAACCGTCTACAGATCTTTATTGGCAATCTGTCTCTAACGATGCAGTCAAAAGCCTCTCTTGAGAGGACAGGGCAGTATTTTTCATTCCACCCTATTAATAACCAGCAATCAACAAACAAATGAAAGTCATTGAGCCCACTACACCTGAGCAATTCAAACAGTATTACCAACTGCGTTACGACTCCCTGCGCAAGCCCTGGGACCAGCCTGAGGGCAGCGAACGTGCCGATGACGATGACCAGGCCATACATGCCATGTTGGTCGATGATACGGATGCGGCCGTGGGAGTCTGCCGTCTGCACCTGAACATGCCAGAGGAAGGGCAGATACGCTTCATGGGAGTGCGGGCCGACAAGCAGGGCCAGCGCCTCGGCGACCACTTGATCAGCTACCTCGAAGACCGCGCCCGAAAACTTGGAGCTACTTCCATGACGCTGCAGGCCCGCGAAAATGCCGTAAACTTTTACCGCCGCAACGGGTATGAAATAGTAGAAAAAACATACCTGTTGTTTGGCTCCATTCAGCACTATAAGATGACCAAGCAACTGTAAAACGTTGCGAAAATGACCTTCAATAAAAAGAATAAGCTCCTTCTCACCGCCGGAGCAGTCTTGTTAGGCACTATTATTATCAGCAGTTGCAGCAGCACAAATGCCCCACTCGAAACAGTGCCCGTAGTGGACCTGAAACGTTACATGGGCAAATGGTATGAAATCGCTTCTATACCTCAGCGCTTCACCAAAGGCTGCACCTGCACCACGGCCGACTATAAACTCAATGCCGACGAGGGTTATGTGGAGGTTTACAACTCCTGTCTGAAAGAGGGTAAGGTGAGTGATGTGAAAGGAAAAGCTTTTCCGGTGGAGGGCAGCAGTAACAGCAAACTCAGGGTACAGTTTTTCTGGCCCTTCAAAGGCGACTATTGGATACTGGAGCTCGATCCTGATTACAGGTATGTGATGGTAGGTGCACCTGACCGCGAAAGCCTCTGGTTCCTCTCCCGCACCCCCACCATGGACGAAGCCACTTATGCCAGGCTGAAGCAGTTAGCCAAGAGCAAAGGCTTTCCGGTGGAGCAGTTGCAGATGACCGAACAACGTTGCGCAGAATAGCGGCCAGTGTTAAAGCTGATAGTCGAGCGGCAGCATGTCACCTACTTTTTCCCATGACCAGTATCCTTCAAAAAGCACATCCAGCGGATTCAGGAAATTCCCAGCGGGTTCTACTCCTACCGTGTCTGCTTGCAAAGAGAAAACTGATGTCTGGAATGTAGGCTTACGGGCAGTGGCACCCTTGAGAAAATCAGAGGTGCTCCTGACGTAAGCAGGTTCTTCCTGCTCACCAGTATACACGACCTGCATAAACTGCTCAAAAGATAAACGGGCCTTGCCTTCAGCTAATGTCAGGTACTCGCTGTAAGGCACAGGATTCATGTCTAACTGCTCCACAAAACGTGGCAGCCGGGCCCGCCTCAGGATGTCGCTGATACTATCGGGAATAGTGGTTGTGTTACCGTTCGCTCGCAGGTGGGCACGGGCCTCTGCTATTTCTTCGTCTGTTGGCCTGTTAGGGTTAGGCAAGCGATAGAGGCGGCGCAGGTTAAAACCTTCTTGTTCCAGTCGCTTCTGCTGAAGTGCTCTGGCGAAGTGCATGGCAGAGCCACGGTAAGCCGCTTCTCTGTTCTTTTCCCATTTGCGCTGCTTGCCTTTGCTTCCCTGCATCAGTTCATAGCGCGGATACCCCTCAAATGTCACATACCCTTCTTTTGTCCGGTAGGTAAAGTCTGTCAGCAGGTACTCCACCTTGTACCCCAGCAAACTGTTCTCGATCAACAGCGGGCCACGGGCTGCTACCGATAGCACACCACTGCTATGATCAAAATCAATAGTCAGTACCTCCGGGTTTAAGAGCTTGCAGCCTTTAGCGATCCAGCTCCTGCCCAGAAAGTTTTCTTTGAACACCTCCAGGTTGTCGTACCACTGGGCATCTCGCTTGCCCTGCACTTCTACTACTCCGAGCATCTGGGCCTTGGGTGTCAGTTTAAAAAGGATGGCTGAAGGCATGCTATCGGTTGGCGCTGTGTATACCAGCGGTTCGTAGCCCAGGGATGAGACAATCACCTCGTAGGTGCCTGCCGGCATTGCAAGCGCAAACTCGCCCTTATCATTTGTTGTGGTGCCTCTGGTAGTAGTGTTCAGGTATACCGACACATACTCCAGGGGATCATTGGTAGCAGCATCCACTACGCGGCCTTTCAGCGTCTGGGCTTGCACTGCAATCGAAATCAAAAAGAACAGAGAGATCAGGAGCGTTTGTTTCATATATCTGAAACTACCAATATTTCCCCCAATAATCAAACCTATACCTGATCCGCACTCAGTAAGCCCGCCACATACCTGTGGTGTCCTCAGCGGCGGCTCCATCGGCAGGTATAGGTGACTCTTGCAGCATGGGGTCCTCTTCTTTATTAAAGCGGTCGGCGCTGAACATAAAGGACACGATGCCTAGCAGCAGTACAAAAACAAACGGAAATACCAGGTTACGATAAAAGAAATCACGCAATGGCTCGTGCAGCTTCCGGAATCGTTTCAGGTATAAGAAGAGCAATACGCCTACCAGTATGTAAAGCGGAACTACTGCATAGAAGATCACTTGCCAGCCATACCAGTTCTGGTAGCGGAAAATAAGCGCCAGCAGCCCTGTAACCAGCGAAAAGCTACTGAGTGCTCCCAGCAGGGCTAGCCATACGTTCGAAACTATGTAGAAAAATGAAAGGCCTACCTGCACCAGAAATAGCAATATCAGTACAGCCATGGCGAAAACAAACACAAAACTGCCGCCCGTCAGGCCTATAAACTTCATGGCAACACCTACCAAGGCCATACCCAACGCGACATAAAGCACCAGTGTGAAAGATCTGATAAAAGAGATGAGCTGGTAACGCACATCAGCTATCAGCGATCGTTTTTCGTGTCGAAGGGGACGATGGTCAAAGGTCATGGCAATCGTTTTAGTCCTGTTTACGCATTTCTTGCCGGCGCATCGGCATCTGGTCGATTATTTTGAACACCTCTTCCAGGGGCACCGCTGTCCGATTCCGGTATTTCTCCAGTCCATCTTTCCCCAGCAAAAGCAAGGTATAGCCATCCGCTTCTACCTCGAATTTCTTCAGCAGATCCTCCCGCATATTAGCTGCATTACCACCCGGTACCAACTCTAGCACCACTAGTTGCCGCTACGCCATGCATGTTTTTGCGGTTTAATTCTTTCTGCCTGATCAATTCCGCATTATTCTCTGATGCTGCAAAGAGCAGCAATAGCCGGTTTTCCCACTTGTAAGCCTCCAGATTCATTTCTTTTTTCTTTTGTGCCTGTGTCAAAAACGGGAGCAGAAATACCAGACAAAGTACAGTTATTTTCATCACTTGCTTTCCCATATTCTTTTCATACGAGTGTACCAGTAAGCAGGGTGTAACCCCAGTTAGTCGGTGAAATAGGCTAGCTCATCTAAAATAGAAGTATATTATGAATAGATTATATGAATCTAAAATAAAAGTCTATACCTTTGCGCCCTGATTTGACACCGCAACCACAACCACACAAAATAAAACCATGAAATTCAACACGTTAACTGCTTTAGCAGCCTTGCTACTGCTTTTACTTTTTAGTACCCCACTCACTGTGCTGGGTCAGCAACTCACCCAAACCATCCGGGGCAAAATCATCGACAAAGAGTCACAGGAACCTTTGATCGGAGCCACGGTGGCCATCCTCACCATCGACCCACCGATGGGCACAACTACTGATATAAACGGCACTTTCCGCCTCGACAAAGTACCAGTGGGACGCCATACCTTGCGAATCAGTTACCTGGGCTATGAGGAGCAGGTATTGCCTGAGTTGCTGCTCGGTTCGGGCAAGGAACTAGTGCTAAACATAGGTCTGAGCGAATCCTTCAGAAAACTGCAAGAAGTGGTGATTAGCGCCGAGCAGCAGAGCAAAGGAAACCCGCTCAACGAGATGGCCATGATCAGCTCGCGCTCCATTTCGGTGGAGGAGACCAAGCGCTACGCCGCCAGTGTGAACGACCCGGCCCGTGCCGCCCAGAACTATGCCGGCGTAGGCATCAGCCAGGATATGAGCAATGAGATCGTGGTGCGAGGCAACTCTCCACGCGGCGTGCTCTGGCGGGTGGAAGGTATAGAGGTGCCTAACCCGAGTCACTTTGCTGAAGAGGGTGCAGCCGGCGGTGCCGTGAGCATCCTGAGTGTGAACATGCTCGATAACTCTGACTTCAACACAGGCGCTTTCCCGGCGGAGTATGGCAATGCCCTTTCCGGTATATTCGACATCCGCTTGCGCAACGGCAACAACGAGAAACGTGAGTATGCGCTGCAGGCAGGTATACTAGGTATAGACTTTGCCGCCGAAGGTCCTTTTAAGGCCGGCTCCAAGGCCTCATACCTGGCCAACTACCGCTACTCGACATTGGCCATGCTGAACAAGATCGGTGTGAAAATATCAGGTGATGCCGTACCTGTTTTTCAGGATTTCTCCTTTAAGCTATACCTCCCTACATCTAAGGCAGGCTACCTCTCTTTCTGGGGGCTGGGCGGATTGAGTGAGCAGAATGTAAAGGCCGAACGTGACGCCGAGCTGTGGGAAGGCTATCTTGACCGCTTCGATGATCGCTTTCAGGCGCGTATGGCTTCTACAGGCATCAGCCACATCCTGTTTCTAGGCAAAGACGATTACATCGAATCTACGCTTTCTTTCTCCACGAGCGGTAATAAGGTATGGGTCGACTCGCTGTCAACTGACTACACGGCTATACCTTTCTACCGCCACGATTTTGCGCAGCAGGCTACCCGCTTCTCGTCACTTTACAACCGCAAGTTCAACAACCGCCATACCTTGCGCACCGGCTTTATCCTGAGCCAATTGGGTTATGATTCTTATGCAGGCGGGCGAAACATAGAGTACGAAGAAGGCGAGTTTGTGAACCAGCGCGGCAGCACACAAATGATGCAGGCCTTTGCGCAGTGGAAGTATCGCTTCACGGAGCAGCTCACCCTCAATACCGGTCTGCACAGCCTATATTTTGGGCTAAATGGCAATACCGTGGTGGAGCCGCGTATGGGCCTGAAGTACCAGGTAAATGCTGCTAAATCTTTCAGCGCTGCCTTTGGTTTGCACAGCCGCCACGATGCCCTTACGTCTTACTTTGCGCAGCAGCGCCAGCCCGACGGCAGCTATACCCAGCCAAACCGAAAACTGGGCTTTACCCGCGCCGCGCATTACGTGCTGGGTTATGACCAGATGTTGCGAGAAGACCTGCGCCTGAAAGTCGAGACTTATTACCAGCACCTTTTCAACGTGCCGGTGAGCGCGGCCGAAAACAGCACCTACTCTGCCCTGAACTATGAGCGTGGCATCAGCCGCGAAACCTTGGTGAACGAGGGCACCGGACGCAATTACGGCGTGGAGATGACACTGGAGAAATTCTTCACAAACAACTACTACTTCCTGCTCACCACCTCGCTCTACGACTCTAAATACACCACAATCAAAGGCATTGAGCGCGACACCCGTTTCAACGGCAACCACATCGTGAACCTGCTGGCTGGCAAGGAGTTCAAGGTAGGCAGCAACAAGCAAAATCTGATCGGGTTGAACGGCAAAGTGATGTGGGCGTGCGGCAACCGCTATACCCCGATCGACCTGGAGACATCGAAAGAGATGAAGTACGAGGTGCTGGATGTGGACAATCGTTTCGGAGTACAGACGCCCGATTACTTCCGCTCCGACATCCGGGTGAGCTATCGCAAAAACAGACCGAACGCCAGCTATATCCTGTCGCTTGACATCCAGAACTTCACCAACCGCCAGAACGTGTTTGGCGTGCAGTACGACCGCATAAAAGAAGAAGTCGTAACCCGCTACATGGTGGGCATGCTGCCGATTCTGAATTACAGAGTAGAGTTCTAGAAAACTCTATACCTAAAGTAAAACGCCACCTTCATAAACTGGAAGTGGCGTTTTACTTTAAGGGTAGAAATATATGTGGGGAACAGGTATAAGGTCTGTCGGTATTCTCTATATTTAAGTTCTTCTCTAACAAACTATGGACAAACTTCGCTACCCCATCGGTCAGTTCGACCTCGACGCAAGCATTTCAGAAGACCAACTGAACCTTTATATCCTCTCTATTGGCAGCCTGCCTACAAAACTGGCACAAGCCGTAGCCAACCTGTCGGATGAACAACTGGATACGCCTTATCGACCCGGAGGCTGGACTGTGCGCCAGGTTGTGCATCACCTACCAGACAGTCATCTGAATGGCTATACCCGCCAAAAACTGGCCCTGACAGAAGAGAATCCAATTATCCGACCTTATGATGAGGTGGCTTGGGCAGAGCTTCCAGAGGCTAAAACAGCAGACCCAGGCATTTCGCTCACACTGTTGCACGCCTTGCACCAGCGCTGGGTCCTGATGCTGCACCAACTTTCTCCCGAGCAGCTTAACCGCACGTTTGTTCACCCGGTTTCTGGCCAGCAAACCATACGGCAGCACATTGGGCTATACGCCTGGCACGGTGAGCACCACCTGGCGCATATCACTGAACTAAAGAAAAGGATGGATTGGTAAAAGGCTGTTATTGGATCTTCACATGTACTGAGTCTGCCACCTGGTAAAATAGCGTATCCTGCAGTTCGTTTGTGAGAGCCAGGGTCTGGGTATTGTGGTCGAGTGACAGGGTTTCAGAAGCTTCCAGATCGCCGGTGTCTCGTTTGATAGCTCCATTCAGGATGATAAGTTTGATGAAGAAGATAAAACTGACCACCGCCACAGTATGGACCAGAAGCGCTCCTTTGTTATGTGTATCAGCCGGAATTGCAAATACGATAATGATGCGCCGTATCAGCATCAAAGCTCCAATCACCAGCACCAATAAACCTACCAAATGGTGTAGCCCCGGAGCATGTGCGTACTCCCAGCCAAACACGAGGTAAGTGAGCCAAACCAGCGCAAAACCTCCTGCATAGTAAGCCAGCCCACGTCCTATACCTGCTATCAGATTATTCTTAATACGCATATCCTTACTGCATTTTCATTTCGGTTAAGTCACGCAGTTCTGCCTGCAGGTCCTGTGCGATTTGTTGCATCTCCTGCATGGCCTGCTCCTTTGATTTGCGCTGCAGCAGGTGCAGCTTCAGGTTGTCCGACAGCTTGATATAGCCATCATATTTCACAAATTGGAAAGTACTCATCGATGCCCTCGACTCACTCACCTGCTTGTAGTTGTTCTTTTTCAGGAAGAGGAAATCAATACCAGCGAGCGGCAGCATTTTACCGAATGTTATACCTGCAAAGCGCACCCCTTCACGGTAGGTCATTTGGGCCAGATCAAACTCTGTGCGATAGTGCGCAAACTGCGTGATGATAACTGTTGGAAGAAAGGCATATGCTGCTACTGAGCCATTTACAATCATCGTGACCGCAAGTGCGGTGGTGATCCAGCCGAATACCCGTGCGCTTGCGCTGAAGTAATGTCCTGTGTTATAGCTGTGTAAAGTCGCTGGCATAGGCTTCTGAAATGATAGTCAATATAAAGTTTATTTCTGAGAAACTCGCTCCCGATTCGGCACAATTAACGCCCTGTTTTCGTCATACAATCCTACCAGTACGCTGTTGCCTTTACCATCTACTCGCAGGCCGCCGTACTCCGCTTTTTCAAAAGTCTCTGCCTGCCCTTCTTCAAAAAAATAAGACTCCGCCCCGAGGTTGAGCGACCAACGCCCTTTGCTATACCTGAGGAGGATCTCCCCTTCGTTCAGCGGTTCCATTTCCGGCTGGTAACGCACCTGCTGCGCCACATTCTGGGAGTCTAACTGCACCACAGCATAGCCGCGGCTGGGCAGCTTTTCCAGTTCCTGCGTTTGGCTGATGGCATAGCTGAGCACCATGTAGTCGCCCTGCATGAGCGAGCGCGGGTCTACCGGGGCCAGGCTGAGCAGCACCAGTTGGCCATCTTCCAGGATCTCCTCCTTCTCCACCACCGACAGGTTAAAAAAAGCCAGCACCGCCACCAGGTTGACCAGCACGACTATGCTTTTGAGGTTACGCTTCATGGTTTCGCAGATAACGGTTCAACAGGTATAGGCCACCTAAAAACAAGGCACCCGTGAGCACCAGCACCCCGGACTTGGCCAGAAGGGTCATGTTCAGGTCGTAGTAGTAAAGCACCAAGAAGTAGGCTAGTGCCAGCAGTCCGGCCCAGAGGCCTGTTCTGTGCCCGATGTAAAAACTGGACAGTACCACCAGTAAAGCACCCGGCACCGAAGGCGCCAGCACAGTCGGCAGCAACACCACCGAGCAGCAGGTATAGAAAATAGTCAGCGTCTTTTTGTCCTTCATCCCGCTCTCGCGCAGCACACGGTGTAACAACAGCAACAGACAGCCGATCAGAAACAAACCCGATAACCAGAAATGGGTGATGTTGGTGGAGAGTAATTTCTGATGCACAAACAGCACCAGCGTGATAATCAGAGAGAAGACCAATCCCATACGAACCGGCCCGAAAACCAGCGCAAAGCGCCGCGACATGGCCAGCAACTTTGCTTCGTACAGACTGATGAAAGTAAGCAGAGCAGCCAGCACCACGATTAGTGCATGCGACAGGTTGTATACCTTGTGTAGGAAGATCAGGCTCAGCAGGCTGCCATTGAGCACCAGTACTGAGATGAACACACAAACCGCGCTCTTCGAGAATATCAGTACAAGCACAGCGGCTATACCTAAGACTACGGCTACTGAAGTGGTATCATCCGTGAGCTGACCCGTACCGAACGCCAGCATCACGTAGCTTGTAATGTTCATAGCAATACCCAAGGCGTCAGTGGTCGTGTCTTGCTTCATGCGGATTACTATTTCAGCTACAATCAATAAGATCACGCCCAACTGCAGCATGGCCATACCTGAGCTGAGTAGCTGCGTCCCGGCGATGGCTCCCATTAAAGTACCCATAGCCAGCAAACCGCCCAGAATGGTGAGCACCTTTACTGGCCAGCGTTTGAGCAGCGAAGTCGAATGTGCTACCTCTGCTTTAATAGCCGCTTCGTCGTAGCTGAAGTCGGGTTGCTCCTGCACGATCTCATGCAACAGGGTTTCGAGTTGTATTGGTTCTTTATCGGCCATGCCACTGTCGGTTAAGTCTGCCCAGGTACTGAATCAGTAAGGTAATGCTGCCCACCACAAAGATCGTGGCCAGCAACAGCATAAATTCCGGCACGTTCTCCCCGATCCGCACCAGGATGGCCGTGACCACCGCTATGGCGCTAAAGGGCAGAGCCGTCAGGTAAAAGATGTCGCGCACCCGCAGACCGTAGGTTATACCTGCGCCATACATAGCCGCACCGAGCAGATAAGCTAGTCCGTAATCCCAGTTTATACCTGCAAACAGAGTGGAGATCATGCTAATGGTGATGACCGTGATCGCCGCTAACCCTACCAAACGCGGGAACCAGCGGTGTTGTATACCTACATGACCTTTCGCGGCCAGTACTTCCCAGACAACAACAGCCGCTGCGTTGATGATAAACAGCATGTCCATCACCACAGCAAAACTCCAGTGCGTAGCTACCTGCTGGGTATAGAGCACGAAGGTGGTGTTGAGCAGCACCAGGAAGATGAACCAGAGCGGCTGAAACCGAGCCACAACAACCCACAGCACAACGCACATCGTCCAGCCCAGAAAGAAGTCGTAGGCATTGGCCCCGGTCTGGTAGATCTGCCCGAATACGGCAAAGAGTACGCCGACAAGCATGGTACTAGCTGTAAGCAGCACATTCTTCACCGTGCCACTAAGTTTTGTAAACATTGCCGCAAACGTCACTGCCAGTATCAGCAACTCGATCAGGCCCAGTTTCACGAATTTGTGCATGTCAGCCCAGTTATAGGCAAAAAAGAAGATGATACCCGAGATCAGAAAGCTGCCTCCAAGCCCCAGCAAGAACAGCCGGACAAACCTGATCCAGTCCTGCGCCCCGGCGTATACCAGCCCTCTGCGGAGCCAGTTGGCTATACCTGTCTCGCGCCAGTTGCTGTGCCTGGCGATGCTGTAAACGATTTCGCGGGAGAGGTGTGGTTTCATAGAATCAATTGAAAAGAGGCTTTCATAATAGAATCCAAACTGATGCGCTCTGAGGCTGCTGTAAAGTGGCCTTTAGTAGTACTGCTCCGCTTCATGATTTATGGGCAGTTCTCTGCTCATACTGTCACGGGTATTTTTCTGTACCGCAATCGCAGCGAAAAGGCTTAGCAGAAAGGACATACCGTAAAAGCCTTTTTCGCTCAGGAGCAGATCGGCGTTCCAAAGCCCTACAGTCAGCAGCACGATTGCCAAAAGGGTAGAAAACCAGCTGAGCGCATAATAGATATTGGTAACCGGTATACCTTCCAGTTGGTCGCGCACGCTTTTCTGAAGTGAGATGGCTGAGAACAGACCAAACATCAGGATGGCAAAATAATAGCCCTTCTCGTTCAGCATCATTTCGGCGTTCCACAGTCCAATGATATAGGCAGTCATACCTGTCAATAAAGTAGCCCAGGAGGCTGCTACGAATGCGTTGGATGGTTTCTGATTCATGTTTTCTTTCGTTTAAGTGATGAATCAAAGGTATAGCAGCCCCTAAAACTTTCTTTTGACAATTGTCAAAAAAGGAAGCCTATCAAACCTGGCTTCGGATTCTGCTCAGGGTTTCCTGGCTGATGCCCAGGTAGGACGCAATTTGCCCGAGCGGAATCCGCTGCAGAATGTGGGGTGATGTTTCCAATAGCTGTTCGTACCGCTCCCGGGCCGTCTTGAACTGCATGGCCATCAAACGCTCTTCCAGTCTGATGTAGTACTGCTCGTTTATGATCCGCACAAGGCGCTCCAAGTCCTGGTGCTGATCAAACAGCTCGTTCAAGGCTTCGAAACTTATTCCCCACAGAGTGGAGTCTTCCAGGATCTGTATGTTTTCTATACCTGGCTTCCGGGAGATAAAGCTGTAGAAAGAGGTAATGAAATTATTTTCGAAGCCAAACCAATACGTCACTTCTTTCCCATCCAGGTTATAATATCCTCGCAGACAACCTCGCTCCAGGAAGTACAGCTTACTGCACACCATTCCTTCCCGTACCAAAAATGAATTCCTTGGCATCTCAACCCGCGTTAATGCTTTGGAAAGCGCCTCCCACGCTCCTGGAGAAATGGGGTGGTACTGCGATATGCAATTGTATAAGGCATTCATTTTGAGGCAATTTTATAAGGGTACCGATCTTTTGGATTTAGTATGTTGAGCAGCGTATTCTTTTAGTGAAACATACAGGCATACCCAAAGCAGTAAAAGCATCGCTGGCAGCACAGCATTTAATCCTATATAGATATCTGAGAAGCTCATAATAGCACAGTTATCAGGATCATTCTGAAGGTAGATAACGTTGACCTTTTCCCCAAATTCATAGCTAGAATTAGGAGGGCCTAGCATCGTAATCACGTCTTCTGCGGTCGTAAATTCTACAATTGCGCAAGTCGTTTTGCCAGAGAATCGTAGCGACCTAGTGTATGCTTCTTCATAACCAATGACTTCACCTTCAGTTATTAACCCGAATAATAATAGTCTGGACTTACTTAACAGCGGAAGTAATAGAATTAAAGAAGTAATAGAATTAAAACTTATACCGTGAGAAACTTGGCTTTACTGATAGGCAGGTTCATCAATGGACTTATGCGTTAAGGATGATGGCAAGGTAGGATTTTGGCAACAGCCCCATACATTACTTTATCGCAGAAAACCCTGTTATGATGGAGAACAAGCCTAAGAACCTTGGTGAGGATTATATTACTGACACCACAGGCTGAATTTAGACTATTGCTCGATAATAAGGGACTGTTTTGGTATCAAGGAACCATGCGTGCCAGTCGGTCGACCGAAGCGTAAAATTCACACAATGTTGGCTTGCGTTATTTTTCTGATTGACCTGACATTGATTTCAGACAATTATAGATGACGTTTTTAATGGTAAGCTGATAAATTTCCTCCATCCTTTCGTTCGTAGCATCTATTGATTGCACAAATAGTTCTCCACTTGAATCGCATGCTGTAATCAATTCACCCGATTCCTGATTAACCAGATTGATTTGAACCTGCGCAAATCCTCTTTCTTTTTCACTACTCCATGTAGCTGAGAATTCCTTGTAGCTGTCGGGTATGTTTATGACTGCTTTTACAGGGATGCCAGCATTAGTTGTATTTTCCTTGATTACGTTTTCTATTATTTGTTGGTGGGTCGCTGTTAAAGTTGGCACATGCTTAATCAAAGAGTTTGGTTTTGAGACGAGTGGCAGTTTTATATCCTCAATAGATTGATCTTTTCTGCTGTCTGTTATCTGAACTTCCTGAACGCTAAAAGCTAAATTTAAAGGCGGTAAATTATTTTGCTTCACCTGGGAAACATAGGTGTTTGCTGCACAGCCACTCAAAAGACACACAATTGCAACTGCAAGGATACTTGATAAACTTTTTCTCATTCCCTTATTCGTACATCTGGAAAGTTTCCGTGCTACTTGTTTTAGCAATGCCATAATTCTCTTCATCCCGGAAATTCACCACACCTGATTTTATCTTTTCCTCACCTTCTCTGAGCTCCTGCGCCATCTTTCCAATTTCCCGGGATATTTACTCTTTTTCTGCTTGACTGTAATGATCAAATTTTGAGTCTAAAAGCGATACAGTCAATTCACTTTTGTTTTTGATGTCAATTTCAACTTTCTCGGTTTCGTATGTTTTGGAGATAGTTTCTTTTAGTTGATTCATGTATTTAAATTCCCCGGTCATTTCTGAGCAACTAGATAGGGTAATCAGCAGAATCGCCAGGATTGCGTAAGTACATTTTTTCATTTTGGTAGTTTTCAGTTAATCATTCAGGAGTTGGGGACACTTACGCCCAACGTGTTCAAAAGCTTAAACATATACTTATCTGTATATGATCAAACATAACGAAATTCCGGAACTCATCCACCTTAACTTCAGGTATTTTAACAGTTTCTGATTTGACTTGATAAATAGCAGCTATACCTTTGGCCTCATCAAACCCAGCGCTATACCTGTGGAAACGACCCCATCCATAAAAACCCGCATCGCCCCGACTCCCAGCGGCTACCTGCACCTGGGCAATGCGCTGTCGTTTGCCATTACGTGGGCACTGGCCCGCAAGCAGCAAGGCGTAGTAGCGCTGCGCATCGACGACCTCGACAATGCCCGCTTCCGCCCCGAGTACCTGCAGGACATCTTCGACACGCTCGACTTTATGGGCCTCGACTACGACGAAGGACCGCGCAATCCCAAAGATTTTCAGGAGAACTACTCCCAACTGCTCAGGCTTCCGGCTTATCAGGCGCAACTCGACAAACTGGTGCAGCAGGGTATGGTGTATGCCTGCCCCTGTTCCCGCAGCCAGATAGCAGCCCTGTCGCCGCAAGGGCTTTACCCGCTCACCTGCCGCAACACCCAGCTGCCGCTCGATACCCCCAATGCCGCCTGGCGTGTGCGTATACCGGAAGGAACCACCATCACCTTCCAGGACCAACTGCTCGGCAACTGCACGGTGGCGCTGGCCCTCGAGATGCCTGACTTCGTGGTGCGCCGCAAAGACGGTATACCTGCCTACCAGATTGCTTCGATTGTGGATGACTTGGCGATGGGCGTGAACCTGATCGTGCGGGGCGAGGACCTGATGCTCTCTACAGCAGCTCAGCTATACCTGGCGCAGCGCACAGGTGTCGCGGCATTTACCAATGCAGCTTTTGTACACCACCCGCTTATTACCGCTGAGGGCAGCAAACTATCCAAGTCGCATGACGCTCTCTCACTCACCGAAATGCGCAAGGCCGGCCTTACTCCGAGGCAGTTCTGGCAAAAGCTGGCCGAGCTGCTGGGCTGGCAAAACGCAGGTATAGCCGACGCACAAAGTTTTCTGCAGCAGTTTGAGCTAAAAGACCTGCCACGACAAGCACTACAGGTATAGCCCGCTGCCAAGGGGCACAAAAAAGCCCTGCTACCTTCCATGCTATACCTGAACACACAGCAGGGCTTCCAATAAGATGGAGCGCTTTACTTAGCCGCCTGAATCATCACGGGCACTTCCAGATTCTCCCACCGGAGCACAATTCCTTCATTGGTCACATCGTACACCAGTCGCTCGTTCATCGTGTCAGCCTGGCGCGGCTTGGCCGTCACACGCAGCGCATCCTGCTCCTCGTCGTACTGTGTGCCCCACTGCTTGGCGGTTTTATTGAAAATAACTGTCCACTCGTCCTCGCCAGGTATAGCATAGAAGCTGTAGGTGCCAGCTGGCAGCCTTTGCCCCTCCACCATCACATCACGGTCGGTGGTAACGGTGGTCGCTTCGTTTGCCCCGGCACGCCATACCTTGCCATAAGGCACCAGTTCGCCCCAGACGGTACGCCCTTTTACAGACGGGCTGCTGTAGTTGATGGTGATGGTCGCATCGCCCACCTTTCCGGAGGCGGTGGCTGGCGGACTGGCCTTTTGCTTCGCATCCTGGGCACAGGCTGTGGATGATACCATTATGCCGATGAACAGCATCACAAGCACATTCAGAAATCGTAGATTTTTCATAGTAGTTTATTTTGATTTAGGCAAAAAGATAGGCAATAGATCGATACTCTACTACAAGATTATCAACCAATTAGCTAACGAGCAGCAGCAGCTCCAAATTGTGTGACCGAAGCAAAGAGTTTGGCCCTTCGCTACAAGCCCTTTGCAGCATACCCGTCTTTCTTCCGTATAGAGAAAAACTGCTACAAGATGGCAGGACAATTGAGAAAGCCGCGAAGCCTATGCCTTCCACTAACCGAAACAGAAGAACTTCTACACGAAGACTACGCGTCTCCACAACGGGTACCAGCGCACAGGGCACCGGTCAGCCGCAAACCTATACCACTGCTCCCACCCGCAGAAACGTTCGCACCAAAGCCCGCAGAAGAAAGCCAGCCAGGGGATCTGCCGTGAAAGGCGCCCAGAACCGGCTTCGCAATTTCCGCCAGGCCTCTACTCTGGCCGTTGCCATCACGGGTTTTATCCTCCTGATGTTTGCTCCAAGCGAAGCTGGCCTTGCGCAGGAAAACGGCCCGGACTCAGTGGCCGTGGTGGAGGAAGTGGCGGTAGAAGAGCTGGTGCCCGGTGATACAACCTTAGAAGCGGTAACCCAGAATGGCTCTACCAAAGAAGCCGCAGAGGAAGCTATTGGGGCCTTGCAGGGTCTTTGGGAAAGTTTCATCTTCAACCTGCCCAAGATCCTGATTGCGTTGGCCACGCTGGTGCTGGCCTGGCTGCTGGTGCGTATGCTACGGGCTATCCTGCAGCGCACCATCGGCAAATGGCAAAGCTCCAGCGCCATCATCTCGCTTGTCTCTATCGCGGTTTGGCTACTGGCAGTTGGCGTAGCGCTCAGCGTCGTGGCCGGCGACATACGGGCGCTGGTTGGTTCATTTGGCCTCATCGGCCTGGCCTTGTCATGGTCGCTGCAAACGCCTATTGAAAGTTTTACGGGCTGGCTCATGAACTCCTACCAGGGCTACTACCGTGTGGGTGACCGTATCCGGGTAGGCGAGGTGTTTGGCGACGTATACCGCATCGACTTTCTGACAACTACTGTGTGGGAGATCGGGGCGCCTTATCAGCCGGGCTTCGTACGGGCAGAGCAGCCAACCGGCCGCCTGGTCACTTTCCCAAATAACGAAGTTCTGACGGGAACGGTCATTAACCTGACCGGCGACTTCCCTTATGTATGGGACGAGCTGGATGTTGGCGTTGCCAACGAGTCTGACGTGCCGCTGGCCATGGAGGTGCTGGAGAGTGTGGCATTAGGCCTGCTAGGCAATTACATGAAGACTCCGGCTGCCTCCTACTCCCAACTCCTGCAGCGGGCGGGGCTGGACGACGCTGTGCCTGACAAGCCACAGGTGTTCGTGTCAATGGACGAGTCGTGGACTAATGTGACCATCCGCTACCTGGTGGGGGCGCGTGAGCGACGCAAGTGGAAAAGCGAACTTACCCTGCGCATCACCAACGAACTGAGCAAACCCGAGTATGTTGGAAAGATCATTCCGGTATACCCACGTCAGCAGGTGCAGTTTATCAATCCGGATGGCATTCCTACAAAAGCCAACCCCAGCAATAAGAGTGAATCTTAAACCACAACTAATTTACTATCAGAAACCTGCAAAGCTCAGATTTGCTTCAGAATTGTACCGTAAACTTGTAACATACCAATTTTTAACACTTAAAAATCAGGAGTTATGAAAAAGATATTAGTTGGATTTGCCTTTGTAATAGGTTCAGTTGTAGCGGTTGAGGCGCAGGATGTAGCCGAAAAGGATGTACCTGAAGCTATGAAAAGTGCGCTGTCGCAAAAGTATACCAACGCCACTGACCTTGAGTGGGAAAAGCACGGTGAGAACTACGAGGCTGATTTTGATATAGACCGTATCGACCATACTGTGATGATTGACCCATCTGGTAAGATACTGATGACCAAGCGTGATATAGAGGAGAAAGACTTGCCACAAAATATACGCACTGCCATCAGCCAGAAGTATAAAGGCATGCGCCTGGACGACATCGAGCAGGTGGAGAAAGACGGCAACACCTATTATCAGTTAGAGCTTGAACAGAAGCCTCAGGATAAAAAGGTTGTACTGTCACAGGATGGAAAAGAAGTAACGGACCTAGCTTATTGGGACTAACTACTTGCCTTCTAAATCTTAAAAGAAATGCCCGGGGCTATGCTTCGGGCATTTCTTTTACCTATGCCCCAAAAGAGCCTATACTTGCCTCCTCATGACATACAGTTCTTAGGGGAGATATAGGTGAACTGTATACTTGCGCCAAATACCCGCGTAGGAGGAGAACCTGAACTTACCTTATGGCCCATGCGCGTACTCTGGAACTACCTGCAGCCCCATCGCGGACTTGTTATACTCTCTTTAGTACTTGCCGGCATCAGCCAGGTGCTGGCGCTCGTCGACCCCATCATCTTCGGCAAGATCATCGACGATTACGCCACGCCGCCTTTTACCATAACCAGCGAAGAGCGGGTAAAAGGTGCCCTGTGGCTGATGCTGCTGGCTGTGGTTGTCGCACTGCTCTCTCGCCTGGCCAAGGCTTTCCAGGAGTACTTCACCAACCTGGTCGTGCAGAAATTTGGGGTGCAGATCTTTAACGACGGTCTCAAACAAACCCTTAAACTCTCTTACCAGGAGTATGCTGACCAGAACAGTGGCGAAACACTTTCTATACTCCAGCGGGTGCGCCGTGACACGGAGCGGTTCATCAACTCGTTTATCAACATTCTCTTTTCATCACTGGTGGGTGTGGGCTTTCTGGTATGGTACGCCATCACCAAACACTGGGCGCTGGTACCTATTTTCATTATCGGGATGGTCGTGCTCGGCGGCCTTACCAGTCTGCTCAGCGCGAAGATCAAGACCATGCAGCGCTCCATCAACCGGGCCACGAACAAAATGTCGGGGGTCATCACGGAGTCGCTGCGCAACATTGAGCTGGTGAAAAGCCTCGGGCTGACCTACCCCGAAATACGGCGTTTGCGCGAACACACCGAGCGGATTTTTTCGCTGGAGATGGCCAAGGTAAAGCGGGTGCGCACGCTCTCTTTTCTACAGGGCACTGCCCTTAATCTGCTCAAGCAATCCATCCTCTTCACGCTGCTCTGGCTGATATTCCGGGATGTGCTGACGACGGGCGAACTGATCTCGATGCAGTTCATTTCCGTCAGCATATTTGGTCCGCTGCAGGACATGGGTACCATCATCCTGACCTACCGGGAGGCCGAGGCTTCGCTGCACAACTTCGCTGAGCTGATGAACAAGCCCGTCGAGACCAGGCCTGAGTCGGCGATTGATGTGGGACCGCTGCAGCAATTGCGTTTTCAGGACGTAGTGTTCCGGCACAAGGGCGCTCCGCAGAACTCCGTGGATGGCATTTCATTTGAAGCCAACACCGGCGATACGATTGCCTTTGTAGGACCGTCAGGCTCGGGCAAGTCTACGCTAGTGAAGCTGCTGGTGGGGTTATACCTGCCGGCCAGTGGGGAGATCTACTACAACGGCACACCCGTGAAAGAAATCTGGCTGAACGAGGCACGCCGGCAACTGGGCTTTGTGACACAGGAAACGAATCTGTTTTCGGGCACTATCAAGGAGAATCTGCAGTATGTGAAACCGGACGCTACCGACGATGAAGTAGTCCGGGCCATGGAAAAGGCTTCCGCTACCACCCTGCTTTCCCGCTCCGAGCAGGGCATCCACACCCAGATAGGGGAAGGTGGACTGAAAATGTCGGGTGGTGAGAAGCAGCGCCTTTCCATCGCCCGCGCCCTTATCCGCAACCCGCGCCTGCTCATCTTCGATGAAGCCACCTCCGCCCTCGACTCACTCACCGAAGAGGAGATCACGGCTACTGTGAAAGAAATATCTGCCCTGCGGGAGCAGATCACCATCCTGATTGCCCACCGCCTCAGCACCATCATGCACGCCGACACCATTTATGTGCTGGAAAAAGGAAAGATCATAGAGCAGGGAAACCACGCAGAATTAGTGGAGCAAAAAGGTCTGTACTACGCCATGTGGCGCCAGCAGATAGGCGAGCGTAAGGTGGAGCTGATCCGGTAGATGCCTTGCAACTTTCTGCCAGCGCACGCGGTATGCAAAGCAACACATTAAAGCAGAACACTATACCTATGAAACTATACCTCTTTGCAATCACCTGCCTGCTGGCCCTCGCCTCCTGCGGCTCCGACTCCGCCGACGGCAACTACAACCGCGCTGCAGACGATGAACTGATCGACAAGCAAATCGACTCCGACACCAAAGCCTCTATCGACAGCGTGGCCCGTGCCACCGACGAAGGCGCTATTCTGCACCCACTGCCCGACACGCTGACAACCCTATTGCAACAGCGCCAGCCGCAGGCCGAGGTAGCAGTGCTCACCGACCAGACTATGTCGAACCGCCGCCTGCATGTAGACAACCCACTATACCTGCGTGGCAACCTCAACGGCAACCGTAACCCCGACTACGCAGTGCAGGTGCTGCAGAACGACTCCATTCACATCCTCGCTTTTCTGGATTACGGCACACCGCAGGTCCGCGAAATGAAAGTGGCTTCCTATCCGTCGCAGCAGCTGAACGACCGCAGGTATAGCACCCTGCAGCTCAAACTAGCCCCGCAGGATTCGCTTGTTCGCAACCCGCGCCAGCAGCAGTTCACAAACCTCAAAACTGATGGCGTGTCTGTGCTCGACGGCAACCGCACCACCCTATACCTGCTTCAGAACAACCGGTTTATACCTTTCGACGCCCAGCAGTAAGGTATAGCACTAGTTAATCCGTAAATTGCAGGCGCTATATCTTCTTTTTATACCTACTACTAGTCTATGCCTGTTCCTAAGTCTGACAAACCTGTTCCCTCGCTCACTCCACAAATCTCCTCTGAAGACCAGCGCAGGCTAAGCAAACTGCAGCAGGACTTCAATAAGAAAGTAGCGCAGATAGAGCAGCTGAAGCAGGAACTAACCTCGCGACGCGACAGCATGGACCTTGCCCAGAAGCGGATTGAGAAGGAACTGCGCCCCATTATCATGCAGCAGGTGGAGCAGCGGGCAGAACTGGCCCATCTGTTGGACGAGGCCTTTGCCCTCCCGCTATTCAGTTTCAGAGAGAAAGAAAAGCTCGCCTTGCTCATTGCCGACATCGCACTGGACCTGATCCAGAACTACGAGCGCCAGGACCTGATCGCCCTGCACGACCGTTATGCCGAGGTCCCTTATGCCGAGCGGGCGGTATACGCAGCTGACGAGGAAGATTCTCCAGAGGAAGACATAATCAGCGAGGAAGAGGCCGCTATACCTGACAACTGGGATGAGCTTGACGAGTTTGAGCGCCTGCAGGCCCAGCTGGACCGGGAAGAGGAAGAACGGGAACGGGCCAGGCAAAACCGCCAGAAAGGCCGCAAAACCAAAGTACAGAAAGAAAAAGAGGCAAAAGCTAAGGCTGAGCTCAGCAACATCAGCAAAGCCAGCCGCCGTGTGTATACTAACCTCGCCAAGCAGCTACATCCTGACAAAGAGCAAGATGAAACTAAACGCGCCTGGAAAGAAGAAGCGATGAAACGCGTGACCCAAGCCTACCACCAGGATGATTTTTTCGAGTTGCTGCGCCTTCAGATGGAGTTTATGCAGGAGCAGGGCCAGACACTTGACAAACTGCCCGACGAGCAGCTGCAATACTACGTAAGGCTGCTGGATGAACAGGTGAGCGAGTTACAAACAGAGCTCAATGCTTTCATTTTCGGACCCAACGCTACATTTTACGACCGCTTCTGCGGAAGCTCGAAGCAGATGAATCAGAAATTTAAACAGGTGAAGGAAAGTTTGACCTATGAGTTGGAGCAGCTGAAGCAGAACCTGCGCGTGCTGCAGGACCCGGTTCAGATTAAGGTGATTTTGAAGTAAGACTTGGCTTGCAGCTCCTCACAGCATCGGTCAACTTTACCTAAGCATTTCAGGAGACTTGTGAGCGACTGGGAGATAGTCCTGGCTTTCCTACAGAAAAGTCACAACCGCCAGATCGGCCAGCTCCATCCTTGACTGCAGCAGAATCCCGTACTTCGTTTTCAGGTCTTCTTTTGCCTGCTCAAAATCATTCTTGGGTAGCTTGAAATCGTACTTACCCAACTCCAGCAGTTTTCTTTCAGAGATAAGTCCCACTTTAAAGTTTTTCTCGACGGCACTTACCAACTCTCCGAGCGTTACATTCTCGAACGTGATCGCCTCCTCGCTATACCTGACGGTAGACCTCTTGAGGTCAGCTACCGCATGGGCAGCCAGCAGGATGGAGTCGGCAATCGCTACGTCCCAGGCATCCCTTTGCTGTGAGCGGTAGGTTACCTCAAACTTATACACCTCCTGCAGTTGCTGTAGCACCAGTTGCTTGTTTTGCTTTGTATCTCTGGAAGCGCTGTGGTCTTTAAACTTCAGGTCTATCGCCGTGTGCTGATGCTTCTTTTTGTCAAGCTCTACGAAAGACTCATCCTTATCCAGCAGCGCCAGGATAACGTCGTGCAGCCTTTGATTCTCAAATCCCAGCGAGTCACTGCCTATGTGCTTGGAGGAAAGGGCAGTCTGGTCATAGAGCATGTGTTCCTCCACCTGCAGGGTATAGTTTTCATCCTGGATGTGTAATTTCTCGTCTAGCATACCCATTGTAGCTAGGGCCAGTCCAAAGAACAGCGCATTGTGACTCGCATGCAGGAAGTAGCCCCAGAAAAAGCCATACTTCACACGCATATACCCCATCAGCATACCCCCCACAACCTGAGGCGCAATCAAAATCGGGATCAGTAAAACAGCAGCTGAGGCGTAGTCAAAGTCGGTGAAATTGGTAATGTGAATAAGGCCAAAAGCAAAGGCCATAAAGTAAAAGAAGACACTGTATACCTTATCCCATAGCTTTTTAAGAAAACCAGTTATGGCATCGGCGTTTAGCGCGTATAGCACCAGCGCCATACCAGATATAACCCAGACCCCAATTGCTCCTTCTAAAGGCAGCAATGAGTAGGCCAAAACACCCAGTGCAATGGTCGCCACGAACGCTAGCAGCGCCATGTACCCGCTTTTAAACCGCAGGCCATAACGGAAAACCAGCTCCTCTAGCAGAGGAACCGCCAGCACACCCAGTAGCAGGAAGGCCCAGACCGGGAAAGACCGCATCATTTCGATGACGGCATGGCTGTTGTTACTATGCCATCCCATCAACTCAACCAAATTGATGACACCAGTGAGTACAAACATAAGCGCCATATCGATCAAGAGCACATACAACAGGATGCGTAACTTAAAGGAGCGGCTATTTTCGGTAGCGGGCTGGTCTTTGGGATTTTTGAGGAAAAACCAGATGTCGGAGGCAGTTTGCTTTAACTGAAGTGTAAAAGAATGGAGCATGAACGAAAGCTATATTGACTATTGCACTAATTGCAGTCTAAATATATATAAGTTCATCTATATTATTACATTATTTCTTCTCTTAAATTCTGCTTAAGCGACAACCATACCTACAGGTAGTTCTCCATGACCTCGATCACCTCCAGGGGAGAACTCAGGTTCGGACAGTGGCCTGTCGCTTTCATTTGCACTAACGTAGAATTCCGGATTGACTGATGCACGTAATTACCTACTTCGATAGGAGCTATCACGTCTTCAGAGCACTGCATGATCAGTGAATCAGTTTTGAGCTTTGGAAGGTCTAGCCGATTGTCTGATAGAAAAGTGACTTGGGCAAAATGGCGTGCAATCTCCGGGTCTGTATTGCAAAAATTCTCTACTAGCTCTTCTCCTAGCGAAGGCTTATCCGGGTTTCCTATTATGAGCGGAGCAAAGGTATCTGCCCAAAGTGTGTAATCGTGTTTCATATACGCCAGCATCGACAGTATATCGGCGCGATCGAACCCTCCAATGTAATTCTCATCGTTGATATAGCACGGCGAAGGCCCGATCAATACCAATTTGCTAAATAAGTCCGGGGACTCGATTGCGCTGAGCACTCCCATCATGGCTCCTACTGAATGCCCTACAAAGATTACATCCTGCAAGTCAAGCTCATGGCATATTTCCTGTATGTCAGTTGAGTAGCCGTTGAGGGTGTTATACTTACTGGCGTCATAAGCACTAAGATCAGAGTTGCCTGCCCCTACATGATCAAACAGCACAATCTTATAGTGTTGCTGGAAAGCAGGCGTAACAAAGCGCCACATATTCTGATCGCAGCCAAAGCCGTGTGCAAACATGAGCGGTTGCTCTCCTTTCCCGAAAACGTTGATATTATTTCGCTTGATCACATTCATGGCATCCCCTTACCATCTACTTTTCTCTACCGCTCTTTATAGCTATAACGCAAACCTTATATTATACCTATACGAATTTTAATTTGGATTAAAACAAATTATATAGAGAGATTTAGTTACCATCACTGCATATAGAGAGGAAGGCAAGTTTCATATAGCAGGATAATCGTTTTGGAGATTAACTCTGATACAACAACGAAAGGTGAGTTAAGAATGTGGGATTCCTTCTGTCAGGTCCCTGATTTCTGTTTGCAATTCCTGCGCGAGAGGTTGGATTCTCAGCATCGCTGTTTCTTTGCTGCCGTCACACGATAGTGGAATTTTAGTACCATCCTCCAGCCATAAATAACTGTCAAACGAAATGGATGCGGTAGGCCGCCAGGAACGGCGCGAGCTGGAAGAAAAGTGTCTGTTCTTCTTAAGGAAAATGCACTTCGGGCCGGAATACGGTTCTCGGTCTCCGATGGTGTGTCCCAATATATTGACACCTATACAATAAGTACCATGGTATAGATCGATTTCGAGACACTTGTACTGGACCAGTGGAAAAATCCCGAACAGGATCATGAGGACACCAACTACAGGATAGAGCGTAAAAAGCCAAATGCCACCAGCGACAATGATTACGGCGTATATCTTCGTCGTAAAGCCGATTGGGTCAGTCAGTCTATAGCGGAGTAAAGGTGTTTCCATAGGTATACAAGATATAAAGTTTTTAACGGGAAAAGCAGTGAGAAAAAACTGTGCTTTGTTATTCCTAAACCTCTCTTATCTGTGCTGCACGCAGTGTTTCTACTACTATTGTATTGCCATTTGAATCGAAGAACCCTATTTCGTACCCCTCACCATTATTGTATACTTCTACTACTGTACCCAAATCACCTTGCTTTAGGTTGGTGTTAGGTATAGCTTCTGTTAGTATGACTTGGCTGTAGGCTGC
The DNA here is from genome assembly GCF_947502515.1 of uncultured Pontibacter sp. Taxonomy (NCBI): domain Bacteria; kingdom Pseudomonadati; phylum Bacteroidota; class Cytophagia; order Cytophagales; family Hymenobacteraceae; genus Pontibacter; species uncultured Pontibacter sp. The sequence goes on along the minus strand of NZ_CANNAI010000001.1, from coordinate 260,077 downwards.
TATCATGAATAAATCACAGTTCTAGTTTATCAGGATTTTGACGATTGTCGAAACAGGTTAAAATTTGAATCTGTGTTTCAGTTTCACGGAAGAAAAGTGAATTATGTGGTGTGGCAACGCATCTACGTACATTCTTGCTTTTTGAAACAACAGGAAACTGTTGTGGATTCTGCGCAATACGCTGGATTTGCATTTGTATAGTCGTTTCAAACTTGTCCGCTGCACTATCGCCCCACTCCTCTAAGACGTAGGATAAAGTAGCCAAGTATTCATCTGACGCTTTTTGAGACCAGATTACCTCTTTCTGACCTAACTGCATTTAAGCCCGCTTTTTTCTAAGTTCACGGCTTCTTTGGAGTAAGCTATCGTTAGTAACTGTTCTTCCCTGCTCAACATCACGTAGACCAGCTTCTACAGCCGCAATCTCCTCCACTGACATACCCTGCCAATCCTGCTGCTCAGCGCTCTCCAACTTCTGCTCAATGGAGCGCCAGGCTTCAATCGGAATCTGCACAGCTGTCACTTCCCCTTTTTCATTCGACACATACTGAAGTTTTATGGCTGGTGTCATTTTGCTTAATACTTGATTTGTAAAGCAATATACGGATTTTAGGAGGAATGTAATAGTTGAAAGGTGTTTAGGAAGGTTTTCTTTGAGGATTTTCAATCTGCTTTTAAAGTCGGGCTATAGCAATTCAAATCGCTTAGTTCACAAAAAGTCGGATTGCAAATCCTTGCTAGTTGTAACGCTACTATTACTCTATAATCGAAAATCGTATTGGTAAGGTATAACGTACTGGTACAACTTTTCCTTTGTGCTTACCAGGAATCCACTTTGGCATTCTTTTTACGACACGAATAGCTTCCTCGTCTGTTCCAGCTCCTAATGATTTAATAATTTCACTATTAACAATATCTCCCATTGTAGTAATATCAAAAGCTACAACTACTAGGCCTTCAATTCCCGCCTGTTGTGCAACAAAAGGATATTTTATGTTTTCTCCTAAGTAAGACATCATGTTTTCCTCACCCCCTGGAAATTGGGGCATTTCATCAACAAAAGTATATACTTGTTCTCTAAAACTGTGCTTATCACTAATACTTTGCTTTGCATGTGATTGACCTATACTATTTGATTTTCTTTGCTCAATTTTTTGTACTAGAGATTCAGCCTTATTATTACCCCAAACAATACCTGCATCATGCATTTCTTCATTAAATTTTTTTGAAATAGAAGACAGTTTTTGAAGCAACATCTTATGTTCTAATCCTAGTTTACTGCGAGGAAGATTAATTCCATCTATAAAGGTATCTAGTTCCTTTTCTGAAAGATACTTATAATATACAGGTATTGTTATCTCTGCTAATTCTACTATTGAAACCTTTCTCATCTCATAAGTAAATTCATCCCAAAAGCTATAAGTCTCCTTACTTTTCATCCAAGAATAATTATCAATAGCCTTTTCTATCATCATTTGCTTAGCTTCCTCGCTAACAGTTAAGGATGTAATTTTAATTACTTTATCCCTATATGATTGAGACTGGCTATAAGCCTGTGTATTTATCAGTAATACTATACAAGCAGTAATTAGATATAATTTCATATATTATTGAAGCAAGGGAAATGAATGACAAAACATCGAATGCTCTAATTTAATTAATCTTTAGTGCTAATTTTACTTATTTATCATGATTAAATATTATATGTAAAGGGAGTCCAAAAATGATTAGATGAAATCTTAACCTATTCCAATCTATAAAATTCCAGAGATGCTCATTTAATAGAGCATAAGCCTTAAATTTCCCATAATTGTAAATCCCTATGAACCCAAATGATTTGCTTCCATTCACCATAGCATAAGCCACTCCGTCTTCATAAAGTAATCCATTTTTTGATAAATCATATGGCACAATTATTATTGACATCAAAAGGCCTAAAAAGCAGAGTATTCCAATAAATATCCTCATTCTTTTTCTTTTGAGCTGTTGACTATTAACTTAACCAAATATGAAATACCGATAAAAATAATGAACATAGGCAGAAGGCCTACTTTTATTCCTGTAGCTTTTGTTACTTGTATCAATACTACATATTATGATTATTGATATGATGGTTGATTTCATAGAAATAAATTAGCCTAGAAGGTTAACTATCCTTTTTCCAACATGCATAGCATAGAGATTTAGATTTATCACCACTAAGTTTTTTGCTACATCTCTTACAATGTCCATATGGGGATTTAGAACTTTTATATCCTGACTTTTTTGAGGAATAATTCGAAGTGTAATAACCTTTATTATTATTACTAAGATAGCCTTGAGTTACCCATTTTGAGCTTTGGTAAGTTGACTTTGAACTATACCCTTTACCACACAAACATGCCCCACATGTTTTACAGCAAAATCTTTTACACTTATAGCACCTAGAATTGCCACGGGAATCTATTTCGCTTTTACAACTCCAACAGTGACTTTCATAGTAGGTTTCAACGCTTGAGTTTGGATACTTTGCTGAAGTATAAATTGGCACTACAGTTTCGTAATTAGACTTTACTTTAACTTTCTTTCGCCAATTTGTTACTATATGATAGCCAGCAACAATAATTATTAAAACAAATATAATGGTCATGAAACAAATATAATAATATTCATCACGCATATAGTACATATTCCCCCTCCCCCAAAAAACCATAACTTCCGTATCTTTGTAAACTACAACCAGCAGAACACGACTATCGAAAAGTCCTGTGTTCTGCCTTTGCTGTTTTGTGACTTTTTGAACTGAATGAAAGTAACTGATTTTTTAGAGCTGTACCGACTCGATGGGGTGGTGCAGACCATTGCCGAGCGACTCAAAGCCGATAAACCCTACCGCCTGCAACTCAAAGGCATGGCGGGCAGTCTGGATGCCGTGATGGCCTCGGCGGTCTATACCTTGCACCCACAGCACCAACTCTTCGTGTTGCACGACAAGGAGGAGGCGGCTTATTTTTATACAGACCTCAAGAACCTGCTCGGCGACGAGAAGGAGGTCATGCTGTTCCCGACGTCTTACAAGCGCCCCTACAGCTTCGACGATACCGAGAATGCCAACATCCTGATGCGGGCCGAGGTGCTCAACCGCCTCAATACCAAGTCTGATAAGGGCGAGTTGATCGTCACTTATCCGGAGGCGCTGACCGAAAAGGTAATCAACAAAAAATCGCTGGTAGAGAACACGCTGGGAGCCAAAGTGGGTGAAAAGCTGGACGTGAATTTCCTCAGCGAAATGCTGGCTGAGTACGGTTTTGAGCGCACCGAGTTTGTGTATGAAGCGGGCCAATACGCCGTGCGCGGTGGTATCGTGGATGTATTCTCATACGCGAACGACCTGCCCTATCGCATTGAACTCTTCGGCGACGAGATCGAGAGTATCCGCTCCTTCGATCCCGACACGCAGCTGTCGGTGGAGACGAAGAAAAGCATCTCGATCATACCCAACGTGCAGACCAAACTGCTGCAGGAAACACGTGAAGCTTTCCTCGACTTCTTGCCCAAGAACACAGCCATCTGGTTTAAAGATGTGCGACAGACGCTAGACGTGATCGACGAGTATTTCGACAAGGCGTCACATGCCTTTGACAAACTGATGGAAGGTAGCGGCGGTACCCAGATCGTATCAGACCCGGAGCAGCTCTTCCAGACCCAAAAGCAGTTTAAGAAACTGCTCGAAAAGTTCAGCATCGTGGAGTTTGGCAAGCGCTTTAACTACAAAGACACGGAGGTCCTGCAACTGCAATCCAAGCCGCAGCCCTCGTTCAACAAGGACTTCAACCGACTGGTAAAGGACCTGCACGAGCAACAGAGCAAAGGCTTTGTGAACATCATTGCCACCGAGTCGCCGCGCCAGATCAACCGCCTTACCACCATCTTCGACGAGCTGGACCACGACATGCGTTTCCAGCATTTGGCCGTATCGCTGCGGGAGGGTTTTATAGACGAGCAGCTCAAGATTACCTGCTATACCGATCACCAGCTTTTCGACCGCTTCTACCAGCACAAAGCCAAAGAGGGCCGCTCCAAAACCAAAGCGATGACGCTGAAAGAGCTGCGCACCCTGCAGCCCGGCGACTACATCACGCACATGGATTATGGTGTGGGTCGCTTTGCGGGACTGGAAAAAGTGGAAGTAGGCGGACGTCTGCAGGAAGCCATCCGACTGGTATACCGCGACGATGATTTGCTGTATGTGTCCATTCACTCGCTGCACAAGATCAGCAAGTATAGCGGCAAGGAAGGTGGCCCGCCGACCATGAGTAAGCTGGGCTCGCCGGAATGGGAGAACAAAAAGAAGAAGGTAAAGAGCAAGGTAAAAGATATTGCCGCCGAGCTCATACAACTATACGCCAAGCGCAAAGCTGCGCCAGGTTACGCCTATACCCGCGATGGCTTTTTGCAGGCCGAGCTGGAGTCGTCGTTCATATACGAAGACACGCCCGATCAGGGCAAGGCCACCGAGGACGTGAAAGCCGACATGGAGCAGCCCCACCCGATGGACCGCCTTGTGTGCGGCGACGTGGGCTTCGGCAAAACCGAGGTGGCCATACGCGCCGCCTTCAAAGCGGCCTGCGACGGCAAGCAGGTGGCCGTGCTCGTGCCGACCACCGTACTGGCTATGCAGCACTTCAAGACCTTCCGCGACCGACTGGAGCAGTTCCCGATTACAGTGGACTACATCAACCGTTTCAAGACGGCCAAGGACATCAAGAACACCCTTCAACGGGTAGCCGAGGGCAAGGTGGATATCCTGATCGGCACACACCGCATTGCCAGCAAGGATGTCAAGTTCAAAGACCTCGGCCTGCTGGTGATAGACGAAGAGCAGAAGTTTGGTGTGAAGACCAAGGAGAAGCTCAAGGAGATGCGTGTGAACGTGGATACGCTTACGCTCACAGCAACACCTATACCTAGAACCCTCCACTTCTCCCTGATGGGTGCCCGCGACCTGAGCGTGATCGCCACACCGCCACCTAACCGCCAGCCGGTGAAAACGGAGCTGCATGTGTTCGACGAGATCCTGATCCGCGACGCTGTAGCTGCAGAATTGAAACGAGGCGGACAGGTGTTCTTTGTGCACAACCGCGTGAAGGATATCGAGGAGATCGCCAACATGATCCTGAAACTGGTACCAGATGCACGCATCACCTATGCCCATGGCCAAATGGACGGCGAAACGCTGGAAAAACGCATGATGAAGTTCGTGGAGGGCGAGTACGATGTGCTGGTTTCGACCAATATCATTGAGTCGGGTCTGGATATACCTAACGCCAACACCATCATTATCAACCGGGCGCACATGTTCGGCTTGTCGGACCTGCACCAGATGCGAGGCCGTGTCGGTCGCTCTAACAAAAAAGCCTATTGCTACCTGCTTACACCGCCGGTAGCCGGACTGCCAACTGACGCCCGCAAGCGCCTGAGCGTGCTGGAGGAATTTTCCGACCTGGGCGAAGGCTTTAAGATTGCCATGCGTGACCTCGACATACGGGGGGCCGGCAATCTGCTGGGTGGTGAGCAAAGCGGCTTCATCAACGACCTTGGCTTTGAGATGTACCACCAGGTGCTCGACGATGCCATCAAAGAGCTTAAAGAAACCGAGTTCCGCGACCTGTTCCTGAAAGACAATTTGGCCGAGTTTGTAGAGCCGGTGCGCGACTGTAACATCGAAACCGACATGGAGGTGCTTATACCTGACTGGTACGTGGGCAACATCTCCGAGCGACTCAACCTCTACAGCAAACTTGACAGCACCAAAGACCTGCAGGACCTGGAGAAGCTGAAGGCCAGTATCATCGACCGCTTCGGGCCGCTGCCGGAAGAGGTGCAGAAGCTGGTGGAGATCGTGAAGCTGCGCTGGCAGGCCCAGCAGCTGGGTTTCGAGAAGCTCACCATCAAGAAAGAAGTGATGAAAGGCTACCTGCCCAGCGAGAACAACGACGCCTACTTCCAGTCTGAGACCTTTGGCAACATCCTCAAGTATGTGCAGCAGCATTCGCGCCGCTCACGACTTAAGGAAGCCAAAGATAAGCTCATCGTAATTGTAGAGGACATCCAGAGCATCGCTGATGCCCGGGATGTTTTTGACAGCCTTGACGTAAAAGCTACCGTGAAGGGGTAAACGTCAGAATGATATTCCCATAATGCTTCATCAGCTGCACAGGGCATCATAAATAGCATGGCTCTGTGCGGCTGACTAATTTTTTGGGAAGTAAAACGATTTAGGTAATTCTTAGACTAAATTTTGCTATTTTAGTAATTCCTATGCTACGAAAACTAAACTTAAGTCTAAATTTATACCTGTGCATTCTAAAATTCCGACATCCGTACCTACACTAGAGCCCATCTTCAGGGCTTTGACTGGGCTATACCTTGTCCTGACGCCTGACTTAGTCATCGTGGATGCTACGGATGCTTTGCTGAAGCAAACGCATGTAAAGCGCGACGAGACCATAGGACAGCATGTGTTTAAGATTTTCCCGAACAACCCCGATAACCTACAGGTAGACTCAGAGGGCTCTATGCACCAATGTATGCAGCATGCGCTGGTACATAAAGAACCCTATCATATCGAAGTGCTTCGCTACGACATTCCCTCAGAAAACGGTTTTGAGGAACGCTACTGGAATACAACCACCATCCCTATCATGAATGAAGTTGGGGAAGTGCAATATCTGTTGCAGGAGGTACGCGACATAACCGACAAGGTCCTGATCGATCGTGTGCATCAGCTGCGTCAGGAACAGCTAAACCTGCTCACTAACGCAACCAAGGCTGTTGCCTGGGAATACGACATTGTAAACAACCGCATGACATGGGGCGAGGGGCTGCAAGAAGTTTTGGGCTATACGCCAGAAGAAATGGGTCCAGGTGGCGAGTCATGGGATTCACGCGTGCACCCGGATGATTTTGAGGAAGTACAACGCAGCATACAGCAGGCACTGGCCAGCAAGCAGAGCACCTGGACGGGAGAGTACCGTTTTCAGAAAGCGGATGGTAGTTATGCTTATATACTTGACCAGGGCTACACGGCCTATGACTCCAAAGGCAACCCTATCCGGACCATCGGCTCTATTATCGACATCACGCAAAACAGAGACACACAGGAGGCGCTTCGGGAAAGTGACGCCCGCTTCCGTCACCTGCTGGAGGTGCTCCCGCACATGGCCTGGACGGCCTCTCCAAAAGGCAAAGTGCTTTTTTTCAACGACAACTGGTACAGTTACACAGGTATGCGTCCCGGCCAGACCGATGGCTGGATCAGCGCGGTACATCCCGAAGACTCAGCCATGGTGCTCACCAGCTGGCACAACGCAGTGGCTTCAGGCAGTAGCTTCGAGATAGAGTATCGCATACGCCACCACATAGATGGCAGCTACCGCTGGTTTCTGGAGCGTGGCCTGCCTATGCGTGACTCAGACGGTAACATCACGCTCTGGATAGGTACTTACACCGACATAGACGACCAGAAAAATCAGGGAGATCATCGCGAAGATGACAGGCTGGAGAACATGCTGCGCCTGGCGCCGGTGCACCTGTGCATGTTGCACGGACCGGATCATGTGTGCCAGTATGTGACACCCGGAGTTTACAAACTCTACGGCAACAGGAACTACATAGGCCGCTCCGCCCGTGAGCTTTGGCCAGAGCTCAAACCGCTTGGTTTTTTTGACCTGCTAGACGAAGTATACACCAAAGGACGTACGGTTTACATCAATGAGTTCCGTACCAAAATCGATGATGAGTTAAATGGCAGGCTGCGCGATGCCTATATCAATTTTAAGTACCAGCCCCTTTTTGACAGCACATCCTGCGTAGAAGGCATCATGATCTCAGCGATAGAAGTTACCAGTCTGGTAAGAGCCAGGCAGAGAGTGGAGGCTTTAGCCAAAGGTGAATCCTGACACATCTATTTTTTGTCTTTTTTAAAACAAAAAAGGCTATACTTTGTAAAAGAACTCAAAATACCAATTATGAAATCTGTAAAGACTATCCTGCTTATAGACGACGACGATACAACCAATTACCTAAACCAGCGCCTGCTGTCCCGCATGGAAGCTGCATCGGACATCAGGGTGGTAACCAACGGTGAAGAAGCCCTCGACTACCTCAACAGGGCTTTTAGCGGCGAGGAGAACTATCCGAAGCCGGACCTTATTTTTGTTGATATCAAGATGTCTGTGATGGACGGTTTTGAGTTTCTGGACGAGTATCAGCGGTTTGACGAAGAAAGCAAGCTGCGCACTGTCATGCTAATGCTCACTTCTTCAGCCAGCTTCTATGACCTGGAACGTCTCAAGAAATATCCGGAGGTACGCAGACATTACTCCAAGCCACTGGCTGAGGCCGATGTGCGCGAGATCATGGAAACCTATTTTTAACAGCACCTTATCTGATAGTTTAGGAGGCGCCCTCACAAGGGGCGTCTTTTTTTATACCTGAGGCTTTGCCAACAATAGCCCCTGTAAGCCGTAAAAAATAACGCCGCCGCAAGGCTACACTTTTTACATCGCTTATTAAAACTAAAATAGAATTATGGAAAACAGAGGAGAAAACTACGGAAGGCCTGGTGATGAGAACCAGCGCATTGGCCGGGAACTATACAACAGAGATAGAGAACAGAACCAACCACAGCGCTACGCCTACAGAGGCCAGGACCAGAATGAAAGAAAATGGGATGAGGGCAATTACTTCCACACCGGCCCTAGCCCGAGAGGAGCACAGGACCGCGACCGACAGGCTGAAAGTGGCCGTCACTACTTAGGCAACAGACCTGCTACCTATCAGAGCAATCAAGGCTCTTTCCAGAGCGGGCACTATGGCAGCCGCAGTGAAAGCCCTTACCGCAATGAGAGCCAGTACCTGAACCATGGCTACAGAGGCCAGGGCAGCGGTAGCCAGCAGCCTTACCGTTCGCAAATGGGCGGTGGTTCGCAGCCCGGCAACTACAACGAGCCACCTACCTCACAGGACAGTCTGTGGCGTGAAGGGCCAGGCAGCCGCAGCCGCTACAAGGAAACCGACTACCGCTACGGCAGCGGCTCGCACAACTGGTACAACGAAGGTCGCTACTCGCCTGACGTGGAACCGGACAACCGCGACAAGCGTGGCTTCTTTGAGCGTGTACGCGACACCTGGGATGATATCATGCACTCTGATGACCCGGATTACCAGCCGCGCAACCGCTACGACTCTGAGCGCAGAGCCGAGCAACTGAGCAGCCGAAACCGTTACAGCGGGGAGTCTTACCGTGACCGTGATTTTGACCGTGGCTACGAAGGTGGGCCGCGCTGGGCCGACGAGATTGACTCTGGAAACGATGATTATTATAAAGGCACTGACAGAAGCCAACGTAACCGTCGCTAATGCGTATAGCAGACAGATTAGGTTACTTTGGTAGTAGATTAGTAATGAAGGCAGCCCACCGGCAACGGCGGGCTGCCTTTTTTTGTGCTGAATTCAAACGCTTTAAACATCAGGCCCGTGTGCCCGTACATAAAATCCGGTGCTGTCACATACCTGACTGTGGCCCCTATGTCCTACAGCCTCCTGCGGCACCAGTGCTTATTTTTTAGACATCTTAGAAAACAAAAGGAAAACAAATGCATCACGAGGAACAAGAAAGACATCATGAGCGGCATGATCGCCCACGCCGTCCGCACCCGCGGCACGAAGTAGAGCAGCAGAACTTTCGCAGCCGCTGGGAAGAGCCCAGACCCTTTATGCATGACCGTGAAAGAAGGCAGTACGAAGAAGAGATGCGCATACGGGAAGAGCGGGAGCGGCATGAGTATAGGCAGCAGCAAAACGAGCGGCGGCAGCATGAAAATATAAACCGACACCAGCACGGCTTTTCAGATGATCACCACCCACAACACCGAAGAGAGGAACTCAGGGAATGGCGCGATGGCAATGAGCATTATAGCCCTGAGAACCAGCATGCCCGGGACCGGTGGCAACAGCATGAGCAGCTCCCTCCGCTGCGAGAGCAGCGACGCCGGCACCAGAGCCGCCGCGACGAGGATTGGGATCAACGCGGCTGGTAGCGATCTTCCCTGTAAAATCTAGAAACGCTTCCTGAACCCGGCACCAAACGACACCAGTTCGGGTATGCCGGGCACCAGGTTTAGCGACAGATCATACTGCCCCTTCAGCTGGTAGTTGTACTCAAACTCTCCGCCGTACCAGTAAAACTTGTACTGCCAGTCACCGCTGCGGTTAAAGTAACCATCATCTTCGTAGCCCTGCAGTCGGTTCCAGTCGCGGCGGTATACCAGCGTGGGGCCAAAGCCACCATTCAGGGAGTGTCGCCCTGCCTTGAATATCTGTCCGCGCCAACCCAAGTGTGTGAAGCCTGCCAGCGAGGAGGCACAGTCGGAGTATAGCCCTTGCTCTACCCGCACACTAATAACTTCGCGCACCACAAACCGGTCGTAGCCTACTATACCTCCAAAATTCAGCACGGCTATACCTTTCCGGTCAAGCCGGTTCTTGAAAAGCTCTGGGTATGGCGTTGGGCGCAAATGCATGGATAGACCGAAGAATTTTACAGTGAAGGCGTTCTTATAGGCGGGCTGCTCCTGGGCATGCCCCGGCAGGAGGAGCGAAAAGCTGAAGAGAAATAACAGTAAAGTTCGACAAAGCTGCTGCATACCCCACTATATACAGTTTAGAGCGCATTTTGTTAGCAGATCGCTGTACCTTTGCACACAGTATGACCACTTCGCTTGACATTTTACTGGACCAAGTACGTTCCTGCCGACTCTGTGCTGAGCACCTGCCACATGGCCCCAGGCCAGTGCTGCGGGCGGCTCCTTCAGCACGACTGCTCATTGTGGGGCAGGCGCCAGGCACGAAGGTACACGCCAGTGGCGTGCCTTGGGACGACCAGAGCGGCAAGCGCCTCAGGCAGTGGATGGGCATTGATCCGGAAGTGTTTTATGATGAGCAGCAAGTGGCGATCGTCCCAATGGGATTTTGCTACCCCGGCAAAGGCAAAAGCGGTGACCTGCCACCCCGACCTGAGTGTGCCCAGCACTGGCACCAGCAACTTCTGCCGCTGCTTCCCAATATCCAGCTCACTTTACTGGTAGGCAAGTACGCGCAGGATTACTTTCTGGGCGGAGCGGCCAAACTGACCCTCACCGAAACCGTAACGCATTGGGCAGACTACCTCCCCAGGTATATGCCGCTGCCTCACCCCTCGCCACGAAACCAGTTTTGGCTGCGCCGAAACCCCTGGTTTGAGCAGGAGGCTATACCTGTCCTGCAGCAGCTCGTGGCCCAGACACTTGGCTAAATTTTACTTGGTATCTACCCCGTAAATATTATCTTCGTTCATCAGCAATAAAACCACCTTATGATCAACTACCCAGGCAGCAAACTTCCTGATGTCGGCACCAGTATTTTTGCTGTGATGTCGGCGCTGGCCAATGAGCACGGAGCCATCAACCTGTCGCAGGGCTTCCCGGATTTTAACTGTCCCGACGAGCTGATTGCGCTGGTGACCAAGTACATGCAGGAAGGCTACAATCAGTACGCCCCCATGCCCGGTATGCCGGCACTACGCCACAAGATCAGCGAAAAGACGGAGAAGGTATACGGCTATCGTCCAGACCCGGACCAAGAAGTGACTGTGACCTCCGGCGCTACCGAGGCGTTGTTTGCAGCCATTACGGCTGTGGTAAAACCCGGCGACGAGGTGGTGGTACTGGAACCCTGCTACGACAGCTATGCTCCTGCGATTCGGCTGGCGGGCGGCATCCCGATCTATGTTCCGTTGGCTATACCTGACTTCAGCATTGACTGGGAACTGCTGAAGAAAAATATCTCGCGTCGTACCCGCATGATCATCATCAACACGCCACATAACCCGACAGGTGCCGTGATTCCGCGCGAAGACCTGGAAAAGCTGGCTAACCTGACCGATGGCACGGATATTCTGGTCCTGAGCGACGAGGTATACGAACACATGGTATTTGACAGAAAGGAGCATGTGAGCGCCCTGCAGATTGAGTCGCTGCGGCAGCGTGCGTTTGTGATTTCCTCTTTCGGAAAAACCTACCATACCACTGGCTGGAAGATAGGCTATGTCGTAGCGCCACCGGCCCTAACGGCAGAACTGCGCAAGATGCACCAGTTCATCACGTTCTGCTCCGTTACGCCGCTGCAACTGGCCATTGCCGACTACATGGACAACGAGGAGCACTACCGCTCCCTCCCCGACTTCTACCAGGCCAAGCGCGACCTGTTTTGCGAGCTAGTAAAGTCCTCCCGCTTTGAGCTTATACCTTCGGCAGGTACTTACTTCCAGCTGCTGAAATACGATGCAATCTCACAGGAGCACGACCTGGACTTTGCCAAGCGCCTGACGCAGGAGATCGGTGTCGCCTCCGTACCCGTTTCATCCTTCTACCACAACAAAACCGACCATCACTACCTGCGCTTCTGCTTCGCCAAAAGTGAGGATACGCTAAGGCAAGCAGCGGAGAGGTTGGTGAAACTTTGATGGTTAAATTGTTGATTGCTAGTTGTTGATTGTTGAAGGTTAAATTGTTGTTCAGCTAATGCAAGTACGCAGACACAGATAAAAGCCTTTTACAACACAACCACTGGCAGGTATAGCAAGACCAACTCGCACGCTGGCTATGAAATAAGCAGCGGTGCCAAGTGCGCTTTGCGGCGCTCCACTGTTTGAGCGTTCAGCGAGTTTGGAGCGTCTTGATTTTTTTGCTTACTGGGGGTAGGGGCCCTCGATTTTTTCATCAAGGAAAAAAGTAAGGCCCGCCCGGCCAGGGCAAAAGCCAGCTATAAAACAATGCCAGATTATTGAGGACCAATAGCAGAAACTACGTAGCAAGAGCTCATCTAACTTTTACACAAGATTCTATCAGTATGACAAAAGGGTTAGCTTGGAATAGAATGTTAATACAATCGTAAAAAGCTATTTTTAATACTTTCCACCTTATGCAAGATCTTCGCGTTACCATCATCCAAACCAGCCTGCACTGGCAAGACGCAGCTGCAAACCGAGCCATGTTCTCGGAAAAGCTTGCTGCTGTAGCACCCGCTACTGATCTGATCGTGCTTCCTGAGATGTTCACGACAGGCTTCAGCATGGATGCGGCTGGACTAGCAGAAGACGCAGAAGGTCCCACCCTGCAATGGATGAAAGAAGAAGCAGCCAGGTATAACGCCGTAATCACGGGCAGCGTAATCGTGCAAGAGGGTGAGCAGTATTTCAACCGGCTGTACTGGGTTCGTCCTGACGGCACTTATCAGCACTACAACAAGCGCCACCTTTTCCGGATGGCGAAGGAGCACCATACCTATACCCCGGGACAAGAGAAGCTGCTGGTGGAATTGAAAGGCTGGAAAATTTGCCCCTTGGTGTGCTACGATCTACGCTTCCCGGTATGGAGCCGCAACGTAGGTAGCGAGTATGATTTGCTGCTCTACGTAGCTAACTGGCCTAAGCCACGAGCCAATGCCTGGAGCATTCTGTTACAGGCTCGTGCCGTCGAGAACCTGAGCTATGTGGTGGGTGTGAATAGGGTTGGAACGGACGGCAACGGACACCCCTACTCCGGCGACTCAGCCGTCATCCACCCGAAAGGGTATAAACTTCTCGAGACGGCGGAGGTGGAAGGAATACACACCATTACGCTGAACAAAAAAGAGCTTACGGATTTCCGGGAAGCCTTTCCGGCGCACCTCGATGCCGATGATTTTACGTTAAGCTGATTCTATTAAGAACTGCCGCAGGTCCTCTTCGTCAGCCAGCAAGGTATAGGCTATACCTTGCCGAGCCTGCAATATGCGCTGTAATCGGGGTTGCTCACCGACAAGCAGCAAGCGACGCTGCGGATGCGGCAAAAGCAGTTCTTCCAGCAAGGGCATTAGCCGGTTCAGGTCTCCTGTCCCACTCTTTACACACACGATAGTTTCTGGATTTTCCTGTAGCAAGCGCACGGCGTATTGCTGCAAAGTGGCATCAGACTGGGTGTCTACATCAAAAACAGGTATAGCCGGGGCGTACTGCCGCACCAACTGCAGGATGGGCTTCTTGAATGCGGTTTCCTCCGAAAGATCTATTAACAGAAAGGCCTGCATCAGTGTACTACCAGTCTGCGGGTTTCGTGGCGGCCGTCGCGGGAAGTGGCGCGCAGCAGGTATACGCCTGCTTTCAGATGGCCCAGCTTTAGGGTATGGCGGCGGTTGTAGCTGTCGGCTGCATCGTATACCTTGCGCCCGATCATGTCGTGCAACACCAGCGATACGGACTCATTCGCCTGTACCTGCACGGGCTCCTGCGCACCAGCCACCGGATTCGGGTATACCTTCAGTCCCAGGCCGCTTGTCTTATCATTTGGATTACCGTAGTTGCCGGCCGTTTGCTGCAACAGGTATAGTCCTCCTCCCTGCGTGCCAATGGCCAGGTATAGTTTGTAAGGTCCGCCCAGTTCAGCCACAGCCAAACCGAGTCCGCGACCAAAACGGGTGGCATGTGCTTCTCCTGTCAGCTCGTTTTCCAAGACCTCAGTGGTTTCGGTAAAGTCGCCATTCAGATGGTCCAGAAAATCATTATAAATGCGCAAGGCACCACTGTCATCCACGGTGAGCAGATCAAGCTTGGCGTTGCCGTCTATGTCCACCACAACCGGTGCCAGGTTGCGGCGGTAAAAGTCAAATTTAATTCCGCCGATTCTTTGCTTCTCCAGTACGAAACCATTGCCAGAAGAGCGGTAGTAATCCAGCGTACCTGTGGCTTTTCCAACCAGCATGTCAACGCGCTGGCCATCTACCTGAAATAAGTGAGGAGTATCGCCATCAGCCAGCGTATGCAGCGGTAGTAGACGGGACGTATTGAAAGCGACAGGTTGCCCGGCTTTCGCATCGTTTATGAAGTACGCTAGTTGCGTTGTGCTTCCTCCATGATGTCCTGTCTCATGCTCCTTGTAAGTTAAAACAAGATCCGGCACCTGGTCCTGGTTAATATCAAAGAACGATGGCTTCAGTGAGAGCATGTTCTTATTGGAGAGGGCCAGGTAATCGTCTGTGACAAGCGTGAAGGCGGGCTCAGTTAAAGCACCGGTGTTGCGATAGAGGCTGAGCGTCGCCACAAATCGGCCGTTACGATCCGACCGTCCGTTGCCGACTACCAGGTCAAGCAGGCCGTCGCCATCTATATCCGCAAAGGCAGGGTAGGCATTTTCGCCCAAGTCGATCATCTGACTTTGCAGAAAGTTATCCTGCGTAAACTCAAAGTTCGGCTGACTTGTGGTGCCTGTGTTGCGGTAAAGCCAGGAGGAGCGTTGCAGCTCCAGGTTCCCCATGTTCTCGTTGCTGTTTGGGGCTACGAGCAGGTCAGGTTTGCCATCAAATGTTACATCTTCGTAGTAAGCCGCCGGGAACAGATTAAAACTCGCTGGCTTTGGGCCAATGGGGAATGCAGGTTCAAAGCTTTCCATGCGTGCCAGTGTGCTGGTCCCTTTGTTTTCCATCATCACCAGGTCCTGACACTCCACGCTTCCCATCATCAGGTCTTTCGCGCCATCACCATTCAGATCTATAGCCAGCAGCGCCGAGCCGTCGTGGCCGGAGTGCAGCGGTGTGGCCATACGGCACTGTATCCCGAACCCAAAATTATTGCAGCCATGGCACTCGGTGATCTGCCCCCACCAATCGGAGCCGAGCGCAAACTCCAGCGTACCACAGGGCTTGCCTTCTTCCACCTGCATATTCTGGTAGTACTCCAAGGTATAGCCCCCCGAAAACTCCGACAGCAGGATATCCAGATCACCGTCGCCGTCCATGTCCACGATGGCAGGTATATCAGAGATATTCATTTGCATGTTGATGGTGTTCACGCCATTGCGGCTCCGGTAAAAGAGAGCATCCTGTGCCAGCACAAAAGTCGGGTACTTGTTGCTGCTTGCCTCCTGCCGGTATACCCGTATACCCAGGGGTGTGCTTGTGAAAATGTCTTTCAGGCCATCGCAGTTGTAATCGCGCAGCAGCACCCAGTTTTCCAATTCGGCCGGAAACATGACTTCATACTCGGGCGCATACTGATAGCGCCACTGACCTCCCTGCTGCACCGCCAGGTAGGTATAGACCTTGCGCAACATGCGGTCGAAGACAAACAGGTCGTCGCGGCCGTCTTTGTTCAGGTCGATGGTCGAGAATTGCGGGGTGTTGAGCCCACCACCCCAGGGATTTTGCAGCTGGGCACCATTAGCCGTAACCGGGATATCACTGCGTTGGCTGAAACGCAAAGGCTCCTGAGCTGATACGGCAGGCACCAGCAGGAAGAAAAAGAGAAGGAACAACAGGTAGCGCATAGACAGTTTGTTAGGCAATTGGGCTGTTGCTTTTGCCGTTTTGGGTGTATATTGCCATGACAGTGGCGGACCATACCTCTTTACGGGCAGCTGCCTCAATCATAGACTAAAAATACGCATTTCATGCCGAACAGCATCGATTTTCTTTACCAAAAAAACCTCGAGTGCCGCCACGTGAGCACCGACTCCCGCGCCCCGCAGGACCAAAGCCTGTTCTTCGCCCTGAACGGACCTAACTTTAAAGGTGCCAAGTTTGCGCAAGGCGCATTGGACAAAGGTGCCAAATACGCGGTAGTTGACGACCCTGCCCTGGCGTCTGATAATGTGTTTGTGGTGGAAGACACGCTGCAGGCACTGCAGGACCTGGCTCGCCACCACCGCAAGCAACTGAGCATACCGGTGATCGGCATCACGGGCAGCAACGGCAAAACCACCACTAAGGAACTGATCTATGCGGTGCTGAGCCAGAAATTCAACACGCTCTATACCCAGGGTAACCTCAACAACCACATCGGGGTGCCACTTACATTGCTCCGCATCAAGCCGGAGCACGAAATGGCCATCATCGAGATGGGCGCCAACCACATCGGCGAGATTGCCCTGCTCAGCAGCATCGCTCAGCCTACACACGGTATGATCACCAACATCGGCAAGGCGCACCTGGAAGGCTTTGGCAGTTTGGAGGGCGTGGCCCGTGGCAAGAGTGAGCTTTACGTGCACCTGCTCGAGCATGGCGGCACTGTGTTCGTGAACACCGGCAACGAGCACCTCATGCGCATGAGCCGCCGCATTGAAGACAAAGTAACCTACCCTGCATCTGGCGACTTTTACCACAGCGAATTGCTGGAGGCCTCGCCTTATGTAGTGTACAAAGACGAAGCGGGTCATGTGGTGCATACCCAACTGGTGGGCAGCTACAATTACGAGAACATGGCCGCAGCAGCCTGCATTGGCAAGTACTTTGGTGTGCCGCTGGAGAAAGCCAATGCCGCCATCGCAAACTATAGCCCCGTGAACAACCGCTCGCAGGTGATGCAGAAAGGCTCCAACACCCTGATTCTGGATGCTTACAACGCCAACCCAACCTCCATGGCGGCGGCTATCCGCAACTTCGGTGGCATGAACGCGCCGCGCAAGGTGGTTATCGTGGGTGATATGCTGGAAATGGGTGCCGAAAGCGCCGCAGAGCACAAAGCCATCGGTGAGATCATCGCGGAACAGAACTTTGAAACCGTGCTGCTATGTGGGCCGGAGATGAAACACGCTGCCGAAACTGACAGCCGTTTCCACTACTTCGCTACAAAGCCTGAATTGCAAAATTGGCTGGAGGCTAATCGGGTTTCGGAAAGTTACGTGCTGGTGAAGGGTTCAAGAGGTATGGGACTGGAGACGCTGGTGGAGGTGCTGTAGAGTTGGAGATGGGTATTTATTTAGTACAGCAGTTAGCGCCTGGTAGACCCGTTTTACCAGGCGCTTTTTTAATTATTGTCTTCTTTTGAATTCAAGCCTTCCACTCTGTTACAAATACGACTTAAACACGCATTATAACAATTATAAAACGCCTCGATTACGGCTTGAATTACTATACTTGCATATAAATTATAATTTATATAAATAACATCCAAGTTACCTTTAAGGGCAAACTTTCCTTTATTAGACACATAACTATATCTATTATTATATATAATTATTTATTTTAACTCCTGCCTTTTATGAAATTCAAGTATCCTCTAATTGCCTTTCTACTCTTCGTCTGCCAGTTTGCGTCTGCTCAATCGCAGGATTCCACAACATTCTATCGTCACCACATCGGCATCAATACACGTGTAATTATTGACAAAATCGTTGACCCGGCCAGCCGCATGCCCCTGCAGCTTATGTACAAGTACCAACTTTCCCGAACCGGGGCCATCCGGATCGGGCTGGAGGGGACATATGCCAAGTCCGACTCTACTCAGTCTTATACAAATCGTCGCGACGAGATTACCGATTACCTTTTAGGTGGAAGTGTTGGCCACGAATGGCAGAAGCCTCTATCCAAAATTTTTATGCTGTATTACGGAGCAGATGCCTTTTACAATCAGAAAGGAAGGAATATAGAGATGTGGGATGAGTTTAGTGAACCGGATCCATATGGTGTAGTAGAGAAACATTTAAAAGATCTTCTTACTACCACCTCTTACGGGATAAGGCCGTTTATTGGCTTGCGCGCTAATGTTGGCACCAGACTTTATTTATCGACAGAAACAGCTTTCCACTTAAGCAAAGTAAAAAGCTCGCAAGATCTCGTACTCTCCCTCAAAACATACTCCCCAGAATACGATAGTTTCGGCAACCCCAAGACCTATATTGACTACACTATTAACAAACTTGTTTTTTCCTACATCCCAATAACGTTTGTAAATCTTAACTGGATTTTCTAAAACTTAATAAATCAAATAAAACAAACTTATGAAGAAGCTATACTTCTTACTACTATTCTTAGTAGTTCCATTTTTATTAGCTGCATAAACAGCTTTAACGCCTGATGGCAGAGTTCCTCAATGTCCTGGAAATAGAATTGCTTATACAGCTTTTCCAGCAGGTGGTTCTGCTTCTGCCAATTATGCAGGCTGCTCTTTTAAATGGTCCATTACAAACGGCAAATTTTACTTTACTAACAGCAGTGATGATTATACTACATCCAACAGTTCTGTAGAAGTAATCTGGAACGATGTAACAAATAAAGGAGAATTAAAAGTAACGATCACGTCCTGTAACAACAAATCTAATGATGGCACGCCAACTACAGGTGGCGTCATAATAAAATCCATAAACAGCGTTAACCCCTCACAAGTTAAGGTAAACAACGTAGCAAAATCAAGCCACAGCATAGACTGGTGCAGCACAGCCCCTATAACACTTGCCATAGACAGAATTGCAATTCCCAACACCCCAAGCAGCTCTAATCCTTTCTTTTCCTCTACTTTATATGTAGACATGTATGAATGGACACTACCGACGGGGTGGCGCACTAATGACAATAAGACGGGTACCTTTACCACTTCTTCCTACTCCATTTCTGTTATACCTGCAGCAGGGTCCGGAGGCCAGGTAAAGGTGAGAGGCCTGAATCAGGAATGTAGCATATACAGTTCGCCGCGTGTAAACTTCTACAGCAATTACAGCACACTCACTGTTACGCGCGAACCTCAGGTAGGCGCAATCATTGCCTCCAAAACCAATTTGCACTGCGGCGACAGAGACCCTGTTAATCTCTCGGTTCCGACTGTGACGGGGGCGACATCCTACACCTGGTCGCTACCGCAGGGCTGGACGATTTCGGGATCTGCTTCCGGCAACTCTATCTCAGCCATACCAAGCGGCACGAATGGCGGGCAGGTATCGGTAGCCGCTAACATTACCTGCACCACCCCAACCAAGGCGGTCAACTCAAAACCTATCACCATCAACTACAACAGCAACCTGCCCGCGCTGACGTTCAGCAACGCCCCTTACGATATAGGCAATACTGCGTCTTCTTATAGCATAACCCCAGTGGCTGGTGCTTCCGGCTATACCTGGGAGGCAAGCCCCAACATCTTAATCAATGGACAACTCTCGCCGCTACAAAGCACGTCAACGGCAGTAGCAATCACTCAAAGGCCCGGCCATAGCGGTGCAGGCTGGGTGAAGGTAACGGCCAATAGTGCGCTGTGCAGTAGTAGTTCAGTTACCAAAAATGTTTGGGTAGGCCAACCAGAAATTTTATACTTCAGCTATTTTGGCAGTGCCAAATACCCTACCTGCCCCTACGAACAACACACTTTTGCTCCTGTTTACAGTAACGGATATCAGGGGCAGCCAACGCGCTACCGTTGGACAGTTGGTAATGTGAGCAGCCATGGCGACTTAACAGGTTCGACACTTACTGTAACGGCAGCAGGGTTTAACTTTAGCTCCCGCATGTCAATCGGCTTAGAGGTTGAAACTCCTCTCGGTTGGACACAGCAGTTTGTGATGCTCTACGAGATCCGCGACTGCGACAATGGTGCAGAGCCTATGTTTAGCCCGAATCCAGTTACAGAAGACGAGTTCACCCTAGAACTTTCTGGCAGTTCTGACGAGAGCTACAGCTATACCTTATATGACTTGCAGGGAAACCAGCGCCTTTCCGGCAAAGCCAAGGGCAAGAAGGCAAAGGTGAGCACCAAGGACATACCGGCTGGCACGTACATGCTCCGGGTGGAGCATAACGGCAAATCCACGACCAAAAGAATGATAATAGAGAAGTAACCAACCCGGTTGAACAAACAAGGCCCGCAATTGACTGCAATCGCGGGCCTTGTTGTTTCTAAATACAGACGCGTCATCAACCTAAATTTCAGACGAAATACCCCTATCTTAATTCTTTTGCCCAGGCACTCAAAACGGCGAATCAAAATCCTGCAACAGCGGCAATACTTCGTCTTTTGGCGACACCAGCGGCTCGACTATACCCCAGTCTATACCAAGAGCCGGATCGTTCCAGAGAATGCCACTTTCTGATGGCTGGTGATACAGGTTGGTGCATTTGTAAAGGAAGCTGGAATTGTCCTCTAAAGCTATAAAGCCGTGGGCAAAACCCTCCGGGATATAGAGCATGTTGTGCTGCTCTGCATCGAGTATGCAGGTGGCGTGCTGTCCGTAGGTTGGAGAGTTTTTGCGGAGGTCGAGCGCCACGTCCAGCGCACGGCCCGAAGCAACGCGCACCAGCTTACCCTGCGCATAAGGCGGCTTCTGGAAATGCAGCCCACGCAATACACCCTTCTTCGATACAGATTCGTTGTCCTGCACGAATACCGGGTCGATGCCGAAAGGCTTAAACATGCTGGTATTATAGGTTTCCATAAACCAGCCACGTTCGTCGCGGAACACGCGCGGTATAAACTCGATCAGGCCCTCAATATGATAGGTCTTGTGCTCCATGGCTGGTGTTAGTGGATAGGCTGTGGCTCTCTTATAAGAGTAGCAAGTTAGGCTTTTTCCCCTTTCTTCTGAAATTTTTCACCTAACTTGCATCTGTCCTGCATGCGCTTGCAGCGCTATACCTGTCGCCATCCAACCGGGGTCGGGACCAATTACGTACACAGACTCAAGCCGAATTTAAGGCTACCAAACCGCTACGCTTAACATCTGACAATGGGTAAACAAAAATACTACGAAACCGCCAAGCCACAGGAGACCGCCATACTGGTAGCTGTGCCCGGTTATAAGCAAACCGACGAACAAACCAACGAGTACCTCGACGAACTGGCCTTCCTCACCGAAACAGCCGGCGCCGTCACCATGAAGCGCTTTGTGCAGAAGCTCGACAAGCCCGACACCCGCACCTTTGTGGGTAGCGGCAAACTCGAAGAAATACAGGCTTATGTAAAAGAGCATAACATCGACATGGTGATCTTCGACGATGACCTGAGCCCTTCGCAGGTGCGCAACATTGAGCGCGAACTGCAGGTTAAGATCGTGGATAGAAGCTTACTGATTCTCGACATTTTCGCGCTCCGTGCCAAGACGGCCCAGGCCCACACACAAGTAGAACTGGCCCAGTACCAGTACCTGCTGCCCCGCCTGACCAACCTCTGGACTCACCTTTCCAAACAAAAGGGTGGTATCGGCATGAAGGGTCCTGGTGAAACCGAGATCGAGACTGACCGTCGTATTGTGCGCGACAAAATCTCCTTGCTGCGTGACAGACTGGAGAAATTCGAGAAGCAAAACTTTGAGCAGCGTAAGTCGCGTGCCGGCATGGTGCGTGTGGCATTAGTTGGGTATACCAACGTAGGCAAGTCCACGCTGATGAACCTGCTCTCCAAATCGGATGTGTTTGCCGAGAACAAACTCTTCGCGACAGTAGACGCCACGGTGCGCAAAGTCGTGCTCGACAACATCCCTTTCCTGCTGTCGGACACGGTAGGGTTCATCCGCAAGCTGCCTACCAAGCTAATCGAGGCCTTTAAGTCCACGCTCGACGAGATCCGTGAAGCTGACCTGCTGGTGCATGTAGTGGATGTGTCGCACCCTTCTTTTGAAGACCATATCGCGGTAGTAAACGACACCCTGCTGGACATTAAATCGGCTGACAAACCGGTGCTGCTGGTATTCAACAAAATAGACCAGTACCTGGAGCAGCGTGAGCAGGAGATGCAGGAAGAAAGCGGGAATGATGAAGAAGGAGAGCATCATGTACGGCCTTCTATCGAGGATTTGAAAGCTACTTACATGGCGAAGATCCACGCTCCTGCTCTGTTTATATCAGCTACCAACCGCATCAACATCGATGAGTTGCGTGCCGAGCTGCAGCGCCGTGTAGCAGAGATTCATTTTGAGCGCTACCCGAACAACGTGTAAGCCATTTTTGAAACATCAGAAAGGGGGAATGGTCCGGCAAGGGCTGTTCCCTTTTTGTTTTTAAGGGCCTGCTATACCTGTCTATCCTTCAGCTATACCTGTCTATCCTTCAGCTATACCTGCCAAGCCTTCCCCAAAAACAATCTAAGCTCCGTCCTCACAACAAATTTCCTTTGCTTTCAGTAAACACCTTGCATAGCAACCGTACTATGTACCTGGCGTCTTGCTATACCTTTCTGAAAGAGAATTACCTTATGAAAACCTTATATATCATGCGTCATGCCAAATCCAGCTGGAAGTTCGAAGAGCTGAGCGACCATGACCGACCACTGAACAAACGCGGCCGTACTGACGCACCGCTCATGGGACAGGAACTGGCAGCCAACAATGCCCAACTACAACTCATCCTGTCGAGTCCTGCTGTGCGGGCGCTTACCACCGCCACGCTGGTAGCCCGCGAGCTCGATTATGATGCCGATGATATTGCAGTAAATGATCGTATGTATGGGGCAAGTGCCGAAGAGCTGCTTGAGATAGCCCGCGAAGCACCCGCCGATGTAGACAGCATGATGATGGTGGGGCACAATGAATCCATCTCAGAGTTTGCCAACATGCTCTCCCCTAAACATGTGGCCAGCATGCCAACAGCCGGCGTGGTGGCCTTGCGCTTTAACTGCGACAGCTGGTATGACATCAAGCGTGACAATGCCGAGCTATTGTTCTACGATGTACCTAAAAACCACAAATAACACAGCACACCGGCATAACTCACAGGTATAACCCCACACCTGTAAGCTATGCTTATACCTTTATCACATTGCTCCGCACCGGGCAACATTCAAAACCATGGAAACTAATACCGAAGATAAAAAACCGACCACCACTCCGCTGATCAACCGCGAACTCAGCTGGTTGGCGTTCAACTACCGCGTGCTGCAGGAGGCCAAAGACCGCACTGTGCCATTGCTGGAGCGTGTCAAGTTTATGGCTATCTTCTCGGCCAATCTCGACGAGTACTTCAAGGTGCGTGTCGCCACACTCAAGCGCCTGATCAAGCTCAAAAAGAAAACACGTGACAAACTCTCCGAGGACCCTGCCGACACATTCGATCAGGTGATGCAGGAAGTAAAGCGCCAGCAGGAGGAATTCGGGGAGGTGTTCAGAGAAGGCATACTGGCCGACCTGCGCCAGCATCATATCAACCTCCTCACCGAGAACGACCTGAACAAAACGCAGCAGAAGTGGGTCCGCGAGTACTTTGGCGAGCACATACAGCCACACATCCTGCCGCTATTGCTTGACGATACTGAGACGCACTTCTTTCTCAAGGACCAGACCGTATACTTGGGTGTGCATCTATTCGACCCTAAAAAGAAAGATCTGAAGCCCGAGCGCTTCTCTATGCTCGAAATACCTACTAAGAAGCACGGCAGCCGTTTCGTGAAGTTGCCTACTGTGGGCAAGCAACGCTATGTGATGTTCCTGGACGATGTGATTCGCTTCTGTCTGCCCGAGCTGTACCCCAACTATACCCGCTTTGAGGCGCATGCCGTGAAGGTGTCGCGCGATGCTGAACTGGATATTGAGGAAGAAGTGTCAGGCAGCCTGATGGCTAAGATCCAGAAGAGTCTGAAGAAGCGTGAAACGGGTTATCCGGCCCGCCTCCTGTACGACCCTGTCACACCAAGGCCAATGCTCGAAGCCATTATGGCGCACACGGGCATATCAGAAGATGAACTGGTGGAAGGCAGCAAGTACCATAACTTCCGTGACTTCTTTCAGTTCCCGGACTTCAACCTGCCCGACCTCAAGTACACGCCACAGCCTACGCTGGTGCATCCGCTCCTGGAGCAGGAAGAAAGCCTGATCGAGGCCATGAAAAAGCAGGACTACCTGGTACACTACCCGTATCAATCCTTTGGCTACGTTCTGCGCCTCTTCGATGAAGCTGCCAAAGACCCGAAAGTTACCGCCATGAGCGCTACCTTATACCGTGTAGCTGATAACTCAGCCATTGCCAAGTCGCTGGTCAAAGCTGCCAAGAATGGAAAACTGGTGACGGTAGTAGTAGAACTCAAAGCCCGATTTGATGAAGAGTCTAACATCTTCTGGGCAGGCAAGCTGCAGAAGGCCGGCGCTAATGTAATACTGGGTTTGCCTGATCTCAAGGTACATACCAAGCTGGGCCTGATCACCCGCAACGAAGACGGCAAACTGGTAAACTACGCCTACCTGAGTACTGGCAATTACAATGAAGACACTTCTAAGATCTACGCTGATCATGCCCTCTTTACATCACATAAAGATATCACGCAGGATGTGGAGCAGGTATTCAACTTCTTCATCGATCGCCAGCACGACAAAAAGTTTAAGAAACTGCTGATGGCGCCCATCAACATGCGCGACCGCTTTGTGGAGATGATCAACCGGGAAATCAAAAATGCCCGAAAAGGCAAGCCTGCCTCTATGATCCTCAAGATGAATGCCCTGCAGGACGAGCGCATGATCAGAAAACTGTATGCCGCCAGCCAGGCCGGTGTGAAGATAGATCTGTTGGTGCGGGGCATTTGCTGCCTGGTGCCGGGCGTAGAGGGGCTGAGCGAGAACATCCGGGTACGCAGCATCGTGGACCGTTACCTGGAGCATGCGCGTGTATACATCTTCCACAACAATGGCAAAGAGGAGTACTATGTGGCCTCCGCTGACTGGATGGTCCGAAACCTAAGCCGCCGGGTGGAAGTGGCTTTCCCAATCCTGCAGAAAGATCTGATTCAGGAATTGCGTACGATCATCGACTTTCAGCTGGCCGACGACACCAAGGCCCGCGATATCGACAACAGCTATGTAGAGCAGGCAAGCCCTACCCATATCCGATCACAGTATGCTACCTACGAGTATCTGCACAGCCTGATCCCGGCAGGTATGGAACCGGCAAGCGAATAGAAGTAGGCATCCCCCAAAGCAATAAAGCCCGACTCGCTATACCTGCAAGTCGGGCTTTGCTATACCTATACCTGAGTTTCTTAACGGTTCTGACTACGCTCCAGCAGCTTGCGGGGCGGCACTGCATAGAGTTCTATACCGATGTAGCCTGCGCCAGCCAGGGTGTTGGTGATCAGCTCATCGCGAGAGCCTACTACGTCAAAAGCCCGGTGGCGGTAGTACTGCCTAAATCCGCCTTCCACGGCAAACCACAGGAAGTCATAGATCTCCTGCTCCAGTCGCAACAGAGCCTTGATGTCGGTGCGGCGCAGCTCAATGTCGTTGAACTGCGAGAGCGGTGGTTCGCTGGCGTAGAGGTTGTAGCTGGCACCCTCAATGCGGTAGCCGGTATAGAGCAGTGTTTTTTCGGACACATTGTAGCGCACCCGCAGGTTAGCCGGGAAGATGGACTCCACGCCCCAGCGATCGTTAAAGGTACGGTTGTACATAATGCCCGGATAGATGCGTTGCCGCCCGAAGGTATAGCCAAGCTGC
Organism: uncultured Pontibacter sp.; assembly: GCF_947502515.1. NCBI lineage: Bacteria > Pseudomonadati > Bacteroidota > Cytophagia > Cytophagales > Hymenobacteraceae > Pontibacter > uncultured Pontibacter sp. The sequence goes on along the minus strand of NZ_CANNAI010000001.1, from coordinate 233,852 downwards.
AGGCCCACACCCCAGGCAAAGTCAGGGCTGCGTTTCCAGCCATAGGCCAGGTCCACGGTTGTTTTCAGGTAGTCTGATACATTGACATTGTCGCGGGTATAGTCCCCGTTCAGTTCACCTTTTGCACGCACCAGCATAAACCGCACATCGTCAAACGAGTGCAGGAAGGCCAGCTGCAGTCCCAGGCTCTTTAAGTTTCTATCCTCCAGGTTGCGGTACAGGCTGTAGGAAGCCGGTGATACATTCTCGAAGTTGAACTCCTCAAATTTGTGGTCTATACCCAGGATCAGCTTGTTGTTGGGCTTGTTCATGATAGGAGCCAGTGCCCGCACAAAAAACTTATTGTGCCGCCGTACCCGCGCACGCCCGTTGCCCACCTCCGGGTGATCTGACTCCGACTCCATATCGAACTGCGGCAGGCGCTCATAGCCGATCACAATGCCCCGGCTTCTGCCCATACCCCGCACCCCCGGGCTGGCGTAATCTATCGTTTGCTTCTGCACATCCTTCAGGTCCCGTTCAGTTTCCTGGGCTAGTGCTTGTTCTCCTATCAGGAGCAAAGGTATAAGGAGTAACTTAGGAAGTATCAGTTTCATAGTTTGTGGCTAGTTACATAGCGTTAAATGCAAAAAGTGCCTGCATTGCGGCACCTTCTGCTATACGTCTTTCGATTTTTTTAGAATAAGAAGCCGAAGCTTAATGTCCACAGCCTTTCTACGTCGCCCTTGGCATAGGTCAGCACAATCACGTTCTTCTGCATGATATCAGCCCACACGCCCCCGCCGATGCCCGTGTGCAAACTGCGGAAGAAGGCAGAGTCACGCTCACCGTCGTAATACACTCGGCCTACATCATACAAGCCCAATACGCCCAGTCGGCCCGGCGTCAGGTATAGGTTGAAGTCGAAAAGCGACAGGCGGGCCTCGGCATTGGCAAAGATCGCACTGCGGCCGGCAAACCGGGTACGGCGGTAACCGCGCATGTTGTCCATGCCGCCCAGCGTGTTGGCCTGGTAGAAGCGGAAGTCGCCGAAGTTATGCACTGCCCCCAGGCGTCCCGCCCAGGTTAGCTGGAATGGGAAGTTAGGCGTCAGGTAGAAGGCAAATTCAGAGCTTACATGGGTATAGCTGAGTCCTTCGCCGTCTGTCTGCTTGTTGTAACTCAGGCGGTTGTGCAGGCGCATACCGATGCGCGGGTTCTTCTGATTGCCCTCACCCAGCACGTCCAGATCAGCAAAAGCCATCAGCCCCACATAATGCTGCGACTCAAAGCGGTCCTGCTCAAAGTCATAGGTCCCCGGTTCTAAACGGCCATTCATTGCTTCGTTCACCAGGTAAGTGTCTTGCTCAGAGTTCACCACCCGGAAGCGGTCGTAAGTCGGACCTATACCGATTTTGAAGAATGGCGCTAAGTTGTTGTTGAGCGTCGCCCCTACGTTCACCCGCTTAAACCGGACCCGGTAAAAGGAGTCATCCAGCCCGTCCTGCTGTCGGGTATCGTTTCCGTAGCCGTAGAAGTTGCGCTGGTACTGCGGCCCCTGTATGGCGGCGTTTACCCCGATGTTCCAGTTGCCGAATACCTGCCGGATATCACCGGCATAGCGCACGTTAAAGGAGTTGGTGTAAAAGGCGTAATTTCCCTCCAGCAGATGCTCTGCAGCATAAGGCGATTTGCGGAACTTATGTGTGCGTGCCAGTACCCCTGCCCCTATAAACAGCCCGTCATCCACGTTATATTCCAGCGACAAACGAGGGCCCAGGTAAGGCAGTTTGTGATTATCACGGTCATAGAAGTTCACATCCGGACTGATGCTGGTTTGGTCTTTTGTTTCTGGCCCGAAGTTGAACACGTTGCCCTCCTTCGTGTCATACACCACTGTGTGCCGTCTAAGACCGGCCACGCGTGAATTATCAGTGATTACATCTTCGTCGTTACCACCGATAATGCGCACCACAATGCCTTTGTTCACATCCCCGTTCACCTCAAACATATCTTTGCCACGCTGCCCATACAGACGCAGTTCCTTTGTTTCGGAGGTATAGAAAGTACGCTTGTAAAGGGTATCGCGCAGCTCACCTTCTTTGTTGATCTTGTATACCGTCAGGTGCGTTTCCTCGTCGTTCAGGCGGTTCACCACAAAGTGCTCGTGCTTGTCGCTGCCGGCTACATCCACCATCTCAGAGATGTGCTCGTAGTAGGCCTCTGCCGCTTGGGGTAGCTTGTCGCGCCGTGACCTTAGTTTGGCTTTAATCTCATCACCTGATATCGCCTGCACCTCTGCCGGCCATTGGTTGATGGCCTCTTCTATTACCTGGTCCGTCACGCCTGCTTTGATCTCCTCGGCAATGCGAATCCAGTCCTGTCGTGTGATGGCTGGGGTAAAGGAGCGGTCGATGGTGAGGGCACTCAGGTTGAGACCTACTATGTCGCGGTAATCATGATCGAAGTTCTGCACGTTGCGCACGCCCCACTTACGGGTGGCTAGCCAGGGTATAAGGCCATCTGCTTTGAAAAACACCTGGTCACGGTCTTCGGGTACCGGGATGTATACCTTGCCACTGTCGGTCTTCTCCTCTTTCCAGCGCCACTGTCCCTCGTGACGGTCCCAGTCGCCTACCAGCATGTCGAACAGGCGGGCCCGCACGAACTCCTGCTGATTTATCTGATTGTCGTTGTCCTGCCGCAGTTCTTTCAACACCTTATCGGTACCCACCAGGTTTTCGGCAAAGCCCAGACTCTCGACATCCTCGTGGTTTTCGTCAGCGTCTTCTTCCAGAAAGGCTAGCGTATTGCTGAACTCATCCATGTACTGGCGCAGGTAGGGCGTCTGGGGAATGTATACCAGCTTGGGATTGGTATGAAACACACCTGCGGCATCCGCCAGAGGAGGTATAGCCAGTGCACCATAAGGGTGCTGGGCTGATACCTGGTCCTGTAGCAGTGCCTTGGCGGCGGTTTGGCGCAGGTACTCTGGCAAGGCCATCGTCGGATCTTTGTCAACGGTGCGCAGGGTATACTCCCGGGCATCCGGGTTTCGCACTTTCAGGGAGGCGGTCTGTTTGCCTCCGCCCTTCTGGTAAGGGGTGAGTCCACCCATTTCGTTGCGCATGTCCAGCAAAGGCACCTCTACAGGGGTGGCCCATTCGCGGCGGTAGTGTTCACCCAGCAGCGTGCGACGCAGTCCTCTGGCGGTGTAGTCGTCATTGGCAGCGACTACGATGGTGCTGTCGGCGTAGTTGGTCTCATCGACCACAGCTCCTCTCTTGCGGCGGGGCTCCTTGGCATAGAGCGGTGTCCGGAAAGTCATGGTGCCCTCTGAGCCATCGCCCACCGGCGTCCAGTACTCTACCCAAGCTTCTCCGTTTTCATAGTACAGCAACTTGGCAAAGCCTTTTACTTCGTGGGTATACATGGCTGTGCCACCCGGCTTTACGTGCTGCGTCTTACAGCCCGAGCCGCTTACGATGTGCGTCAGGTTATTGTACTTGTAGTGCTGCAACGAGTGCTCGTGCCCTGCGGCGTACACGATGTTATCATACTTGTCAAATATGTTGAGCAGCCCTTCGATATAAGCCGTGTAGCGTGGGTGCGGAATATCCTGCAGGATGCCACCGTACTTTCGGGCGAAAGGATAGATGGACCCGATCACAGGCAGCGGCAGGTAGATCCAGTCGCGTAGCATGGTGAGGGGGAAAACGTGATCTTTCAGGGTGAAAAAGCCGCCGTGATTTCCACGGGTAAACAAAGGGTGGTGCGCTACAACCACGATGTTAGAGCCCTGGTGCTTCTCAATAATGTCTTCAAGCTTCACCAACAAGTCGGCCTCTGTAGAGGCCCAGCAGTTGCTGCCGGCACCATAGGGGCGCTCCCAGGGGTGCAACCACCACTCAGAGTCGAGCGCAATCAGTACCACGTCGTCACTTATCTTCACCTCATAAGGGCCAGGGCAAGCATCACCGGGCACGTAAAAATCACCGCCTACCACTATACCTTCTTCGGTGAGGTACTCGTTCACGTAGTTTTGCTGGCGCACCACATACTCTATACCTCCGCGGCCGCTGTGGTTCCAGTCGTGGTTGCCCGGGATCATGTACTTCTCTCCTTTATAGCCCCGCAGCACATCGAGCTGCGCATTGAGGCGCTGCTCCGATACCTCCCGGTCATAACGGCCTGGCTCAGGCAGGCCATTGTGGTACACATTATCACCCAAAAAGATGGTCGCGCTCTGTGCCCCCACTTCGTTCATCTGCTTTTGCATGAGCTTCAGCGAAGGCTCCTGTTCCTTTAAGTCAGGAGCGCCCACGTCACCGATCAGGAACACGGTGTAGTTTACTTTGTTGTCAGGTTTGGGCTCATTCTGCTCCCAGTTGAGCACGTCACGGCTGTAGTAAGGCTTTTTGGTGGCACAGGCCTGCAGGAGTACTAAGAAGAAGCCCACAGCCAGGGGGCGCAGGATAACAGAAATAAGGTGAAGACGGTTTTTCATAAGGTTCTGTGTGTACGGGATGTCCTGTCTAACAAAAGCAAGTGTGACGGTATAAACACAACGACTGGCGATGGGTTTGCTGCCGTACGGAGAGGACTGAAAGCGGTGCTTGGGTTTGGTAGTGCATGGTTGGTATCAGAGCCCGAAAGTGCGCCACGGTTGCGACCGGGCTGAAATAGATAACGTATGGCGGCGGCATTAAGTTATTGCTTCACTATATAGAGCGTTTTGTGCACCGAAGTTGCTCTTTTCAACAAAAAGCGCTATTCACCGTAACGGCAAAAGAATACTAGCACCACCTTCAACCGCCGCTCACAACTGTGCATCTACTGCAGAGCTACCTGACAATGGCGGCAAACACCGTTATGGAAGAACAAGATATCGTCAAACAAGCCAGTGAGTACGTTTTCAGGCTTTTTAAGGAACAACTGTCTAAAAAGCTTGTTTATCACAATTATAAACACACCTTCGAGACTGCCAACGAAGCACGCCAGTTGGGAGAGCTATATGATCTGAGCCCGGAAGAGCTGCAAGACCTGGAACTGGCGGCCTGGTTTCACGACACCGGCTATGTAACCGCTTACGACGGACACGAAGAGGAGAGCGTGCACTTCGCCACCTCGTGGCTGCAGGAAAACAACTACCCGCCTGAGCGCATTACCCGCGTGACCGATTGCATCATGGCTACCAGGCACGGCACGAAACCTGAAACACTGCTGCAGGAGATCATTATTGATGCGGACATGGCCAACATTGGCAAAGAAACGTTTTTTGCCACAGCCGAGCTGCTGCGCGTGGAGTGGGAGATCTTTAAAGAAAAGTTTTTCTCAGATCAGGAGTGGGCACAGTTTCAGATGGAATTTCTGCTTTCCACAACCTTCTATACCGCCAAAGCCCAGCATAAATACGCCGCACAGCTTGGCCTGAACATACAGGAGCAGCGCAACCAGCTGCATAAAGAGTCGAAAAAGACAAAAAAGGAAGAGAAAGAGCAGCGCGAAACACTCGCCCAGCCGAAGCGCGGTATCGAGACGATGTTTCGCAACACCTATCGTACTCACCTTAACCTGAGCGCCATTGCCGATAACAAGGCCAACATGATGATCAGCCTTAACGCCATTATCATGTCGGTCATCATCACGTACCTCAGTACCAAGACCTCCATTACAGGAGCTGAGTTTGCCCAGCATCGCTCGCTGCTTATACCTGTCGGTATGCTGCTGCTCACCACACTTGGCTCTGTCATCTTCGCCATTATCTCAGCGCAGCCGGAAGTGACGAGCTTCTCTTTCAACCGAAAAAAAATCAACAGCAAAAAGGTGAACCTGCTATTCTTCGGTAACTTCACTAATATTCCGCTGGAGGATTTCCAAAATGGCATGCACGAGATCATGCGTGATAAGAAATCGCTTTACACCAACATGATCACCGACATTTACTACCTGGGCGAAGTACTGAGCCGCAAGTACAAGATCCTGCGCATCTCCTACTCGATCTTTATGGTGGGATTGGTACTTACGGTCATTGCCTTTGGCATTTCCATAGCCCTGTATGATGAACCGATTGTGGAACCGACCCCACAGGCACAGCCAGCACAGGAGCAAACCCCGCAGCAGTAGTTGAACTTGTAAATAGTCGGAATTAAGCTAAATTTGTGCAGGCTGCCCGGAAGCTTATTCCGGATTACCTGGCCCTGTAGTTCAATGGATAGAATAGGAGTTTCCTAAACTCTAGATTCAGGTTCGATTCCTGACAGGGCCACCAATGTAAGAGTTATTTTTCAGTGTATTTGGGGAACTAACCCCTGCTGGCTCCACTTAATAGAAAGAGTCTGAGCTACTTCGCAAAGGCGCTATATTTCCGATTTCATATTTTATTCCCTATATTAGAGCTGAAGCCACTCTCTAACACCATGAAAACAACTTTAACTGCCTGCATGCTGGCTATCTTTGTCAGCCTTACGGCCTGCAACAGCGAACAGCGGAGTATGGAAGCGGACGACTCTGAAGCTACCGTAGCCAGCGAGACCGGAGGGCTCCCTGCGGACGTGCTATACGCCACCAGACCTCTGATCGGTGGGGAGGTGTACAAAACAGCCAGCTTTCAGGCCAATAGCCTGCTGCACTTTGATACCACACAGCTCATCCAGGTGCTCGACACTACCGATGCCATGTTTGTAAAGGCGCGTGTGCACCGCGACACTGCCGCTTATACCGGCTTTGTATCAAAGGCCATCCTGCCGGAGTAAACCCTTTCATCCTAAAACAACGAAGGCCGCTCTGCAAGCAGAGCGGCCTTCGTTGTAAATGTATGTTTCCTTATTTGACTACAACCCTTCTGACAGAACTGTAGCCTTCAGCTTCTATTTTCACATAGTACAACCCTTTGGCAAGCCGGGTCAGGTCTACGGTTTTGGTTGTCTGAATGTCCGGACGGCTGATCACTTCCTGATACACTTCATTGCCGATCACATTCAGAATACGCAACTCCACCTGCCGGGCATCCAGCTGGGCAAACGAAATCGTAAAAACCCCGTTGTTGGGGTTAGGGTATATGGCAACCTCTTTTTCCTGTTGCTCTAAGCTCTTATTCTTTGTTTCAGTTTGTCCTGGAGCCGGCTCCCGTACTTGGGCCTGTGCCAGTAAAACTGCCATACAGAAAAAGAGAGTAAGTATAATTTGCTTCATATTGAAAATTAAGATCTTGTCCTTCTAAGTATATACAAAAGTTGTTCCATATTGTTAACGTCTAGAGAGATAATTTGTTCTTGTATTTTACATACCGGATCGGATGCTTTCACTAAATAGTGGAAAGTAATTTTGGACTTAAAACATAAAGCCTATCAATTATGCAGATAGCAGTTATCGGAGGGGGCCTTGCCGGGTTGACCAGTGCAATTGCACTGGCCGGGCGGGGGCTTTCTGTGACGCTCATCGAAAAAAAGTCCTACCCCTTGCATAAGGTATGCGGAGAGTATGTCTCGAACGAAGTACTCCCCTATCTGCGCAGTATCGGAGCTGACCCGGTGGCGCTCCAACCGGCCTCTATCTCCCGCTTTATGCTCACCTCTCCCAAAGGGGCCACGCTGGAGTCACCACTCGACCTGGGCGGGTTTGGTATCAGCCGCTATACCCTCGATCACTTCCTGTATCAGGTAGCACTGGCCAAAGGGGTGCAGGTGAGGCTGCAGACGGCGGTGCAGGACGTGCAGTTCACGGATAACCGATTTACACTTAAACTCTCGGACGGTGATACCCTCAGTGCAGAAGTCGTACTTGGCGCTTACGGTAAGCGCAGTGCCCTCGACCGCCAGCTCCACCGCTCCTACTTTAACAGGCGCTCTCCCTACATCGGGGTGAAGTATCACGTGCGGCTTGACATGCCCAATGACCTGATCGCGCTCCACAATTTCAGTGACGGCTATGCAGGCATCTCAGCCATCGAAGACGGCCGCTACTGTTTCTGCTACCTGACTACCCGCGAGAACCTGCGTCGCCACGGGTCTATACCTGCCATGGAGCAAGCCATCCTGTATCAGAACCCACACCTGCGCCGCATTTTTGATGAAGCCGAGTTCCTATATGAGAAGCCCGAAGTGATAAACGAGATATCCTTTGCCAACAAGACCTGTGTGGAGCACCACATGCTGATGTGCGGCGACGCGGCTGGCATGATCACACCGCTTTGCGGCAACGGCATGGCCATGGCCATCCATGCAGGCAAACTGGCGGCGGAGCAGACCATGCACTACTTTCAGAATGGGCGTAACCGACAAGCACTGGAAGCAGGCTATACCCTGGCTTGGAGAGAGCAGTTTGCACAGCGTCTGCAGGTAGGGCGTGCCGTGCAGCGGTTGTTTGGAAACCCGCTGCTTTCAGAGTTGGCAGTAGGCACGCTACGCCACCTGCCCGCAGCGGTATGCCTGATCATGCGCCAAACCCACGGACAGCCTTTCTAATCCTATACATCTTAAACCGGTCGCTTTCGTACTTATCCAAACCTGTGGCTGCGTCTTTTTAGGGAGAAGCACAAACATAGTGTTTGCTTACCTGTTGCTGCTATACCTATGACAGACGGGCAAGCCCAGGTATAGCATTCCAATTGCCTTGAAACAAATTCTTAGCACACACACCAGCTTATGAAAAGCTATATATGCGGTATCGGCACGGCTAACCCGCCACACAAAATCCCTCAGATGCAGGTGGTCGATTTTATGGCAGCGGCCCACCAGCTCGATGAGCAAGGAAGCCGCAAGCTCAAAGCCCTCTACCGCGTGTCAGGTATAAGCCAACGTTACAGCGTGCTCGAAGACTTCACCCGACAGAACGGCGACTATACCTTCTTCCCCAACACGCATGACCTCGAGCCCTTCCCCACGGTGCAGCAGCGCATGGAGGTATACCGCAAGCACGCCCTCGACCTGTCAGAGCAGGCGGTGCGCAACTGCCTGGACCAGGTCAGCGATACGACACTGCAGAGCCTGACCCACCTGATCACCGTGAGCTGCACGGGCATGTACGCACCCGGCCTTGATATTGAGCTTGTGGAGCGGCTCGAACTGAACTCCTGTGTGCAGCGAACGGCTGTCAATTTTATGGGCTGCTATGCGGCTTTCAATGCCATCAAACTGGCTGACGCCATCTGCAAAGCTGACCCAAGTGCCCGGGTGATGCTGGTGTGCACCGAAATCTGTACCATCCACTTCCAGAAAAATCAGGAACAGGACCACCTCGTATCGAATGCACTGTTTGGCGACGGCGCGGCGGCAGTACTTATGCAGGGGCAGCCTTGTCGGGAGGTGAGCCTCGAGCTGCAGTCTTTCCACTGCGACCTGGCGCCTGCCGGCAAACGTGAGATGGCCTGGCACATTGGCGACACGGGTTTTGAGATGACCCTCTCCTCTTACGTACCCGATCTGATCAAAAACGGCATCAAGCAACTCACAGAACGTTTGCTGCAAGGCCTCCGCACCACGGTTTCGGAGATCAAGCTGTTTGCCATACACCCCGGTGGGCGGCGCATCCTCGAAGTGATAGAACAGGAACTCGGCATGACACGCAATGACAACCGCTTTGCCTACCGGGTGCTGCACGAGTTTGGCAACATGTCGTCGGCCACGGTGCTGTTTGTGTTGAAGGAATTGATGGCGAGCCTGACCACTCAGGAAAAAGATGAGCCGGTGCTAAGCTTTGCCTTTGGTCCCGGCCTCACATTGGAATCGATGCTACTGAAGGTGCACTATGCTGAAGCAAAGGTCTAACCAAGCCGAACTGATGGACGACCTCAGCCTGTCCGGTGACGAGCTGCGTCGCAACCTCGAAGAACTGGAGGTGATCAACACCTGGCTGGGCGGGTATAAGGTGGTGCTCGATGCGCTGGAGCAGTTACTGGCTGGATACACAGGTCCTCCTCTCCGGCTGGCTGATATCGGCTGCGGCGGCGGCGACACGCTGCGACATATTGCCAAGTGGGCCCGCCGCAAGAACATTCCGCTGCAGCTCACAGGTATAGACGCCAATGATTTTATGGTGCAGTATGCCCGTCAGCGCTGTGGCGGCTTTCCCGAAATAGAGCTGGAGCAGCACGATGTATTTTCAGAGCGCTTTCAACATCAGCAGTATGATATTATCGTGTGCAGCCTCTTCTGCCACCACTTCACCGATGATCAGTTGGTGCGCATGTTCCGGCAGCTGCATCGGCAGGCAGGTATAGCCGTTATCGTCAACGACCTGCACCGACACTGGCTAGCCTATCATTCCATCAGGTTGCTCACACATTTTTTCTCTGATTCCTACCTTGTCAAAAATGACGCACCACTCTCCGTCTGGCGGGCTTTCCGAAGAGAGGAACTACAAACGCTGGTGCAGGAAGCAGGTATAGACAGGTATAGCCTGCGCTGGATGTGGGCATTTCGCTGGCAATTGCTTTTGAAAAAAGCCTAACAATTAGTACCTTAACAAGGTATACCAATCAACTCCCTTATGATGCGACGGATCAACATGCCATACCTGCTTTCGGTACTGGTGGCTGCCGCGGCGTTCTACTTCGCCTGGTCCCGCGAGTTTGTCACAAATGTGTGGCTGGCACTGGCATTAATTGCCACGCTGCAACCGGCTATTTACCTGGTGCTGCGACACGCCCGCAACAGGTATAGCTGAATCGCTCACTTAACCCTTTTGACATGAACAAAAGCACGCTTAATTTCTGGATTCTCTTTGTGGTGTCCATCATTATCTCAGCCCTGATCATCTCTATTTTTGTGAAGGTGCTCAAGGCTGTTCTGTTTGTGATCCTGGTGCTCGTACTGGCCCCGATCATTTATATTGTGCTCAAGCTGATACTGCCCGGAGCAAAAGGCAAGAGCGAAGATGATAAGCTGAAGTCCAGGCCCTAGGTTTAGAAAAAGAGCTGCTGCGCCAGCCGGAAGGTGTTGGCGTGCGCCTCTACGATGTGCGCGATCTGTTTGGAGTAGCCACCGCCCATGCTTACCGTGACAGGTATGCGGTGCCGTGCGCAGGCCTCCAGCACCATGCGGTCGCGCTCTTTACAGCCGGCTATGCTCATGCCCAGCTTCCCAAGCTTGTCAGTCGCCAGCACGTCCACCCCTGACTGAAAAAACGCAAAGTCGGGTTCCTGCTCGTCCAGCAGCCGTGGCAGGTGCTCTCCCAGCAATTTCAAATAGGTTTTATCATCTGTGCCCTCCGCCAACGGCACATCCAGGTCCGACTGCTCTTTGTGAAAGGGATAATTATGCCCACCGTGCATGCTGAAGGTGAACACCCGCGGCTCGTTCCTGAAAATCTGTGCCGTGCCGTTGCCCTGGTGCACGTCCAGATCCACCACGAGCACTTTCTTTATCCCCTTGTATTTAAGCAGGTGATTGGCCGCAATGGCGATATCGTTGAGCAGACAGAAGCCCTCGCCCCTGTCAGTAAAAGCATGGTGTGTGCCGCCTGCTATGTTCATGCCGATGCCAAACTCCAGCGCAAACAGCGATGCCTGCAGCGTACCGTTCATAATCACCACCTCACGCTCTACCAGCTGCTCCGAAAGCGGAAAACCTGTTTTTCGAATCTCTGACGGACTTAGCTCCAAGTCGCGCAGGCGCTGCCAATAGGTGGCGTCGTGGGTGTCGAGGATATATTGTTCCTGTAGCGGTTCGGGAGCGAAGAGATTGTCTTGCGTAATGGTGCCTTCATAGAGCAGCTGCTCGGGCAGCAGATCATATTTGGCCATCGGAAAGCGGTGGCCTTCGGGCAGGGAGTGTGCGAATATTTCGGACCAGGCAATTTTTAGCATAGTGCAAAATTAACATTTATACACCGCCACTAGTTTATCCACCGTTCCATTTTCTTTCCCTGACACACCCTTTAGTCTGCCGACCAAGCCCCGTTCTAGACCTACTTTTACAGCACCTGCACAAGCCGTTTACACCTGATTTTCAGTGCAATTATCCTCTCACAACATTATGTAAAACACCCTATGCACACAGGTGCATAAATTCATGAAACCCTATATAATTGCCCACAAATGCGCATTCAGGATGTGGATAAATGTGGATAACTATGTTGATTACGGTGAATTATCCACCATTTACTGTTAACTCCCTGTTAATTTCAGGTAAATTTCATCACCGCGGACACCTATCTGACAGACACTACGGGCATGGCTTCACACGGAGCAGTCCAAAAAGAGAGCGCTTCCGACTAAATATTATCAGCACAAAAGCTATACCTAATAATCTGTGCGCAAGGACAATGCAACCTTTGTAACTTATATAACGATATATAGCAATTCACATATAAAAGTCACACTTTAGCATAGGCTATCGTAAACTTTAATAGAAACCAACCAGACAAGACGATGAAAAAATCTATACTACTCCTACTTGCTTTCCTGTTCTCAATAGGTGCCTATGCTCAAACCGATTACGGACCATCGGCAGGACAGCAGAATCACAACCTGTTCAGCGGCACCGGCACCAACTCAGGCTTTGGTATAAAAGGCGGTGTGAACTTCGCCACCCTCCGCGGCAGCGACAAAGACGTGCTGGGCAACTTTAGTGGCCTTACAACTTTCCATGCCGGTGTCTATACCCAGTTTTCACTTGGCAATACCTTTTCTATACAGCCTGAGGCACTATACTCCCGCAAAGGCATTGAGCGAAACGACTCCACCTTCCGCTTCGATTACCTAGAAGTACCTATTCTGGCGGTATTCAACATCACCGAAAATGTAAGCATACATTTTGGTCCGCAGGTGGGCATCCTGATGTCAGCTAAAGAAGAGGACACGGAAGTGAACATAGAGCCGCTTAACACCTTTGCCTATGGCATAGCAGCCGGAGCTGAAGCCCGTCTGAGCATTTTCAGGCTGGGAGCTCGCTATAACCTGGGGCTGGAGGACCTGCGTAAAGAAAACAACCAGGGGCAGAAGATAAATCAGGATATAAAGCACGGCGTATTCCAGGTATACCTGGGCCTTGGCTTTTAAGGCAATACTCACCTCTGATCTCCTCGACACAGGGGCCTGGCAGCAGGCCCCTGTTTTGTTTTAGGCGCAGGTATGCAGCCTGTTGTTTTCAGCCCTTTGTCATTGTATGCCGTATTTTATAATGCTGAAAACCACCCCTGTGCCAGCGGGCACAGCGATTACACTTATGAACACGCACAGACTACGACCGCTCTATACCCTACTTTGGGCCTTGCTGGCATTTGCTGGCATGGCCTGCGACACTACCGTAAAAACCGATGAAGCAGAAGTGGGCGCTGCCGTTAGGGCTCTCAGCCCCGGCATGCCCGACCAGATATTTCAGCTGGACACAACCAAAAGCACCGTTACCTGGATAGGTGCTAAAGTGACGGGCCGCCACAACGGCCTCATACCAATCAGAGAAGGCACGATCACACTGCATGATGGCAAGCCCCATGGCGGCAAGGCAGTCTTCGACATGACCAATGTGCGCTCGGATGACAAGTCGATTGACGAGGCAGGAAACAAAAAACTGACAAAGCACCTGCGCTCCGAAGACTTTTTTGACGTGCAACAGCATCCCATTGCCTCCTTTGTGATCACCTCCATTGTACCTTATGACAGCACGGAGCGCCAGGACGCCCCTGCTGTTCCCGACAACACAAAACAACTGCGCATCAAAAACCCGAATCACAAAGTGACAGGCAACCTTACCATTACAGGCATCACCAAGAGCATCAGCTTTCCTGCCCTTATTGAGCTGGAAGACTCTGTGCTGCGCGCCAAAGCTAATTTCAACATTGACCGCACCCACTGGCGCCTCACCTACGGCTCAGACCAGTCGCTCGGAAACAGGACGATTTACCCATCCGTCAATATTGGACTTGACATAGTGGCTCGTAGGCAATAAACTAGCTAGCAAACACTTACACCCCTAGTTGCGTTACAGCAATTGTACTGTTCCGACATTTATTACCGCTCAGCTATGCTAAACTCACCCGTAATACGTTCCTACACAAACCATTTGTGAACATATTATGAGAAAATACCTTTGCCTGTTGCCTCTTTTGCTACTCTGTCTCACGGCCAACGCCCAGGGCAGCGCCATAGCGGCATTTAATTTGAAACAGGCAGAGACGCTGAAATTCGGCATGCTGGCACTGGGTGTCTGGGCACTTATCAACATACTGATCAGCAGTATCAAACTAACTAAGTCTTCGCGCAACAAACGTTACTTTTTCCAGATGAACATCTACTGGAACATCGTCAACATGATCATTGCAGGCGGATCACTCTATTTTATCCTCTCAGTTGACTCTAGTGTCCGATCACTATCTGAAACGGTTGCTTTCCACTACTGGACGCTTAAGCTGCTATACCTGAGCATCGGCCTGGACTTTGCGTTTCTGATGCTGGCAGCTTACCTAAAAGAACGATCACTGAGTTCACCAAAAGCAGAGCAGTACCTGGGTTATGGGCAGTCTATCACGCTGCAGGGCCTGTTTTTACTGGTGCTCGATATCACGCTGGCTGTATTGCTGGAAGGCCGGGCTGAGCAGTTACTGTCTCTTATCCAAAACTAATTTATAAACCTAAAAAAAGCCGCTGCGCTATCCCTGTCTGGGTATAGCGCAGCGGCTTTTTCATATTCCTCGGTGCTTGCTTAACGCGGCTCGTGACGGCCTTCGGCGAATTCCTCAATAATCTTCTTGTTAAAGGCAGGTATATCATCGGGATTACGGCTTGTCACCAGGCCATTGTCTACTACCACTTCCTGATCCACCCACTCAGCTCCGGCGTTTTTTAGGTCAGTCTTCAAGGTATGGTAGCTTGTCATTTTCTTGCCCTGCAACTTGCCGGTCTCGATCAACGTCCAGGGGCCGTGGCAGATGGCGGCTACGGGCTTGCCGCTCTCCATGAACTTGCTCACAAAGCTCACCACCTTGTCATTGGCGCGCAGTTTGTCAGGACTCATCACCCCACCAGGCAGCAGCAGCCCATTATAGTCGTCGGCGTTAACGCTGTCGATGGTTTTGTCCACTTTGAATTTATCGCCCCAGTCCGTATGGTCCCAGCCTTTCACTTCTCCCTCTTTCAGGGCTATTATATGAGTCTGCGCACCGGCTTCTTCCAAAGCTTTTTTGGGCTCGGTAAGCTCCACCTGCTCAAATCCATCGGTTACTACTATTGCTATCTTTTTTCCTTCCAGATTATTAGCCATTCTAAGTTGGTTTTTATAGTTTAACATTCGTATAGTTTATTCAAAACGATTTAGAGAGCAAATTGTTAGAAGGCAGCAAGCAGCAATAGCCCTGCTGTATATTTCGTTATAGTTCCATGATGAAACATCTGAAGCAATTTATGCTGGCAATGGCCTTGGGCCTGTTCGTCAGCACGGCAGCGCAGGCTCAGGAGGTCACGACCATCAAGTTTGACCAGCTGCAGGAGCTACGCCAGTCGCCGCACGACACTCTGTACGTGGTGAATTTTTGGGCTACCTGGTGCAAGCCCTGCATTAAAGAGATGCCTTATTTCGAAGCTGCCCACGCCAAGTACAAAGACCAGCCGGTGCGGGTGATCCTGGTGAGCATGGATGCCGTGCAGGACAAAGAGAAGCGGGTGATGCCTTTTGTGCAGAAGCGTAAGCTCCAGTCGCGGCTATACCTGCTCGACGAGCCAGACGGCAACACCTGGATCGACCGCATCGAGCCGAAGTGGTCAGGCGCCATACCTGCCACCATGTTCTTCAACAACAAGCGCAAGCAGTATGAATTCGTAGAGCGCGAGATCTCACAAGAGGAGTTACAGGAACTGATCAACAAGTATAAACCATAACCTATTACTATGAAGAATAACCGAGTACCGCTTCTTTACATGGCGTGCCTGCTGTTGGTGGGCGTGCTGATGGCAGCTATACCTGCCTCTAACAACTCCGGCTACCAGGTAGGCGACACAGCCCGCGACTTCAAACTGAAGAACGTGGACGGCAAAATGGTCTCCATGAGCGATTACAAGGATGCCAAGGGCTTCATTGTCACGTTCACTTGCAACACCTGCCCTTACTCGGTGGCTTATGAAGACCGCCTGATTGAGCTGCACAACAAGTATGCACCAAAAGGCTACCCGATCATTGCCATCAACCCGAACGATGTGAAGGTATCACCAAAGGACTCTTACAAAGACATGCAGGTGCGTGCCAGGGAGAAGAACTTCCCGTTCCCGTACGTGTATGACGAAACGCAGGAAATCACCAAAGCCTATGGTGCTACCCGCACACCGCACCTGTATGTGGTGCAGAAGCAGCAAGACGGCACTTTTAAGGTAGCCTACATTGGCACGATAGACGACAACTCGCGTGAACCAGCGAAAGTGCAGAAGAAATATGCCGAGGAGGCACTTGACGAGCTGGTAGCAGGCAAAGCCGTGAGCCAGCCTAACACCAAAGCGATCGGCTGCACCATCAAGTGGCGTGAGGCATAGTTTCAGCTTTCCTTTCTGATATCAATAGGCAATGGCAGCTCAGTCGGTTTGATTGAGCTGTCTGCTTTTTGGGCTACAGGCAGATCTATTTCACCTTTCAGGCCGGCAATGCGGGCCTCTACTTCATACTTGTTGTTATAGTAGCCCACACGCATGGACTCGCGCAGGTATAGCCACAGGAAACGCAGGTAACCATGCTCCTGAAACTGCCGGATATGACAAAGCTCATGTGCCACCCAGCCTTTGTCAAGCAGAAAAGAGTCCCGCTTCACGCCGCTCAGGTGGATCGTTTGGCCCAATACCATAGCCACATTGCTGCTCTTGAGCACCAGGCGGGCGATGCGGGCAAAGGGGGAATTCTCAACAATTTTGTACTTCATTTTTGTAAGCTTATACCTGACACAACAGGTCATTTAGGTTATGCGTCCAGGCTATCATACGGGTAAACAGCGCTGAATAAAAAGTGAATAGCATGCCTTTCTCCTGTGAACATCAGCTATTTACCATATTGCCAGTCTAGAAAATTGTACTTACTTTTGCTCCCTGGTTCGCCATTTTAATTTTGGCGAACAGGTTGCAGGGTATAAAATGCAATACTAGACCTATACCACTCTACAACCATAAGGTGACAAAGTTTGCTGCTGCGGCAGAGCTAAACATGCTAAACCCTATGACAAAAACAATCATACTGAGCGTACTGGCCCTTGTATCCATCGCTCTTTCTTTCTTCTACGAAGTAAAAAAGCCTGAGTCGACACCGGCTGAAACAGAAACGGCCAGCCTCATGCTATACCCGATCCAGACTGGGGAGGACATCGCGAAGGCACTGCAACTACAGGTGCCGTCCCACCTGAGCGAACCCGTGGATTCGGCCTTTTACCACCGCTACTCCCGCAGACTGGGCCTCAAGCTCGACTACAGCGAAGACAAGGACCTGCTCGAGACCGTATCCAAGTGGCTGGGCACTCCTTACAGCTATGGCAGCAGCTCCAAAAGAGGAACCGACTGCTCAGGCTTTGTGACACGCATCTACAGCGACGTGTACGGCATAGACCTGAGCCGCAGCTCCCGCTCCATGTTCGACGACGTGACCCGCATCCGCAAAGACAGTGTACGCACCGGCGATCTTGTCTTTTTCCGTCGCAGTCCCAGACAGCCGATCTTTCATGTGGGCATCTATCTCAAAGACAACAAGTTTGTGCACTCCGCCACAAGCGGTGGCGTGATGATCAGCTCCCTTAAGGAGCCTTATTACCGCAACTACTACTACGCTGCTGGCCGGGTTGACTAACACCATACCTTGTATCATAGATTTTGAGGACGGGCGGCTATACCAGCGCCCGTTTTTTCGTTTGCGGTGTATAACAAAATTACTTGTAGCAAGGTATAGGAAGGTTGTTCGGAGTTGAGCAACTTGCGCCCGATTTGACAAACAGCCGAAGCAGGTGCTATACAAAATCACACATACCTTATGACAGATCAGA
Organism: uncultured Pontibacter sp.; assembly: GCF_947502515.1. Classification (NCBI taxonomy): domain Bacteria; kingdom Pseudomonadati; phylum Bacteroidota; class Cytophagia; order Cytophagales; family Hymenobacteraceae; genus Pontibacter; species uncultured Pontibacter sp. The sequence continues at coordinate 215,930 of NZ_CANNAI010000001.1, read as the reverse complement.
ACACTCAGAATCAGCAACAGCAGAGCCCGGACGGGAAAACCATTTCCCAGAGCCAGCTTTTTAAGAACATACTCAAGAAGGCAGAGAAGTATCTGGAGCACCCTTCGCAGGTTATCAGGCTTTTAAATGATGCCTTCAAGAAAGCCACGGCAAAGAAAAGCCTGGGAACAATTGCGGGTGAGGTATGGGAAAGCTTCCAGGTCCTCTCGCACATGATCAGATCGGCGGTGAATGGAGAGTACAAAGGCATCCCGAATACAACATTGGTAGGTGGTGTGGCCGTTATCCTGTACTTTCTGATGCCAATCGACCTGATACCCGACTTCATACCAGTGATCGGTCTTTTGGACGATGCTACCCTGCTGGCCTGGTTTATGACCAGCATCAAGTCGGAGCTTGACAAATTCAAGGAGTGGGACGAGGATCGCCAGGCCCGACAGCAGTCGGTGCACACCATGGAGCCGCACCACGCTGACAGCTCCTTTGGCACGCCAAAGTACAGCGACCAGGCTGCTGACTCAACGGAGGTGCAGCACGAGAGTCCAGCCCACACTTCGCAGGGGCACGGCTCCGAGGAACCAGGCCATCACGAGCCCATTGTGCGTGCCTCTACCACCGACAGCAGCCGCGTAGCCAAAAACCCGCACGACGACATTCCGGAGGGCGGCAATATCCGCTAGCCTGCGTCACAGAAAAAACACATGAAAAGCTGCCTTTTAAGGCGGCTTTTTTTATGCCCTTGGTGCCTCCTGCGAGGGTGTAACAGTAGGTTAAATAACTGCATAACACAGCTTAAAAAAATACATAACGGCTACACAATATAGTACTATTCAAATACAGAAATCTGAAAAAATTTAGAAAAAAGCCGCTTATCTATTAGTTTCTTCAGGAATTAATTTTCTATATTTGGACTGATGATTGTGTATTTTTAACTTTTTAGCCAAGGTGTCTTCATCATTTCTACGACTTACTTCTGTTAATCTTCACATCGACGGCATTGGGAAGGTTCTGATCGAACGCAGCGATAAAGCCAAGCGTCTTAGCATCAGTGTGCGCCCTATCAAAGGGGTGCGTGTAGCCGTTCCTCCGCACATCAGCTTCGAAAAAGCCGAGCAGCTTATTTATACCAAGAGCGATTGGATAAAAGAGCACCAGGCCCGCATGAAGCAGCAGGAGGCCCGTGTGACCATGTACGATGGCAACACCGACTTCAAGACCCGCTGCCATACCCTGCGCCTGCTCACGCATGCCCAGTATACTATGCGCTGCGTGATCGAGAACGGTTACATCAACGTGTTCTACCCGGCTTACAAAGACGTGCGCGACAACGAAGTGCAAAAGTTTATCCGCAAGTCGATTGAGGAGGCCTACCGCAAAGAGGCCAAAGCGTATCTGCCGGAACGTGTCAGGTTCTTCGCCGACAAGTTTGGCTTCGATTATCAGAATGTATTTATCAAAAACGCCAAGTCACGCTGGGGAAGCTGCTCGCATACCAACAACATCAACCTCAACCTGCACCTGATGCGCCTGCCTGACTCACTTTGCGATTACGTGATCCTGCACGAGCTGGCGCACACCATCGAAAAAAATCATGGTCCGGGTTTCTGGGCACTGCTCGACAAGGTATGTCCTAACTCAAAGGCCCTCGACCAGAAACTGAAAGCTTACCGCATCTCTATCTACTAATCAAGTATTGCCTATCGACAGAACGCTTACTACACGCATTATTTTCTGAAAACATACACATAACGACGGCCACACAGGAACCTGGTTCCACTTTCAAGGCTGTTGTTTTACCAAATAAAAAGCGGCTGGGGTTTGCACCCCGGCCGCTTCTCTTTATACCATTTACAAATTCGATCAGCTGGCTTTCTGCATCGCATGTGATGCTACAAAGTCCACAAAGTCGCCCACCGTGTTGATCGGAACTTCATCCGGAATGGTGATCTGGAAATTTTTCTCCAACTCCAGGATGATATCCACTACATCCACCGTATCAAAGCCGAAATCTTTTTCCAGACGGGCATTTGCCTGCAAACGGGCAGGTCTAATCTCCTTGGTTTTGCTAATGATGCGGATTACCTCTCGCTCAATAGTCTTGTCTGTTGTTGCAATCATGTATTTATAGGGTGTATTCTCTAACTACTTTTCCATTTACAGGTACCTCTGTTTCGTCCTGAGGTATAATTTTCACGCCTCCTGCCGGCTTTCTCTCCCCTTTTACCTTTGCTCTCAGCTTCTCATTGAGCAAGTACATCACCGGCACGATCAGGAGTGTGATGATAGTCGCAAATCCCAGGCCAAAGATGATCGTCCAGGCCAGCGGTCCCCAGAAGGCGGCACTGTCGCCCCCCATAAAGAAGTTCGCTTTGAACTCCGTGAACAGGGTATAGAAGTTCAGGTTTATACCTAACGCCAAGGGTATCAAGCCTAGTATAGTCGCAGTCGCAGTCAGCAGCACCGGGTTCAGACGGGTCTTGCCTGCTTCCACGATCGCTTCTTTCAGGTCGCGTCCTTCTTCTATCAGCATGTCGGTGAACTCCACGATCAGGATACCGTTTTTCACCACGATACCTGCCAGGGCCACTATACCTACACCGGTCATTACCACCGACACGTCCATCCCAAAAATGGAGAAGCCCAGCAACACGCCGATGATGCTGAAGAGCACCTCTGACAGGATGATGAACGGCTTCGAGATGGAGTTGAACTGCGTCACCAGCACCAGGAAGATGATCAGGAAGGCCGCCACCAGGGCAATCATCAGGAAGTTGGCTGTTTCCTCCTGCTCCTCCTGCTGTCCGCCCATGCTGATCTCAAAGCCCTCCGGCGTCTGGAAGTTCTGCAGTGAGCTACCGATGCTTTGCACCACTTCGTTGGCGTTATACCCATCCAGCACGTTCGACTCCAGCGTTACCACCCGTTTCAGGTTTTTGCGCTTGATACCTCCGTATGAGGTACCGTACTCAATACTCGCCAGTGACGATAGCGGGATCTGGCGTACCTGCCCGCTGTTCATGTCGCGGTACGTGATGCGCATGTCCAGCAAGGCATCAATGTTCTCGCGGTAAGGCTCTGCATAGCGCACTTGTATCGGGTACTCCTCTTCGTCCAGCTTGAACTTAGAGGCCTCGTCGCCGAAAATGGCCGTGCGCAGCTCCATACCGATCTGCCCGGTGCTGATGCCTTCGCGGTTGGCACGCTCCCTGTCGATGTTGATGATGATCTCCGGCTTGCTGTCTTCCAGGTCGCTGCGGAGTTCTTCTATACCACCAATCTGCTGCTGATCAATGTAAGTCTGCACCTGCTTCGACAGCGCCACCAGGCCTTCAAAGTCCTCTCCGGCTATTTCGATACTGATCGGCTTGCCCACTGGCGGACCGTTCTGCTCTTTGTCTACCGTGATGTTGGTACCCGGTATACCGCGCACCGCTTCACGTATTTCGTTCATGTACTCCTGCGTGCTGCGCTCGCCGGTTCGGTATTGATACTCAACAAAGGCTACGGTAACCTTTCCTAAGTGAGATTGTGCGGTCACGCTGCGGTCATTTTGGTCACCAGCACCGATGGCCACATTGGAAATAACCGATTCCACGTCGCTGTTTTCGGTACCAATCACCCGATAGATGCGCTTCTCTACCTCACGTGTAACCGAGTCAGTCACAAGCTGATCCGTACCGACCGGCATGCTGATATAGGTATAGACGAAGTTCGGATCTGAATCCGGGAAGAATACTACTTTAGGTGCTCGTACTGCTGTCAGAAAAAAAGAGAAAATAAGTAGCACAAACATACTCAGAAACATCCACACTGGCCGTCTGCCCATCAGCATCCAGCGCAGCAGGCGCTCGTAGCCCCGCATGAAGCGCGGCAGTACATTGTTCTGGAAACCGTGGATCATGCGACGGAAGACAAAGCGGTTCAGCAGCACCAATACTACGACCAGCATGATCAGGTTGGCCGTGCCATACCAGCCAGCCATGTAACCCACGATGGCCACCAGTGCAGCACCACCTATCAGTAACCAGAAGTTGCGACGTGCACGCGGTGCAATATCAGCCTCCTGCTCGTGCTCCCTCTTCATGAAAGAAACCGCAAACACTGGGTTAATGATAAAGGCTACCAGCAACGACGCCATCAGTGTGACGATAAGCGTGATCGGCAGGAAGAACATGAACTTACCTACAATGCCTGGCCAGAAAGCCAGCGGCAGGAATGGAGCCACTGTGGTAAGGGTACCGGCCAATACAGGTATAAACACCTCGCCGGCAGCCAGTTTAGCTGATTTAATGATGCCCAGATTGGACTGGTGCAAAATGCGGTGCGTGTTCTCGATTACCACGATAGCATCGTCCACCACAATACCCAGGGCCAGCAGGAACGAGAAGAGCACGATCATGTTGAGCGAAAAGCCCAGCACCGGCATCAGCATAAAGGCGATGAACATCGAAATTGGAACTGACAAGCCCACAAAAATGGCGTTGGTCGTGCCCATGAAGAACATCAGGATCAAGGTCACCAGCACGAAGCCAATGATGATCGTGTTGATCAGGTCGTTCAGGGTATGGCGCGTCATCGTGGACTGGTCACCAGTGATGGTCACCTTTAGGTCAGCCGGGAGCACGGTAGCCTGCATCTCCTCCACCATTTCGTGGATATTGTCAGATGCCTGTATCAGGTTCTCGCCGCTTCGCTTGATCACGTTGAGCGTAATTACGGGCGAATTGTCCAAGCGGGCAAAGCTCTCCTGCTCTTCAAAACCTTCTTTTACCTCCGCAATTTCTTTCAGCTGGATATTAGCGCCGGACAGTGACTTTACCACGATATCCCCGATCTTATTGGGGTCGGTGTACTGGCCTACCACACGCACGGAGCGCTTCATCTCGCCTACCGAGATATTGCCACCTGACACAGTAACGTTTTCAGAAGAAATGGCCCGTTTGATGTCAGCAAAAGTTACTTGCGCCACCTGCATTTTGTAGAGGTCCACGTTTACCTGCACCTCCTTGTCAAGAGCGCCCACCATGTCCACGCGGGTGATCTCAGGCTGCGCTTCGATGCGATCCTGTATGTCTTCAGCATATTTTTTGAGGCGGTCGAGGCTGTAGTTGCCGGACACATTGAGGTACATGATCGGGAACTCAGAGAAGTTCACCTCCTGCACGTTTGGGTCTTGGTCGAGGTCGGTCGGCAGGTCGGTGCGGGACTTGTCCACAGCGTCCTTCACCAGTTGCTTCGCTTCTACCACATCCACGTCGGTATTGAACTCTACTGTGATCATTGAGAAGTCCTGAATAGAATTGGACGTCACCTTCTTCACTCCCGAAATAGCCTTGAGCTGCTTTTCGATTGGCCGCGTCACCAGGTTCTCGATATCTGCCGGCGACGTGCCTGGGTATACCGTGCCCACAAACACGGTCGGAATCACAATGTCGGGGAAATTCTCTTTCTGGAGCGTAATGTACGAGAAGATACCCCACACCGAGATGATGAGGGTAATGATGTATATACTCGTCCTATTATCAATGGACCAATTGGTCGGCTTGAAATATTTCATAGTCTGCTGCTTAAAAGATTATTGCTGCGCAAGACGCTCCTGGTTGAAGACAACTGGCTGCCCTTCGTTCACACTCTGGTATCCTGCTGTAATGATGTAGTCTTGCGCTGTCAGTCCATTCAGCACCTCTACCTGCCCCTGGTAGTTCACGCCCGTCTCCACCTCTTTGCGGGTAGCCACGTAGCGTTCGCCTTGTTTCTGGGCTACGTACACGTACTGCGACTTTTCGTCGCGCTGTACCAGGTTAACAGGTATAATGATAGCGTCTTCTTTGCGATAGTCCTGTATGCGCACCACGGCCACCAGGTTCGGACGCAGCTCTACGTCCACGTTTTTCGGCCGGAGCTCGATCATAAAGGTGCGGCTGCTCGGGTTGATGAAGCTGCTGACCACATCCACTGTAGCGCTAATCTCCTGGTTCAGGTCCGGGAAACGTATCAGGGCTTCGTCGCCTTTGCTGATCTTGGTCAGGTAAGCTTCTGACACCTCCGCCACAATCTTAGAGCCATTGGTGTTGACCACCCGGATGATACCCACGCCCGGCGCCACGGCCTCTCCGGCATTCGGAATCACGTTGTCTACCACACCGCTCACCGGAGCTTTCACATTATATTGGTCACGCTGCTGCTGGAGCGTAGCCAGGCTGCGCTCCAGGGCTTCCTTGTTATTTTTGGCGGTCAGAAACTGCATCTCAGTGCCAATTTTCTGATCCCAGAGGTTTTTCTGACGTTCATAGGCCACGTTGGCCAGTTCCAGGCGGGTACGCACCTCGGCTATGTTCTGCTCCAGCACCTGCGCGTCGATGGTGGCCATGGTCTGCCCCTTTGTTACCTTGTCACCGCGCTTTACCCGCACGCTTGTGAGCACACCCGGTACTTTTGCGCTTACCAGCACGTTCTGATCAAAGTCTGCACGGCCCTGCACCTCCAGGTAGTGACGGAATGTGTCCTGCTGCACCTGCGCTACAGTTACCGGCACAGTCTTTCTCTCAACTGGTCCGCCCTTGCCTTCTGTCTTTAGCTCCGCTTCCAGCTGTGCAATCTGCTCCTGCAGCTCCGTTTGCTGTTTCTTCAGTTCTGCCAGTTGCGCCTCTTTGTCGCTGCCCTGGTTGCAGGCGGCCAGGCTTAGGAACAGGGCCAGCGATGAAACTCCAAATATCTTCTTCATGATAAGTCGTGTGTTAGTCTTTTTTCAAGTGTTTTATTTTATAAGCAGGGTGCCAGTGGCTTTGTCAAGATTCACTTTAGCGATCAGGGCATCGTACATGGCGGCGTAGTAATTGGTCTGTGCCTGGCGCAGGTCGGTTTCGGCGGTCACTACTTCCAAGTTAGAGCCTACACCCTCCTGAAACTTGATCTTGGCCACACGGGCAATCTCCTCGGCCAGTTCCAGGTTCTCGCGCTGCGATGCCAGCACGTCCAGGGAGTTGGTCAGGTCGGTGGAGGCCTGCTCCAACTCCAGGTCTATACCTTGCTCCAGACTTTCAAACCCCAATTTGGCGTTTTCGAGTGTTAAGCGAGACTGTTGAATTTGGTAGTGCTTGCGCAGACCATCGAAGATCGGCACCTGCAGGCCCAGGCCCACGTAGGCGAAGTCGAACCAGTTACGGCTGCGGGTAATTTCGCTGAAGTCATTGTTGGCAGCCACATAGCCGTAGCGGCCGTTCAGGTATAGCTTGGGTAGGTAACCAGAGCGAATATTGCGCAGGTTTAGCATGGCGAGGTCACGCTGCGTCTCCAGGACAGAGTACTCGATGCGATTGCTATAATTGAAACCGTTTCGATTGGTCTTGGCCATATCAACCTGCACTTCGCTCAGACTGTCAGTTAACAGCAGCTGTTCTTTCTGGGGCATCCCCATCTGGAACTTAAGCAGGTCCTCCCCTAATGTAAGCAAGCGCTCAGTCTTCTGTTTTTCTACTTTCAGGTTGTTGTAGGTCACACGAAGGCGGTCCACGTCCAGCTTTTCAGCTACGCCCTGCTCAAACATCACTTGCGTCTGCTTCAGGAGCGTGTCCAGGCGGTAGAGGTTCTGGTTGAGAAGCTCCATGCGCTCCCGGCTCACCAGCACACTGTAATAAGCTTTGGTCACCTGCTCTACTACATCTATTTCGTTCTGCTCCGTCGTTTTGCGCGACAGCTCGGTATAAGTCTTGGCAGCTTTCAAACCGATCAGGTATGAGCCGTCGAACAGCAGCTGGCTGGCCGTGATGGCAGCGTTGCCAGTATACTGTGGCGTAAACACTACCGGCACAAAAGTGCCTGGCTCCGGTGCGTTTGGGTTATCGGGATCCTGAAAGAACTCGGCTGGCAGGAAGCTCTTCTGCTGAATCACGTTTTTGCCCAGGTCGGCGGCGGCGTCGATCTGCGGCAAGCCCATTGCCCGTATCTCCCCTACTTTGGCTTTGTCGATGTCCTGCTGGTTGCGGGCCATTTTCAGGCTCGCGCGGTTCTGCAGGGCATAATCGATACTCTGTTGCAGACTGAAAGCCTGCGGCGATGCCTGCGCCAGCACCTTGACCGGGCTTAGCAAGACGAATAGTGCCAGTAACAGGCTAATGTTTTTTTTCATAATCGGAGAGTTGTAGTCAGTTATTCTTCTTCTGTGATTTGCTTGTAGTCATTGATCATCTTGTGCCCCTTGAGCGTGGCGATCCCGAGCATGAAGTACTCGAGGCTGGCCGTTTGCACATGCAGCAGCTCAAATTGGAAGCGGGGGAAAAGGGCTTCGTCAAAAGGCACCTCGATCTGGGCGAGTCGCAGGCGGGCGATTACCTCCACGTCCAGGTCCTGCCGGAACAAGCCTTCAGAAATGCCGCGCCTGAGGTTATCTTTTATCCGGTGAAGGAAGTCATGGTTCTTATATTCCTGCCACTTTTGCCAGGCGTTGGCGTGGTACTTCTGCAGATCGAAGAAGATGCCGGGGTGAATGCTGGCGAAGACTTGGCGGGTGGTCTTCATGATCGAAAAAAGTTCTTCGATGGCATTGGGTGCCTCCTGCTTGCATCGCTCACAGTCCGCATCCACCGAGCTCAGGTATGAGTTGATAGCCCAGTACACAATCTCGTCTTTGTTGCTGAACCACTTGTAAATGGTTTTTTTGGACATAGAAAGGTGCTGCGCAATATCATCCATAGAGGACCCTTTGATGCCACGGCGACAGAAAAGCTTAAATGTCTCTGTCGCAATCTTATCTTTAACCGATGGCTGTACTGTCGTTTCCATTTTCATAATTCCGAGGCAAAACTACGGAAACGTTTTTTATCCCAAAAGTTTCCACAAGTGTTTAACAGAATTATTTAGTAAGTGTTCAGACTTTCCGGGCAAGCTCAAAACAGCTTTGAGCGAGACAAATGTGATAGCTTTTTCGGTTTGAGAAAAACTATTTAGACGAATAGGGCAAATGCTGATTCAGACACTGCTTTTTTGACTCCAAACAGCCAAAAACACATTCTCGATCAGATAAATACAAGTATAGGCATGTACAAAGGTGACTATATACCCAGTACTGCCCGCAGTCGGGCATAGCCACTCTTACTCAGGGGAATACGCTCGCCGTTACGTAGCAGGGCCACGTGGCTATCCTTCTCGAAGGGCTCGATGCGGGTAAGCTGCGACAGGGCCATGATATAAGAGCGGTGTGCCCGCACAAACTGCTTCGGATCAAGCGCTTTTTCGTAATAGCCCATCGTCTTTTTCTTAAGGAAAACACCGTCGCGGGTATGGATTTTCACATAGTCGTCATAGGCCTCCAGGTATAGCACATCGGCCACCGGTATGATGCGGATGTTGTTGCCGGCTCTTACTACAATGCGATGCTGTTCTTCAGGTTGCTTGCCAGTAGCCTCCTCCAGCGCACTTGAAGCAGGTATAGCCTGTGCTGCTGCCTGGCTTTGCAGCCATTTGCGTATAGCGGCATCGAAGCGTTCCTTGCTGAAGGGCTTGAGCAGGTAGTCCACGGCATTGGTCTCAAAGGCCTTGATGGCATACTCGTCAAAGGCGGTGGTGAAGATGACGCCGGGGGCTTGTTCCACCAGCTCTAGCATCTCGAAGCCATTGATCTTAGGCATCTGGATGTCAAGAAAGATCAGGTCGGGCTGGTGCTGCATGATGGCTTTCACACCCTCGAAGCCGTCGCCGCACTCCTGCACCACCTCCAGCTCAGGGTAGGCTTGCAGGTACTCGGCCACCATGCTGCGGGCCAGCGGTTCGTCATCTATTATCAGGCATTTTTTCATAGTGTTGGGGTATCTTGATGGTGGTTGTAAACTGATGGTCTTGTTGAGAGGTGCGCAGCAAGTCCTGCCGGGCGTAGAGCAGGTATAGCCTGCGCTGAATGGAGTCGAGCCCGAAGCCGGTGCCTTTGCGGGGCTGGCTCGTGGCCGGGTCATAGGGGTTCTGGGTGATGATGGTCAGGTAGCCATCTGCGGTAGTAGCCTTTACCTTGATAGCCGTCTCCCCCACCGTGTCGTAGAGTCCGAACTTGATGGCGTTTTCCACTACGGGCTGCAGCAAAAGGGCAGGCAGCTTCATACCTTGGCTATCCTCGGTAGCCTCTACTTCTACCTGCAACCTATGCCCGAAGCGCACTTTCTCAATGTCCAGGTATAGCTGCAATTGCTTTAGCTCTTCTGCCAGGGGCACCAGCTGGTTGTTGTCCTTGCGCAAGGTGCCGCGCAAGAAGTCTGACAGCTGTTGTACCATGCTGCGGGCCTGCTCCGGCCGACTCACTACCAGAGCACTGATGGAGTTGAGGCTATTGAACAGAAAATGTGGCTGCAGTTGCTGGCGCAGGTTATAGAGTTCGGCTTCGCGGGCCAGCTTCTCGGTGGCGGCTTTGCGCTTCTCAGCCTCCTGCAGCTGACGGGTATAGAACCACAGCCAGGTTAGGAGGAGCATTAGCAAGAGCATCAGCCAGCTAAATGCGATGCGCATCGGCAAGGTTTTGTCGACAAAAGCCAGGTATGTGGTAGCTTCTGGCAGCATCTGACCCATTATAAAGTCAAACAGCAAGGTGCATATACCTGCCAAACCCAAACTCCAGCCCAGCAGAAATGCTCCCTGACGAATGCTCGGCTGATAGAACCGTAGGCCTGTACCTACAGCAAATCCACCCACAGCCAGTAACACATTCATCAGCAGGGCATCTGCCAGTATCAGTTTAAAGGCAAAGCCAGTTTGCCAGAGCACCAATACCAGCACCACCGACCAAAGCAGGGCCCAGCCCAGATAGAGCAGCATGAGCCGTACCTGCGATGCGACCCCTTCCATTAGTAACTCTTGATGTTGAGTCCGCCAAAGAGGGTGGTGCCTTTCAGGATGAGCACCTTATTGGGGTCGTAGCCCTGTGGCATGGCAGGTCGCTTGTCGTCGATGCCGCCCAGGATGGCCACCATTTCGTCGGACTTGATTTGCCAGTGTGGCGGTACGATGAGCGTGGTTCCCCCAAAGATCTGGGTCGCCTCCAGCACGATCGGGTGTTGTATGTCGGCCTGCATCAGGTTCAGCTCCGTGCCTCCGAACACGCTCACTACTTCGCCGCCCTTGAAGTTCTTAGAGACGATGTTTTTTTTTATGCCTCCGAGTATCGCCACACTGTCAAGTTGATCTTCAGGCCCTCCTGCCGTATAACCCTGGTTGCCGTCATATCCGCTGGAGGTATAAGCTTCGTTGCCGGTATAGTCGGTATAGCCACCAGGATAGGCACCGTTCACAGGGTCGGTATAGTAGCCGGGGGTTTCCTCTGGTCTTGGCTCGGGGCCAGGGCCCACCTGGTTTTCCCAAGGGTTGCGCTTCTTTGGCTTCATGATCAGCCACAGCCCCAGACCTATGATCAGGATAGGCCAGAAGTACAGCTTCAGGTTGATATCGAGAAAGAAGTGCCTGTCAAGCAGAAACACGCCACCGATCACGATCAGCACCAGCCAGCTTGGTTTCTGGAAGGAATGCTTAAAGCCCAGAAACAGGCCCAGCGCAATCAGGAACATTGGCCAGGAAAATACCCAGCTTGGGAGAAAGAAAATGCCCATTTTGGCAGTGAGCAAAAGCACACCTACCATCAGGAGAAAAACGCCGGCCATTTTGCCGGAACCGCCTCTATTGTATTCTTGATTTTTCATGGTTTTATTTCGCTTAGTTTTAAGATCTGTACCAAAGGTATAAGATGCCCTTGCTCAGTTCAATGGCTATTAGGTTACCCCCGGACAGAAGTCGGTAAACGGCCGGTTGGCGTCGGTAAACCAAGTTAGGTTTTATTCACCGAATGGCAAGGTATAGCAAAGCGCCTTATTTTGCCTTTCACATTTCGCAAATTATTATCTTTGCATACTATGGTTGAGAATATACAGAGAGTAGCACAAGAGATAGAGGCCGCGCAGCTTGGTAGCGCAGCCGAGTTGGAGCAATTCAGAATCGCTTACATTGGCCGCAAAGGCGCTATAGCCGCCCTTTTTGACGACCTCAAATCCGTGGCACCCGAGCAGCGTCGGCAGGTAGGCCAGGAGCTAAACCAACTCAAAAACCGCGCCCAGGCCCGTTTTGATGAGGCGCAGGAGCAGTTAGCCAATGCTTCGGCAGGCGCTGAAGCTGAGAACGCTTTTGACTTTACGCTACCTCCTATACCTAACACACTGGGCACCCGCCATCCGCTTTCGCTGGTGCGCGCCGAGATCGTGCGCATATTTGAGCGCATCGGCTTCAACGTGGCCGATGGCCCGGAGATTGAGGATGACTGGCACAACTTCACCGCCCTGAACTTCCCGGAGAACCATCCGGCCCGTGAGATGCAAGACACGTTCTTCCTGAGCGAGGACCGTGACAAACTGTTGCGTACCCATACCTCCAACGTGCAGGTGCGCCTGATGGAGAACAACCAGCCGCCGCTGCGTAGCATCATGCCGGGCCGCGTATACCGCAACGAAGCCATTTCAGCCCGTGCGCACATGGTGTTCCAGCAAGTGGAGGGTCTGTACGTAAACAAAGGCGTGAGCTTCAAAGACCTGAAAGAGACCTTGTATTACTTCGCGAAGGAGATGTTCGGACAGGACACCAAGATCCGTTTCCGCCCGTCGTTCTTCCCGTTCACGGAGCCGAGCGCCGAGATCGATATCTCCTGTCTGATCTGCAAAGGAGAGGGCTGTAATATCTGTAAACAATCGGGTTGGGTTGAGATCGGCGGTGCCGGCATGGTTGATCCGAACGTGCTTAGCAACTGCGGCATCGATCCGGAGGTATACTCTGGCTTTGCTTTCGGTATGGGTATCGAGCGCATCACCATGCTCCGCTACCAGATCAAAGACCTGCGCCTGTTCACCGAAAACGACGTACGCTTCCTGCGTCAGTTCAAGGGAGTGATTTAATTCTGAATGAGTGATTGAGCGAATGGGTGAATGTTTTGTTTCTTTAAGTATAGCAAAGCATTCACCCATTCTTTTTTAACAGACAACCAAGGCTATGAAATTTGAGAACATCAAAACGATAGGTATAGTAGGTGCCGGCACGATGGGGCAAGGCATTGCGCAGATCTGTGCGCAGGCCGGTTATAAGACCATCCTCTTCGACATCAATGCGCAGGTGCTCAAGAAAGCCGAAGCGACTACCGTTAAAAACCTCGACAAAGGTATAGAACGCGGCAAGCTGACCGAAGCTGACAAACAGGCGGCGCTGGAGAATTTGTCTTATACCGGCGATACGCTGCAGCTGAGCTGCGACGTTATCATTGAGGCTGTGGTAGAGCGGCTGGAAGTGAAGCAGAGCATTTTCAAAGATCTGGATGCCGTGAACACGCCTGATACGATCTTTGCCTCCAACACCTCGTCTATACCTATTACCCGCATCGCAGCAGGTATACCGCACCCGGAGCGGGTAGTGGGCATGCACTTCTTTAACCCGGCTCACATTATGAAGCTGGTGGAAGTGATCTCAGGAGCCGCTACCTCGCCGGAAGTGGCTGAAACGATCAAGCAGCTTGCCCTGAAGCTGGAGAAGAAGCCTGTCATGGCAAAAGATGCTCCTGGTTTTATTGTGAACCGGGTGGCGCGCCACTTTTATGTCGAGGGGCTCAAGCTGCTCGAAGAAGGTGTGGCCGATGCCAAAGGTATAGACCGGCTTATGCAGGCCAGCGGCTTTAAGATGGGCCCCTTTGAACTGATGGACCTGATCGGCGTAGACACTAATTACTCTGTTACCTCCTCCATGTTTGAGGCTTTCCATTATGATCCGAAATTCAGACCGAGCCGCATACAGCAGCAGAAAGTGGATGCCGGCCACCATGGCCGCAAGTCTGGCAAAGGCTTCTACGATTACCAGTAAGCTCCTTTGCCTGCTGGCGTTGCTGATGCTTGCCTCTTGCGGCAGCGATAACCCAGGCCCGGGTATACCCAACGTACCTGTAAGCGAGCAGATCAATGTAAACAGCCAGCTGTACACGCGCCTGCGCCAGGATGGAGGCTATGTATACCTGAACTCCGGTTACAAAGGCATCATTGTGATCCGGCAGCATGCGAACCTATACCTGGCTTTTGAGCGAGCCTGTCCTTATGACCCTACTGCGAGCGCACCTTGCGGCCAGGTGGAGGCAGACCAGTCCAACCTGTTTATTGTGGACACTTGCTGCGGATCCCAGTTCAATTTTCAGGGAGGTGTGAGTGCAGGTCCCGCTGTGTATGGCCTCCGGCAATACCGCACCGCACTGAATGGCTCGCTGCTCTCTATTTTTAATTAAATTTTTCGGATTGATTCACAACCATTTACAACTTACTCGAAATATTTTTTAGCCCAGTACTTGCGTAGTAAGCTTAGGCGCCGTAATATTGCACCATCATTCGACGGTAGAGGCCGTCACTGAACATAAATAAGATTCCTCCTTAGCTCAGTTGGTTAGAGCACCTGACTGTTAATCAGGGGGTCCCTGGTTCGAGCCCAGGAGGGGGAGCTTAAAGAAAAAGCCACTTACGAGTAAAATCGTCAAGTGGCTTTTTTTATTTCTCTTTAACCTCTGCCTCTAGCACGTCCTTCACATACAACTCCTGCACGATCACCATTAGCACGGCTAGTATCGGGGCGGCTAATAGCAGCCCTAACGCTCCCAGCAGCAAACCAAGCAACACCTGAAAGAACAGTAGCAGGGCCGGTGGCAGGTCTACTGTCTTCTTGAAAATGATGGGAGTCAGCACATAACTTTCCACCATCTGAATACCGCCATAGATCAGAATCACGTATAGCGCCATCTGCCCTCCTTCCATCAGACCGACGAGCACAGCAGGTACCCCCGCCAGCCATGGACCGATGTTGGGCACAAACGCGAAAAGAAAAGCGATGAAGGCCAAAGCGAATGCCAGGGGCAACCCGATCAGACTATAGCCAATGGCAGTACTGATACCAATCATAGACATAGCCAGCAGCATAGCCACCAGCCATCCCCGTAGGGTGCTGTAGCACTTATCCAACACCTCCAGTATGCGTGTCCGCTTATGGACTGGAAACAGCTTCACCAGCCCATGTGTATAGAGAGTCGGACTAGCAGCCAGAAACAAGGCAGTGATGACGACTATTACAAGATCGGCCAGGAATCCGAGTGTCGTATAAAATGCGCCGGTAACCTGCGAGAAAAGATTCTCTTGTTTCGAAAGAGCACCTTCAACGTTTTCAGGTAGCTTCTCTGCAACCCGCTCTCCCCAGCCTCGCTCACCCAGCCAGTTTCTCAGCTGCTCAATGGACTTAGGCAAGGTTTCCCGCATCTCGCCGACCTGCTCTGCTATAGTGGGCGCCAACAACCAGAAGGCCCCTACGATCAGACCGAAGAAAAGCAGCACTGACAGCAGTAGCGCCACCCATCGCTTCATTCCCGTTTTTTGGACAATCCACTCCGCCATGCCACTGAAGAGCACGGCAAGCAGAATACCTGAAAACACTAGCAGGAAAAAGTAACCTTGACTTATTAAAAGGTAAGCGATAAGAATAATCAGGACCGCCGCCGCAAACCGCTTAATGAAATTATAGAAATCCAGCATTAAGGAATTGACACATTATAAATATGAAAACATTTTCATGTGTTTACTCATATGGGGTGCCTTAGGTTAAGATGCAGCTAGCAGCTTCCACAGTGCCTCACTCCTCATAAGCCAACCTTTTCCTTAAAAAGCAAGTATCTGATATATATGACAATTTCGTCATATTAACCGCAACCGCACTCTCTATAAGAGTGTTAGGTGCTGCGCTATAACCTAAACAAAATAAGACTATGAAAAATATAAGACTATACCTCCCCGTCCTTTTCGTCCTGATGGCAGTTACCATGAGTAGTTGCGAATTGATAGGAGACATCTTCAAAGCCGGTATGTGGACCGCGCTCATCATCATCGTTCTGATTGTGGCCCTGGTAGGCTGGCTGTTCAGCAGATTCAGACGATAAACGCAATACCTAACAAAAGAAAAGGGAGCCAATCGGCTCCCTTTTTGATTTTGATGAACTGCTCTATTTTGAGTTAGTGCGTTTCGGCATGGTGCCCAGTATGTAGTCCCAGAGCGGAGAAGATACACCGTAAGCCACGTTCGGGTCTTTGTAGTGGTGAATACTGTGGTGAATCCAAAGCTGCTTCAGGAAGTTCTTAGGCGGTGCGTATGCGTGCACGGCATAATGCACGAACAGGTATAGCGCATAACCAAACAGCAGCCCGGCCACTACACCGAATACAAATTGCCCGAAGATCAGCTTGAACACAAAGAAAAAGAAAGAGGCGATAAACAAGCTAACAATCGGCGGCATAGCCAGGCGCTCTTTGTCTTTCGGATACTCGTGGTGATTGCCGTGAAAGGTATACTGAATGCGCTCCTTCATCGGCGTATCGGTATCCATGTGAAACACGAAGCGGTGCGCGCAGTATTCGATCAGTGAGAAGATAAGCCAGCCCAGCAGGAAGAAGCCGACCGCCTCCAGCACATTGATAAAGCTATACGTGATGCCATAGTAAATCAGCCCGATGGCAATGACAATAAAAATAGAAATAGGCAGTGCAATGTGTGTACGTGTCAGTCTTTCCAGCACAGGATTCTGGAATATCTGGGCTTGTCCTTTGTGATTGGGTTTCATAGTCAGATTTTGCTAAAAACGGATTTTTACCGCAAAATTAGTTAAATATTAGGTATCCCGTATGTATTTATCCGCTGCAATACATAAGCGGAAACGAGGAGTTTCTGTTATGGTTTAACTAACGATTCTAACCGTCCAATGTTATACCTTTTTCCCGATACCGTATACTTAGCCTGCTTGTAGAATACCAGACGTTCAGCTAATGTTTTGACTATGAAATCCTTTAGCTCTTCTTCGCTTTTCTGAGCCAGCAAGGGACGCTGACTCAAGTTTGTTAAAAGCAGTCGTTGCGTGAGTTCTTCAGCCGGCACGTCCAGAAAAATGCTCGTGCCATGCTGGTTGATAAATGCCATGTTGTCGAAGAAGCAGGGTGCGCCGCCGCCAGTAGCTACCACCGCTTGCTCAAATTCCTGCACCACCGACTCCAGCGCCTGCCGTTCCTTCAGTCGAAAGCCCTCCTGCCCTCCTGCGGCAAACAGCTGCGCAATACTGCAGCCTTCCCTTTGCTCAAGGTACTCGTCGAGGTCCACGAAGGCATAGCCCAGCCGCTCAGCCAGCTCACGGCCCAGCGTGGTCTTGCCAGCCCCCATCATACCGATCAGGAAAATGCGTTGCGTGCTCAAAGCTAAGGTATAGCGCTTTTACAGCAGACTCACCAGTTCCGACACATCTGGTGTGTCGTTGTGGTGCCACATGCCTTTTACGGTGCCGTCCTGCAGCAGCATGGTGCCGGGATTAGCACGCATCATGGTTTTGAGCACGGTGCCGTCGCCGAAGAAGTACGGAGCGGCCAGACCCACCTCGTGGCGGAAGGCCTCAAACTCCTGTCGACCGGATGAAGTGATGACTACAGGCGTTATACCCTGCTGCTCGGCTTCCTGCACCAGCTTGCTTATCTGCTCGATGTTACTGCGGTTAGCTTTCTCTACATTGTGCACGATCACCAGCAGCTTGTTGCCGCTCAGGATTTCCTGTGTGAAATCTCCCTGATCGTTCCACACGTTAAAGTCGGTGATCTTCGGACCATCCTCCGGATTCACCGCTACCATCTCCTTGAAGGTATAGGCTTCATCCATCGGGTACTCCTCAAACTCCTGCTCTTCTCCATCTTTCACCATCACATATTTGTAACGCAACGGTGCCGAAGGCTTCATTAGGGCCGGAATGTTATTGCCTATTTTATAAGCGCGGAAATCGACATAAGGCAGGTGCTCATAAGCGTACCAGCCAATGCCAACCGAAATCAGGGCGGTAAGCGCTGTTACGGCTGCTCCCACTTTGGGCTGCACGATTGGCTGCAGGTAGCGTTTATAAAGAAGCAGCCAAACGATCATTACCAGCAATACAATGTCTTTGGTGAACGACTCCCAAGGTGTGAGCTTGATGGCATCACCGAAACAGCCGCAATCGGTCACTTTGTTGAAGTATGCCGAGTAGAAGGTCAGGAAGGTGAAGAACACGATCATGGCCAGCAGCAGCCACAGTACCTCTTTGAGCTTCCAGCGGATAAGCAGCGCCACGCCCAGCACGATCTCGGCCGCACTCAGGAAGATGGACAGAAACAGCGCCGCTGGTACCAGCGACAGAAACACGGGCGAAATATCGTGGGCGAATACTTCAAAGTACTCTTCCAGTTTAATGGCCGTCCCCACCGGGTCGTTGATCTTGATCAGTCCTGAGAAGATGAACAGGACTCCTACAAAGAGCCAGAAGAATTTGGTGATGTAGCGCATTTTAGTTTGAGAGTTAAGAGTTTGGGAAATCACAAGAACCGGATTACCTATTCTACCTGATACCTTCTATCAAAGGGTTCTGTCATTTCGAACATGCCCGAGACATGAGTCGAAGAGGGCGAGCGTAGCTCAGAGAAATCTGACGCAACCATGCCTTATCAGATCTCTCCTGTTGTCGAGATGACATCCTTTTATCTATACTTATTTCACCGTCTCCGCAAAGCCAGACTTAATCAGCGCGAATACAGCGTAATTGATCATGTCGCGGTAGTTGGCTTCCACGCCTTCCGAGATCAGGGTCTGTCCTTCGTTGTCTTCGATCTGCTTGGTGCGGTAGAGCTTCATCAGAATAATATCCGTGATGGAGCTCACGCGCATGTCGCGCCATGCCTCGCCGTAGTCGTGGTTTTTGGCATTGAGCAGTTTGATGTTCTCTTCAATGTGCTCGGTGTACATACGCTCCACCTCTTCTGCCGACAGCGTCAATTCGTCGCTGTCCTGTAAACCAAGCTGCATCAGGGCAATCACGCAGTAGTTAATGATGCCCACAAACTCGTCACGGATGTCGTCCTCCACCATTTGCTTGCCCTTCTCCTGTATGGAGCGGATGCGCTGCGCCTTTATAAAAATCTGGTCGGTTATGGACGGCAGGCGCAGCACGCGCCATGCGGTGCCGTAATCTTTGGTCTTCTTGACGAAGGTATCTTTGCAGCGGTTTACTACCTGATTATATTCCTGGAGTGTTTGACTAATCAACTTTTTAGCTTTAATTTTAAACGATTGACAGATACGCCAACATTGGAATCGAAAGATAAGTTTTTTCGAAAGAAAAGTACACTTAACTGCCGCGGAAAAATCCTTTCGCTGGATACGCCGCTGGTCATGGGCATCCTCAATGTTACGCCTGACTCTTTCTATGCAGGCAGCCGCCTGAGCTCTCCCGATGAAGTTGTTCAACGAGCCAAAAGCATGCTGGAAGACGGTGCTGACATTCTTGACCTGGGAGGTTACTCTTCCCGGCCGGGCGCTGCGGATGTTTCAACAGCCGAAGAACTGGATAGAGTTATACCTGCCATTGAGGCCATCATGCAAGCTTTCCCGGGAGCTGTGATTTCAGTGGATACCTTCCGGGCCGAAGTAGCTGAGGCCAGTGTAAAGGCGGGTGCTTCCATCATCAACGATATTTCGGGCGGCAACCTTGACGAGGCCATGTTCGAAACCGTGGCGCGACTGCAGGTGCCTTACATCCTGATGCACATGCGCGGCACGCCGCAGACTATGAACAGCCTGACGGACTATAACGACCTGGTACTCGACGTGATCGACGAGCTGCAGGCCAAGGTGGCACAGTTGAAAAGCCTCGGTGTGAACGACATCATACTGGACCCGGGCTTTGGTTTTGCCAAGACTGTGGATCAGAACTTTGAGCTAATGCACCGACTTGAGGAACTACGTGTACTTGAGCTACCGTTATTAGTGGGAGTATCCCGCAAGTCCATGACTTACAAGTACCTGGGCATCGACCAATCCGAAGCACTGGCCGGCACAATAGCACTCAATACCATCGCGTTAGGAAAAGGTGCCGACATTTTGCGGGTGCACGACGTAAAAGAAACAAAACAGACTATCCAACTATACACGAAAGTAACGCATTGATTCCTTTATTTACAGTAGGCTTTTTGGAAATTGAGCTGCTCGATGTGCTTGACATCCTGCTCGTCACGGTATTGCTTTACCAGCTCTATAAACTTCTGACTGGTAGTGTGGCGCTTAAGATTTTCCTGGGCCTGCTCTCCGTATACCTGCTATACCTGGTGGTAAGGGCCGCAGGCATGGAGCTCCTCAGCATCATCCTCGGCCAGTTTATGGGAGTGGGTGTACTCGCAGCCATTATTGTATTCCAGCCCGAGATCCGGCGCTTCCTTTTGCTGATCGGTAAAACCACTGCCTTCAACAACGACCGCCTTTTCCGTGGATTCCCATGGCGGCGCGACCAGGTGGAGAAGCTCAGCCTCACCCCCTTTATTGAAGCCTCTAAATCCTTGGCCGCTAAAAACACGGGTGCGCTGATCGTATTTGCCAAAAGCTCCGAATTGAAATATTACGCTGAGTCCGGCGACCTGATCGATGCCGTGATCTCGAAGCGACTGCTGATGTCGATCTTTAACAAGACGAGTCCGCTGCACGATGGCGCTGTGATCATTTCAGGCAATCGCATCAAAGCGGCCCGCTGCATTTTGCCTGTAACAGAGAACAACGAGATACCCGCCTCCATGGGTCTTCGCCACCGCGCTGCCATCGGCCTTACGGAAGTCACCGACAGTGTAGTACTGGTCGTATCCGAAGAAACAGGCCAGATCGCGCTGGTACGCAATGCCGAGGTATACCGCAACCTTTCCTCTGCCGACCTGCGTGTGAAGCTCAACCAGTTCCTGTTCGACACAGACCAGAAGCCAGCCGCTGTTCCAGCTCCCGCAGAGAAGTCGGTAAGCGCAGCCTAAGGTATAAGCCTATAACGATAGCAAAGCCAGCCCTTGGGGGCTGGCTTTTTTTGTTGCCATGGACTCAGAAGCTATACCTGTTGCATACCTGCAGCCAGAGTTAAATGATGGGTGCTCACCACAAAGTGTGGAAAAATTTCCCCATCACCCTGTGCTCTTCCACAGTTTGCAAAATCCACCCAAAATACACAACTGATTGACAAACAGTAACTTATATAGTTTAAGTGGTTCTGGCACGGTTATGCCAATAGGGCTATGCGAAACAAATGTTAATCGAACTAAACTAACATAACATGAAAAAAGCAACTTTTTTAGCAGCTGCCATTGCCTTACTTGGATTTACATCTATCGATGCGAACGCACAAGCTACACAGGCTGCTGAGCAAGCCCAAACGCAAACTCAGAACGACAATAGAGAAAAAGTTACCAAAGATCAGCTTCCAGCCCCTGTAAAGGCGGTATTGGATCACGAAGCTTACAAAGAGTGGACTGTAGGCGATATCTACAAAGTGAAACCAGCTGAAGGTGACGCGAACGCAAAAGTTGTTTACGAAATCGCCCTGACAAACAAAGAAGGCCAGACTGGCACGATCACCCTTGATGAGCAAGGCCAGGATGCTTCTAAAGAACAAGAATAGCCAAAGCGTACTTAAAGAAACTATACTTAGAACTATGGAAAAGGGCCTCCGCCAAGCGGAGGCTTTTTTGTGTTTATGCTTTTCCTCTTCTTTTCCAGAACACCCAGTAGGCCAGCAGGCCAAAAACAGGCACTACCCACAGCACAACCATCCAAAGCAGGCGCTCGGTCAGGTTATAATCTGTTTTGAAGATCAGGTGCAGCAGTGAGAGCACTACCAGTGTATAATAGGCAACCACCAGCAGAAAGATAGAACTGAAGAAAGGTTCGTTTCCGATAAAACAGAACAGCATAGATTAGGTTTAGTGTTGAGAAAGAGAAGAAACAGGCTTATCCAAAAATGATCTGGCTGACAAACCAGGTTAAATAAGCTAATGCCGGTGCACAAAGCAGCAGCACCATACCCAGATTGACACGCACCCACTGTGGGTTGAGCATCATGCTCAGGTAGGCCTCTGCCGAAAGTAAAATAGAGAAGTAAAAGGTGATTTGAAGCAGTGTACCGGTCAGGTTTACCTCGCCCCGTATACCTGCCGTGGCGTAGGCCAGAAAGGATATCACCAACCAGGCCAGCACGGTACCGAGCAGCAACTGACCAGCCTTTATTTTGACGTTGTTCATAGATATAGCAGGAATGTGGACCTTGATAATGACAAGGTAATAAAAAAAACAGCCACTCCCCTAACGGAAGCGGCTGTTTCTATACCTTGATGGATTTGCAATCTTACTTGATCACACCCAATTCGCGGCCTACCTCGGCGAAAGCGGCAATGCACTTGTCGATGTGTACGCGGTCGTGCACGGCAGACAGCTGCACACGGATACGGGCTTGCCCTTTTGGAACAACCGGGTAGTAGAATCCGATCACGTAGATGCCTTTGTCGAGCATGCGGGCAGCGAACTCCTGCGCCAGCGGCGCGTCATACAGCATAACCGGCACGATCGGGTGGTCACCCGGCTTGATGTCAAAACCAGCGGCTGTGATCTGCTCACGGAAAAACTTGGTGTTCCACTCCAGCTTGTCGCGGAGCTCAGTGGTAGAGCTCAGCATGTCGAGCACAGCGATGGAGGCACCCACTATAGAGGGGGCCAGTGAGTTAGAGAACAGGTATGGACGTGAACGCTGACGCAGCATGTCAATGATCTCTTTCTTGCCAGATGTGAAACCACCCATGGCACCGCCCAGCGCTTTGCCTAGCGTACCGGTGATGATATCTACTTTATCCATCACGTTGTGGTACTCGTGCGTTCCGCGACCAGTCTTGCCCATAAAGCCGGTAGAGTGCGAATCGTCTACCATCAGCACAGCCTGGTACTTATCAGCCAGATCCACGATCTTGTCGAGTTGCGCCACTGTGCCATCCATGGAGAAGGCCCCGTCTGTCACGATGATGCGGTGCTTGGTGCCGGCATTCACGGCTTCCTGCAGCTTGGCCTCCAGGTCTTCCATGTTGTTGTGCTCGTAGCGGAATCGCTGGGCTTTGCACAGACGGATACCGTCGATGATGGAAGCATGGTTCAGCGCATCCGAAATGATCGCTGACTCAGCATCAAACAAAGGCTCGAACACACCGCCATTGGCGTCAAAGGCGGCTGCATATAGGATCGTGTCCTCAGTGCCCAGGAACTCAGACAGCTTTTGCTCCAGCTCTTTGTGGATATCCTGCGTGCCGCAGATGAAGCGCACGGAGCTCATACCATAACCGTGGGTGTCAATGGCGTGTTTGGCTGCCTCAATCACTTTCGGGTGAGCCGACAGGCCCAGGTAGTTGTTGGCGCAGAAGTTCAGCACGTGCTGCATCTGCGTGGTATCGATATCAGCTCCCTGCGGAGTGGTGATGATACGCTCCTGCTTATACAAACCAGCTTCCTTGATCTCGGCAAGCTGTTTTTCCAAATCTGGTTTTAACGTTTCGTACATGGGTTATCTTCGTTAGGCTGTTACTTGATTTATGCTGTTTGTTCAGGTATAGACCTGACTCCAATTATTCTTCTGTTTTAGGCGGTGGACGGCGGATAACTGGCCGTGGGCGTGGTGGCTTTGACTTTTCCGGCTGAGGTTCGGGTATAGGCTGCTCCTCTGTTGTCGTTGCCTCCGGTTTTTCCTTTGCCGTTGAACCTCCTCCCTCCTGCTGTTCTTCTGTTTTCAGCTCCGTGCCCGGTGCAACTGCTGGCGGTGTTGGTCTTTTGATGATCGGACGCGGACGAGGCGGCTTAGCTGGCGGTGCAGCATCAGGCTCAACTCCCGATGTGTTCTCAGCTGACTTATCCTCTGGCTGTTCAGCTCCTTTATCTGGTGTAGCCGGCGTTCCTGCTACAGGTGCCTGTTCTGGTGATTTAACCTCTGAAGATACATCTGCACCAGCGTCAGGTATAGCAACGCTACTCTCGGCACTTTTAGCCTCTTCTAGTTTCGCTTCCGGAGCTACTGCTTTGCTCAAAGCAGCTGGACGCTTAATAACAGGCCGTGGCCTTGATGGCTTTGGTGTATCGGCGGAGGCTGATTGAGCCGGGTTTTCTATACCTGTTGACGCTGCTTGTGCAGCAGTTGGCTGGTCTTCTTTACCTGCATTAGACTGCTGTTGCTCCGCAGGTTTTTGCAAGGCTGCCGGCCTTTTGATGACCGGTCTTGGCCGTGCTGGCTTTGGGGCTTCTGCGGCTGCTTCGCTTGCCGGTGCTATACCTTCGGCGGGCTTTTCCGGAGTAGCTTGCTCCTCACCTTGTGAAGGCTTCTGCAGAGCGACAGGTCGTTTGATCACCGGCCTTGGTCGGGCTGGCTTAGCAGGTTCAGCTGATGCCTCTGAAGTAGCGGTCGGCTCAGGTATAGCTGTGGCATTCTGCTCTTCGCTGCCAGTCTGTTCTTCTGGTTTTGAAAGAGCTGCCGGACGCTTAATCACTGGTCTGGCTCGTGGCACGGCTGGCTCCTGCGGTGCAGGCACATCTGCAGGATTGTCGGTAGACGCTTCGGCAGCTGGCTTAGGTATAACCGGACGCTTAATAACTGGCCTGGCCTTCGGAGCTGTAGGCATTGTTTCTTCAGCTGGCTTTTCGGAAGCTGACTGGTCTTCGGTTGTTGGTGTTTGCAAAGCGGCAGGTCGGCGCACCACAGGCCTTGGCTTAGGCGCTGCAGCAGGCATAACTGGCTTTTCCTCAATTGTTTCCTGTGGAACATCAGGTATAGCTGCTGGGCTTTCGGCTTCAGGCTTCGGAGCAGGAGCAGCGGCTCGTCGGGCAGCTGGCCGCGGAGCAGCTGTGGGAGCTGGCTTGGGCACGTCTTCCTCCCGCAAGTGGTAGCGCAGTCGTACGTTGTTGAGCACCATTTTCACGGCCACATAAAAGCTGTTGGGGTGCATTTGCGCATACATGCTCTCCCAAGCCTGGAACCGGGCCGGGTCTTCTGCCGCAAAGGCTTGCTTGTTTATTCGCTTTTTTATGAGGTACTCTTCAAACGTCATAGTGCGCTGACCGTGTGCTATACCTGCAAAGGTACGGAAACAGGCCTGAATCGTGTTTAATATTCGCTTTATAGGCCTGCCACACTCACTGCAGAGGCCTTTTGCTCAACAAATATAAGAAAATCGCACTCCTGAAACAGGCTGGCATTATTTCTATTTTACCATTGCATTACTTAATCATTAAATCTGTCGGCAGCTATTTCAGTACCCGATTAGCCGCTATACCTTTGGTTCGTGGTGAAAGTATTAGGTTAAGATTAATTTAGTGAGCATGAAGCGCTTGCCTTTGGCAGGCGTTTTCTATTTCAGGCCCCTTGGGATTCTTGCGCTTATATTTTCAGGATTGGCCTGAAATCGGTTACTTTGTGCAACTAATTTATTCTGACTATGGCAAACACAAGTGACACGGTATTGGTGATTGGCGCCTGCGGACAACTTGGCTCTGAACTCACCCTGGAGCTCCGCAACATGTATGGCGGTTCTAATGTAGTGGCAGCCGATATCGCGGCTCCTAAGCAGGCTGACCTCCGCGACTCAGGCCCATTTGAGAAGGTGGATGTACTGGACACAAACGTACTGGCCGAACTGGCCTCCAAATATAAATTCAAGCAGATCTACCACTTGGCAGCGGTGCTGTCTGCCACGGGAGAAAAGAACCCAAAGTTTGCCTGGAAGCTGAACATGGAAGGCCTGTTCAATGTGCTGGACCTGTCGCTGGAGCACAAGGTGCAGAAGGTATACTGGCCAAGCTCTATAGCCGTATTCGGCCCGAACACGCCGCGCCAGAACACACCGCAGCACACCATCATGGACCCGAACACGGTGTATGGCGTAAGCAAGCAAGCAGGCGAGCGCTGGTGTGAATACTATTTCCAGAAATACGGACTAGACGTGCGCAGTCTTCGTTACCCTGGCCTGATCGGCTACAAGGCCCTGCCAGGCGGCGGCACTACTGACTATGCTGTGGATATCTACCACAAAGCCTTGGAGGGCGAAACATACGAGTGCTTCCTGAGCGAGAATACTTACCTGCCGATGATGTACATGCCAGACGCGCTTAAGTCCACGTTGGACCTGATGCACGCACCGGCTGAGCAAGTAAAGATCCGCGACTCTTACAACCTGAGCGCCATGAGCTTCTCTCCGAAAGAGATCACCGAATCTATCCAGAAGTTTATCCCTGACTTCAAGATCACTTACAAGCCCGACTACCGTCAGCAAATCGCCGACTCGTGGCCACAGAGCATTGACGACAGTGCCGCTCAGCAGGATTGGGGTTGGAAGCCTGCCTATGACCTTGATGCCATGACGGAGGATATGCTGCTCAATCTGAAGAAGATGAAAGAAGAGCAGACACTGGCTTAGGTATAAGTATTGGGACATTGACATTTGCAGAACTGAAGCTACTATAACGGTATACTTTAGTCCTTCAATCTTATAGTATACAAGCGAAAGCGGGTGGTGCGAAAGCATCACCCGCTTTTTTATTTAGCCAATAACACGCTATTTATCTGACACTTAAACAGCACCAGCTCTCAGAAAAACAATTTTAATTCATACTTATACCTTAAACTATTCAAAACGGCATAATATTTGATTTTGTCTATATATACTTATCCAAACCATCTATATGAAACTAAAACTACTAGCCCTTTCCTGCTGCCTGGCCGCAGCCTTCACAGCGCAGGCGCAGACTGCAGAGATGGCCCAGCCTAAAAACAAAACTTACAAACCTACTGCCGGCGACATTACCATTGAAGTGAGTGTCAATTTGGAATATGGCACATTCCTGAACGGTGGTCAGCTGCGTGTCCGTAAGTTTACTGCCGAACATAAGGCCCTGCGTCTAGGCACCAGTATAGACTATACCTATAGCAAAATGGACGCTGAAACCTATAATTCTACTTTCGGAATTAGCCTGGCACCAGGTATAGAAAGGCACTTTGGTGGTACTAACAGGCTTTCACCTTATATCGGAGTCGAGTTACCAATTGGTTTCAGAACATCGAAGTATGAAACGGATCATTTATCTGTAAAGGGATCGACAGCCTATAACAGTTCAGCGGATAGAGCCAATTTCAACATTGGCTTAAACGGCCTGGCAGGTGTCGATTATTATTTTGCGCCACGGTTTTACATGGGGTTCGAAGTTGGTGCAGGGGTGCGCTACAATAAATACAATGACATTGAAACTACCTTCAAAAGAGATTTACCTAACTCTTCGCAGGAAATAGAAGGTTACCACTCCATTCACTTCTCTCCTTTTGCCAGTGGAGGTCTCCGGGTAGGTTTTGTATTTTAATAAAGATTAAAGATTAGCTACACTTATACAATCAGCCGCCAGCATCTTGTTGGCGGCTGTTTTCTTATTCAGCAGTTAACCTATATTTTGCACAAAACGTCTATAAGTTACAGAAGCACAGTCGCAGGACCTGGCAGGTATGCGACGACCCAAAACACTAGACCATGACTGTAACTGATATAAATGACGATAAGCTAAGGCAGCTGATATTTGAGAAAGAAAGAGTAATCGTAAAATTCACTGACCCGGCCTGCCCGGTATGCAAAGAGCTTTCCCCTTCTTTTCGCAAATTCTCTACTGAACCACAATACCATAACATCACGTTTGCGCGCATGAGTGCCAGCGAGAATCCAGTGTCCAGTCAGGAAGTGAAGCTCACGGGCACGCCATTTTTCGCTTCTTACCTAAAAGGAACAATTCAGGAGTGCGGCATTGTTGACACCGAAGAAGGCATTCGCGCTATGCTGTCCCGGCTTTTACAACCAGCTAGTCAGGAAACCAGATAATAACACATCGGGTAGAGCACGGACAATGGACAAATGCCCTTAACTTGCGCCATAATTTAGAAGGCTATACCGCGTGTTCCGACTCACTACCCTACAGCTTGTTTTTATTTTGTTTGTACTCAGCAGCCTGCTTGCGTTTCAGGCATGCTCCAGTACTGCTCGCCTGAACACTACTGCCCCAGCAGCTACCGTGTCAAATGCGCCTGTTTATAAGCCGAAGCTCTCCTCTGTCAGTATACCTGTTTCCATTCCGTTGGCTGCTATTGAAGACAAGATCAACGAGGAAATACAGGGTGCCCTTTACAAAGACGACAACCTGGACGATGACAACCTGATGGTCACCGTGCTCAAAAAGGGCCGCATGACCATCCGGGCCGATAAGGACAAGCTCTACTTCAGTGTGCCATTGCAGGTATACGCCAAGGGCCGCTGGCAGTGGGAACCCTGCAAAGCCTGTCCCTCATTCAGCAAGACTGAAGCCACTTCTTTCGACATGGTCGTGCGCACCGAGAGTCGCTTTGGCCTCACCGATGACTACAAAGTAAATACCATCACGAGCGGCAATTTTGAGTGGGGCGACACCAAGCCTTACATCAACCTGGGTCCGCTTAAGATCGGCTTGGCCCGCTTTATAGAGCCCGCCATGAAGCAGCAGATGAACACCATCGCCCGCCAGCTGGACAAAGAAATACAGAGTCGCCTGAACCTGCGCCAGTACGTGGCCGACACCTGGGTGCAGCTGCAGCAACCTGTGAAGCTGGACGACAACCTCAATGCCTGGCTCACCGTGAATCCACAGGAGGTGCGTATGGCTCCTCTATACGCTCATAACGGCAGTTTGCATACC
The DNA here is from genome assembly GCF_947502515.1 of uncultured Pontibacter sp. NCBI lineage: Bacteria > Pseudomonadati > Bacteroidota > Cytophagia > Cytophagales > Hymenobacteraceae > Pontibacter > uncultured Pontibacter sp. The sequence goes on along the minus strand of NZ_CANNAI010000001.1, from coordinate 187,304 downwards.
CGCATCGGCATCAGCTCTTTTATACAGGTGAGCACTGACGGCAAGCCGCAAACAAAGGTAAACAAGAACCTGCCTCGCCTGATCATCGACAGCCGCATGAGCGACGACATCCAGATCGGTCTGACTGCTACCGTGCCTTATGCCCATGCCAGCAGCCTGATGCAGCAGCAAGTGGCTAACCAAACCTATACCTTCGACGAGGGCAAAAGCCAGCTGACTGTTAAGGACGCCGCCATCACCCCAAGTGGCGAGCAGCTTGTGCTGATGCTGGACGTGGACGGCAAAACCAAGGCAGGCCTCTTTACTAAGAAACTAGTCGGCAAGCTATACCTGCGCGGCACACCTTACTATGATGCCCAAACTGCCTCTATCAGGCTGCGTGACGTGGATTATGACCTCGACACCAGAGACATGCTATTGAACACGGCTAATTGGCTGGCCAAGAACAAGTTCAAGGAGATGATTCAAAGTCAGGTGAACATACCAGTGCAAAGTCAACTAACTGATGTGCGCAACATGTTGCAGCAGACACTGAACCAGTCAGGTCGATTGCACGAATCGGTATTGCTGCGTGGGGCCGTCAGCGAATTGGCGCTTGAGAATATTTACCTGAGCCCTTCAGGTATACAAGCTGTTGTCAATGCCAGAGGCAGCCTTACCGCCACCATTGATAAGCTTTAGCATTTCCAACCTAACATTTCCCGCTGTCGTATCAAAAAGCTATTCTGATACAGACACGCGATATGACAAAATCTTTAACAGGCATTATATTCCCTCTTGCAAAGAATACCTTTAGTGGGTTTCTGGACAACGGTTCTCTTATGTTGGCTGCGGCACTGGCCTTCAATGCCATTTTCTCAATCCCTCCCCTGCTGGTCATCATCATACAGGCCGCCGGGTACTTCCTTGGCGAGAAGGCCGTTTCAGGTGAACTTTCCAGCCAGATTTCAGGGGCGATAGGTCCCAGTGCAGCTGATTCCATTGAGACCATCGTACAGAATGCGGCTTTGAGCGAAGGAGGCGGTATAGCGTTCTGGATAGGTATAGGCACGCTGATCTTCGCATCCACTACGTTTTTTGCTACGTTGCAGGAGTCGCTGAATAGGGTATGGAACGTGAAACCGAAGCCGACAAACGGCATCGTGAAGATGCTGAAGGTGCGCCTGTTCTCGTTTGGCATCGTGCTAAGCATCGCCCTGCTGATGCTAGTGTCGCTATTGCTTAGTGCAGTGATTTCCATCCTCAGCGACTATCTCCGCGAGATCTTCGACAGCTACCTGCAATTTATCTCGCCTGATGTGCTGTATTTCCTCATCAAGGCCATGGACTTTATTCTGTCGGTTGCCATTATAACGGCCCTGTTTTCACTTATTTTCAAGTACCTGCCCGATGCCTTTATCAAATGGAAAGATGTGTGGGTAGGCGCTTTGATCACGGCACTGCTGTTCACTATTGGCAAATTCCTGATCAGCTGGTTCATCAGCACCAGCGACCCGGGCTCAGCCTATGGGGCTGCCGGCTCCATTATCGTAATTTTAGTATGGATCTACTACTCGTCGCTGATCGTGCTGTTCGGGGCGGAGTTCACCCAGCAGTATGCCGCTGAGTTTGGCCAGGAGATAAGGCCCAAGGAGCATGCGGTGCTGTTCAGAGAGCAGGAGATCACCAATAACCCGCACGACATATCCAGCGGCAGACCAAGGCCGGAAGGCAGGTTCAACAAAGCCAGCTGACATAAACCCAAGTAAAGCAAAATGCCCCTGCTACAGGTATAGCAGGGGCATTTTGCTTTATCATTAGCCTAAACTTAAGCAGCAGGCTGTTTCTCTTTTACGGCGAGCTGGCCGCAGGCAGCATCGATGTCTTTGCCACGGCTGCGGCGCACGTTCACCTGCACCCCACGGTCGGCGAGGTAGTAGATGAAGTTCTGCCAGCGCTCTTCATCCGTATTTTTGTAGTCGGCGTTCTCAATCGGGTTATACTCGATCAGGTTGATCTTGCAAGGTATCACTTTGGAGAAACGATACAGTTCTTCGGCATCCTGTAGGGTGTCGTTGAAGTTCTGGAACACGATGTACTCGTACGTCACCTTGCGGCCTGTCACTTCATGGAAGTGCTTCAGAGCATCGGTCAGTGCCTCCAGTGAATTGGTCTCGTTGATCGGCATGATTTGGTTGCGCTTCTCGTCGTTGGCGGCGTGCAGCGACAGGGCCAGATTAGCTTTCACACCATCATCCGCCATTTTCTTGATCATCTTGGCTATACCTGCCGTGCTCACCGTGATGCGGCGTGCAGCCATACCCAGGCCGTCGTGCGCTGTGATACGTTCAATGCTCTTCATCACATTGGCATAGTTGAGCATCGGCTCGCCCATACCCATGTACACGATGTTGGTAAGCGGCTGACCATACTGTTGCATGCTCTGCTCATTGATGCGCACTACCTGATCGTATATCTCGGCGGCATCGAGGTTACGCACACGGTCCATGTAGCCGGTGGCGCAGAACTTGCATGTAAGCGAGCACCCTACCTGGCTACTCACACAGGCGGTTTTGCGCTCTTCGTGCGGTATAAGCACACCCTCCACGATGTTACTGTCATGCAGTTTGAAAGCAGATTTGATGGTACCGTCGTTGCTGAGCTGCTTGGTGGCTACCTGCACCGCGTTAATGGCGAAGTGCTGGTCCAGCTTTTCGCGCAGGGCCAGGCTCACGTTGTTCATCTCCTCGAAGGACTGGGCAGAGTGCTTCCAGATCCACTCATAGACCTGCTTGGCACGGAACGCTTTCTCGCCCTGCTCCACCAGCCATGCCTTTAAGTCGTCGAGCGACAGCTTACGGATGTCTTTCTTATTTAAAACGGGTATATCTGCAATCAAATTCATACCACAAAATTACAAAAATACTTAGGCTTTAGTTTCAATCCGGGCTTTTACTTCATCAGGCAGTGCCATTAATTTTCGTTCTTGGTAGTTAAAGCAGAGCATGCCGGTCTTGGCGCGGGCCACTTCCTTGCCGTTTTGGTTGAGCACGTGGTAGGTGATGTCGAAGCCATACTTGTGCACATCGTCAAAGGACAGCCGCAGCGTCAGCACATCACCATAGAAGCCCTCGCCCTTGTACTCGATGGCAACATCGGCCATGATCAGGCTGGCACCACCCATATCGAGCTCAGTATAGCCGAAGTGCCTGAGCAATTGCAGGCGTGCCTCATGCAGGATAGAGAGCAGGGCATCGTTGCCCAGATGAGCGCCATAGTTGAGATCAGTAATGCGCACAGGTATAGTTGCCTCGAAGGACACATGTTCAGGTATAGCTACTTTGATGCGGGGCATGTTTTGAGTTAAAAAGGTAAAAAGTTAAAAAGGTAAAAAGTTATTTGAGTTTAAGAGTTGGGAAGTTTGAGAGTTTAAGAGATGTAGTTTAAACTTCTCTATTCATTCATCATTATCCATTACTCATTATTCATTCATTATTATTCACTCTTCATTATCCATTACTCATTAATGATTATTCATTCCTCACTATTAATTATTCATTAATCATTCGCCATTGCTTACATTTGTAAAGTAAACAAATAATCATGCATCTCGAAATCAGGCAGACCAAAGACGGCTCCAACACCTTGTACGTGCCCGAACTGAACGAGCACTACCACTCGGTGCATGGCGCTTTGCAGGAGTCGCAGCATGTCTTCATTAAGCACGGCCTGGAGCATGTGCTCAATCTCCGCAAAGACATCAAGATTCTGGAGGTAGGTTTTGGCACCGGCCTCAACGCCATCCTCACTTACCCCATCGCGCTGGCTCAGAAGGCTTTCATACAATACGACACACTGGAGAAGTTTCCGCTGGAAATGAAGGTGGTAGAGCAACTGCAGTTTGACAAAGTGATTCTGAATCCTGAGCTGCACGATGCATTTCTGGAACTTCACAAAGCTCCCTGGAATGAGCCGGTTGACGTAATCCCTTACTTTACGCTGCAGAAAATCCACGAAACGCTGGAAGAGTTTGTGCCACCGCGTGCTTATTACGACCTGATCTATTTCGACGCCTTCGCTCCCGAGAAGCAGCCTGAACTCTGGTCTGACAAGATGTTTGATAAGTTATTCCAGGCTACCCGCCCCGGTGGTGTGTTGGTTACTTACTGCGCAAAGGGCTCCTTTAAGCGAAGCCTGAAAGCAGCTGGTTACGAAGTAGAGGCACTCCCAGGCCCTCTGGGCAAGCGTGAAATGACACGCGGCATCAAACCGGTGGAGTAAAACCTTTTCGCTTATTTTCGGTTGAGGTATAGCAAATACTTAAAACGAATAATGATGAGCATGTCAAATCAAAATAGCCCCTTCTATAACCTGTCAGCGACCTCTTTGCAGGGCAAAGAAGTCAATATGGAGAACTTCAAAGGCAAAGTCGTGCTGGTGGTGAACACTGCCAGTAACTGCGGTTTTACGCCCCAATACGAAGGTCTGGAGGAGCTTTATAGGAAGTATAAGGACGATGGCCTGGTGGTGGTGGGCTTCCCCTGCAACCAGTTCGGCAATCAGGAGCCGGGAGGAAAAGAAGAGATTGAACAGGGTTGTCTGGTGAACTATGGCGTGAGCTTCCCCATGATGGAGAAAGTGGACGTGAACGGTCGTAATACCCATCCGGTATTCCAGTACCTGAAGTCAGAGCTTGGAGGACTGCTGGGCAGCCGTGTGAAATGGAACTTCACTAAATTTCTGATTGATGCCAACGGAAACCCGGTGAAACGCTATGCTCCTATCACCAAACCCGAGAAGATAACACCGGATATAGAGCGCTTGCTTAATAAAACAGAAGTAACGCCTGACAAGCTAGAGCAATCTAACAAATAGCATATCAAGGAGTTACAAGCTACCCTAAATGTAAAATTTAAATGCCTGCACAGGTATAGAATCTCATTTACTTAAACTTTGATTTATCACAAGTGTCTCCTTATTAAGGAATTACAACAAAGTTTTATCTCAATAAAGTATAATTCAAGCACTTGCATAAACCGCTCACCATTTTTTTTAATTGTTATACTTCAAAAATTGTTTTATTTCTGGAATTAAGTCTTATTTTGCATTGTCTTAGAGCAATGAAAGCAAATCAACAGGAAGCAAAATGAAGAAATTATTACAGAAAGTGGTGAAGCCTTTCCAGGCGAAGTACGAAGTAGTTTGTACGACTTACCAGGTTATACCTGGCCTGCCAGTGAACAAGAACGAATCCAGACACCAGTTTGAACGCGGCGCAGTAGTAGAAGCCCGTGATTTTTACACAAAAGTGGTGAGCTCAGACATGACCCGCACCATGGCACCTGTTGAAGTGCAGCTGCGCAAGATTTACCTGGGTGGCAAGACAATTGAGCAGGCTGAATTCGGCCCTGTAGCTCAGCTTCGCCAAGTGGTAAATGGCAAAAAGAAATAAGGCTCTTAAGAGCCTCAAACAAAAAGCCCCGCTGCAGTGATGCAGCGGGGCTTTTTGTTTGAGGCTTATGTAACGTCCTGATCTCAGTTGACACCAACCAAGCTTAGGTAGCACTGCAAACTAACTATGCAACGCTAATGTTTCCGGCCACACCCCGTCGGGTGTTATGGCAAAGTCGAGTGGTACATCATATACATTTGGGTCGGCTATACGCTCTACAGGCGGCTCCAGCGACAGCCCTACCTTCACAACATCTGGTCGGCAGTCAGCCAGGAAACGGTCGTAGAAGCCCTTGCCATACCCTACGCGATGGCCTTGCTTATCGAAAGCCAGCAAAGGGATCAGCACTAAATCTACTTCATGGGCGTGGACAATCTCGGCATCCTGCGGCTCAGGTATACCCCAGGCATTTTCTACCAGCACCGACTCTTCCGTTAGCTGATGGTGTGAAAGCGTATGCTGTTCGGCATCCGTTACGGGCACAACTACGCGCACCTCAGGACACTCCAGCCGCAACCGCTCAATAATGGGCCAGGTGTTTACCTCATTGTTTTTGATAATCGGCAAGAATACGTGTACGATCTGCCCTGCCTGAAGAGGAAAGTGCTGGAAAAACAAGTCAGCTATACGCTGGCTCCGCACAGCAACCTCGTCGACGGACAGGGCACGGCGACGTTGTAGCATGGTTTTGCGCAGCTCGGCTTTGTGCATTATTCTTCCTCCAGTATTGTGAATTTAAATTCCAGCGGGTCAAAAGCCTCTACCAGTGCAGGTATAAAGTTCGGGTGGTTGGTCTGGTATGAGAGCAGGTTGTCTTGGCGTTCCTGCAAGCTGCCGTTCGGGAAGAGTTTGTCCTTCAGGTTTTCAAGTTGTTTGAAGGTTTGCTCGTGCTTGCTGTCACGCGCTTTGGACAGCTTCTTCTCGAGCATTTGCAATGAATTGTGCGCTTTCTGCTGTTCAGCCGCTACTGCTCTTACTAAGGTCGGATCAATCCCCTCGGCCAGCGCTTCTACTTGTTTAAACGCTTTGGCTACAGCCTCACGCTGCGTTTCCAGGTTAATCTCCTCTTCGTGCAGCTGCGACGAGAGCTTCTTCTTCAGCTCCTGATAATCCTGGAACAAGTCGAGCGGATCAAGCCCCAGTTTATGCATGCGGTTGGCGTTCGGCTTGCTGATGTACAGAGCCGAGTTTCGCAGCATGATGATCGGGAAGGTTACCTGGTGTGCTTCAAACACTTTACAAAGCTGGAACCAGTATGCCACCTCTGCTCCACCGCCAATGTAGGCCAGGTTCGGCAGCACCATCTCTTCGAAGAGCGGACGAAGTATCACATTCGGGCTAAAACGTTCCGGGTGTTGCTGTGCCTCCTGCAGGATTTCTTCTTGGGAAAAGCTAATCTCGGTATTAAGTACCTTATACCTGTCGCCTTCCTGCACGATGCGCTCGCGCATGCCGTCCTGCAGGTAAAACAGGTTGATCTCACGTGAAAACACCTGCGGTTTGTAGCCTAGCTGCTCCAACTGTGCGTTCGTCTCCTCTACCAGCTTGTTCGACAGCTGCTCGGTCAGCTCTTTCTCTACTACAGGTATAAGCGCCTTCTTCAGCTCTTTGTGGTCGCCGTCGATGCTCACCAAACCATACTCGCCAAACAGCGCATGGGTGATGGCAAGGGTTGCGTCGGCCAGTGTCTTACTGTTGCGGTAAGCGTCCTCAAAAATCGGGAAAGCCTCCGGCAATTCTTCCAGCACCTTGTCAAGTCCGGTTGTTGCAAATCGACCCACGGCACCTTTCTGCTCCGACTCCCAGGTATAGCGCTTGCCAAATAGGTTGAAGTGGTTGATCTCCGCGAAGTCATGGTCTTCGGTGGCCATCCAGTATACCGGCACAAAGTTGTAATCCGGGTAAGCTGCCTGCAACTGGCGACAAGTGTTGATAGCCGTTACGATCTTATACACGAAGTAGAGTGGCCCCGTGAAGATGTTGAGCTGGTGCCCTGTGGTCACGGTATAGGTATTGGGCTGCTGCAACAGCTCCAGGTTTTGCTGTACAGCTGGGTGGATATCTGATAAAGAACCATACTGCTCCTGCAGCGCCTGATGCAAGGTGTGGCGCTGGGCTTCCGAAAACTGCTTCTCCTTGATCTGTTCGCCAAAAGCCTCCAGCGTCGGAAAGCGGTGATAGAACGTCTTTAGCTTTTCGCTTTGTGACAGGTAATCGGCTATCGTCTGGGAGAAAGCGCCAGTAGCGGCATAGTCTACTTTGGTGATTTTCATATCAGTTACTTCCATCTGCTCTGTTTTGTGGCTTTACGCTGTATAGCTATACCTGGAGGGTATAACAAAACACGTTCACCTATGTTGCGCCACAAAGTACGTGTTTTTTATTTTCGATATATAGCTGATACGATAGAAAACAGGTATAGGCGGACGGAATCAGAATTTAGGCACCCACTGCCCTCGCTCCAAAAGCTTTCAATGCGAGGGCTTTAGTAGACAAACTAAAGGTATAAAGTCCGTATACTTAGCTAAAAATCAAACGATATGGGATTATTGAACGGATTAATGGGTCATGCCTCGGCAGTGCCTGTTGAAAAACTCACAAAAGAATTTCAGCCCATCCTGCTCGATGATGAGCAAATTGAAAAGGCTTTCCGCCTGATCCGTGACATGCTGGTGTTCACGAACAAGCGGCTGATCGTAGTGAATAAGCAAGGTATAACGGGTTCTAAAATTGAATACCAAAGTGTGCCTTATGCCAGCATCAAGATGTTCTCAAAAGAGAGCGCCGGCATGCTCGACTTCGATGCCGAGCTGAAGATCTGGCTGACAGGTGAAGCATCGCCCACTATCAAGCAGGAATTCCGCAAAGGCGACAATGTGAATGAGGCTTACAAAGTGCTAAGCAAGTATGTGCTGAAATAAATTAGAGTGAGTCAAGTATGTGCTGAAATAAATTAGAGTGAGTTGAGCCAGCCCTCCGCATTTTCGGTCGTTTCAAATCCATTCGCAATACCATCCCGCACCATCTGGATGGCTCTGTCAGTGGAGAGACGACTGAAGTAATCTTGCGAATAAACAGCGGCATGGTATCGCAAACCAGCCTGCCCGGCTCGTGGGTGCCAGTCAAAGGCTAGCCAATCAGTCAGTTCTACCCACAGCCCCTGCACGTCGTAGTGGTTGTCAAGTAGTTTGTGGCAGCGTTCTTTCTGCAGGAAAAACAGAATCTGCTCATATCCCTGCTTGATGACCTCGCTGGTAAAGGCCCCATGCCAGGTAGCTGCAATGTAATCTTCTACCGCATTATACTCGAGTGTAAGGGAATCAGTAGTGAGTAATTTGATGTGCCGCATACAGGTAGGAAAGGCTTTGCAGCGTCTAAAACTGCTCCTTGAACTATATTTAGGTTTCTGAATACCATAATACATAATTCCGGGCTATAAACAAAAAAGGAAATTCCCTGTGGGCCGTAGCACGCAAGGAATTTCCTTTGATTATGGTTATTAGCAGTATCGGGTTTTTAACGCCCAATCTTTGATTTTCAGTTAATTTACAGCACTACCTCACCGTATAGGTCGAAGTCAGAAGCATCAGTGATCTTCACGTTGGCAAAGTCCCCCAGACGCACATACTGGCTATCGGCTGGCACAAGCACTTCGTTGTCCACCTCCGGTGAGTCGTACTGCGTACGGCCCACGAAGTAACCGCTTTCTTTGCGGTCGAAGAGCACTTTGTAAGTCTTGCCTACTTTCTCTTCGTTCAGTTCCACTGATATACCTTGCTGCAGCTCCATGATAGCATCGGCACGCTCCTGCTTTACCTCGTCCGGTACGTTGTCCTCCAGGGTATGGGAGTGGGTGTTTTCTTCGTGTGAGTAGGTAAAGATGCCCAGACGCTCGAAGCGGGTTTCCTCTACCCAATCGTACAGCTCCTGGAAATCCTTGTCTGTTTCACCCGGGTGCCCGGCGATAAGAGTCGTACGCAGGGCAATATCCGGCACACGCTGACGAATCTGGTCTACCAGCTCAATGGTGCGGCGCTTGCTGATACCGCGGCGCATGGTCTTGAGCATGTTGTCGGAAATATGCTGCAACGGCATGTCCATGTACTTGCAGATGTTCTCACGCTCGTTCATCACGTCAAACACCTCCATTGGGAACTGTGACGGATAAGCATACTGCATGCGGATCCAGTCTATACCTTCTACATCCGACAGGTTGCGGAGCAGGTCAGCCAGCTTGCGCTCACCGTAATGCTGTAAGCCGTAATAAGTTAAATCCTGCGCTATCAGCACCAATTCTTTTGTGCCCATGCTAGCAAGTCGTTTCGCCTCTTTTACCAGGTCTTCAATCGGACGGTCCACGTGCTTGCCGCGCATCAAAGGGATAGCACAGAAAGAGCAAGGACGGTTACAGCCCTCGGCTATCTTAAAGTAAGCGAAGTGCGAAGGCGTCGTGATGAGTCGTTCGCCGATCAGCTCGTGCTTGTAGTCTGCCTCCAGCTTTTTGAGAAGCTGCGGCATCTCCAGCGTACCGAAGTAAGCGTCTACCTGCGGGATCTCTGCTTCCAGCGAATCCTTGTAGCGCTGCGACAGACAACCTGTTACGTACAGCTTGTCGATCTGGCCCATTTCTTTGGCCTCAGCGTAGCGCAGTATGGTATCAATAGACTCCTGCTTGGCATTGTCGATAAAGCCGCAGGTGTTCACGATGATGATATTTGAATCATCCTTCTCAGACTCGTGCGCTACGTCCATGTCATTGGCCCGCAGCTGCCCCATCAGCACTTCCGAATCCACCAGGTTTTTAGAACAACCCAATGTGATCACGTTTACCTTGTCTTTCTTTAAACTTCTTACTTTCACTTATCTATGTATTAGCGCGATAATTCCCAATTACTCAAAACCATTGCGGCTGCGCATTAGTTCGATTGGGCAAATGAACTGCAAAAGTACAACATGTTTAGGTAATAAAAGAACGGCCCACTGTATAGCGGGCTGATTTGTTTTATAGCTATAGAAGCTGAGCTATACCTTTACTGGATTTGATCCTAACTGTGGTAACTCCGAGCTAATGCCCTGGATGATGTGCTTCGTTAATAAAAGGCGTTGTAGTTAACCAGAAACTCTACTTCCGTTACTTCACCTTCTTTAACCTCCACCGGAAAGATGTTCATATCGCCGTCAAGAAGGTTGGCGAATAGTCCGTCATCCTCTTTTGTGAAAAGGCTATACCTGCCGGGCTCCAGACGAACCGCAAAGTTGCCGCTGGCGTCTGTTTTTACCTGGGTTATAAGTTTGGTTTGTATGGCGGTGTGGAAAACACCGTCTTTGGATGTGGTTTGTGAACTGTTGGTCAGCTCGTAAATGTACACGGTGCGCTCCACACCGCGGCGACCGCTGCTGGTTGGAGCATCCGGGGAAGGCATTTGGTTGCCCGCCTCCCAGAGTATCTGCCCCTGTATACCTTGCTTGATCTGCATCTGCTGGCCTGTTTGCGTTTTAGATTCCTGCTGCGCTTCCTGGGCTTCGCTTTCCTGCCCTGACGTACCTTGGGTACCGTTACAAACGGTCAGCAACAGCGACATCCCTATCAACAGCAATTTTCCCATACAGGCAACAGCAAAAATCTATTTGCGGGAGAAGAATGACTCTACGAACTGGTTTTTGTCGAACAACTGCAGGTCTTCTATCTTCTCGCCTACCCCAATGTACTTCACCGGAATCTTAAACTCGTCCGATATACCGATCACCACACCGCCTTTAGCCGTACCGTCCAATTTGGTGATAGCCAGTGCGGTTACGTCGGTGGCTTTGGTGAACTCACGCGCCTGAATCAGGGCGTTCTGGCCTGTACTGCCGTCGAGTACCAGCAACACTTCGTGTGGGGTGTCTGCTGTGATCTTCTGCATCACACGCTTAATCTTCGACAACTCGTTCATCAGGCCCACTTTGTTGTGCAGTCGGCCCGCTGTATCGATGATCACGACGTCAGCGCCAATGTCCACCCCTTTCTTTACGGCATCATAGGCCACAGAGGCTGGATCCGTGTTCATGCCGTGCGAAATTACCGGCACGCCTACACGCTCACCCCAGATAATCAGCTGATCAACGGCGGCGGCACGGAAGGTATCGGCGGCACCCAGCACGACTTTCTTACCGGCTTTGTGGAATTGCGAGGCCAGCTTACCGATGGTGGTGGTTTTACCCACGCCGTTCACGCCCACGACCATGATCACGTACGGCTTTATACCTGCCGGCAAATCGAAGTTGGCGCCATCACCGGCACGGTTCTCTTCGAGCAAGGCGGCAATCTCTTCGCGCAGGATTCTGTCGAGCTCACTTGTGCTCACATATTTGTCACGCGCGACACGCTTCTCGATGCGGTCGATGATCTTTACCGTCGTCTCTACCCCCACGTCCGCATGCACCAGAATTTCCTCAAGTTCGTCCAGCACCTCCACGTCTACCGTGGATTTACCAACGACTGCTTTACTCAATTGCCCGAAAAAGCTGGTTTTGGTTTTCTCTAGACCTTTGTCGAGCGATTCTTTCTTTTGCTCTTTGCTGAAAAAGTCAAAAATTCCCATTTGCGTGTTTTGTAGGGTGAGACTATCTCGGTGTGATACGGTAATATACTAAAAAAGTCCCAGCAAAGGGACTTTTTCGTGTATTCTATCTATGTATAGTAGAGTAGGCTTAATTACTTCTTAAGGAACTCCTGTACTTTGTCAACAGGCACCATCTCTTCTTTAAAGCTGTAAGCACCAGTTTTTGGAGACTTAACGGCTTTGATCACTTTTGCCCAATCTTTACCTGTAGCGGTCTTTAGGGTTGCAACTACCTTCTTAGCCATGGTTATTTAATTTCTTTATGTACAGTTACTTTTTTCAACACAGGGTTATACTTCTTAAGCTCTAGACGCTCAGCAGTATTCTTTCTGTTTTTGGTAGTGATGTACCTTGAAGTTCCAGGCATGCCAGTCGCTTTATGCTCTGTGCACTCCATAATTACCTGGATTCTATTACCTTTTGCTTTTTTAGCCATCTCAACAGTAAATTTTTATTTAGGACTGCAAATATACAAGCTTAAATCTCTAATTACAAACAAAGTATAAATTTTTCTGCAGAAGCTTTTTAGCTGCGCTCTCTGCCACGTTTATACATCGTTCAAAATGCCTCTAATCGAGCACTGGAAGCTTGAAACCGTCCAATGCGCTCGGCTGGGCCATTGTTTTCTCAATTTCCTCTATTGTGCGGGGCGCCTGCTTCGACAGGTTCTCCCAGCCTTTATCAGTGATCAGGATATCATCTTCAATGCGTACGCCGATTCCCCACCACTTCTTGTCACACGGGCTTCCTTCCGGAATGTAAATGCCCGGCTCCACCGTAATCACCGTGTTGGCCTGAAAAGGCCCGTAGCTGCCACGGTCGTGCACATCGAGCCCCAGGTAGTGCGAAGTGCCATGCGGAAAATAACGCTGCACTTCTTCACGCTTTTTAATGATGCCCAGTTTAACGAGTCCGTCTGCTATCACGGCTTCGGCAGCCTGGTGCGGTGCATTGAAAGCGTTTCCTACCTTGCACTGCTGAAATCCTGCCTCCTGCGCTTTGAGCACCAGTTCATAAATGGCACGCTGCTCTTTTGTGAATTTGCCGTTGGCAGGTATAGTGCGCGTTACGTCGGCAGTATAGCCCAGGTATTCCGCCCCCACATCCATCAGCACGAGTTCGCTGCCAGGTATAGCCGGCTTGGCACTGGAAATATAATGCAGCACACAGCCATTGTTGCCGGCTCCCACTATGCTGGGGTAACCTACATGCTGCGCACCGTATTTTTTGAACACAAACTCGTGTATACCCTGCACCTCCATTTCGGACATGCCTGGCTTCATGGCCTTCATCACCTCAATCTGCCCGATAGCCGACATACTTGCCGCTTTGCGAAGCAAACTGATTTCCGCTTCTGTCTTCACTTCCCGCATGCCGTCCAGCGCTTGGTCTAGCGTGAAAGCATCGAGCTTCTGCTTAGGTATAGCGGCTACGGCTTTGGTGCGGGCACGCATGTCTTTTGCCTGCAGATAACCTTGCAGCGCCTGATCTTGTCGCAGACTTGGCTCTTGCTGCATGGCTTCCTGAATATACGCCACTACCCCCTCGGCCTGCGCCAGTCCATGCTCGCGCACGATGCCATATAGCATACTGCGTGTCGCACTGAATTTGCTCGGGTACTTTACCTTCGTCTTGAACTGGCTAAGCAGACTGTACAAATCAGCTTCATCAGCAGCATCGTCGCGCACATCGTGCGGCAGGCTTTTGATCAGGATCTGCTGCAGATTGGAGGTGTCAAGCTTGAAGGAGGCAAAGTCGGTGTTCGCCAGTGTGGCTATACCTAGCTCCTTTTCCGCCCCTTCTACGCCTTGACGTTTGCCGTTCCACAGTTCATGCATCTCATCGTTGGGCTGCACAAACAGTACTTCCTGTACCTGTTTCCCGTTCACGTTCTGCGGACTCTTAAAGAGCAACAGCACAGCGTTCGGCTCCTTGTATCCGGTCAGGTAGTAGAAATCGGGGTCGGGATGATAGTAGTAGTCCACGTCATTGGCGCGGTTGCGCACGGGACTGGCAAAAAGAACGGCAACGGAGCGAGGGGGCAGCTGTTGCCGCAGTACCTCTCTCCGTTGCCGGTGAAACTCTTTATCTAAAGTATCAGATGGCTTTCCCGAGCCTGCATGCGGTTGCGCTACTGCCGTAAAAGACAGCAAGCATAACAGTACACACAGCCGGAAGGCTGCCATTAGTACATAATGAAGCCTTGCTCTACTGCTTTCTTCAGAACGGCAGAAATACCGTTTTTGTTGATTGTTCTCAATGCTGAAGTAGAAACTTTAAGGGTTACCCAAGCATCTTCTTCAGGGATGTAGAAACGCTTCTTCTGAAGGTTCGGATAGAACTTACGCTTTGTCTTATTGTTAGCGTGAGAAACGTTATTTCCTACTTGTACTCTCTTTCCGGTTAAATCGCAAACTCGTGCCATCTTGTATTTTCTTCTAAATTATTTCAATAGGGGTGCAAATATCTGCAAAAAGATACAGAAATTCAAAAGCATAGCAGATATTTTTAACAAAACACGCTGCAAGACAACTACAAAGGCTTTTTAACAGCTCTTCTTATACCTTGTCTTCGCCTTTCAGGCCCGTTTCTTTCTTCTTTTTGGTGAAGCCGTAGGGGCAGTTTCGGCAGGCATTCTTGCAGCAATAGCCTCGCTTAAGCAGGTACTTGGCCGTTAGCACCATCAGCCCACGCTCAAAATAAAAGTCCTCGCCTTCTTTCAGATCGCTCACGCTATACTCCTTATAAAGCGACAAATATCGGTAATTCAGTGACGTTTACCAAAAACAACGCATTCTATACCTTATACCTGCAGGATGCTTCGTTTTAATTACGATAGCTTCTACCCAATAACAAACCCTAAGCCCCTCAGCCTATGACTCGTTTCCAAAACCTAACCGAAGCTGTAAGCGCCATGCGCGCCAGGGGCTTTGTCAACACATTCAGCATTCAGCATCAGCGGGTTTACTGCTCTGAGCAGAGCTGCGAACTCTCCCCCAATCAACTCACTTTGCTGGAGCGCCATATCGTGCCATCGCCCACCTCACAAAGCGGACAGGAAGAGGTATACGGTTTCAGGACAGACAGCAACCTGCTTGGCATCATGACAGATATCTATGCCGAGTACGATCCCGAGGAGTTTCGCTCCATTTTCAGACAGTGCCGTCGGACGGAATAAGCACCTTTTCCAGTTAAAGGTATAAGTCAGGCTGTTTTTGCTATATTTACAACCTATATACAGAATCCCGTAAATATAGGTGCGGCACTACAGCGTATGGCGTAGCGCTGCCCAACAGTACGGACACAGCTTTTTTAACACATAAACTATGAGCACGCTATCCATCACCTCCAGCCAACAGGCTATCGAAACTGAAGAAAAATACGGCGCCCACAACTACCACCCGCTGCCGGTGGTATTGAACAAAGGCGAGGGCGTATACCTGTGGGACGTGGAGGGCAAACGCTATTTTGACTTCCTGTCGGCCTACAGCGCCGTAAACCAGGGCCACTGCCATCCGCGCATCATCAATGCCCTGATCGAGCAGGCCCAGCAACTCACGCTGACATCCCGTGCCTTTTACAACGACAAGCTAGGTATAGCCGAAAAGTACATTTGCGAGCTGTTCGGCTACGACAAATCGCTTTACATGAACTCTGGTGCTGAGGCCGTGGAAACAGCTATTAAGCTTGCCCGCAAGTGGGCTTACCTGAAGAAGGGCATCGCTTCGCACAACGCTGAGATCATTGTAGTAGAGCGCAACTTCCACGGTCGCACGACAGGCATTATCTCCTTCTCAACTGATCCGGACTCTACCAAAGGCTTCGGACCATATATGCCCGGCTTTAAAGTAATTCCTTACAACGATCTGGAAGCGCTGGAAACTGCTCTGAAAGAGAACCCTAACGTATGTGGTTTCCTGGTGGAGCCTATTCAGGGCGAAGCAGGCGTAGTCGTACCGCAGGACGGGTATATGGCCAAGGCGCATGCGCTCTGCAAAGAGTACAATGTACTACTGATGGCTGATGAGATCCAGACAGGTATAGCGCGTACCGGAAAACTGCTGGCCAGCTATTACGACGATGTAAAAGCCGATATCCTGATTTTGGGCAAAGCCCTTTCGGGTGGTGTGCTGCCGGTATCCTGCGTACTGGCCAACGACGACATCATGCTGTGCATTCAGCCAGGCGAGCACGGCTCTACATTCGGCGGCAATCCGTTGGCAGCTGCGGTGGCCATTGCTGCTTTGGAGGTGATCAAAGAAGAGAACCTAATAGAAAACGCCTACAAGTTGGGGGAAGTGTTCCGGGAACGCATGAACAAGCTGAAAGCCAAGCGTCCGGAAGTGGTAACACTGGTAAGAGGTCGCGGCTTGCTCAATGCCATCGTAATCGAGCCATCTGCTGACGGACGCACTGCCTGGGATGTGTGCGTTGAACTGAAGGAAAACGGTCTGCTTGCCAAGCCAACACACGGTGATATCATCCGTTTTGCACCGCCATTGGTGATGACGGAAGATCAACTGCACGAGTGCTGCGATATCATCGAGAAAGTAATCATGAATTTTTAAGTCAGGTATACCTGAACCAGAGTAGAAGGGCGGAGCTATAGCGGCTCCGCCTTTTTTTATCCACTTCCGGCATGCTAGTCTGCTTTAAATTCGCTAGCTTTAGAATAGCAACAGCTTTTGACCCATGACGCAACCAGAACAATCAAAACCCATTGTTATTTTCTCCGGCGACTTCCATCGGGCAGCCGTCATCAAAAACATGCTCGAGAACCACGGCATTTATGTGTTCATGCAAAACGAGCACATGGGAAGCATCGCCCCATTTCAAGTAGCTTCGGGCGGCTTTAATCCGGTGCGACTCATTATCTCCGGACATGATGAAGAAGAGGCGAAAAGGCTTTTGGAGGGGTTTGATGATGCCTCAGACAACAGTGACGAGAACTAACATACTTTTTATGAAAAAATCAGTTAGAATAGCTTCCATCCTTGTTGCGCTAGTTATAGTGTTTATCGCAGGAGAACATGTAGGAACAAGTATTGGCGAACTTATTTATAACTTAACACACTAGTCCATTATGAAGAAATATCTACACCTTTTGCAAAACAGGTATGTTATAGTGGCTCTCTTTGTTGGCTTTGCGGCATTCCTATACCTGCTTTTCAATTTCGGAAAAATTGTTGGTGGCTCACTTTACCAGTTTACGCACTAAATATTCGAGGTTTTGCAACCCTTCGCTTTTGTCAGGTCTAATCACACTAACTGATACACGCTGAAATGAAATCTGAAGCAGAACCCTTTCCGCCCCGTTTGAGAAAATGGATCATCGCTTTCGCTTTTATCGGCTTTCTGGTAGGGCTTGGTATTGGTGCCTTCGTCACGCATAAGCAACATACAGCCGGCAGCGCAACACCACCTGTTATACCTGAGGCAAGCAACTGATAACCCCGATTTCAGGTATAGCACCTCCGATTTACAAGGGATAGCTTCGCTTTGCCCCGCATAAGCCGTACCTTTGCCGTATACTTATGTCGAAGCATTTTAGAGCAAACGCTATACTATGATCACGAAAAGACCAAGACGAAACCGCTATAACGAAGTCATCCGCAGCATGGTGCAGGAAACCGCCCTGGAACTGAACGACTTCATCTTCCCGCTTTTCATTATCGAGGGCCAAAACCAGAAGGTGGAAGTAGCCTCTATGCCGGGCATCAACCGCTACTCCGTTGACACTTTGCTCGATGAAGTGGCCAGCTGTGTGGACCTGGGCATCAAGGCCTTCGCTCCTTTTCCGAGCATCCCCGAAAACCTGAAGGATAAGTATGCGAAGGAGAGCCAGAATCCAGACGGGCTGTTCCCGAGAGCCATCCGCGAGATCAAGAAGAACTTCCCGGACGTGGTGCTAATGACTGACGTCGCCATGGACCCCTACAGCTCCGACGGGCACGACGGTATTGTGATAGATGGTGAGATCGTGAACGACGAAACGCTGGAGGTTTTGGGCAAAATGGCCTTAACCCAAGCACAAGCCGGAGCTGACATTGTAGGACCTTCAGACATGATGGACGGCCGCGTGGGTCATATCCGCCGCGTGCTCGACGAGAACGGCTTCCATAAAGTGGGCATCATGAGCTATACTGCCAAGTATGCCAGCGCCTTCTACGGTCCGTTCCGCGACGCCCTGGACTCCGCTCCAAAAATGGGTGACAAGAAAACATACCAGATGAACCCGGCCAACAGCCGTGAGGCGCTGATCGAAGCCGCACTCGACAACGAAGAGGGAGCCGATTACCTGATGGTAAAGCCAGCACTGGCATACCTGGACATCATCAAGCTGTTGCGCGATAACTCACACTTGCCGATAGCTGCCTACAATGTGAGCGGCGAGTACGCCATGGTAAAAGCCGCCGGCCTCAAAGGCTGGATTGATGGCGAGAAAGCCATGCTGGAGAGTTTGCTGAGCATTAAGCGGGCTGGAGCGGATATTATCCTGTCATACTTTGCCAAGGATTTTGCAAAGTACCTCCAAAAATAACCAAGTCAGATCCTCGACAATACAAGCGCCCTGGGCTCACAGCTCAGGGCGCTTTGTTTTAAAAGCAGGCTAGCATTAACATAGTGTCTGGCGCCTCTCCAAACCAATGTTTAACCAAATAAAGTATTCACACTGAACCAGTTTGGCGTTCGCGCACTTTTAAGTATATTGGTGGTTCTAAACTTCTACCTACTACTACTTTATGAGAGGATTGAGCCTTTGGCTGATGGCTGCGGCACTTGCAACGACTTCTGTTAGCTTTGCGCAGCAGAGTGGCTCGGTGCCTGTGCGCGCTAATGTGCAGGAGCTGGGCCGCATTGCGGCAGCTGAAGACAAAAATTACCGGACAAAACGTGCCGAAGCTATTGCGCTTGCCAAACGAAATGGCTGGGAAATTGAAAAGACTTACAAGGACGGTACCCACATATCCTTACAGAGCCTTGATGAACTGGGCATGCCGGTTTACTATATCACCTACAACAACAACGCCGCCATCACAACCCGCACAAACCAGCTTTGGGCAGGCGGCAAGCTGGGGCTTAACCTGAGTGGGGCGAGCAACAGCGTTACTGACAAAATGGGGATCTGGGACGGTGGCCTGGTGCGCGAGTCACATGTGGAGCTGCGCGGCCGTGTAGAGCAGAAAGACAAGCCATCAAAACTGAATGACCATGCCACCCACGTGGCCGGCACCCTCATCGCCAGCGGACAGAGCCTGATGGCCAAGGGCATGGCGCACGGGGTGAAAAAGCTGTACGCTTACGACTTTAATAACAGTCCTTCCGAAATGGCCGAGGCTGCGCAAGCCAATATGCTGGTTTCAAACCACTCTTATGGTACTATAGCCGGCTGGCGTTATAATAGCGAACGCAAAGGCACCGACGAGGACCCGTACTGGGAATGGTGGGGCACACCCCAAGTAAGCGAAACAGAGGACTACAAGTTCGGCTACTATGACGAGACTTCTGTCAGCTGGGACCGCATCGCCTATAATGCGCCCTATTTCCTGATCGTGAAGTCAGGTGGTAATAATCGGCAGGAGCCTGGCCCCGTTGTAGGCAAACCTTATATGCAGCGTAATTCCAACGGCAACTTTACGCTGGTGGCACAGCGCCCTGCCAACATCAGCAGCAACGAAGGCTATGATGGCATCGCCACCTACGGCACTGCCAAGAATATACTGACTGTGGGTGCCGTAAATAGCCTCCCAAACGGCTACAACCAATCTTCCGATGTCAAGATCACCAGCTTCAGTAGCTTTGGGCCTACTGATGATGGTCGTATTAAGCCTGACCTGGTAGGAGGCGGAGAAAGAATTCTTTCTACAACTAGTGCCAGCGACAATTCTTACAAAGCTCTGAGCGGCACCTCCATGGCAGCCCCCAACATTTCGGGCTCCCTGCTGCTGCTACAAGAGCACTATTCCAATCTGAACAACGGGAAGTTCATGCGTGCCGCCACACTCAAAGGTTTGGCCATTCATACGGCTGACGAGGCTGGCGACGCTCCAGGGCCTGACTACATGCATGGCTGGGGACTTCTGAACGCCAGTCGCGCCGCTACCATGATCAGCAACACCCAGAACACGCACCTGATACAGGAGCGCAGTCTGGAGCAAGGTAAAACCTATACGCTAGAAGTAGTGGCATCTGGCGCTGGACCACTGGTGGCCACCATTTCCTGGACCGACCCGGAAGGAGCTGCCCATTCCATGTACAGCGCCCTGAATAACCGCAGTCCGCGCCTGATTAATGACCTGGACATACGTGTCACGAACCGAGGCAATACGATCATGCCCTGGATACTGAACCCCAATGCTCCTGAACTGCCCGCAACCCAAGGCGACAACGTGGTAGACAATGTAGAGCAGGTACTTATACCTAACGCTATACCTGGCGAGACCTACGCCATTACCGTATCGCACAAGCGCACAATTCAGAAAGGGTCTCAGGAATATTCCCTGCTGGTGAGCGGCATGGGCGGCACTGCCTACTGCGCAAGCGCTCCCACTTCGGAGGCAGGTTCACGCATCAGCAAAATTGTTTTTGACGGCATTACAACTTCATTTGAAGGATGCGCTACCTACCGCTTGCAGGAGGAAATGCTGCTATCCTTTGAGCCGGGCCAGACTAAAACAGTGTCGTTTGAGCTGGGCACCTGTGGTGCCAATGTCAGCAAGGCAGCCAAGGTATACGTGGATTGGAACGGCAATGGCAGCTTCGAAGATCAGGGTGAGGAAGCTGCTGCTTCCGGTGTTACCAACGGTGTCGGGATGTTCAATGCCAGCATTTCAGCCCCCTCTTTTCTACAGCCTGGCTACATGACCCGACTGCGCGTCGTGTTGGTTGAAACCTCCAATCCGGCAGGCATAAGCTCTTGTGGCACATACACCCGCGGCGAAACGCAGGACTATATCATTCAGGTTACAAAGCCATCCTCAGATGTTGCATTGGAGCAGGTAAAGCCAGTGGGTTCATCGCTCTGCGCCGGCACGAATCAGCAGTTTCTGGTTACAATCCGCAACAATGGGCTCCGCGATCAGAAAAATATTCCGATGATACTAGAGGTATACCGCAGTGGCACCAAAGTAGCTGCCATGACAACGGTTTACACCAAAACGCTAAAATCCTTTACCTCAGATGAGATTTTACTGACAGCTGATTTCCAAACAGAAGCTGGCGCTACTTATGAACTGATTGCTTCGGCAGGCACCACCAGTGATGCCGTACCAGAGAATAATACCTTGAGTAAAACTTACGGGGTAGGTGGCAACACCACCGTGGCACAGGCAGTGGCAACCCGCTGCGGCGACCAGCCCAGCTATACACTGACCGGCGCCGGTGATGGCACCATCTTCTGGTACAATACGGCAAGCGGAGGCACGCCCATCGCTGCGGGCAACTCAACCAGTATTGCAACAAGCAATGTTAACGGCTCGCTTTATGCCTCCCTCAATGATTTCTCGGCCACTGTTGGACCAGCGACCAAGAAGTTTGCAACAGGTGGTGGGTATAACCAGTTTACGCCGGATGCGATCGTAGACACAAAAGCTCCTATGCTGCTGGAAAGCGCCCGCCTGTATATTGGTAACCAAGGCAAAATTACGTTTACAGCCTACAACAGCAACGGCTCTCCTGTTTCGAGCCGTACAATTACTGTGGAAGCCACCCGCTCCACCCCTGCCCCGGGCGTGCAGGAGGACGACCCAAATGACCAGGGCGAAGTATACTACCTGGGGCTGGAACTTCCTGAGGCTGGCACTTACAACATCGCAATCACCTATGACCATGCGAATGGGGCCACCATCTACAGGAACAATGCCGGCGTAACGGGTTATCCATTTGGCGTAAGCAATGTGTTCACGATTACTGGCACCACGGCCAACCCGGGCGCGCTAAGCTATTATTACTACTTTTATGACCTGAAGGTACGTGCTTTAGGCTGTATCAGCCCAAGGGTAGCTGTACCGGTTGAGAATGGCTCTCCACTTCCAACGCCGGTAATTTCGCGCCAGGGCCTTAGCCTGCAGTCAAGTGCCGCAGACGGCAACCAGTGGTACCTGAACAGCCTGCCTATACCTGGTGCCACTGAGCAGACCTATACCCCAACAGAAAGCGGGGACTATAGCGTGCAGGCACAGTGGAAGGGCTGCGTTTCTACCCGATCGCAAATCTATACCTTCGCCTATCAGGCTAATGGCCGTGAACTGAAGAAAGAGTTGGTAGCCTCGCCTAATCCAAGTACTGGCGTATTTAAGGTGCAGTTTGAGACGGCGCAGCAAGAGGATCTGCACCTGAACGTGACCGACATGCTGGGCAACCTAATCTATACCCGCAAAGTGACCGGCTTCAATGGTTTCTATGAAGCTGACATCGACCTCTCGGCAAGAGCTTCTGGCATTTACCTGCTCCGAGTGAAGTTCGGCGATCAGGCCTTTACTCAAAAATTGGTCTTACAGCGCTAGTAAGCACAGTAATCAGAAGAGCCCTGGCTGTTGAGCCGGGGCTTTTTTGTGCTACTATACATTTCTGTTTGTTTCAGATACAGTCAAAGTAGTGTTTTTACCTACACCTACCTGTTTTGCTAATCCAAGCGCATTCCCTATCTTCAGCCAAACAAAACAGAAACTATGAAGAGATTACTACTCGCTATAGGTGTGGCATTCATGTTCGCCTCTTGCGCCCAGCAACCACAGGCCAGCAGCACAACGACCACTACTACCGAGACTACCACTACGCAACAGGAAACTGCCGCGGCCCCGCAGTCACCCGTAACAGCTACGCAGCAGGCTTTCTTTTCTCAGTTAAGCAAGCTGTGCGGCAAGAGCTTCAGAGGCAAGGCTGTGTTCCCGGCCGATGGCAAAGACCCGTTTGCAGGCAAAGAACTAACCATGCACGTGCGTGAGTGCTCCGACCAGGTTATCCGTATCCCGTTCCATGTGGGTGAAGACAAATCCAGAACGTGGGTGTTCACTAAAATGGAGGAAGGCTTACAACTCAAACATGACCACCGCCACGAAGATGGCACCCCAGATGAAGTGACCATGTACGGCGGTATTGCCCTGGATACTGACGACGCAACCACCATGCGTTTCCCGGCTGACGCTTTCACCGCCCAGCTTATACCTGCGGCCTCCACCAACGAGTGGAATGTGGTACTGAGCGCAGACGGCCGCACGTTCAGTTATATCCTCAAGCGCGATAACCAGCTCCGTTTCCAGGCCGACTTCGACCTGACCCAACCGATCAACTAATCTATACCTGCTATACCTTAAAACGGCAAAGCCCGGAGCTGCTACAGTTCCGGGCTTTTGCTTTGCGGGTATCTAGTTCTAAGACTTGCTGAACTGCTTCTTCAGCACCTGGTAGTCGATAAAGTACAGCAACCTTACCGAAAGACTATTGGTCTGCGGCCCGGTGATGGTGCGGGTAAAGTTCTCGTGATAACGCGGGACAATTTCGCCCTGGCTTTCTAAAATGGCGTTCTTCCACATCACACTGATCTCGCTGCCCGGCGCAAACCACCACGAGTAGATCATGTCGATGTTGAAGGCGTTGTAATTGATGTTGTGGTTTGGCAGCTCGTTCTCGGGGAAGTAGCCAAGCGGGTAGCTGCTGGTCAGCAACTCGCCTTTGTCGCTGAGCTCGAAGAAACGGTTAGACTCGGCCTTCGACCAATAGTGCCGCGCCCGCAGCGACAGTGACATCCGATTGTTGAAAATATAAGAGCTCGTCAGCGTGTTGTCTACCGTATTCACATCGCGAAGCACGAAAATGATGTCGCGCGGTGCGCTGATTTCTGAGCTTCGGCTACGATAGTTAGCATAGCCCATGTCGTCGCGGTTGCTGTTGCGGCTATACCTGTAGATGAACATCAGCTTATCGTTCACCCGGAAGCGCGGCGAAATTGAATAGCCTAAATTCTGGCGCTCATGCTCGTCAAACGTACGGTAGTTGAAGTCCACATCCAGGGCCAGGCGCTTGCGGTAGTCCGACGAGATCCAGCCACCAATACTGCGGTTCACCGGAAAGGTATAGTAGCGACCTGCTACCCGTGGCTCGAAGAAGTCATAGGTCTTCACTGGCTCCAAGTTGAAGTTGGTACCTACGCTCAGGAAGTTCCGGAAGGTGCCACTCACCCTGCCATAGATCACGAAATTTTGGAAATCGTCGGGCTTATACCTGCGGCTATAAGTCGCGCCGAGCTGCGTGTTCATGTTGAGCAACTTCCAGAAAGGCTGGTAGATGTTGTAGCGCAGGTTCAGGTCCTCATCCACAGTATTGCGGATGAAGTTGATGCCCATGTCGTTCGGGTCGTAGGTGTCGGACTTCATGGAATGGGTGAACCTATACTGAAAATTGCCGCTCACTTTGCCCCCGCCGATGCTGTACATGTGCCCCAGCTGCGCGTCGTCGGTGTAGTATTTTTGGCTCAGGGCGGCACTGCCTTCCACGGCATACCGGTTACCTTTGTTGGCCACCCGGAAGAGCATACCGGTCAGGTTGGCGTCGTAAGTGCTGCCTGCACGCAGCACGTTGGTATTCACGAGCGTCACATAGGAGTTGTTTTTGAGCGACTGGTCCAGTACCAGGATGTTATAGTTAGTGAGCGGTTGGGTCTCTTTCTGAAAGCGGTTGCCCTCACTGTCTTCGAGTGTAGCGAATTGCCGCCCTACTACCGCGTTGAACAAGCCTATACCCAAACCCGACTGCGTGCGGCCCGATATCTTGGTACCGTTCAGCATCTTGGTTTCGCGCGGGTTTTCGATGATAGTGTTGCCCTGTTCGCGCTCGGCACTTGCGTCCAGGAAGTTGATGGGCGTACCGCCAATGCGTCGGGAATAAAGGAAGCCGCCTTTGTTGAACAGCTCCGTGCCCTCCATAAAGAAAGGCCGGTACTCGTTGAACTGCACCTCGAAAGGCGACAGGTTGAGCACCTGGTTATCGGACTGTACCTGGCTGAAGTCAGGTATAAGCGTCATATCGAGTGTAAAGGCGTCGTTGATGCCGTACTTCACGTCCATACCTCCACTAAAGTTAATGTTGTCTTCGTATCGCACGCTGCCGTCGCCATTGCGCACCGGGTACTTCTCGGCATAGGCCGATACGTAGGGCGTGAGCGAAAGCCGCAGTGGTGCTTCCACATTTTTGATGCCCCTAAGCTTGCCAAACTGGTTCATGAAACCGTTGATGGCTGGGTCCACGTGATTCCAGAAAAACTCCTGCCGCGTGGACCGTCGGTTGCGCATGAAGTTAAGTCCCCATAACTGCTCCGGCTTGCTGCTGAATCGGAGGGCCGAATAAGGTATGCGCATCTCTGCTATCCAAGAGTTGCCATCAAGTTTAGTATTGCTCTCCCACACAGCATTCCAGGTAAAGTCTTCACCATCGGACGAGTAGCGTGCGTCGAGTTGCACACCTGCGGGCGTCAAATAAAAGCCAAATCCGTTGATCTGATCGTTGTACGTGTCGAAGAACACTGCAAAAAAATCGGTGTTGCCCAGATCATCCCGCTTGCCCAGTTGCCTGAATATACTGTCCTGGGACACGTCGTGCATAATGGCGCCCACGTAGATAGACTCATCATCGTAAAGAATACGCACCTTCGTGGGATGTACCTCTTTCGCGCCGGGGTTGGGACTGCTCTGTATAAAGTTTGTGGCGGTCTCGGCCTGTTGCCAGACTTCCTCGTCCAGCGAACCGTCAATTTTGATGGATTCGGTTATGCGAAGCGCCTGCAACTGTTTCACATTGGCAAAGACAGGAGCTTTTTTCTCCTGCGCTCCTACCTGTTGCCATGCCAGCACAGTTAATACAAGCACAACCATCCGCACAAAACCAGGTGTAGGTATACAGCCAATCATAAAGTAAAAGGGCAATCAAAGTGAGTGTTTATACAAAGGTATAGAATAGATGCCCCCGAGGCCACAATACTTGCATTTTCCTGACAACAAAACGCTTAACCATAGTACATAACTGGTAAACGTGCCTATTTAGACGACGAGAGATGGAAATACAAAGCGCCATACCCGTTTGACAGGTATGGCGCCTTTACATAAGCTCCAGTTAGGCCTACAAATCCTCTTCGCGTACCAGCATCAGCACGGCTGACTGCGGCACGATAAAGTATTTCTCGCTGAGGTAGTTGATCTCGATAGCGTCGCGCTGTAGGTAGATGGCCAGGTCTCCTTCTTTTATCTGGAGCGGCAGATAGCGCACTTGTTCTTGCTCCTCGTCGCCAAACACTTCTTCATCAAAGCCATAGTCAGCAGGCATTGGGTAGCCCGGACCAACTTTCATCACATAGCCTTCCTGCACCTTCTCTTTTTCCTGTACACCAGGCGGCAGGTATAGCCCGCTCTTGGTCTGCTCTCGGGAGGTCTTCGGTTTGATCAGCACCCGGTCGCCTACAATGATGATCTTCTCCAGTTTGTTGCTTTCTGAAATTCTCATGGATATGGGATGCATGATTATATTGGGTCTGCAGTCACTTTAAAGCGCATGGCAGCCTTAATGGCTACATCGCGTGTAATTGGCTTGGCTATGGCAGCTCTCGTTCTAACTGTATATGTTTCTCCTTTGATGTACTCATCTAGCTTAGCATTGGTCGATTTCAACTCAATGGCCTTGACGCCCTTCGGCACTTCATCTAGATAGGCGATCTTCGTTTCGTCTCCTTCGCCGTTGCTCAGGTATATCTCAATGCTGCGCAAAAAGTCAAAGTTCTCATCAGCGGGATCAGCTATGGTGAGCGTCAGTTTGTTCAGGCTCACGTCTTTCACCAGCTCGGCGCGTGTCTTGTTGTTCTTGAAAGTCTCCGACGAGTTTGTCTTCACAGGTATAGGTGACAGCGGCATTACGACACCAATCGGGAAAGTAGACTCGATGCGAATAGTTTCTTCCTGATTAATGTAGAAGGTGAGCAAATCGTCTACCTTGTCGCAGGAAGTTGCTATAATGGTGAGCAGCGCAAACACTGCCAACAGCATTTTTTTCATAAAAGGGTGAAATTTAAAGTACTCTATTTTACTAATTTATAGGCGTGAAGGGCCAAAAAAGAAAGACAACCTTGCGGGCTGTCTTTCCTGTAATGCCTGCACAGAGTGCAAATTTAGTAAAAACGAGTTAGAGTAGCGCAATTAGTCGAACATGTCGGCTGCGCGGGTTGTATCCGGACCGTTTTCGAGCCAGCTCATCGGGTAATTCTTGTCCATCAGCCCTACGGCCTCTTCGGTCAGGTATAGCGGCTTGAAGGTGTCGATCATCACAGCGTACTCGTGGGTTTCTTTCTTGCCGATACTCGCCTCCACGGTGCCCGGGTGCGGACCGTGCGGTATGCCGCCCGGGTGCACTGTAAACGAAGCTCGATCCACGCCCTTGCGTGACATGAAGTCGCCTGCCACGTAGTAGAGCACCTCGTCGGAGTCTACGTTGGAGTGGTTGTAAGGCGCAGGTATAGCCAGTGGGTGATAGTCGAACAAGCGTGGCACAAACGAGCAGATCACGAAGTTGTGCGCCTCGAAGGTCTGGTGCACGGGAGGTGGCTGGTGAATGCGGCCGGTTATAGGCTCAAAGTCGTAGATGGACAGCGCATACGGATAGAAGTACCCGTCCCAGCCCACCACATCAAACGGGCTGAAATCGTAGTAGTACTGGTGCAGCATGCCGTCTTTTTTGATCTGCACCAGGTGCTCACCGCCCTCGGTATACTCGATCAGCTCATGCGGAGCACGGATGTCACGCTCACAAAACGGCGAGTGCTCCAGCAGCTGCCCAAAGTGGTTGCGGTAGCGGCGTGGTGTCTCGATCGGGCTGAATGACTCGGTGATCAGTAAACGTACCGGGCCGTCATTGAAATGGAACTGGTGAATGATGGTGCGCGGAATCACAATATAGTCTCCCTCACGGAACTCCAGCTTGCCCATCTGCGACAAGAGCACCCCGCTGCCCTCGTGCACAAATACCACCTCATCAGCCTGCCCGTTTTTGTAGTAATAGTCCATTTTCAGCTCCGACGGATTGCAGATGCTGATGGCCACATCGCTGTTGAGCATCATGGTTTTACGGGCACTTAAGTAGTCAGAACCCGTAACGGTCTGATCGAGCGTCTTCAGGTGATGCGGTGCCAGCTTTACACCTTCGGCCTTTTTGGGTGC
This sequence comes from uncultured Pontibacter sp., assembly GCF_947502515.1. Classification (NCBI taxonomy): domain Bacteria; kingdom Pseudomonadati; phylum Bacteroidota; class Cytophagia; order Cytophagales; family Hymenobacteraceae; genus Pontibacter; species uncultured Pontibacter sp. The sequence continues at coordinate 159,072 of NZ_CANNAI010000001.1, read as the reverse complement.
ATAAGGTATAGGATCTTCGATGCGGGTAATGCGCGTCGGCGGATTTTTGTGGTACAGCAACGACGACAGGCCGCTAAAGCCCAGCGTACCCACCAGCTGCTCGGCGTACAGACTTCCGTCTTCCTGCCTGAACTGCACATGGCGCTTCTGCGGGATGGTGCCTAATTTGTGATAATAAGCCATTCCTCTCTGTTTGGTTATGGTTTATAAAAGCAGCCCTACCGGGTGCCTTTCTGATACAGGTATAAATTCTGATTTGTTATACGCCTCCTTTGGCCAATCGCTGGGCCTTGCCAAACTGGCGAAGGGCTTCCTGAAACTCCTCGTCCTTCTCGTGCAGGATCGGGAAGAAACCCGGGTTACCGTATACGCTGCGGCCAATAAATGCCTTCACGTTATTACGGAGCAGCGCCTGTGAGCGCTTGTACTGGGCCTCGTCGTACTTCACTTCCGATTGTGCCGCCATACGCATCAGCTCCTGCAGCATTTTATCAGAAACGTTAAAGGACTTCGCAAACTTGTCCATTGGCATCTTTTCAAGGTCTTTGCGGTTGTCGTTGTAGTAGGCCAATGCATACTCCCGGATCACATTTTTGCTATAAAGCTGGCTTAACAGCTCCGATAACTCCGTAGTATCGCGGGCTACAAACACGTCGGGCATAATGCCCCCGCCACCATACACCACGCGTCCTTTGCCTGTTTTATACTTAAGCGAGTCTACAAACAGGCTGCTGTCCGGATGGAAGTACTCGCCGTTTTCGAAGCGGTTCAGCATGTCTTTCTGATAGTCCTCGGTGCCCGCCACATAAGGCTTCTGGATAGAGCGCCCACTTGGCGTGTAATAGCGCGAAATGGTCAGGCGCAGCTCCGACCCGTCGTTTAGTGGGATTGGCATCTGCACCAGTCCTTTGCCAAATGAGCGACGCCCCACAATCAGCGCACGGTCATTGTCTTGCAGGGCACCTGCCACAATCTCGGAGGCTGAGGCACTGCCCTCGTCCAATAGCACGATCACAGGACCGTTTTCGAAGTCACCCTTGGTACGGGCAAATGACTTGGAGTCGTAGCGGGAGCCTTTCCCGTCGGTATACACGATCATCCTGTCACCTGCTATAAACTCGTCGGCCATGCGGGTTGCGTGGTCCATGTAGCCGCCCGGGTTGCCGCGCAGGTCTAGAATCAGCTGCTGCATGCCTTTCTTTTTGAGGCCGGTCAAAGCCGTCTTAAACTCGTCAAAGGTATTGTTGGCGAAGCGGCTCACTTTGATGTAGCCCGTGTTGCTGTTCACCATATAGTTCACATCCACTGACACGGTTGGAATCTTGTTGCGGGTGATCGTAAAGTCGAATGGCTTCCTGTTGCCTTTGCGCAACACCTGTATCTTTACGTCTGTGCCTTTGGGGCCCCGCAGGCGCTTGAAGACGCCCTCGTTCGTTATACCTGTACCCGCTACATTCTCGCCATTTACACTCACAATCTTGTCACCGGCCTGTATACCTGCCGCCTCAGACGGTCCGCCACTCAGGGGGGTAATCACATAAATCGTGTCTTTAAAGATATTGAACTCCACGCCGATGCCTTCAAAATCGCCTTCCAAGTAAGAGCGGGCCATGGCCAGATCAGCGGCGGGGATGTAGGAGGTATGCGGGTCGAGCTTCTCGAGCATCTTGGTGATGGCGTGATCAGTTAGCTTCTCGGTGTCCACGGTATCCACGTAGTCACGATCGATATAGCTCAGTATGTCGCGGAATTTTAAGTAGGCCTTAGCAGTACTCTGTGGATTGTTATCAGAAGGGGAAAAGGTATTTGCGCCGATCAGCACCCCCACAATCAGGGCCAAGGCAATGTACAGGGGCAAGCGTACCTGAAAGGGCGTGTTGCGGGCTTTGCCCTGCCCGGTTGTTTCAGGCTCCTCCTGTGAGTTGTATTTGGTTTCTTCGCTCATCTCGATCTCTAAAAACGGTTAAATATAAAGCTAAGCGGGCGCTTTTTTGCAGCTTTACAGAGATAAATATTCAGGCTCTGCTATACAAGGCTTCTTTTTAAGTATACCTGCATACAGTATAGCTTGTTATTCTTTTAACAAAGCTTTGGTCGGGTTTTATTCCATTTTAGTATAAAAAGATCCGGACAGGCTACCTTTTTCTGCTCACATACCGCGCACAGGGCCGCAAGACGTGGTGGAGCCCAGCCCCTCCAACCTGATCAACTCCGCCAATCCTTTTTAATCCTGTAAATCCTGATTAAATCCCTTAACTTTGTATTTTTAAAGCGCAAATGCTCGCTTAAGGCAGGCAAAAGAAGTTACACAGGGCACTATGGCGAGAATTTTAGGTATAGACTACGGCAACAAGCGGGTGGGGCTGGCCGCAACGGACACACTCCAGATCATTGCTTCGCCACTCGAAACTATACATGCCAAAGATGTGCTGACTTACCTGAAAGCCTATACCCTGCGCGAACCCGTGGAGGCCTTTGTTGTAGGTATGCCGCGACGCCTGACTGGTGAAGCCACCGATGCAACGCCACATGTCATTGGCTTTGTACGTAAGCTCCAGAAGGAGTTTCCGGGTATACCGGTGCATACCGTAGACGAGCGCTTTACCTCCAGCATGGCTCAGAAAGCGATGCTGGCCGGCGGACTCAAGAAGAAGGACCGCCAGGACAAAAGCACCGTGGACCGGGTGAGCGCAGCCATTATTTTACAGTCGTATTTAGAAAGCAGAACAATATGATTTACCCTATTACCGCTTATGGCGACCCGGTGCTGAAGGAGCCGGCGCAGGACATCCCGAAGGACTACGAAGGTCTGAATGAGCTGATTGAAGACATGTTCACCACCATGTACCATGCCCACGGCGTGGGACTCGCTGCTCCGCAGATCAGCAAGGGCATCCGCCTGTTTGTGATCGACTCTGAGCCCATGATGGACGAAGGTGATGAAGGCAAAGGCGTGAAAAAGGCATTTATCAACCCGGAGATCATCGAAGAAGATGGGGAAGAGTGGGGCTTTGAAGAAGGCTGCCTGAGCATACCGGGTGTGCGTGAGGTGGTATACCGCCCTGAGCGCATTGTTATCCGCTACTTCGACCAGGACTGGAACGAACACACCGATACCTACGATGGCATGACGGCTCGTGTGATCCAGCACGAGTACGACCACATTGAGGGCATCCTGTTCACAGACCACCTTTCCGGACTGAAAAAGCGCCTGATCAAGAACAAGCTTACCAAAATATCCAAAGGAGAAGTGGATGCGGATTACCGCATGAAATTCCCGACAGCGGCAACAAAGAAACGCTAGACGCTATACCTGACACCTATCAAGGATCGCCTGCTCCAGACTACTGCGGCAGGCGATTTACTTTACTGCCACACATCCGCCACGCATACCATCAAAGGTTAAACTTCGGATTTTGTGCTGTACTCTCATCTGCCATGCCTACCTTAGTGGCACATCTATTCAATTACCAACATTTTTCTTCAACTCACCTTCTAAACTCAAGCTTATGAATGCGATCAAACGAAACAATGTGACGGTAACCGGAAAAGGAGAAAAGCCGATGCTGTTTGCTCATGGCTACGGCTGCGATCAGAACATGTGGCGTTATATTACTCCTGCTTTTCAGGATGATTACAAAATCATACTTTTCGATCACATAGGATTTGGCAACTCAGACGCTTCTACCTATTCAAAAGATCGCTACTCGTCGCTGCAAGGTTATGCGGCAGATGTGCTGGAGATATGCCATGAACTGGACCTGCAGGATGTAATCTTCGTAGGCCACTCAGTGAGTGCCATGATCGGAGTGCTGGCTGCTATTCAGGAGCCTGAGCGCTTCTCAAAGCTTGTGCTGGTAAGCCCCTCGCCAAGCTTTATCAATGACGGCGACTATTATGGCGGCTTTTCACGACAGGATATAGACGGCCTGCTCCTTTCGCTGGATGGGGACTACCTGGGTTGGTCCAATACCATAGCCCCAGTGATCATGAGCAACGCCGACCGTCCGGAACTGGCACAGGAACTGGCGCAGAGCTTCTGCAAAAGCAGTCCCGAAATCGCCAATGACTTTGCCCATATCACCTTCTTGTCAGACCACCGAAAAGACCTGCCTCAGGTAAAGACAGACACCCTGATTTTGCAGTGCTCGGAGGACGCTATTGCCCCGCCGCCGGTTGGCGAATATACCCACCGGAGCATCGCTGGCAGCAAGTTCACAATTTTAGAGGCGACAGGCCACTGCCCTAACCTGAGTGCACCGGAAGAGACAATCAAGGCGATTAAGAATTTTTTGTAAAAATACCGTACAAGTATCTGTGCAGATATTGGTCAGCGGGCGCAAAGTCATTAGGTTGCGAAGAAAGAGATATACATTTTAGTGGAATTGACAGACAGTATAGAATATAAAGAATTAAAGAAGGCTAACGGAGATGTTTTCCTGGAGGTAAGAAGGATGCCTGATAATGGCTTTATAGCTATGAACTGGATCGGTATACAGTCTCTTGAAACTGTTGTGATGGGCGGCAACCTGGTTCTGTCGATGTTGCGGCAGAAGCCGTCGCCGGGAGTTCTGAACAGTAATCGGGAGCTAATAGGACCTTGGGAAGCAGCAGTCAATTGGCTGGCCTTTAAGTGGGCCCCGCAGGCCAAAAGCCTGGGGCTGCGCTTCTTTGCGCATGTACTATCTCCTGGCATTTATGGGCAGCGGTCCTTTAAAGCATTGTTTCCTAACCTCAGGGAGGTGCTCGATGTAAAGTCTTTTGATAAAGACGAACGGGCCGAAGAGTGGCTCCGCATGAAAGTCTCCATCCAAAAGACCAGCACATAGCCTGTCCAGGTATGCTGGCAGCAAATTGTCCAGCCGCTGTTAGCCATAGCTGAGGCTATTATTCCACCCAGCTAAATAACCGACTCCAGCGAATTTTATCTAACCCACCCGCTTCTTCATCCACCGAAAAAAAGGTAAACAACGGTTTCCCGACAACGTGGTCTTCCGGCACAAAGCCCCAGTAGCGGGAATCAAGAGAGTTGTGACGGTTGTCTCCCATCATAAAGTAATAGTTCTGCCGGAAGGTATAGCTCTTGGCTTCCTTACCGTCTAGGTATAGCTTGCCCTCCCGCACCTCGGCGTTTTTGTTCTGCTCGTGTTCCAGGATGGTCTTTTGGTAGATGGGTAGCGTTTCGGGTGTGATCGCTACTGAAACGCCTTGCTTTGGGATGTAGAGCGGACCGTAGTTGTCGCGGTTCCAGTTGAGGCCCGGCGCCTGTGGAAAGATACCAGCCTCTGATTCGCCCGCCGCCATTTGCTGCAGCTTGATGCCCTGTATAAAGTGGATCGAAGCCAGTTCCCGCGCCCTGGCAGGTGTAGTGTGCAGCAGATAACCTCCCTGCACCGGGTATACGTCTGTGAGATTTCGCTCTCTGAAGAACTTTGGCTGCAGCACCTTGTCAGTGGCCACAAAGTAGCCGTACTGCATCTGCTCCGAGTTGTCGAGTGGCTTACCGTTGACGTATACCTGCCGGTCACGGATTTCCAGCTTGTCGCCAGCTATACCTACACAGCGCTTCACGTAGTGCGTGCGCTGGTCCATGGGGTGCTCTCTTTCATCTGGAAAATTGAATACGACCGGGTCATTGTGCTTCAATTCTGAGAAACCAGGCAATCGAAAGGACTCTAACTGCAGCGCATCAGAATAAGCAGGTAGATCCGTACCCCAAATAGTCTGGTGGGTCAGTGGCACCTGCAGTGGCGTCATGGGGGTGCGGGGGCCATAGTGCAGTTTGCTCACAAACAAGCGATCGCCTACAAGCATCGACTTTTCCATGGAAGGCGTAGGGATAGCATAAGCCTCAAATGTGGCCCAGCGGAAAAACGAGGATACGATTACCGCAAACATCAGGGCATTTCCCCATTCGCGCAGAGCACTTTTCTTGGCTAGCTTCTCAGCCGGTTTTATCTTCCAGAGTTTTAGCTGCATCATCAGAGCATAGTAGGTTTACTATACTTTAACTGCAGTAAGGTTCAGTAAATTATAATCCTTGCTGAAAAAATCCCGTGTTCATACCTTGGCAAGGTATAGGCTTTGCTGGCAACTGCTTGCACGGGCTTTCACTTAAGCTGGAAAAATCGCCTGCGTTACTTTAAAAGCTGCAGTGTCTTTTCATCCTCTTTGCCACTGTAATACTTGTCGAGCACAGCTTTGAAAACAGGATCAGCACCGGGTACCGCAGCAAACAGGGTCATACTGGAGCGCAGCTTCAGGTCATCGGGGCTCCCCAGAACTTGGTTGGCTGTTTTTCCTTCCAGCGCAAACATGGCTTTGGAAATCTCCACTAATCTTTGCCCCAGGACAGGATGCTGCAGGTATAGCTGGGCCTCTTCCTGGTCTTTAATGGCATAGTATCGGGCAGTCTCGCTATACCCTAACCCCTGCAATTGCGGGAAAATAAACCACATCCAGTGGCTCCGCTTGCGACCATTTTTTATTTCAGTCAGAGCCTGCTCGTAACTGCTGGCCTGTGCATCCAGGAAGCGGGCAAGACTTGGTATATTCTCAGTGCTCATGTGTTTTAAGTGTAAGTCGGAACAAAAGAGTTTAAACGAAAAACTGCAGACTTCTGCATGTAAACCTTACATAATCAACATTCCTAATTTACGGATCTGCCGAATAGACTTACTGTCATCCTATACCTGTTTGTATTCCACACTTCCGAGAAAGCATGGGAGGCTTGTAACATACAAATTCCGCTATTCTCCGTACACCGCAGGTATGGCTTTCCGACAAATCGCTGTACTGCTCCTGCTTGCCTTCCTGCTGCCTCTCACCGGGTATAGCTGGGGCTTTTTCGCGCACCAGCGCATCAACCGGTTAGCTGTGTATACGCTGCCGCCCGAGATGGTGGGCTTCTACAAAAAGCACATCCGCTACATCACAGAAAACGCTGTGAACCCAGACCGCCGCCGCTATGCAGTGGCTGGTGAGGCGCCCCGCCACTACATCGACCTGGACGTATACGGCGACAGCGCCCTTTATAAAATGCCCCGCTACTGGCAACAGGCTGTAGAGCGCTATGGCGAAGACACACTCATGGCGCACGGTATTGTGCCCTGGCACATTAACCGCATGAAGTTTCAACTCACGCAGGCTTTCAAAGACCGCGACCTGGATCGCATCCTGCGCCTCTCGGCCGACATGGGTCATTACATAGCCGACGCCTGCGTGCCCCTGCACACCACCCGCAACTACAACGGGCAGTTCACAGGGCAGCGCGGTATACATGGCTTTTGGGAGAGCCGGCTCCCCGAGCTGCTCTCTGACAACTACGACTTCTTTGTGGGGCAGGCCAGGTATATTGAGCAACCACAGCTTAAGGCCTGGGAGATTGTCGCCAGCGCCCATTTGGCCCTCGACTCCGTACTCGGTTTTGAGCGTGAACTCACCATGGCTTTTGAGGAAGAGAAGAAGTACAGCTACGAAGTGCGTGGCAACCTCACCACACGGGTGTATTCCAGAGAGTTTTCAGAGGCCTATCACCGACGACTGAACGGGCAGGTGGAGCGGCAGATGCGTCTTGCCATCCATACTGTGGCCAGCTATTGGTTTACAGCCTGGGTAGACGCGGGTCAGCCCAACCTCCGTCAACTAGCTCCCACCGTATCGGCAGAAGAACAGGAGCGCCTGCGCATGGAGCTGAAGGAGTACGAACAAGGTCCTCACCTGCCCCGTGAAGAAGGCGAGACCCGGCTTCACCGCAGCACATGGATTTCGGGACGCAGAGAGTAGTTAGAAAGCTTCCTATCTACTGCCCGTGTTCTTTATTGTCGTCTATACAACAACGGACAGGCCATGTTATGCAAAAGGATGTAAAATTGCCTATCTTGCCTCTACAACCCACTTACTCACCTATGAACTCTATTGATACTTTCTTTAAGCGCCTTGTGCTGCTCCTTACACTGGCAACAGTGTGTAGCCTGCAGGCTTTAGCGCAGCAAAACACAGCCGCTACCCTCCAGAAGCTGGATGCCTATTACCAGAAGGCGCTGCAGGATTGGGATGTCCCGGGCATGGCCATTGCCATCGTGAAAAACGACTCTGTGATTTTTGCCAAGGGCTACGGCGTGCGCGACCTCAAAGCAGGCGGACAAGTGGATGCCAACACGGTGTTCGGCATCGCCTCCAATTCCAAAGCTTATACCGCCGCCGCCCTCGGCATATTGGTGGATGAAGGCAAACTCAACTGGGACGACAAAGTAACAGAGCACTTGCCGTGGCTGCAGCTCTATGACCCTTATGTAACCCAGGAGCTCAACATCAAGGACCTGTTGAGCCACCGCGCTGGCTTCCGCACCTTCAGCGGGGATTTGCTCTGGTACAACACCACCTACAGCCGCCGTGAAATTCTGGAGCGTGCCCGTCATCTCAAGCCCGCCTACAGCTTCCGCGACGGTTATGGCTACTCCAACCTCATGTTCATCGCCGCCGGCGAAGTTATTGAGGCCGTGTCGGGACAAACGTGGGAAGACTTCATCAAGCAGCGCTTCTTCACTCCCTTGGGTATGAACCGCTCTTATACCTCCGTAAACGAGCTGGCCGGCAAAGACAACATTGCCTCTCCGCACGGCTTCGATGAAAAGCGCAAGCCCTACCCTACTACCTTCACAGCATGGGACAACTGGAACCCGGCGGCAGGAATTTTTACGAGCGTAAACCAGCAGGCCCAGTGGATGCGTTTGCAGCTCAACCGCGGCACTTACAAAGGCCAAAAGATCTTCAACGAAGATGCCAGCCGCATAATGTGGACTGCACACAATGCCATGCCAATATCCAAACAAGCCGAAGCCAATGTACCTTCCACCCACTTTTCGGCCGCTGGCCTGGGCTGGATGATGAACGATTACGAAGGGCGCAAAGTACTGGCCCATGGTGGAGGGCATGAAGGCATGAACAGCCGCACGGTACTGGTACCTGAAGAGAACCTGGGCATCATCATCCTGACAAACAGTATGAGCAGCATCATGTCGCCACTGGCCAATTATACCCTCGATCAGTTCCTGGGAGTGCAGAACGGCCGCGACTGGAGCCAGTTCTCACTCGACAACATAGCCAAGGCACGTAGAGCACAAGACGAAGCCGCTGCCAAAGCCCCAAAAGAAAAACCACGCAAGAGCAAACCAACCATGGATCTGGAAGCCTACGCGGGCACGTACAACAGTCCGTTGTATGGTGATGCTACTATTAAGGTACAGAACAAGCAGTTAGTATTGGACCTGGCCCCTGCTCCTGCCTTAGGAGGTAAGCTCACACACTGGCAGCATGACATCTTTGACTTGGAGTGGAAGAACAACTTCGCGTTGCTCACACCAACGAAAGTACGTTTCATTGTAGGTCCGGACGGTAAAATTGCTGAAATGCGACTCGATGCAAACAACCCGGATTTCCACTTTAGTGAACTTGAGTTCAGGAAAGTTAAGTAATCCACAAACTCTTTAAAAATAGCGGGGCCATACCTGAAATCAGGTATGGCCCCGCTATTTTTAAGATACTGCTCTTAGTAAGCTACAATAACAGAAACAATGCTCGCAACCGCAAAATAGCCTGCTATGACAATGTATGCGAGCGCATCTTCATCAAAGTAAAGTTTTTTCATGAGTGACAACCTTTTAAACGTTAGAAATGCTTTAAAATACCTTTGGCTGTCTTACTAATAATACATTACGTATATCCTAACTCTATCGTTGTATTATTTATAAATATTTTATAATTATTTATGATATTGATATATATATATTTGAATATTAAAACTATTGTCGGTTGTCAATACTTATGTAAAGCATTTTACAATAGTGAATAAGTCAAGCAAACATCCATTCCAACACATATTAGAATGAGAGCTAATGATAAGGGCGATGCTTAAAAGCATCGCCCTTATCATTACTATTAAAATTGGTAAAATTAAGCTATTGTTACTAATAAACTACTAATTGCACCACCGAGCACAAAGTACGCAGCAACAATCAGATTAGCTTTTGATTCGTTAAGGGTAAATTTTTTCATGACAATAGAATGTTTTAGGGTTTCAGTTAGACTTTATTATTGCAAGCATAAAAAAATTCACTTCTAGTTAAATATCATCATATTTTTTCCAGAAGACATTGCAAATAAATATTAAATAATTATTATATGCAAACAATTGTATATAAAATCTATTTAATAGAACAATATATACAATCGATCATCTCCCAACCTTCCTCCTATATTACAGCTCACTAATAGCCAATCAAATAAATGAAAGCAACAGACTATTAAAATTATTAAATTTTAATTTTGTTAAAATTTTTGTGAGAAAAATCTTAAATCAGACAATTCCCAACACTGACAGCATCATAAAAAGAAAATCCCTTGGTAACCAAACGGTTGCCAAGGGATTTCATTCATACAGAAAACTTGACTTTCAGCACACGATGGTGCAAATTATACCAGCTTTTTGTAGCGTATACGCTTTGGCTCGGTATCACCCAGGCGCTTCTTCTTGTTATCCTCATAGTCCGTATAGTTACCTTCAAACCAGTATACTTGCGAATCACCTTCGAAAGCCAGAATGTGGGTACAGATACGGTCCAGGAACCAGCGGTCGTGCGAAATGATCACGGCACAGCCTGCAAAGTTTTCCAGCGCATCTTCCAGAGCACGAATGGCATTCACGTCCAAATCGTTGGTTGGTTCGTCAAGCAGCAACAGGTTTCCGCCTTCTTTCAGGGTCATGGCCAGGTGCACGCGGTTACGCTCACCACCCGACAACTTCTCCACTTTCTTTTCCTGGTCACCACCAGAGAAGTTGAACTTGCTCACATAAGCACGGGAGTTTACCTGACGGCCCGCCATCATCATGTGCTCCGTTCCACCTGAGATCACCTCAAACACCGACTTACTCGGATCGAGGTTCGCGTGCTCCTGGTCTACATAAGAGATCTGTACTGTAGAACCAACAGTAAAATCACCTGCATCTGGTTTCTCCTGACCAGTAATCAACTTGAACAAGGTAGTCTTACCTGCACCGTTCGGACCAATGATACCCACAATGCCACCCTGCGGCAGCGAGAAGTTCAGGTTCTCGAACAACAGTTTGTCGCCGTAGGCCTTGCTGATGTTGTGGGCCTCAATAACCTGCGCACCTAGACGCGGGCCGTCCGGTATGAAGAGCTCCAGTTTTTCTTCTTTCTTAGAAGCTTCTTCGCTGGCAAGCTTATCATACTGGCTGATACGTGCCTTAGATTTGGCATGACGGGCTTTCGGAGCCATGCGTACCCACTCCAACTCACGCTGCAGGGTTTTCTGACGCTTGCTCTCCGACTTCTCTTCTTTCGCCAGACGAGCGGCTTTCTGCTCCAGCCAGCTGCTGTAGTTGCCTTTCCACGGAATGCCTTCGCCACGGTCCAGCTCCAGTATCCAGCCAGCTACGTTGTCAAGGAAGTAGCGGTCGTGGGTTACGGCGATTACAGTGCCTTTATAGTGCTGCAAGTGCTGCTCCAGCCAGTCCACCGACTCGGCGTCCAAGTGGTTGGTAGGCTCGTCGAGCAACAATACGTCCGGCTCCTGCAGCAGCAGGCGGCAAAGGGCCACACGGCGCTTCTCACCACCCGACAGGTTGCCGATCACGGCATCTTCTGGCGGCGTGCGCAGGGCATCCATGGCGCGCTCCAGGCGGTTGTCCAGTTCCCAGGCATTGAGTTGGTCCAGGCGCTCTTGTACCTCACCCTGTCGCTCGATGAGCTTGTTCATCTCATCATCGGTCATCTCCTCGGCAAACTTCATGTTGATCTCGTCGAATTCCTTCAACAGGCCAACCACTTCGCTTACACCTTCTTCTACAACTTGGCGCACGGTTTTGGTTGGGTCTAGCTGTGGCTCCTGCTCCAGGTAGCCCACTGTATAGCCCGGCGACCACACTACTTCACCGCGTATCTCCTTGTCCACGCCGGCAATCACCTTGAGCAGGCTTGACTTACCGGAGCCGTTCAGACCCAGTACGCCAATCTTGGCACCGTAAAAAAAGGAGAGGTAAATATTTTTGAGTACTTGTTTCTGTGGCGGGTAGATCTTGCTGACCCCAGCCATGGAGAAGATAATGGTTTCGTTGCTCATTTTACTGTATATCAGTTTAGTACTGCCCGCAGACAGTAAATTAGTTTAGAAGAAAAGCGGCATTTACAGCGCCTCGTCCGGCAAAAGTGTACGGATAAGCCATTATTTATGCCGACAAACACAAATATCGTAAAAATTCATGTGTTTATGGTTCACAAAAGTGCTTTGAAATCACTAAACTTGTAGAAAAACTGTATGGGAGAAGTCCGCGCAGACTTATCGTAGCACCTAATCAGGTCATTGCCAAAAGACTTATGCTGCTAAACAGCAGACTGTCAACGCTTCAACCTGACATGCGTATGCTAAGGTTAGTCTAAATTTTGGACCCTTTGCCCTTTTATGTTCCGATTCTAACCCGATCCTTAAATGGAAAACAACGACCTATTGGAAGAAGCCAAAAAATACGGCTTTATTCAGGACCAGCAAGTATGGCTGAAAGCTTTTATGACCTACCCCGACAGAAAAGTAGGCGAAGTGAAAGAATCAGAAGAAGACTCGCTGGTTTATTTTGCCAAGCGCTTTCACATGTTTAGCGATAAAGTAAACGCCCTGCTTGAGCGCATTGCAACTTCCGAAAACAAAGGCTCTTTCCTGATGAAAGTGCTGCACATGAAAGATCAGGTAGGCAATTATGACGCTTTAGGAAACTTTGAGGCTATTTATCATACCCTGAGCAAAGCCGAGGAGGAGATAAATGAAACCATCAAGCAGAACCGCGAGAAGAACCTAAGCATCAAGATCGGACTTATACAGGAAGCTGAGGCGTTGCAGGATAGCGTAGAGTGGAAAGAGACTTCTGATAAAATGAAGGACCTCCGTGCCACCTGGATCAAGACGGGCCCTGTGGAGAAAGAACTCACCGACGAGATCGAAGAACGCTTTAAAACTGCTTTGGAGGCTTTCTTTGAGCGCAAGAAGTCTTTCTTCAATGATAAGAAACAAATGCAGAACCGCACTTACGATAGGTATAGAGACCTGATCGCCAAGTCGGTAGCACTGCAAAACTCTGAAGAATGGGAAGCAACCACAGCCAAGCTGAAAGACCTGCAGACGCAATGGAAACAGATTGGAGGATCGCTGCCGCGTGCCACCACCAACAAGCTGTGGACTGAGTTCAGAAAAGCGCACAACCACTTTTTTGAGCGACTCAAAGTAAAGATCACGAACGAAAAGGCCGACTCAAAAGAGAAGTATTACGACACGAACCTGGAGCGCAAGCAGGAACTGGTAAGCCAGGCCGAGCAGTTGCTGCAGCACAACAGCCTCAACGATGCCGTGAGGCGCGCCAAAGAACTGCAGGCAGAGTGGAAAAAAGTAGGACCTGTTCGCCCTGATGTTTCAGATGCCATCTGGGAGCGTTTCATCAAAGCCTGCGACCGCGTATTTGAAATGAGCAGCCTGGAGCACTATATCCGCAAGCGCCAGCAGAACGCCAACGAAACCTATAGCCACGAAGAGGGCTTGCATGCCCGTATCAACGCGCTGCGCGACTTCATCAAGTCGGACCGTCAGGAGTTGGAAGTGCTTGAAACGAACCTCGGCAAACTGAGCGAAGCGCCAAGCAATGACTCGTTCCGCAACATGCTTCTGGGCAAGATCCGCAACTTCAACCGTAAGATCAAGACTAAGCAGGCCCTGATCGAGATGTTCCAAGAGCAGCTCAGCACGATTAATAAATAGAAAAATTCAGATTTACCTATATTTTTTGAGGAAGCGCCTGTTGCGAATGCGGCAGGCGCTTTTTATATTTACATACAGCCCAATCAGGGCAAATTGCAGCGAAAAAGTAGGGTCAAAAAAATTTGACTCAAAATGAACATTTACGGTGTATTTGCGTTGTTTTGGTAAAAACAATCACAAAAAGCAATAAATATTTCAAAAAAATTTTAGTTTGTGAATTAATTCATACTTTTGCGAACTATTTTTTTCAACGCCATTTAGATTAAGGAGACACATACTATGTATTGGACACTGGAATTAGCATCATACCTGGAGGACGCACCTTGGCCAGCCACTAAGGACGAGCTGATCGATTACTCTATTCGCTCAGGCGCGCCTATGGAAGTGGTAGAAAACCTGCAGGCACTTGAAGATGACGGGCAGCCTTACGAGAACATCGAGGAGATCTGGCCTGACTATCCTACCAAGGAAGACTTCATGTTCAACGAAGACGAGTACTAATTCATGACTAATTAGATAATGGATAATGAGTAATTGACTTTATATTATTCATTCTTCACTATTCATTACTCATTGAAAAACATCGTTGAAGTAAAAAATCTGGTTGCGGGTTATGAGCATCGTACTCTGATCCGCAACCTTTCTTTTTCTGTGCCTTCACAGGCATTTGTAGCTATTGTTGGTCACAACGGAGCCGGCAAGACAACCCTCTTCCGGGCCTTTCAGCAAAAGATACCTTACCAGGGGCAGCTCCTGCTGCACGGCCATGACTTACGAAGTTCCAAAGACGCAGCGGCATCCGGCCTTCTCTCCTACCTCCCCCAAAAAAACATCGTTTCTTTCTCGATCAGCGTGCTTGACCTGGTTGTGATGGGCCTTTTCAGGAGAAAGAGCTTTTTTGAGAATTATACCGCACAGGATTATGCTTTGGCCCGCGCGACGCTGGCGCAACTGGAACTGACACACCTGCAGGAGCAGGACTTTACTACGCTTTCGGGAGGTGAGCAGCAAATGGTGTGGCTGGCGCAGCTGATGCTACAGGACGCAGATGTGGTGCTGCTCGATGAGCCCACCCAGCAGCTAGATGTTTATTATAAGAAGCAGGTATTCCACCTTTTGCAGCAGTGGGTACAGCAAAAAGGCAAAACGCTGTTCTGCATAACACATGACCTCTACAACCTGCTGCCCATGCAAGGCTATCTCCTTAACCTGTCCAAGCCAGATCCTAATCTAGAGTCGCTTTCACCTGAAACAGTGCAGCAGAACCAGGAATTTCTGGAAGCGCAGCGCATTGTCCGCTAAGATGCCGGATCGAACTGCTTCACGAGCACTTCAGCCAACAGCAGGTCTTCGGGCGTTGTGATCTTGATATTGCTATAGCTACCCTCTACCAGGGCTATACCTGCGCCCAGCTGCTCTACAACAGAAGCATCGTCGGTAAAGCACTCCTGCTCGGGCTGTTCGTACGCTTTCCGCAAAAGGCTGGCTTTGAAGCACTGCGGGGTTTGCACGAGTTTATACCTGGTGCGTGGCACAGCCTGGCTCCCGCCCTCGGTCAGTTCCCGAATAGAGTCTTTAGGAGACACAGCCACCACGGCAGCTCCCGCATCAGCTGCGCTCTCAAAGGCTGCTTTAATTGTGGCAGAACTTACAAACGGTCGCACGCCGTCATGCACCGCTACCAAGGCCTCGCCATGCACTGTCGCCAGGCCATTTTTCACAGAGCCAAAGCGTGTCTTGCCCCCCGGCACTGTCATATGGAAAACAGGAAACTTATGCTGCTTGCAAAGGTTCCGCCATACCTGCAACTGGTCCTCCGGCAACACCACGACGATGCGTATGTCGGCGTTGTAGGTATAGAACCGCTCAATCGTGTGCATCAGTATCGGCTTGCCGGCAAGTTCGATAAACTGCTTCGGCAGACTGTGCTGCATGCGACTGCCTGTGCCACCGGCTACGATAATGGCGTATTGTTGCAAAGCTTTCTCCATAGGATAGGTTTGTGTATTGAGTAGAGGTTTTGAATCATTGGCAGTGAGCCAGTTGCCTGATATCTGCCGCGTTTATAACAGACAGGTTCCGGGTAATCTTTTCAACGCTCCAGTCCCACCAGGCAATTTGGAGCAATTGCGCAACTTCACTTTCCGTAAAACGCATTTTAACAACCTGCGCTGGGTTGCCTGCTACAATGGCGTAGTCCGGCACATCTTTGGTCACAACGGCCTTAGTTGCCACGATGGCACCATTCCCGATTTTCACACCAGGCATGATCACAGCTTCATAACCGATCCAGACATCGTTTCCTACTACCGTATCTCCTTTGTGGGGGTATTTCGACGGGGCGCCTGCTCCGCCATCAGCTGTTTCCCAGCCATTCCCGAAGATAGCAAAAGGGAAAGTGGAGATTGGCCTGGTTTCGTGATTGCCACCATTCATGATAAATTTTACACCGGAGGCAATGGCACAGAACTTCCCGATCCGAAGCTTATCCCCTATGAAGTCGAAATGATAGAGTACGTTTCTTTCGAAATTATGCGGATCATCCAGATCATGATAATAGGTATAATCTCCGACTATGATATTCGGATTCTGGATGATGTTCTTCAGAAAAACCAAATTATGGTGATGCGGAAGCGGGTATGTGTTATCAGGATCCGGCGCTAACATACTTTTTCGGCTTAGTTGCGAACTAAATGAAGCTGCAAATAAAGCAAAAAGCCCCGACTTTGGAGGGTCGGGGCTTTTCTAAATCTTATACCTGCTACTACAGAATCAGCATTACGTCGCCGTAGCTGAAGAAGCGGTACTTCTCTTTCACGGCCTCTTCGTAGGCTTTCATCACTAGTTCGTATCCACCAAAGGCAGCTGTCATCATCAGCAGCGTGCTCTCCGGCATGTGGAAGTTTGTAACCAGTGCATTGGCGATCTTGAAGTCATACGGAGGGAAGATGAAACGATCTGTCCAGCCCTCGTTAGGCTTCAGGCGGTTGCTGGCCGAAACTGACGACTCCAGCGCACGCATGGTCGTTGTACCGATGGCCACAACACGCTTTTTGTTGTCCAGCGCTTTGTTTACCAGTTCTGCCGTGTCGTTTGGCACCATGAAGTTCTCAGAGTCCATCTTGTGCTTGGTCAGGTCTTCTACGTCCACAGGGCGGAAAGTACCCAGGCCAACGTGCAGTGTAAGCGGCGTCACATCCACTCCTTTGATCTCAAGGCGCTTCAGTACTTCTTTCGTGAAGTGCAGGCCAGCTGTTGGAGCGGCTACGGCACCTACGTTTTTGGCGTACACTGTCTGGTAACGCTCTTTGTCTTCCGGCTCAGCTTCACGCTTGATGTATTTTGGAAGTGGCGTCTCACCCAGCTCGTTGATGGTCTTATAGAACTCTTCGTCCGGACCGTCGAACAAGAACTTGATCGTGCGGCCGCGGGAAGTGGTGTTGTCGATTACCTCGGCAACCAGGTCGCTGTCGCCGAAGTACAGTTTGTTGCCTACGCGGATCTTACGGGCCGGGTCTACCAGCACGTCCCACAGGTGAATGTCCTTGTTGAGTTCGCGCAACAGGAACACTTCGATCTTGGCACCGGTTTTCTCTTTGTTGCCATACAGGCGGGCCGGGAATACCTTGGTGTCATTCACTACCATCACATCACCTTCATCGAAATACTCCAGGATGTCCTTGAACACGCGGTGTTCAATTTTGCCCGAGTCGCGGTGTACCACCATCATGCGCGATTCGTCGCGGTTAGCGGATGGATGTGTGGCTAGCAGGCTTTCAGGTAGCTCAAACTTAAATTCTGATAACTTCATACTTTTTATATTACGGTATAAATCGTGCTGACTTAGAACGGCCTGTATCAAATCCTATATCTTCTTCCCTAAAATTCAAGAAGACATACCCATGATACAATTAAAAAATCAAACCGCAAATTTACTTAGTTTGCCCGAAATATTCTTACTTTTAAGAAAATTACTTTGCTGTACGCCAAACTATGATCTACCTACGCCTTATCGCCGAAAGTTTCCGATTTGCATGGCAAGCCCTTCGCGCGAACCTGCTCCGAACGATCCTCTCCCTGTTGGGTGTAACAATAGGTATTTTCGCTATCATATCGGTGTTTACACTGGTGGACTCGCTTGAACGCAACGTGCGCGACAGTATGAGTTTCATTGGCGACAAGGTACTGTATGTAGAGAAGTGGCCCTGGAGTTTTGGCGGCGAATATCCTTGGTGGAAATATTTCAAGCGTCCACAACCAAACACCCACGAATTCCGCTTACTGGACCGCAACCTAACCAACGATGCCGGCGTGGCTATTTTTGCCAACAAAGGACGCAGCTTGTTTAAGCACCGCAATAACAATTTCAGAGATGCCGGCCTGATGGGCGTCACCTTCGACTACAATAAAGTAACAGAGATTCCGGTGGCAGAAGGCCGCTATTTCATACCGCAGGAGGTGGATGCAGCCCGCAATGTGATGATCATAGGCGATGAGGTAGCCAATACGCTATACCCAGGCCAGCCAGCCATTGGGCAGGAACTCCGCGTAAGTGGGCATAAGTTCACGGTAATCGGGGTGATGGAGAAACAGGGCGAAAGCATGTTTGGCATGCCTAACTTCGATCAGATGGGCATAATACCTTATGGCACCTTCAGCAAGATGTACGCGACCGGACCTAATGGCATCGGCTCCACTATTGCTGTAAAAGGCCGCGAAGAGGACATAGGCTTACAGGAACTGGAATACGAAGTACGCGGCATGATGCGCAACATCCGGGGTTTGAAGCCCCGCGACGAAGACAACTTTGCCATTAACCGACCCGAAATGGCCACTCAAGCCATCTCAGGTTTCTTCCAGGTAGTTGGCCTGGCGGGCTGGGTGATTGGTGGTTTTGCCATACTGGTGGGCGGCTTCGGCATCGCCAACATCATGTTCGTGTCTGTAAAGGAAAGAACCAACATCATCGGCATACAAAAATCACTGGGCGCTAAAAACTATTTCATTCTATTCCAGTTCTTGTTTGAGTCAGTATTTTTGAGCATTATTGGCGGTGGCATCGGCATCCTGCTCGTGTTCCTGCTCACGCTTATACCGCAGGACATGATGAAGATTTCGCTCTCGGCAGGCAACATTATACTGGGCCTGGGCGTATCGGCGGTCATAGGTATGCTGTCGGGGATCATTCCGGCGGTACTTGCTTCAAACCTGGATCCGGTAATTGCGATTCG
Organism: uncultured Pontibacter sp.; assembly: GCF_947502515.1. Taxonomy (NCBI): domain Bacteria; kingdom Pseudomonadati; phylum Bacteroidota; class Cytophagia; order Cytophagales; family Hymenobacteraceae; genus Pontibacter; species uncultured Pontibacter sp. Next base: position 140,017 of record NZ_CANNAI010000001.1, on the reverse strand, counting down.
CTCCAAATAAAGAAAGACACAACCGTGACTGCATAGTTTTCTTCTCCACGCTGCAGACACACACCCTTAAAATTATTTATTAAACAGAAGAAGGCGCCTCACCGTGAGTGCGCCGCAGGAGGCCTGCCTCCTGAAGAAGACGAAGAAAGAATTATGACAAAGCTTAGAAAGACAAGCAAAACGAAACTCAACGACGAGTCACACAACAGCGGCAGCGGACAGACTATTCTGAACCCGGACGTAAACGAAAATAAAGCAAAATCCATTACTGACCTGCGTGAAGCCGGTCAGGTTTCAGCTCCCCCGGCATCTGAAGAGGATGTAAAGATCCGCCAGGCCTTTGTAGATAAGGACTGGAACGAGATCAAGATCGCTGACTCCTGGCAGATCTTCAAGGTAATGTCGGAATTCGTGGAAGGCTTTGAGAAACTGGCTAAAATCGGTCCTTGCGTTTCTATTTTCGGATCAGCCCGCACCAAGAACACGCACAAATACTACGTCATGGCTGAGGAAATCGCAGCCAAGCTGGTGCGCCATGGTTATGGCGTAATCACGGGCGGTGGCCCGGGTATTATGGAAGCAGGTAACAAAGGCGCGCATTCCGAGGGCGGTAAGTCTGTGGGTTTGAACATCCAGCTGCCATTCGAGCAGTTCAACAACATTTACATCGACTCTGATAAGCTCATCAACTTCGACTATTTCTTTGTGCGCAAAGTAATGTTCGTGAAGTATGCGCAGGGCTTTATCGTAATGCCGGGTGGCTTCGGTACACTCGACGAACTGTTTGAGGCCATCACGCTGATCCAGACCAAGAAGATCGGCGCATTCCCAATCGTACTGGTAGGTCGCGAGTACTGGGGCGGTCTAATGCAGTGGGTTGAAGATGTAATGCTGAAAGTAGAGAGCAACATCAGCCCCGAGGACCTGGACCTGGTGCACATCGTGGATGACCCAACGGAAGCCGTGAAAGTGATCGACGAGTTCTACAGCAAATACCTGCTGTCTCCGAACTTCTAAGAGAAAAGCACTCACAAAAAAGCGCCCCACTGTTCTCCAGTAGGGCGCTTTTTTTATGCAGATATATACTGCTTTTAGTAGATGTCAGTCTGTCAACTACCGGTATCGATGTGACTCTATGACGAGAATATGCATAAGCAGAACCCTTACCTCAGTTTAGCCTTTCTTTGGCTTTCAGTTTAACAGTTTCACCTCAATTGAAGTGCTTCCGCTTACAGGTTTGCCCTCGGCTGTTTGCCCCTGCACCCGTATCTCAAATACTCCTGTCTCGTCGGAGGTATAAAACGTGAAGGTGGCATTTCCGTCAGCTCCGACCTGCAGGTATGGCTGCCAATAAAGCTGTTGCCGGAAGTCTGGCAGTTGAGCCTGCGCCGCGTCGTTAGAGGCAGCGGCCGGCATTACAAAGTTGCGGGGCAAGTTGTATTGTTCATACAGCACAGGCAGGCCCTTCGCTTTTAGTCGCTCCCGGGCCTCACCACTTTTGGTGTAGATGGCAAACATGCCATTGTCTACCAGACGTCCCAAGTTGCCGGCATACAGCTTCTCCTCAGACCAGGCTATCTCGATAGAGGCGATGTCGTTCAGGTCAAGCGCCATGATCTCGTCCATATTCTCCAAGATGACGCCGTCCAGCAGGTATAGCGGTTCGTCCTTCATCATGCGCTTGGTTCCGGGGGCCACGTAAAGCAGCCGCACGGTTTGCTTACCCTTTTTCTTGCGCATGCGGAGGTTGGTGCTCACTTCCCGGATAGCCTCCTCTACATCCTGAAAAGCAACGTAGTCATCCAGCTTGAACACCCTGTCGGCAGGCAAACGTGGCAGTGGAGAGGCCGCATGAGGTTCTGTCAGGCCATAGATGTCCTGGATATTAGTACGGGTATAGTATTTCTTCGCAACGCTTATGACATGTGAGGGCAGAGCCTGCACAAAAGCTGTGTCTAGCTGCTTGGCAAAAGTCTCCTGCTGAAATGGTCCCTTCACGCCTTCCTGCCGTACGGGTTCCACCAAGGGCTCCCGTGCGAAACGGGCTTCTGTTTCATTTTTCGCGATGGCCTCCCAGAGTTCCCGGTCGGTCTCGTGTTCCAGCCGCAGTTCATTTGCAGCAACAAAGCCACCAGGTTGCTGAAGTGCTGCTCGTCGCTCGGCGACGGAGGTCGAGAGCCAGGCACCGGCCGGCAGCCCTTTCACGGTAACGGTTACCTGCTGGCGGGTACCATACTGCTGGCGGTCGGCCTGTAGTTCTATACCTGCGGCGCGCGGCATCGCAATGCGCTGCTCAGCTTCTACCAAACCGCCAGTGTTGAGCAGTAGCAACCTGCACTGTGGTTGCGCTGCATCTGCCCACGGCACGGTGAACTGCTCTGCTCCCGTCACGTGCTGTGCAAAGTATACCTTGCCTCCCGATGCGGCCACCAGTACATGACTTACAGTTGACTGCCCCTGCACATTTACCTGTATACCTATCGGGCTTACTTTCCCAACTGCCAATCCTACGCTCTGTTTCTTTGGTTTCGGGAGCGCTACCTGCTGTGGTGCGTAGTCAGATGCCTGTACTTGTGCTACCAGTTCCTGCTGCTCAGTGGCTGTCAGGCTAAACACGGCTATACCTGACTCGTCGCTTTTAAAAGAGGCAAGCGTTTGTCCGGCGGTATCAGCCACTATCCCTTGTGCGGCTATACCTATACCTGCGGCATTAGTCACAGTCGCTATTATTTTGGTAGGCACTCCCGCCGGCCAGATACCGGACTCAGGTAAAAATCGTACCTGCAGGGGTCTAGCTGTTACCGCACGTCCTTCCAGCGCCTTTACTTCGTTCGGGTTGACAATGGTGAGCTGCTCCTGCCAATGCTGTTGCGTACTGAAGTTTCGCATCCAGTTGGTGGCAGTCCGTAAGGTATAGCTACCCGAAGGCATGTTTTCAGGCAACAGGAAGTCTCCTTGCGCTTTTCCATCCTCCAGCACCAGTCGCTGGTTGATCAGGGTGCTGCCTTTTGCATCCAGCAGCTCTACATAAAGCACCCGACTGGCGGGAGCAGTGGAGTTTTTGCGTACAGCAGCACTATACCAGAAGCGCTCGCCTGCCATGTACCAGGGCTGACTGTGTACCAGTTGCACCTGCTCGTCTGAGAGCTGGCGCTGTACCTGGGCGGCAGCTACTTTGGCAACCTGCTCCTGCTGCGCAAAGGCTGGGAGGGCCAGCATGGGAGCTGCAGCCAGCAATAGCTTTGTTATCAGTTTTTGCATGCTGTTATCCTGTAAATGCATCTGATCAAATTAAAGGATTAGAAGCCGATTGGCCGTTCATTCGTCACATTCGGATATAGGAAAGTATAGCGACAATCACCAACAGGCGGCTCGTAAGGGAGACCCGGAAAGGGCGCATACAGCTGCCGTCGGATCACGATAAAATCTTCCGTCATAGCCGAGGCGCTGAAATAGCCGATCACCTGTTCTTCTGGGTTTGTAAGGCTGTACAGATTGCCATTGATACGTGCCGGAGGCGGATCAAAAATACTGCCCACGCTCGTCTGCTGCTGGTTAAAAAGTCGGAGAAACTCGTGCGCACCGGCCGTGAGCGAAAACTGCCTGATCTTGATGCGGTATTTGGTTGGGATGTCGGCCGGCACGACCACCACCGGCTGCTCAAAATAGCGGCCATTCACCAACCTGTCGTCACTTGTCACTACTTTGGTGTTAATACTACCCATATTGGACCAGCATCTCGCAGGTATGGGTGCATCACCTACATTGGTATAAAACTCGAACACGCCCTCTGTGTCCCAACGGTAGTAATTGCCTCGCTCAGATGGGTCCTGCACCTGTGCCTTTACCTCGAAGCCCACTGAACGCCGCTCTACCAGCATACCAGCCGAATTGCGCACCACATCAATAAACTGCTTGAATTCATAACTTATACCTTGTATAGGCGGCACTGGGCGTATCAGTTCAGGCCGCGACGCATATTCCCTGCCGTCAGGCAGCACGATATGCAAGGCGTAAGCCCTACCCTGTTCTACCTGATAATCGGCTGGGGCCAAGTAGTAAACCCCTTCTCTATGTCTCTCATGCAGAGGCATGCTGTTGCCCTGGTTGTCGTGTAAAGTTACAGCGGCCCCTAAGACCCGCTTCACGAGTACCTGCTGGTTTTCGCTATCGAAATCGGCTGTCCAGGAAAGCGTAACTTTATTCAGTGTTGAATCATTATGGTCTGTCACCATGCCGCTCACGACAAGCTTCGGCTCCCCGGCTTCGATCTGGAGCTCTAAAGGATCTACGCAGGCCTGTAGACAAACCATGATGAGGAGCATGGTCCAAAGCCGGTATTTTTGAAAATTGATCTGCATTTCCAGGTATAGTTTAGTTGCTTGTCCCCTGTTTGAATATCTCCTTCTGATTAGCCTCTTCATCGTGTGATCTTGAAATTGTAAGTAATGGCTGGTACTGCCGAGCCGATCACCGATAGTCTGTAGGCCTGTGGAACAGTGCCGCCGTAGGCTGGTTTGAAGAAGACCGAATAAGGGTTTTTGCGCCCGTACACGTTGTATACCGAGAAGGCCCAGCTGCTCACCCAGTTGGCGTTTCGCTTGTTGGTACCGTCTATCACAAAAGCCAGGTCCAGGCGGTGGTAGTCCGGTATGCGGTGCTGGTTGCGATCGCTATAGTTCACGATCAGCAATCCGTCGATGTAGCCAACTGACTCCGGATAAGTAATCGGTCTGCCGGTGCTGTAAGTAAAGTTGGCTGACAGACTGATCAGGCGGGTCAACTGCTGGTTCATGACCAAGGTAAGGTCATGCGGTTTGTCGAAGTTGGCCGGGAAGAAATTGCCGTTGTTGATGCGCTCTTCAGACGTAGGGCCGTTCACGCGGCGGAGCGATCTGGAGTAGGTATAGCTTGCCCAGCCGGTCAGCTTTTTACCCTTGCGGCGCATCATCAGCTCCAGCCCGTAAGCTTTGCCCTCGCCTGGCAACAGGTCCGCATCCAGTGTGTTGTTGAGCAGGAGCCGGGCACCGTCTTTATACTCTACCAGGTCGTGCAGCTTTTTGTAATAGGCTTCCGCCGAGAGTTCAATGGTATTGTCCTGCAGGTTTTTGAAGAAGCCAAGCGCCACCTGATCGCCAATCTGCGGGCGCAGGTTCGGGTTGCTCGTTTTCCAGATATCCACCGGGGAGGCGGCCGCTGTATTAGATATCAGGTGAATGTATTGCGCCATGCGGTTGTAGCCCAGCTTCACTGAGCTATTTTCGCCCAGGCTTATTTTAAGGGAAGCACGTGGCTCAAAGTTACCATACTGCTGAATAACGCCGCCATTGCTGTAGCTCAGTGTATCAATAATAGTAGACTCACGGCGTGGCGACTCCGGATCGTACACGTACACATCGCCCGGACCCAGGTTATAGTATGAAGAGTAGCGTAGTCCGTAGCTAACCGAGATTCTTGGGCTAAGGGCGTATTCGTGATCCAGGTATAGCGCGGCTTCAACGGAGCGCTCCCGCGGCATGCTGACAGGCAGCAGACTGGACAGCTCTGAGCCGGGCGTCAGGGTACCTGGACTAAATTCATACCAGGAGGACGAGGCGCCCAGGCCCATCTTATGCCGCACAGTAGGTTCGTAGTTCAGGTCTGCCTTAATCTGTTTGTACTTTATCTCTGAGTCCAAGGTATAGCTGAAGGGCTCTGTTTCGGCCTCCACGCCATAGTCATAGTCACCCACCACGCCCGTTACGCTCGACAGGAGTTTGTCATTGAAGGTATGGTTCCAGCGGGCAGTCGCGGTGGCGGTGCCCCAGGTATAGGTGGTATCAGCCCCAAAACGGAAACCATCGCGGCTCAGGTAGCCTGACACCATCAATTGATCTTTGGCACTGATCGTATAGTCGACCTTGGCATTGAAATCATAAAAATAGCCGTCGCTGTCGCGCACGGACTTGTCAGGCACATAGCGCAGTGCCAGCCCCGGGTAAGCGCCACGAGCGCCTAGCACAAATGACGCTTTGTCTTTCAGCAGCGGCCCTTCCACCATCAGGCGGCTGGCCAACAAACCGATGCCTCCGCTCAGGATCGGCGCTTTCTTGTTGCCCTCTTTTAGCTCCACGTCCAGCACCGACGAGATGCGCCCGCCATACTTGGCAGGTATACCGCCGCGATACAAGGTGACATCCTGCACCATGTCCGGGTTGAAAACTGAGAAGAAGCCGAAGAGGTGAGACGCACTGAAAAGCGGCGCCTGATCCTGCAGGATCAGGTTTTGGTCGATGCTGCCTCCGCGCACATTGAAGCCGCTGGCCCCCTCCCCTACGGTGGTCACGCCGGGCAGCGCAATTACGCTCCGCAACACGTCCACCTCTCCCAGGAAGTTAGGCATCTTGCGCACTTCCTGTATTGATAGGCGTGCCACACCCATCTCCAAACTCTCCACATTATGGTCCGGTGCTTTGGCCGATATCTCTACTTCCCGCAGCTGGTTGCTTACTTCAAACAGCTCGACATTCATGGTGCGGCTCTGCTGCAGGCCAACCCGCCGCTGGTCCTCCACCATGCCGATGGCCCGCACCCGCAAGGTATAGTTACCTGCCGGCACCGACAAGGTATACCTGCCCTGCTCGTCGGCAACAGTGCCTTTTCCAGTTTCCACGAGCAGCACGGTGGCTCCTATAAAAGGCTCGCCTGTTTTGGCACTGCGCACCTGTCCGCTCAGCGTCACAATGCGCTCAGCGGCCTGCCCTGCAGCTGCTGCCCCTGACGTCACTGTATCGGCCCGAAAAATGGAAGCCGCAGAAAGAGGCACCAGCACCACGGTGCGGTCATCGTACAGCACAAACGACAGTTGGGCTTTTTCCAAAAGTCTTTGAAAAGCACTTATGAGTGGCTCCTGCTCAAAGGTCTGGGTCACCTGTATACCTTCCACCCAGTCGTGCTGGTAAAACACGCGCAGTCTGTGCTTCTGCTGCAGGTCTTGCAGCACTGCCTTCAGGGGCTGGTTCTGATAGTTGGCCGTGATGCGTATCTGCCCGGAGTCCTGCGCCCAGGTATAGCCTGACAATAGCATCAGTACTGCGAGCAGAAAATAGTGGTAGCGTCTTTTCATAAAACGGAGGTGCGGTTGGCGTATGTGCGCAGCAGGTATAAAATATGACCACTTTGCACCTTAGCAATATATAGTTTTAACATTGAATTTGAAAATTTAGGATGTCCTTGAATTTAAAAGCTTTGGCAGGATAGCTATTACCTAAGTCCTAGAGAATCGTACATAATAACAAGAGAGCCTAAGCCTATGTCAGACGCGGACAAAGAGTTGATCAAAAAGCTCAAGAAGAAGCTGAAAGTGCAGGAGCAGAAAAACGCGGAGATACGTGACCACATGGCGGCGGAACGCACCATCTTCGCCAACGAACGTACCCTGATGGCTTACCTGCGCACGGCCATGACCATATCAGTAGGTGGTTTTGTGGCCATCAAGCTTTCCGATGACCTGTACCTGGAGATTATTGGCGTCATCCTGATTCCCATCGGCATTATACTGGGTGTTTACAGCTTTATCAGGTATAGACACAAGCAGCGTATCATTGAGAATCACCACCAGGGTTACTGCCCTACCAGTCATGAACACGAGCGGGCACACGATGACCTGCTACAGCCCGGCGAAAACGGCAAGCAGCCTTCAACGTGATAGAAACCGTTATTCGAGACTCAACCGATGACTTTACAAAAGCTGACAGCTATGCCTTCCCTCGCATTAGTTTCGTATATTTCTCAAAAAGCGAAAAAATGCAGGCGCCGGAACAAGACGAGATCAAAAAGCTGAAGAAGAAAATCCAGAAGCTCGAGAAGAAAAACTCGGAGATACGGGACGAGATGGCCATACAGCGCACCATCTTCGCCAACGAGCGTACCCTGATGGCTTACTTCCGAACGGCCATTGCGCTCATAGCCGGTGGTTTTGCCGCTATTAAGTTTTCGCAGCACGTGTATATGGAGCTGATCGGGCTTACCCTGATGCCGATCGGGATACTACTGGCTGTGTATAGCTTTGTACGCTACCTGAATAAGCAGAAACTGATCCAACGCCATCGGCAGGACTACGAACCCACAAGCCACCACCACGAGGAACTTCACGAAAAACAGGCATCACGCTACGGAAACATAGATTAAGGTAAAAGCTAAGGATAATTGCTAAAAGCTAAACCATTTAGCGCTGATCTCTGTTAAGAAGGGTTAGCATCTTCGAGTCCGGAGGAGCTGATATTTTTGTACCTTTGCTATTTAAAATCAAGCATTCCTGAATGGCTTTTAATCAAGCGCAAGACACAGCAACCGGCACCGCCACTGCCTTCTCTGAGAACGGAGAAACACAGCAGATCGAAGTATACGGTGCCCGCGAACATAATCTCAAAAACATTTCCATCAAGCTGCCCCGCTACAAGCTGGTCGTTTTTACCGGCATTAGTGGTTCGGGTAAGTCCTCGCTGGCTTTCGACACTATATACGCCGAAGGACAGCGCCGCTACATGGAAACCTTTTCGGCTTACGCCCGCTCGTTTATGGGCGGACTGGAGCGACCTGACGTGGACAAGATAGAAGGCCTTTCGCCGGTGATCTCCATCGAGCAGAAGACCACGAGCCGCAATCCGCGCTCCACAGTAGGCACCATCACCGAAATTTACGACTTCATGCGACTGCTCTGGGCCCGTACGGCCGAGGCGTATAGCTATGTCACCGGTGAGAAAATGGTGCGCCAGAGCGACGACCAGATCGTAAACCACATTCTGGAGAACTTCGACGGCAAGCGCATCGTGGTACTGGCGCCGGTGGTGAAAGGCCGTAAGGGCCACTACCGCGAGCTGTTCCAGCAGATCCGCAAGATGGGATTTATCCGTGCCCGTGTGGACGGCGAACTGATGGAGATCGCTCCGAAGATGCAGGTGGACCGCTATAAAATTCACGACATCGAGATCGTGATCGACAAGATCGTAGTGAAGGAGGAAGACCGCTTCCGTTTGTCAGGTTCTATCCAGAATGCGCTCACGCATGGCAAGGGCACAGTCCTGATCCTGGATGTGGATGCCGACAAGACGCACTTCTTCTCACGCCACCTCATGGATCCTGCCACAGGTATAGCCTATGACGATCCGGCACCGAACTCCTTCTCGTTCAACTCCCCTTACGGTGCCTGCCCGGTGTGCAATGGCCTGGGTGAGATACAGGAAATCACAGAGGAGTCGGTTATACCTGACAAGAGTCTGAGCATTCGTCGCGGAGGTATAGCTCCATTGGGTGAGTACCGAGACATCTGGATCTTCAAGCAGATCGAGGCCCTTTTCAAGCATTTCAAGGTGTCGGTTTCGACGCCGATCAAAGACCTGCCGGAGGATGTGCTAAAGGTGTTGCTTTATGGCCTGGAAGAAGAGCTGGAAGTGAATACTAAAAAAGGCAACTATGTGGTCGAGTTTGAGGGCATCGTGAACTTCTTGAAAGGACAGATGGAATCGGACTCCGACAACATCCGCTCTTGGGTAGAGGATTTTGCGCAGACCACCACTTGCCCGGAATGTAATGGTTATAGACTCAAAAAAGAATCCCTGCACTTCAAGATAGCTGATACGAATATAGGTGAGCTCTCGGTGCTGGATATCAACAAACTGGCTGCCTGGTTTGAGGGAGTGGAAGACCGCATGAACGAGCGCCAGAATGTGATTGCCCGGGAACTCCTCAAAGAGATCCGCAAACGTATAGGCTTCTTGCTGGATGTTGGCTTGGACTACCTGAGTCTGCACCGTCCTGTGAAAACACTGTCGGGTGGCGAGAGTCAGCGTATACGCTTGGCTACCCAGATCGGTACGCAGCTGGTGGGTGTGCTTTACATCATGGATGAACCGAGCATCGGTCTGCACCAACGCGACAACGAGCGCCTGATCAAAGCCCTGCAGGACCTCCGCGATTTGGGTAACTCCATTATTGTGGTGGAGCACGACAAGGACATGATCCTGCAGGCTGACTACGTGGTGGACATTGGTCCGGGCGCAGGTATACACGGTGGGCAGGTGGTAACCGCCGGCACGCCAGAAGACATGATGAAAGCCGGCACCACCACCGCCGACTTCCTGAGTAACCGCCGGGGAATAGCCGTGCCGCGTGTGAAGCGTCCGGGCACGGGTGAAGTACTGAAACTAAAGGGGGCTACCGGCCATAACCTGAAAAACGTGACACTGGAACTGCCACTCGGCAAAATGGTGTGCGTAACCGGTGTGTCGGGCAGTGGCAAGTCCTCGCTCATACATGATACGCTCTATCCTATCCTGAACACACACTTCTTCCGGGCCAAGCGTGACCCACTTCCTTATAAGAAAATTGAAGGATTGGAGCATCTTGACAAAGTGATTGAAGTAGACCAATCACCGATCGGTCGTACGCCACGATCCAACCCAGCTACCTATACGGGTGTGTTTACCGATATTCGTACGCTGTTCGCGCAACTGCCGGAGGCCAAGATCAGAGGGTATAACCCAGGTCGTTTCTCGTTTAACGTGAAGGGTGGCCGATGCGAGGCTTGCGAAGGTGCGGGTATGCGCACGATCGAAATGAACTTCCTGCCGGACGTGTACGTGCCATGTGAAGTCTGCAAAGGCAAGCGCTACAACCGCGAAACGCTGGAAGTGCGCTTCAAAGGAAAGAGCATCACCGATGTGCTGGACATGACGGTAGAGCAGGCAGTGGAGTTCTTTGAGAGTCAACCGCGCATACTGCGTAAGATACAGACACTCAACGAGGTGGGCTTAGGTTACATTACCCTCGGTCAGCAGGCGACTACCCTATCAGGCGGTGAGGCGCAGCGTGTGAAACTGGCAACGGAGCTCTCTAAGAAAGATACGGGTAAAACGCTCTACATTCTGGATGAGCCAACGACGGGTCTGCACTTCCAGGACATTGAGCATTTGAGCGAGGTGCTGCACAAATTGACTGACAAAGGCAACTCGGTGCTGATTATTGAGCACAACCTCGATCTGATCAAGATAGCCGACTGGATCATCGACATTGGGCCAGAAGGCGGCGAGGGCGGCGGTACCATTGTGGCTGCCGGCACGCCAGAGGAAATCGTCAAAAAAGGTAAAGGCTATACCGCCCGCTTCCTGAAAGAGGAGCTCAAGACCAGCCACTACCGCGAAAACGGTCAGGCTTAGGATCAGGTATAGCTCAGCATATTTGAAAAGTCCACTGCTAAGGTATAGCAGCGGACTTTTCGTTTCTAGATGCTTCCGAGTCTGTCTTCGAGTGCTTCGGCCTTCTGCAGGTGCTGCCGCAGGAGCGGCAGTTGCTTGGAGGCAAACTGCTTTACATCCATATTGATTGCGTTCTCTGCCATGTCTTCGTAGCGTTTCAACAAACGATTGTGCTCTTCGCGTATACGCTTGATATAGGCCAGGTCAAATCCTATACCTGTTTCACCACTTACCTCGTCGTATACCTTCTGATGCGAACTGCCCAGTTCGTTCGGCACCACAAATTCGCCTTGAACAGCTACATCCTGCAGGTCTTCCATCACACGGCGGTGACCTGTGCTCATCTCCTGCGCCATTTCTTTTACCTCTGGGCTGACAGCTCTCTCCAAAGCCAGGTCGCCGAGCTGCACCTGCAGCATATTTGCGCTGGTGGCCTCTGCTATGAACAGGGCATCGTTTTTCATTCCCTGCACACCGGCAGCCTCAAACTGCTCTACGCTTTGGGCGGCGGCCTGCTCTATGCTATCGTCTCCGCCACATGAAGTGCTGCCCAACAGCAACAGGGCGCTCGCCATATACACCGTAAATTTCCGAATCATACACATGGGTTTAAAACAGGAACATCTGCAACCAAAAGGGCTGCAGATGCTCAAGATAGTCTTTTTATAAAATAAATCAGAGCAAGTGCTTAGTTATTACCAAGGGCGTCTCTGATCTGCTGGGCACGATCACGATGCTGGCGCAGCTTTGGAAGTGTTTTGCTGGCAAAAGCCTTCACATCCGCATCTGCGTAGTTTTCGTCTTCTGCTACATCCTCAAACATGCTGATGTCGCTATCGTGCGCGCTCACCATTTTGTCCATATAGTTTCTGTCAAACTCAGCGCCTTGCTTGTCGCGCAAATCACGCATCTGGTCCATGTGCTCGTTGCTCATGCTGTCAGGCAGCGTGATGTTTTTGCTGGTTGCCAGCGTGCGCAGCTCGTCATTTGCCGCTGAGTGGTCCTTTACCATCATGGCGGCAAACTCCTTCACTTGTGGGTTGGTCGCACGTTCCTGCGCCAGTTTACCTGCCTCTACTTCCATCATGCTGCTGCTGGCTGCTTTGGTCACAAACTCAGAGGCCTCTACTCTGCGGTCCTCCATGGCAGTGTCCTCAAAGGTCTGTTCGGTAGCTTCCTGTGCCTGTTCTACGCTGTCGTTGCCCGAGCCGCCACAGGCCATTGTGCCGAACATAAAGGCACATGCCATTAATCCTGTTGTTGCAATTCTTTTCATAGTGTTATTTCTTGTTAATAGTAAAATAGTTTGAACAGATTGGTATACGCCCCTAATGCAATGTTGTTATATTATGTGCTTTTAATATAGTAGACACAGTCAAAAAACCGCTGTTTGGAGGATTTTTCGGGTTAAAGTGAGGAGGTATGCAGCACAGGCGGAAAAGGCTACAACCATCTCAGGCATAAAACGATATATACCTGAAACAAGCCTGCAACCCTTCTTAAGCCAAACCTTATGACACGATTCCTGGCCTTGCGCCCCACCGCAGCTTTGGTATTCTTCTATTGTTTTATGATTTGTACCGCAACCCATGCACAGGTAACGGAGCAGGAAAGGGAGGATCGTGCCGAGATGGCTAACATTGACCGGGACCATGACAAGGTATTCAAGATACACCCGCTGCACTACGGAGAAGTCTTCATTTCTTATGAAAAAGTGCGCGCACCCGGTATCAGTAACGAGTTCGGACTGAGTTATTTTTACAAACTGCACATGAAGGGCGATGGCTGGTCAACTAATATAAAGGATGTGATGGGCATCGGCATCCGGATGAGTCAGCGTTATTATACTTCTAAGAAAAAACCTGCTCCTTTCGGCTTTTTCCACGGCCCCATGTTCAGCTACCGTTTCATTGTGTTCGAGCGTAATGTGTTTGACCTGCCGGATGTGCCGCCCAGCGACCCCGATTTCAGGTATGTAGGCCGGCTCTACCAGAATGCCATAGACCTGAGCTACCACCTGGGCTACCAGTTCCGGCTGGGCCGACACTTTACCACAGAACTGTCAGGAGGACTTGGGGGACGGGTTAAGATTGCCAATGCCACCAACGGCGGAGACCTGATCAGGGAAAACATCATCGGGCATGTGGTGCATTCTGATGAAGGCGCCGTCTTCACGGTGGGACCCTCTCCGCAGCTGAATTTCTCGATCGGCTATTCCTTCTGATTACTTATTGATCTTGTTAAGCACACTGTAAGCCATTAGTTTGCCATTGCGGTAGGTTTCTGACTTGATCCAGCCGGTGCCGGGTACAAACCACTCGACCGTTTGCATACGGGTACCGGGCATTTTCATGCCCATGGCACGGGTCTGCACCTCCATGTCCTGGTTTATCTTGAAGCCTTCGTATGCACCAGCCGGCACCTCCAGCCGCTCTTTGTTGCCCACGGTGCGTCCTGTCACCTGCATTGTGATCGTACTCATGTTCTGGCCGCTGCCTTTGTCTATGACATTGATGGTGAAGCTGCCGTCTTTGAGTTGCTGCCCCGGACTTAGGGAGGCCGGGTAGTCCATGTGGTCGCCTTCCATTTTGACTTCCATGTTCTTGTAAGCTTCCATCATATCCGGGTTCATAAGCGAGCGCATGTCTATCCAGATGGAACCGTTTTCACAACCTACCTGATAGCTGCCCTCGTTGGCCATTTTGCCCTTCTCGTCATACATCTGGGTATGAACCGTAGCCTCCGATTTATTGCCGTTGCGTCGCACATCGGTTACTTTGTAAAGCATGCGGCCTGTGAGTTTGTTGCGCTGGTTGTAGTTGAGTATCTCGTACTCAGCATTTTCAGTTAGCAGCATATAGCCATTGCAGTCCTGCCCGTGTACAGGTGTCGTCAGCAACACCCACAACAGTACTATCGTGATGAGGAGAAACTGATTTTTCATAATTTTAAGCTAATTTACCCTTCGAATACTACTATATGTATACTATAACAAGTAGTTGATCGTCTATCATAACTGCAGATATGTGTGAAGGGGCTGACTGCGTGGGTAAACGGCCTAAAATTCAGGGTATAAAAAAAGCCGGACACAAGTTCCGGCTAGTAGGTATAGGTTATAAGGTGTATCGCGTTAGGCACCTGTAAAGTTCGGCTTGCGCTTCTCGTTAAAGGCAGTCACACCCTCCTTGTAGTCAGCTGAGTTACCTGCTATTTTCTGGCAGTATGCCTCATAATCCAACATCTCATCCAGAGTAGAGTTGAAGGACTTGTTAAGCATTTTCTTCATCAGACCAATGGCTTTGGTCGGTGCCACGGCGTAGCGGGCGGCCAGTTCAGCCACGGCAGCGTCCAGTTCTTCAGGCGCTACCACTTTGTTTACCATGCCGAGCTGCAGTGCTTCTTCAGCGCTTACTTTGGAGCCCAGCGTACTCAATTCGAACGCCTTAAGCGAACCCACGACACGCGGCAGAAAGAACGAAGACCCAGAGTCCAGCACCAGTCCTACGTTTACAAAAACCTCGATCATGCTGGCGGCAGTGGAAGCTATTACCAGGTCACAGGCCAAAGCAAGGGAACAACCGGCACCGGCAGCCACACCATTCAGTTTGCAGATGATCGGCTTGGGGAGGTTTCGCATCGCCCGGATGATCGGGTTATACCTTTTCTCAAGCGACTCCGACAGATCACGCTTGTCGGCACTGGCGATGGCTTTGAGGTCCTGCCCGGAGCAGAAGGCCCGGCCGGCACCCGTCAGGATAACCACCCGCACACTGTCGTCGCGGGTCACCTGCTTCAGGGCGTCCTGCAGCTCGTAGCTCTGCTTGTCGTTAAAGGCGTTGAAAACATCGGGTCTGTTCAGCGTGATGGTCGCAATGCCATCCTGCACATCATATAGCAAGCACTCGTAGTTCATGTTGTCGTTTGTTTATAGTAGAGATAACCAAAGGTATAGATAATCACCCTGAAGAGCAAAAACGGCTATAGCGCTACCAAACCCGCCATAAGCACTAGTACAAGCCCTGTCAGAAAGCCGGTATAGGCCTGCGCCGGGGTATGAGCGTGCAGCGCCAGTCTGGCCGAGAGCACCGCCCCCGATACCAGGATCAGCAATATGATAGGCATAATCAAACCTGCTTCGGGCATCAGTTTGTTCACCAGCAGAAGCACACCCAAGGCTCCTCCCAGTCCGATGCCGTGCGCACTGATCTTCCAGAAAAAGGATACGAACCAAGCCACAAAGACAGATGCTGTGATCACGGCCATTACAAAATAGAAAAGCTGATCGAAAACAGGCTCTGAGTAAAACAGGTAAGTCGTGACCGCATAGCAAAGGGCTGTGAACAGGAGTGGTTTGCTGCGCTGCTCACGCCGGTCAATCTCATATGAGTCGATAAAGCCGGTTTTGAACATCGCAAAGGCACCAAGCCCAGGCACCATGAAGGTGCTAAAGAAGACCATTCCAAGTATGATCCAGCGGCTTTGCAAAGGCAGCGAAATAGAGGAAACTGGCAGAAAGTAAAGAATGATGACGAACAGATACGTCGGCATCAGCAGTGGGTGAAACGCAACAGACAAAAAGCGGGCAAGAGAGCGGTTCAAGGAAGGCTAATTATTAATGACGAATGAATAGTGACTAAATTTTTGAGTTATCTGACAGGTATACGCTTCGCAATGAACGGCTAATTAATTATTCATCCTTATTAATTAATTCATTCTATTAAAGCTCCTTCCGCAGGCGTGCTACCGGTATGTTGAGCTGCTCGCGGTATTTGGCTACGGTACGGCGGGCTATGTTGTAGCCTTTGTCGTTCAGGAGCTTTTCTATCTTTTCGTCAGAGAGTGGCTTGCGCTTGTTCTCTTTGTCGATGATCTCTTTGAGAATATGCTTCACCTCACGGCTGCTGGCATCTTCGCCGGAATCGGTGGCGATCCCTTCGGAGAAGAAGTACTTGAGCGGATAAATACCGAACTCAGTCTGCACGGCTTTGCTGTTGGCCACACGGCTCACGGTACTGATGTCCATCCCGATCTCCTCGGCAATATCTTTCAGGATCATCGGACGCAATTGACTTTCGTCGCCTTCCAGAAAGAAATCGTGCTGATATTTAATGATGGCCTCCATGGTGCGCAGCAGTGTGTTCTGGCGCTGACGTATGGCATCGATAAACCACTTGGCAGCATCGAGCTTCTGCTTTACAAAGGCCACTGTCTCCTTCAGCTTCTTGTCCTTCTTGTCCGACTTGTCGTAGGCGTCGAACATATCGGCATAGGAGCGGCTGATGCGCAGGTCCGGGGCGTTGCGGGAGTTGAGCGAAAGCTGCAGCTGTCCGTTTTCGTTCGTCAGGATGAAGTCAGGTATAATGTACTGCACCCGCGTCATGCCGGCACCGCTGCCACCTGGCTTCGGGTTAAGTTTGATGATGACGTCGATGGCTTTTTTCAGCTCTTCTTCCGACACGCCAAACTTGCTCTGTATTTTCTGGTAGTGCTTCTTGGTGAACTCGTCAAATGAGTCTTTGATGATGCGCTCGGCCAACCGGATGGTCTCGTCCTGCTCACGGCGCTCGAGCTGCAGCAGCAAGCACTCCGGCAAATCACGCGCGCCTATACCTGCCGGGTCGAAGGTCTGGATCATGTGCAGCACCTGCTCGATCTCCTCTTCGGAGGTCATCACATTCTGCGAAAAGGCCAGGTCGTTGGCAATAGAGCTCAGGTCACGGCGGATGTACCCGTCGCTGTCGATGCTGCCAATAAGCTGCATGCCGATTGTATACTGCTTGTCGTCGAGCTCCAGGAAGCCCAGTTGGTCCATCAGGTTATCGGTGAGCGAGGTGGACATGGCGATGGGCATTTCGCGGTCATCGTCATCATCGCCACCGCGGTCGCCTTGCATCTTGTAGCCGCTTATCTCGTCGTCGTTCAGGTAGTCATTGATGTCGACTTCGTCTTTGCCATAGTCGTCATCGCTGTCGTAGTCATCTGACTCGGAGTCGCTGTATTCGTTTTCGGGCTCTTCACGGCCTTCTTCCAGGGCGGGGTTGACCTCCATTTCCTCTTTTATGCGTGCCTCCAGCTCAACAGTAGGTATCTGCAGCAGCTTGATAAATTGTATCTGCTGCGGCGATAACTTCTGGGATAAGAGTTGTCTTAAATCGAGTCGCTGCATAGTGGGTGAAAATGGATTTTGGCGCCTGTCAGTGCACCTTCAAATTTAGGATAATTTTACTTGCATTTACAAAAAAGGTTAAAATATCGTTACTTTGAGGGATTATTGGGAAAGGGGCTGCACCCAGGTGCCAACAGTGGTCAACTTGCCTGCTACAGGACTTTACCTAAGTAGATTAGGGCCGCTGGTTTGCGCTTTTTTACGTACCTTTTTCTGCTTTTGCTAAAGAGCAGAAAAAGGTACCTTAACCTATAATTTGTTCAGACACATTACGCTACTAGAAATAACATGCAACGCACAAAAGTAAAAGAGCTACTGACGGGTGCCGGTGTAGGCAACGAGGTTTTATTGAAGGGCTGGGTACGCACCAAGCGCGGCAACAAATTTGTGAATTTCATCGCCGTGAACGACGGCTCCACGATACAGAACCTGCAGGTAGTAGCCGATGCCGAGAAGTTTGGCGAGGAGTCCCTGAAGGACGTAACCACCGGTGCTGCCGTAGCTATTACGGGGCAGCTGGTAGAGTCGCAGGGCAAGGGACAGGCTTACGAGATCATGGCCAACACGATCGAAGTGCTGGGCAAAGCCGATCCGGAAACCTACCCACTGCAGAAGAAAGCGCACTCGCTGGAGTTTTTGCGTGAGATTGCGCACCTGCGCTTCCGTACCAACACCTTCGGAGCTGTGTTCCGCGTGCGCAACTCTTTGGCTTTTGCCGTGCACAGGTTCTTCAACGAGAAGGGCTTCGTATACATGCACACGCCGATTATCACGGCCTCTGACGCAGAGGGCGCTGGCGAGATGTTCCGCGTAACCACGCTGGATCCAACCAACCCGCCGCTTACCGAAAACGGGCAGGTGAACTACGAAGAGGATTTCTTCGGTAAAGCCACCAACCTGACTGTATCTGGTCAGTTGGAAGGTGAGCTGGCAGCCATGGCTTTCAGTGATATCTATACCTTCGGTCCGACCTTCCGTGCAGAGAACTCCAACACCGCCCGTCATCTGGCTGAGTTCTGGATGATCGAGCCCGAAATGGCTTTCTATGACCTGAAGATGAACGCTGACCTGGCCGAGGAGTTTATCAAGTATATCATCCGCTATGCACTGGAGCACAACCGCGAGGACATCGAGTTCCTGGGCCAGCGCCTGACAGAAGAAGACAAGAGTAAGCCGCAGAACGAGCGACAGGAAATGACGCTGCTCGAGAAGCTGGAGTTTGTGGTGAACAACGACTTTGAGCGTGTAACCTATACCGAGGCAATCGACATCCTGCTCAACTCGAACCATTACAAAAAGAAGAAATTCCAGTATGACGTGAAGTGGGGCATCGACCTGCAGAGTGAGCACGAGCGCTACCTGGTGGAGAAGCATTTTAAAAAGCCGGTGATTGTAACGGACTATCCGAAAGACATCAAAGCCTTCTACATGCGCCTCAACGACGACGGCAAAACCGTGGCCGCTATGGACATTCTGGCGCCAGGCATAGGCGAGATCGTGGGTGGTTCGCAGCGTGAGGAGCGCATGGACATACTGGTGGAGCGCATGAAAGGCGTAGGTATACACGAGGAAGATCTGTGGTGGTACCTGGATACCCGTCGTTTTGGCGGCTGTCCGCATGCCGGCTTCGGTCTGGGTTTCGAGCGCATGGTGCAGTTCGTGACAGGTATGGGCAACATCCGCGACGTGATCCCGTTCCCGCGCACGCCTAAGAATGCAGAGTTTTAACACAGGTTATACCTGCGTGAACACAGAGCCCGGCTATACCTTAGCCGGGCTCTCTTTTTGGCTAGAAATTTGCTATCTTACTTCAGATAAATCCCTAATAAATAGCCTTATGCGATATATAATATTAGCCTTGCTCCTGCTCGGTATTGCTGCACCTGAGGTGCGTGCGCAGCAGGAGTTCGCCAGCCTGGAGCTGCCCTTGCGCCGGGCAGAAGATCTGGTGTCGGTGGCCGATGGAGACGGTAATGTCTGCCTCTACTTCTTTCAGGGTGGCAAGCTGCACTTTAGCTTGGTAGATGCCAAAGGGCAGACCGTAGCGACTCAGGAGATACCGTACCGCAATGGCCAGCAGCCACAGGTGCTGGGTACCCGCGTAACCGATACTGAGTTTGTATTTTATAGCCGGTATGTAAATGGCAGCAAAGAGTTTGTGCGCCCTTTTGCCGTGAACAGGTATAGCGGTGGTTTCCGTAGCCTGCCCGATGTGCCGCTGCGCCGTGACAGAAACGAGACGTTTGTCGGCGCCTTTGCCGATGCATCTCATTTTTACATGATCTATACCGACAAAAAGGATAACCTGATCCTGCACCGTGAGTTGGATGAAAGCTACTACGAGAAGAAGACCTTCCAGATGGCGGACCTGCCGCGCACCCGTACCCGTAGCGAACGCCAGCAGGAACTGATCTTTGTGCACCCCGACCTGGAGCGCACCGTGTTTGCCGGTCAGCACCGCAGCAAGATCTATACCCGCGGTGATAAGCTATACCTGGTATTCGACGGCTTCTCGCTGCGTGGCAAGAAGAATGAACTGACCACTGAGATTCTGACACTCGACTGGCCCAGTGGCCAAACCGAATACCGTACACTGCCGTCGTTGACCGTTAAAAGCGCGTCCAATTTTAACTCTTTCCTGCATGCCAACACCCTGTTCCGGGTACAACTGGAGAAAGACGAATTTACGTTGACCGCCTTTAACTTCAACACCCTGCAGCCAATCAAGGAGTACAGGTATACGGCTGATCAGGATATCGACATTAAAGCTACGCCAGTGCACCAGCGGGGAGCAGGCGCCTTGTTCTCGTCAGGCAATAGCGTGATCGAGAAGACCTCTAAGGTGATGCGCAACCTATCGACGGGCAAACCTGCCATTACGGTAGATGCCTTCAATGACAGCACACTGCAGCTTACCATCGGTTCGTACCAGCCTCCAAGCCGCCGCAACATAAACGGAGACCCGGGCAGACTGGTGCGTACGCCCGATCGCTTTATTCAGACCTCACGTGGGCTATACCTGATGCCAGGACGCTGGGTACCCGCCTATACCTTACCGTACAGCTACAGCATGTTCCCGTACAACCGCTACTACTACGATCCGTTTTATAACCGATCGGGTGAGCCGGTGGGGCCTGGAACGAGCACCTATTTCAGAGCTGTGCTCGATAGTGAGACGCTCGACAAAGCTTATGTAGCAAAAGATGACAGTGCCGCCGCCACCGTGCAGGACAAGATAGAGGCTTATGAAGAAGAGCTGAAGCAGAAGCCAGAGTATAAGACACTATACCGCTATGGCAACAACAAGCTGCACTATGGCTATTTCGACAAGCGCAGCAAGACCTTTAAGATACTGGAGTTCACCCAGAACTAAGCCCAATAAAAAAGCTTCGCCGGAATTCGGCGAAGCTTTTTTGTGCTTTATACCTGAGAGCTTTTACAAACCCATCATTTTCTGGATCTTGGCCTGCACGGCCGGGTCCTGCTGGTAAGCCAGCATGATCTGCTCGTAGCGCTCTACTGACATGCCATCTTTCTGAATAGCTGCCTGCATGTTCTTTTCAATGTCAGGTTGCATTTCCATCATACGGCCGATCGCTTTGTTGAAAGCGGCCTTCTCTTCTGCTGTGCCTTCGGCTTCAGCCAGCTTCTGCTGCTGATGTGCCTGCGCCAGGGTGTTGAATTTATCAACGCTTAGTTTCTCTTCTTCCAGAATCACCAGCATGGCTTTTTCGCTTTCCTGTTGCAGCTCCATCAAACGGGTACTGGCATCTACAAAGAGCTTGATATCCTGATCAGAAATAGCTTGCGCCTGTTGCTGCGGTGCTTTCTGAGGAGTAGCCTGCTGGGCTACTGCGCTACCGCCTATTGACACGAAGCCTACAACAAGTCCTGCCACGGCAGTGGCCTTCAGTTTATGTAAAATATTCATGAGACTCGGGGTTAAAAATTTTGAAATGATGAATAAAGAAAGGCAGGTTCTCTCGATTACCACTTAAACTATACCTTATTTCAGAAAAATAGTTTTCGGAGGCCTGCCTTCAGTTGCTTAAGGACCCAAAAACCCTGCCATAATCGGCTGACAATTAAATCACATAACAGAGGTTGTCCTTGACTGAGTTTTTGAATAAAATTTCTTTTAGCAGATCAACTTATATAAATATATCCTCCTATATTTAGTCACCAATCTGCTTTTATGAAAAACCTATACAAACTTATGACACTCTGCATGAGTGTTCTTCTGGCTATGCCCACTATGGCGCAAAGTGATTACAAGCCAGGCTATGTCGTAATACCACAAGGCGATACACTGCAGGGGCAGGTGAGCTACCGCACTGACGCGACTGGCAAAACGATCGGTTTCAAGAGAAACGGAGAATCAGCCTCCACATCTTATACCGCTAATGACCTCTCAGGCTATGGTTTTCCGGGCGACAGGAACTACCGCACCCGCACCCTTGATCACGCTGACACGCTGGCTGCTGAGTATGTGTTCATGCAGGAACTTGTTCGGGGTACGCTCAGCCTTTATGTTTACAAGGGCACATTCTTTGTCGAAAAGAATGACAATCCGGACAAACTTCATAAGCTTTATATCACAAAGGAAACGTACGTCAACAACTACGGTGTAACAGCCCAAAGAGACATCAACCATCATGTACGCACCCTGAACACGCTGATGCAGGATTGCTTTGCGATGTTCAGCAAGGTGGAGCGGGTAAAGCTTGCTGAAAAAAGCCTGGTGGACCTGGTGAAAGAGTATAACAGCTGCATTGGCGGAGCTGAAGAACAAACGACTTTCAAGGAGTCAAAGAAGTGGTTCGCCATCAAACCGGGATTAGTGGGAGCCATCAGTCATACCTCACTTAACTTCTCAGCCACTGACGAAAGATACATCCACCTGGAAAATGCTGAGTTCAACACCAATACTTACCCTACCTTTGGTATCGCGCTGCTGCTCAACTCCCCCCGTATCAATGAGAATGCCTCTATCCTGGTAGAGGGTCGTTATTTTAGCAACAGCTATCAGGCGAACCCCAGCTATGAATGGTTTGAATTCTACTATGATAACAAAATCGACATTAAGCTTTCTGCTATTAAGCTCACGACAGCTCTCCGCTACGATTTTGCAGGCAAGACGCTTCAGCCGTTCGTTAACGCCGGTGGTTTTTTCAACATCTTCAGTCAGCGTGACTACAAGCATACCCAGTATGTCAGAAGAACACAGAACAGTACACCCACCGAAAGGAACCGTGATGATGAGAACTTCTTTGGAAAAATGCAGCAAGGCATTATGGTGGGTGCCGGCACGTATTTCAACCTGAGTAAGCACAGGCTATCACTGGAAGCTCGCTATGAATTGGGGCTGGATTTGCATGATCAAGCTGCCGTTAATAGAATTACCAATGCACTTGACTCTGATACAAGGACATTGTCAGTCCTCTTCGGCTTCTACTTTTAAGCTGCATACCCCAATCTGAATTATACCTGATCAAGGTCGGAGCCATAAGTAGTTCCGGCCTTGTTCATCTTCACTATTTCTTCCTCAGTTTATGAAACAATTTTTACTCCCCTGTCTGGCTGTCGTGGCCTTGCTGACTCCTTTTTATTCTTCTGCCCAGACATTCCGGCCTGGCTTTATTGTGCAGGCTGCCGGTGATACAACCAAAGGTCTGGTGCGCTACCGGGAAGGCAAGCAGAATTACAAGAGCGGCCTGTTTAAAACGACAGAAAACGCAGATGTCACAGAATATTTCCCTGCCGACATTCAGGCCTATGGTATCATAGGTGAGGCCCCCTTTATGAGCAAAGAGGTACCTGCAACAGACGGGACACTGAACCGCATGTTTGTAGAGGTACTGGAGCAAGGAAAGCTTACCCTTTATACACAAGACAACTTGCTATACCTGGAGAAGGAGAACAATGGGCTGAAACACTTATACCTGCAGACAGACGACCAGGACATAACGAAGCATATCGGCGAGCAAAAAACGGTGAGCACTTCCACCCAGCACCTGATCCTGATCAACTCCCTCACTCTTGACTGCCCGGTACCGGATAAGTTGATGCTGAAAGTACAAAAGCGACTGCATGTGCCGGATGTAACGGCCATCGTTAGAAATTATAATCATTGCGCAGCACCAACCAGCGCTATCTCCTACAAAGAAAAGCAGTCATGGCTCAAAACCGAGATAGGCGTATTTGCCGGCGGCTATTCAACGGCGCTTCAGTTCAACCATAATACCACGATTCACTGGTTTAAAGGGGCAAAGTTGCCTTATTCAAACAACTTTGTATTCGGGGCTGTATTCAATTTTATCTCTCCTAAAAAGAGTGAACGCCTATCTGTGCAAATTGAACCTATGTACAGCAAAGAACATCACGCTGGCAACTTTGAATACCCACGTGAATCTTATGTAATCAATGGAAACTATACTATAGACATGGAGCGTTTGTCACTGCCTGTCATGCTTCGCTACACTATTACTTCAAATGGCAGGTTCAGCCCTTATGTCGGTGCAGGTATAACAAGTGATTACATTCTGAGTGGTGATGTGAGTGGAACTCAAAAAACTGTATACCACAACGGTCTATTACAGGAAGGTGCTGTTAGAAAAACAGAAATCGGCACCACGTTTTCACATGCGCTCACAGGTGCGCTGGGCGTCAAAGCCCGGATAACGGACAGGCATTCCGCTTTACTACAGTTTAGGTATGAATACGGCCGTTACCTGGCTACAGATCTCAGCAGTTCAGATTCGAGAGCTTTCCTAAATGAGAACCATCAAGGCTTCTACCTGACCGCTGCTTATTTGTTTAAATAAAACTTACCTCTTCTCTCTTGCTATCAGGCGCAGCAGGCTTTACGCCTCCTGCGCCTGATAGCTTTTCAGTTTCTCTTTCTTAACAAGCTGCTTTTCCAGCAGTTTCTGCACCTCCGGCTTGTCGTAGTCTTCCACAGCCTTGATGTGCTTCATCACCTTTTTCATGATCTTGTCCTGCTCACGGCCTGTCTCCAGGGCGTAGGAATAAGGTAGGTCCGTGAAGGTTACCATGGAGTAGAGCGGAATCCACTTGTCGGGGTATTGCTGGTTGATCTTACCCTCGATCTTCTTGCGGAGCAGGAAGCGCGGGTCGGCCACCTTGTCGCGCATCTCGATGAAGTTCATCACGGCCAGGTCAGCAATGGCATCAGCATCGGGTTTGCGTTTGCGCTCAAACTTCTTGAATAGGCTTTCCCAATCCCCATCGAAGTTTTCGAGCATCTGGTCCAGCACGGTGATATCCTCAAAGCCAGCATTCATCCCTTGCCCGTAAAACGGCACCACCGCATGGCAGGCGTCGCCTATCAGTAGAGCTTTGTCTTCGAAAGACCAGGGGAAGCACTTGACCGTCACCAGCGAACCGATCGGGTTAGAGAAGTAGTCCTCGGCTAGGTCAGGCATCAAAGGTATGGCGTCAGGGAAAGTCTGCAGGAAAAAGTTGAGCAGGTCGTCGTCGGTTTTGATGCTCTCAAAGGAAAGCTCACCCTCGTAAGGGAAAAACAAGGTACAGGTGAAGCTGCCGTCGATATTGGGCAGGG
This sequence comes from uncultured Pontibacter sp., assembly GCF_947502515.1. Taxonomy (NCBI): domain Bacteria; kingdom Pseudomonadati; phylum Bacteroidota; class Cytophagia; order Cytophagales; family Hymenobacteraceae; genus Pontibacter; species uncultured Pontibacter sp. The sequence goes on along the minus strand of NZ_CANNAI010000001.1, from coordinate 115,035 downwards.
CGATCATCATGTAGTTGCCGCGTGGCCAGATGTGCAGGGCGTTCTTCTCCAGTGCCCAGCCACCGTCTGCGGCTGGCGGTATGGTCAGCTCCTTGTAGCCGTACTCCAGGTAGCTTTGTGAGTAGTTGTAACGTTCTGTTTTCTGCATGGCGTTGCGCACCATCGAAAAAGCCCCGTCGGCTCCGAACAGCATTTCGGTTTGCAGCTCTTCCAGCTCGCCTGTTTCGTGATTGCGCAGTGTGGCTTTGCTTTGGCGCAGGTCCAGGTCTAGCAGTTGGCGATTGAAGTGGTAGGTGATATCGGGATTTGGCTCCGACAAATTCATCAAAGCAGCGTTCAGCCCTGTACGGGAAACCGAATAGATCGACTGCCCCTCTTTACCGTACGGCTGAAACGTGAGCTTGCCCTGTTCATCGTGCATCATGCGGCCATGCATCGGTATAGCCACTTTGCGCACAGCCTCTTCTATACCTATACCTCTAAGCGCTTTGAAGCCGCGGTCGCTCAGGGCGAGGTTGATCGAACGGCCACCATCAAGCAGGATCTTGCGCATGTCGGGTCGGCGCTCGTAGATGTCCACTTTGTGACCGCGCTTGGCCAGGTATAGCGACAGCAGCGAACCAACCAGTCCGGCTCCCATGATGGTGATGTTCTTTCTCTCAGTCATAGTGTGAGGTTCAGGGCTTCTTGTTCTGTAAAGAAACGTTTTCCAATCGGGAAAGGCAATACTACGGCGGCATTATACCTTAGCCAATGATTGTACGGAAAGTCAGGTTAATGCGGGGCGCGATAGGACGACTTGTTTTAGGCAGTTGGTGCTGCCAGTGCTGTTGGGTAGTTCCCTGCATGAGCAGGAGGCTGCCGTGCTGCAGTGTAAGCTTCAAAGCAGGCAGGTCTTTGCGCTTGCGGTGCCGGAAGGCAAAGCCTCGCTCCCCTCCAAAACTGACAGAAGCTATACCTGGCGCAAGGGATTTCTCATCGTCGGAGTGCCAGCCCATGCTATCCTGCCCGTGACGGTAGTAGTTGAGCAGCACACTGTTATACCTGTCGCCGGAGGCTGCCTCTATCCGCTCCTTCAGCTCCAGCAATACCGGCAGCCAGGGCTGAGGCGCATTATAGAGCCCCGAGTAGGTATAGCCTTTGTCGCCGTACCAGGCGGTAAGCCGCGGTAGCGGCAGTTGTTTACCAAACATTTTGATTTCCTCCTGCTGCCAGGCCACTTCCTCTGTCAGGCGCTGCAGGTATAGGTCGCTTTCTTCTTTCGTGAAAAAATGCGGGGCATAGTATACCTCCGCCTGGGGCATCTCGAGCTTTGTGAAGCTTTCGCTATGCTGCATCATCTTCTTTTCTAGACTTAGCTTCTTCGTTATCTTTCTCTTGCTGCTCTTCCTCTCTTTCGTCTTTCTCCACCTTATGGCTAAACATTTCGGCCACCTTTTTTGCAGAGTCTTTGTAAGGCTCCAGAATATATTCCGCTCCTGCCTCTTTTAGCATCTGCACGGTGTCATCATTGTTGGCAGTTACAGCAATGCGGCCATCAAAATTCTGGTGCCTGAGTAGCTTCATCAGGGCAATGTTCACCTTTACATCCGATATGGTACTGATGACGTTCGACACCTTCTTCACAGGTAATACCTCCCCCAGATCAGGATCTTCCGCATCACAGTACACGGCATTCAAATCGTGCTCCGTCCAGTTGTTTACTAAGGCAGGGTCTATGTCGGCGCCAATGTATTTGAGGTTGCACTCTTCCAGGGCTGTGGCTATGCGCTTGCCATAACGCCCGAGTCCGAATATGAGCACGTCCAGCTTCTCAGTATCATCCTCCAGTTCCTTGGCCTGCGTCGGCTTTTTCTTTTCAAAGATGCTCAGCATCGGTGATAGCCAATCAAAGAGCTGGTCTGAGAACATGATCATGTAGGTGGAGAGCGTGATGGTGATAAGGCCAACCAGCGTCACCAGTCCTAACGTTTCTTCGTCGATGTGACCCACGCCCATGCCCATGTTGATGAGGATAAGCGAGAACTCACTGATCTGCGCCACGGTTAGGCCTGCCTTAAATGAGGTGCGCTTGTGGTAGCCCATAATACCCATGATGATGAGCACGATGATCGGGTTGCCGACCAGCACAAACACCGAGAATATAATGGACGGCACGATCTGTTCGCCCATCAGCCCCAGGTTGAGTTGCGAACCCAGATCAAGGAAAAAGAACAACAGCAGGAAGTCGCGCACGCTAGTCAGGCGCCCGCTAATGACCTCCCTGTACTGCGTAGAGGCCAGCGATATACCTGCCAGAAAAGCACCCACCTCTTTGCTGAAGCCCAGAAAATCGCCTAGCGCGGCCAGCAGGATCGCCCAGCCAATGGAGAAGAGCACCAGTAATTCCTGCGAGTCGGCCAGTTGCTTGGTCACTCTCGGAATCACATACTTCATAAGCACGGCCACCACCGCAAACATGGCAATGCCCTTGCCGAACACAAAGAGCAGGTCCATTCCGACGGAGCGATCCGACTCGGCACCCAGCGCCGACAGCACGATCATTACTACGACCACCACAATGTCCTGCACAATCAGGAAGCCAAGTGCGATCTGCCCGTGCAGCATGTCGATCTCCTTTTTGTCGGAGAGCAGCTTTACAATGATGATGGTACTCGAAAACGTGAGTGCCACCGCCACATACAGCGACTCCAGCCACTCAAAACCCAGCGCCATGGCAATGCCAAAACCAAAGACCGAGGTGAAAATTACCTGCCCGAGGCCTGTCATCAAAGCTACTTTTCCCGTCGATTTAATCAGGTTGATATCCAGTTTGAGGCCTACCACGAAGAGCAGAATGGCGATACCCATCTCGGCGAGCAGATCAATCTCATGTTCGGAATTGAGGATGTTGAGCACCGAGGGCCCTACCAGTATGCCTACTGCGATAAAGGACACGATAAGTGGCTGCCGCAGCACGCGGCCAATGGCTCCAGCCAAAGTAGCCAGAAAGATAATGAGGGCGAACTCGTAAAATTGGTTGTTGATCAGCTCACTTAGGTTCATAGTAGTAGATTAGGGTGTGGCGTGCGCACTAAAAAAAGCGCTCCCGACTTAATACAGGGCACAGGGGCTTTTAGTTTTAAGACTTGATTCTATACCTAGATGTGCTATACCTGTTCCTGCTCTACCTCCGGCAACACAATCAGCGGAACAGAGGCGTCGTAGACCAACTCGTTGATCAGGAAGCGGCGGAAGACCTGGTTGGTGAATGAGCGGGAGCCTTTCTGCACGACCAGCATACCATCGGCGTGGGCGTTCATGTATTGCTTTAAGGTATAGAAAGCATCTTCTCCCTCAAAAGCCTCTATGTAAGCATCACGCTCACCATGGTACATCTCCCGCAACTCTTTCAGGTAGCCCATCGTTTGCTTCATGCTGTCCTTCTTCGCCACTACAGACAGAAAACGGATGTGCTTTATCTTATCACCGAACAGCTGAAGCACCTTATCAAGCGCTGCCGTGTTGAGTCTGTATTTGTAGTACACACTTACATAAAGCGTGTCAGGCGCCATGTTGAAAGAGTGCCGGGGCACGGCCACTATTACATCGTTTGTTTCGTCAATTACACTAATGGCCATGCTGCCCATAAAGATCCGCTTCAGGAAGCCAGTCCCTTTCAGCCCTACAAAGATTATATTATAATAGTACTCACTTAACAGACGCTGCAGCGATATAATCAGGCTGTCCTCGGCTACACGATAGCTGATGTGGCGTGTATCAGGCAGGTGCTGCATCGCAAACGCTTTGAGTTTGTTCAGGGCTTTATCGGTCTCATAACCGATTATTTCATTGCGAGTGCTGACATCAGTGAGGGCTGGTGCCATAACAATGGGCTCGTGCAGAAGCAACACGTCAGCGGCCATGCTGTCAGCCCAGTGCTTAGCCAGCTGCAGCTCAAATTTAGAGTAGGAAGAAAAGTCGATCAATACTATAAACCTGGTTTTCATCGGCAGGGGGTTTAGCAGTATACCTGTACCAGTACTGGCACCTATATCTGTAAGCTACGAAAAAATACGGCAATTGTATAGTGCCATTGGTTGCCATTCTAAGCGTATCTTTGTAGCTTTCTATTTAAGCAACCTATTTTCTATTGAAAGCATTAGAAGAGTTTTTAGTATGGTTTAGTGACGCCGCATGGGGTATGCCTTTGTTGATCCTCCTGATGGGCGGCGGTTTTTACTTTATGTTTTACTCAGGCTTCCTGCCCTTCCGCTACCTGCGCCATGCCATCAACGTGCTGCGTGGCAAATACGACGACCCCGACGACCCGGGGGACATCAACCACTTTGAGGCGCTGTCGGCTGCGCTGGCAGCTACGGTAGGCATGGGCAACATCAGCGGTGTGGCCGTGGCCATCGCCATTGGCGGGCCGGGTGTGCTGTTCTGGATGTGGGTGAGTGCCTTTGTAGGTATGGCCACCAAGTTTTTTACCTGTTCCCTGTCGGTGATGTACCGTGGCCATGACAGCGTAGGCCACCTGGAGGGCGGACCGATGTACGTGATTGAGACAGGCCTTGGCAAGAAATGGAAACCGCTGGCGGCCTTCTTCGCTATTGCGGGTCTGTTTGGTACGCTGCCTATCTTCCAGGCCAACCAGCTCACGCAGGTTATCCGGGAGGTTGTGCTCGAGCCTAATGGATTCACGACCACTGACTTATTCTACACCAACCTTACTATCGGACTGGTGCTGGTGTTCATTACATCTCTGGTGATTTTCGGAGGTATACAGCGCATTGGCCATGTGGCGGGCAAGATGGTGCCGGGCATGGTGGTGCTCTACATGCTGGCTGTGTTCTACATCATGTTCGTGAACTACACTGCTATACCTGATGCATTCGCCTTGATCTTCAAAGACGCTTTCTCGGCTCAAACTGTGCTGGGAGGTGCTGTAGGTGCGATCATTATTGCGGGTGCACGCAGGGCGGCCTTCTCGAATGAGGCAGGTATAGGCACGGCCTCTATGATGCATGGCGCCGCCAAAACCGACGAGCCTATTCGCGAGGGACTGGTTGCCATGCTAGGACCTTTCATTGACACCATCGTGGTTTGTACGCTCACCGGTCTGGCCATCATCCTGACGGGTACGTGGCAGGATACCGATGCCAGCGGCGTGACTATGACGGCCACTGCCTTCAACAATGCCATGCCTGGCTTTGGCAGCTATGTACTGGTGGTATGTGTGACGATCTTCGCCTTCACTTCGTTGTTTTCCTACTCTTACTATGGCACCAAATGCTTCAGCTACCTCTTCGGTGCGAAGTATAAGCACTACTACAACTACTTTTATGTAGCCACTATCGTGTTTGGCGCCACCGCCACCATCACAGCCGTAATCGCCCTTATCGACGGCATGTATGCTATGATGGCGATTCCTACCATGGTATCGGCCCTGTTGCTTTCGCCAAAGGTGATGGCTGCCGCGCGGGATTATTTTACAAGGATGAAGGAGTTCCGGGAAGAGACTAAAGAAAAGGAGGCAAAGGGAGTATAAAAATCAAAGCTGAGCGGTTCGCAAAGCAGTATAATTTCATATCTCTAGCATAAGAAAAAGGAGCCTGTTCTATAAAAAACAGGCTCCTTTTTTATTCTACTCCAAGCTCTTTCGCGACGACACAATCCGCTGTAGTTCTGTTTCGCTCTCCTGCCCTTCGGCAGCGCTGTAGAAGCGGGTGGTTGGGTAAGCGAAGCGAATATCCGATGTAGCCAGAAACTCAGACAGCACGTCTTCCCATATCTTGTTTTCGCTCTCCCGACGGCCATTCAGGTTGCAGAGGTAGCGTAAGGTAAGCTGTATACCGTTCTCTCTGACTTTGGTAAACACCCGCGGCTCGAAGCTTCGATAGAAGATCAGATGCTGCTGCGCCTCTATGCGCACGCGTTGCTCCACCTCCCCTGTCAGTTTTTCGGTATGCCGACTCCCGATCTCCTGCAAAATGGTTTTCGCCTTCTGCCAATTGCTTTCAAAAGTAACCCGTACCTGCACCTCGTGCCACAGAAACGGGAAGCCGTAGTTGTAGTTGATTTGCCCCTGCGTGAATACCTGGCTGTTGGGGATGTGCACCACGCGGCCCGTCGCCTGCTCAGAATCCACCCATTCCCCCAGTTCGTTGATGGTGAACTGGAAGAAGCCGATGTCGATGACGTCGCCGGTATAGAGGCCTATCTTAATACGGTCGCCTACTTTGAATGGGCGCTTCCAGATAAGGAATACCCAGCCCATCATGTTCAGTATCGGGTCGCGAAGCACCACCACCAGACCGACCGAGAAGATACCTAGGAACGTGGTGATGGACCTAAAGCCGTCGAACCAGATATTGGCCAGAAAAATAATTCCCAGCCCCGTCACGACGTAGTTGGTTGTCTTTCTCCATTGGTACAGCTTACGGGAGTCGGTCTGTTGCCGCGATGCCAGCCGTAGCAGCACCCGGCTCACGATCCAAAGCACCAGTAAAGCCACAAGTGACTTCACTATGTTCTCCTGTATGGCAGCCGACAGGTTGAGGTTCTCCTCTATCCAGTATTCAATTTTGCGCATAATGCTTCTTTGTCAAGCTAAAGTCGTAAAAAGGATGTTCTTTCTCAAGCTTCCTGACGGGCGGCTTCCAGTTGTTTTATACGCCACGGACTGCCCACAATCCATAGAATATCACCTTCCCCTATTACCAGCTCTGAGTCCGGGTTGAGCATGCGCTCGCCATTCTTTTCTATACCTACAATCAGCCCTTTCGTTTTCTCCCGCACCCCCGATTCTCGCACAGTCTTTCCAAGCAGCTTGGAGGCAGGCGACACTACCAGTTTCTGCAGGCTTATTTCTTCCCGCGTTGTCTCGCCGTTCGAACTAGGTATAAACTCTTCGTTAATAAACTCGCTGAAGTCCTCGATTTGCTCATCTGTGCCGAATACATAAATTTTATCGCCGGGGAAGATGCGTTCGTTACGGGTCGGTGCCATAATGTTGCGGCCTTCCCGCTCGATTACGGCGACATTCACGCCATACTTCTCACGGATCTGCAGTTCAATCATGCTCTTGCCTACGACCACCGCGTTAGGCAATACTTCAAAGCTGGTCAGGTGAGCATCCCAGGGCACCAGTGTATGCGTCATTTTGCTGGCCGCCTTGATCTCACGGGCATTCAGGTTCGACATAAACCGGTCTTCGATGCGGGTATAGAAGTTCTGGATACGCCGCGAGAAAACAACCAGCAAACCGATAATGAATAAGCTACCTACAATGGCCACCTGCACCGATAGCACCTGGTTAAGCAAAAATCCGATGAACAGGATGGCTATACCTACCCGCGTAAACTCCAGGACGATGATCAGGCTGCGGTAGTTGCGGTTAGCCCAGATGCGGCCCTGGGCTTCTTTTTGCGGATGGTATACGGCCATCGCCCACAGAAAGGGCGCCATAAACACCAGCGCAATCGCCACCGTCGCGACACCACCCCACACACCGTTGATGAAGTTCTCTGTGATGAACGGGTATAGAAAGTTGCCGGACGCCAGGACAATCGCAATCAGGATGACTGAATAGACAACCAGGTTGATGACATAGGACCGCAATACTATTTTCCAGTCGCTAACGGTGCTGATTGTCTCCGCGCCCGAACTGTACTCGTTAAGCGATGTTTTCCATCGCTCTGGCAGCATACCTTCTACGGAGCGGTGCAGCGGGTCGGCCAGCTTGATCATGTAAGGTGTGGTGAACGTTGTGATGGCCGAAACCGCCACCGCTACCGGGTACAAAAAGTCGCTGGTTACGTTGAGGGTGAGTCCCAGAGTGGCGATGATGAACGAAAACTCCCCGATCTGCGACACGCTCATACCTGACTGGATGGAAGTCCTGAGCCCCTGTCCGGCCATCAGACCACCGCCCGTGATACTCACCATTTTGCCAACAATCGTCACCACTGTGATCAAGGCGATCGGCCCGGCATACTCCACAATCATGGCCGGGTTGATCAGTATACCTACCGAGACGAAGAAGATAGCCCCAAAAAGGTCCTTCACAGAGGTGACCAGGTGCTCGATCTTCTCAGCCTTGGTAGTTTCTGCCAGTATAGAGCCCATGATGAACGCCCCAAGCGCTGGCGAGAAGCCTACCTGCGCCGCCAGTATCACCATGATGAAACATAGAGCGATGGAGACGATCAGCAAGGTCTCGTCGTTCATCAGTTTGCTGGCCTTGCGCAGGAAAGTAGGTATAAGAAAGATACCCGCCAGAAACCAGACCACCAGGAAGAAAGCCAGCTTGAGCACTGCCTGAAGCATTTCGGTGCCTGCAAACTGCTGGCTCACGGCCAGAGTGGAGAGCAGCACCAGGAGCAGGATCGCCACCAGATCCTCCACGATCAGCACGCCAAACACCAGCCCTGCGAAACGCTGCGATTTCACACCCAGCTCATCGAAAGCCCGGATGATGATGGTGGTGGAGGAGATGGAGAGTATACCGCCCAGGAACACGCTGTCCATCGTGCTCCAGCCCAGCATTTTGCCTGTGAGGTAGCCCAGCAAGAGCATCACAATCACTTCCACGCCCGCCATGATGGAGGATGCGCCGCCTACTTTTACCAGCTTCTTGAAACTGAACTCCAGCCCGAGGCTGAACAGCAGGAAAATCACGCCGATCTCGGCCCACACGTTGATGTTCTCAATCTCGATGATGGTCGGGAAAAGGTTGAAGTGCGGCCCTACCAGCAAGCCCGCTATGATATAGCCCAGCACGAGTGGTTGCTTGAGCTTTTTGAAAATCAGTGTTGTGATACCCGCAGCCCCGAGTATCAGCCCCAGGTCCATTACTAAATGGGGAAGGTGTGTCATATAATCGCGTTATACTGAAATAAGTAGTGTAAAAACAATACAGCAACAGGTTGCCAATCTTACAATATACATCAAAATTTATCCGCCCACAGGTATAAGTCCCTTGATTTTTAATGATACGGGACTTCCCTGTTATACCTGATTCACAGCCGGCCCGATGTTTAACGAACTGGTTACGGGCGCTTTAGTTCTGCATGGGCTCCGTCATGGGATAACGCATATTGGCTGTCGCAACCGGGTTGAACTGCAGGCTCCGCACATCATCCGCCGCTGGCATTTCGAATACCTCCAGGTCAAAGTACTTCACAGCAGCCAGCAGATGGTCAAAAATATCAGCCATAATTGCCTCGTATTCCGTCCACACAATGCTGTTGGCAAACAGGTATAGCTCAATCGGCATACCAGTGGTGGTCGGCTCGAGCTGGCGCACCATCATGGTCATGCCTTTGTGTGTTTTCGGGTGTGCCTTCAGGTAGGCGTCTACGTATTGCCGGAACACACCTACATTGGTTAAGCTGCGCCCGTTGATCAAAAGGCTCTTATCGACCTCGTTGGCTGCGTTAAACTGCCTGATTTCCTGCTGACGCTCTTCCAGGTAGCCTTTCAGCAGCTGGATCTTGCTCAGGCGGCTCACCTCCTCGTCAGACAGGTAACGGATGCTGGATATTTTGATGTACACAGAGCGCTTGATGCGCCGCCCGCCCGAGCGCTGCATCCCCCGCCAGTTTTTAAACGAGTCCGAGATCAGGTAGTAGGTCGGTATCGTGGTGATGGTCTTGTCGAAGTTCTGCACCTTGACGGTGTTCAGGTTTATCTCAATCACATCGCCATCTGCCCCGTACTTTTCCATGGTTACCCAGTCGCCTATGCGCACCATATCGTTGGTCGACACCTGTATGCTGGCCACAAAGCCCATGATCGTGTCTTTGAACACCAGCATCAGTATCGCCGAAGCCGCACCCATAGCCGTTACGAATGTCCAGGCATCTTTGCCTGTGAGGGTGGAGAAAATAAGCAAGCCGCCCACGAAGTACAGAAAAATAGTAAGCACTTGTAGGAAGCTTTCTACGGGCTTGTCTCTGAAGGTTTCAGTTGTCTTAAGGAAATCTTTGAAGGTGCGCAGAAGCGCTCTGGCCACCCACACCCACAGCATGATCAGGTAGATGTCTGTTAACTTGATGAGCGGCGAAATCAGGCTCGTAAAATCGGCAAACACAACAGGTATAGCCTGCACCACTATAATGAGCGGCGCAATCCGGGCCAGGTATACGATCACCTTATTGCGCACCAGATACTCTATCAACTTCGTGCTGGACTTAGCCGCAAACTTATGCAGGGTACCCACCAGGATCTTCCTGGAAAAGAAGTCAGCCAGGTATACCAATATGGCCGTTGCCAAAATCAGGACCAGCATATTGATGTGCATAGCTGCTTGCTCGGGTACACCCAGGTTTAGTAATTGGTCAGATGTCCAGCTACTGATTTGATCATTCGAATAAGTAGTGTTCATGATATATGAAAGGGTTTTAAAATAACTTTGGCTATATGATATGCTCCTGTGATCTTAGGCTGAAACAGCGAACAGCAGAAATGAAATTATCAGCAGGGAGCTATAAATAATGAAGGAGTTAATCCGGCTTTTCTCGCCTGCATACCAAAAGAGACTCCATTGAGGGAAGACTATACCGATGAGTAACCCGAAAATGGATACCCACGATATGACTATTGCAAAATCAGTCATGCGAAATATGAGTATGTAGAGCTGTCCTATACCTACTGGTTGATAAGCATAACAGGCTTTAAAGCAGCATAAGGCTGACTTGCTCTATATGAAAAAGAAGGAGATGCCCTGAGCCTGCGCTGAATATTGGCATGCATCAGAGGAAAACTTATTAGTGCAGAACTGAGATTGCCTAGGGGGCGTTGGGTTGTATGGTGATGGGGAAAAGCTGGGTGATGAGTTCAGCTCCTGCCGCATGGGGTGAGTAAGAGGGTATGTCATCAATGGCAGGAGCAAACGTGAGTGCCTGGAACACGCATTTGATGAGCTGCTGTGGACTCAGCACGATGACCGAAGCAGTATTAGCGTCCAGAAAGACTTGCACAGTCTGCTGCTTTACCGAAAAATCATCTTGTTCGCTGGTAGCTGACCTGAGGCTTTGAGCTACTTCATCAGCAGAGCCTTTCACTAAGTAACTGTACACAGCCAGTTCGTGGCCCGGCAGCGTGACAGCCCAAAGCAGCATCACCCACATGAGCGGGTAGGTAAGGTAGCGCTTTATGTTCTTGGTAAAAGCCATTGCCCTGCAAAAGTAGGGCTTTTGCTTTTAAGATGCCGTTTAAACATTAGCCGATTGATCGTTTATCCTACTCCACCTCGTAGCCAAGCAGCTCATTCACCTTTGTTAGTTCCTCGTCGTTATCGGTCATCACGAAGAGTTTGTCTTTGGGCTCCAGCATGGTGGCACCGTTAGGAGTTACAAACTTTCTGTTCCTGTTGATCAACACGATAAGCGCTCCTTTTGGGAATTGCAGATCTACCAGCGTTTTGCCAACTGCAGGGCTACTGTCCGGAACCTCTATTTCGGTGAGCTCATTTTTGAGGTCATACTCCATTTCCAGATCGAACTGGTGCTTTTTCAGCTTCTTGTCTTTTTCGCTGAGGTTAAGCCATTTTGCAACCGGGCTGAGCGTAGTGCCTTGCAGCATAACGGAGGTGAGTACGATAAAGAACACGATGTTGAAGATCATATCCGATTTCTCTACTCCTGCCAGCATCGGATAGGTGGCAAACACAATAGGCACTGCGCCACGCAAGCCAACCCATGATACATAGAGCTTGTCCTGTATCGTGTTTTTGAAGAAAGCCATGCTTAAAAACACACTCACCGGACGAGCCACAAATATCAGGAACATCGAAATCAGCAGACCTGTGCCCACTACCGGTAGCATGTGTGATGGGAATACAAGCAAGCCAAGTGTTAAGAACATCAGAATTTGCATAAGCCAGGCTATGCCATCATAGAACTTGGTAAGACTTCGCTTATGGATGAAGTTGCGGTTACCGAGTATAACCGCCGCCACATACACTGCCAAAAAGCCATTGCCGTTGATGACATTCGTGAAGGCATAGGTAAAGATCACCATCGCCATGGTCAATGCCGGGTAAAGTCCCTCCTGCTCCAGTTTGATCCGGTTGATGACCCACACCATGGCCCGGCCCATCGCTATTCCTGCCACGGCACCAATGCTCATCTGCATAAAGAACATGGGAACAAGCTGCCAGATGCTCGCCTCCTGATTCATGATTAGGAATGTGAAGCTGACAGTCAGGAAATAGGCCATCGGGTCGTTAGAGCCCGACTCCAACTCCAGTGTAGGCCGCAGGTTGTTCTTGAGCCCAATGTTCTTGGAGCGGAGAATGGAGAATACAGCCGCCGCATCGGTAGACGACACGATAGAACCCAGGAGCAGGCTCTCCAGTAAGGTGAAGTCTGTAACAAAGTATACAAAGGCTCCAAGGGAAATGGCTGTGATGAATACCCCTACCGTAGCCAGAATAACGCCCCGCCACAGAATGGGCTTCGTACTTTCCCAGCGGGTATCCAAACCACCGGAGAACAGGATAAATGCCAGGGCGACTGTACCAAGCGACTGTGCAGTTTGTGCGTCATTGAAATAAATTTTCCCCAATCCCTCAGAACCTGCCAGCATACCTACTCCCAAGAACAGGATTAAGGCTGGTACCCCGAACCGTCCAAGGCTCTTACTGATCAGAATACTGATGAAGAGCAGGATAGAGGAGACCAGCAGTATATCTTCGAACGTAACGGCCATTTATTACCTTAAAGCGCCAAAATTTTATTTTAATCTATCTTACCTGTTCCCCTCCCGTCTCACCCTCACTATGGACCACCTACAGACCCTTAGCTGTGAGTAATTACCTATCGCACAATACTTTCAAAACAGTACGTGCTCTTGACTAAACTATTACTCTGTGCAAAAGACAGGGGTTACAAGCCTACTAATAAGCTACAATATTCAGGTGTGTTAACTATGTCCTTCCAAACATGCGTGCAGTATCTCGGAGAAGCGATACACCTCCTCGAAGCTGTTGTAAAGCGGCGTAGGTGCTACCCGAATCACGCTCGGTTCGCGGAAGTCCACGATGATACCGGCTTCCATCAGCTTATCGAACAACTCACGGGCATTTTGTTTCACCAGTATAGATATCTGACTACCGCGGGCTTGCGGGTCACGCGGCGTGATCATCTCAAGCACTTCCTTACCTACGTGCACATCGTTGATCAGGTACTCCAGATAGCCCGTCAGCTTCTCGCTCTTGGCACGCAGGTTAGCCATGCCCGCCTCGTCGAACAGTTCCAGCGAAGCACGGTGCAAGGCCATCGGCAGAATCTGGGCATTGCTCAGTTGCCAGCCTTCAGCACCCGCCATTGGTATAAAGCCTTTCTTCATCTGAAAACGTACGCTGGCGTCGTGGCCCCACCAACCCGCAAAGCGCGGCAGGTCTGGGTTGTTGGCATGGCGCTCGTGCACAAACGCTCCTGCAGTGCCACCCGGCCCGGAGTTTAAGTACTTGTAGGTACACCACACAGCAAAGTCCACATCCCAGTCGTGCAGCTGCATAGGCACGTTGCCGGCAGCATGCGCCAAGTCGAAGCCCACCACAGCACCCACTTCGTGACCCACTTTTGTGATGGCCTGCATATCATATACCTGCCCTGTGTAGTAGTTGATGCCTCCCATCAGCACAAGCGCCAGTTCGTCGCCGTGTTCGCGAATGCTCTGCAAAATATCTTCTGTACGCAGGGTATGCTCGCCTTTTCTTGGAAACAGCTCCACGATGGCCTCCTCCGGGGTATAGCCATGAAACTTCACCTGTGTCTCGAGCGCATACTGGTCCGACGGGAAAGCCCCGCCTTCCATGATGATTTTGATACGCTTGCCTTCCGGTCGGTAAAACGACACCAGCATGAGGTGCAGGTTTACGGTGAGTTGGTTCATGATCACCACTTCCTGTGGCTTGGCTCCCACCACACGGGCAGCGCCGTCAGCGAGCAACTTATGGTAGTTGAACCAAGGCTCTTCGCCTTTAAAATGACCCTCTACGGCGTAGTTGGCCCACTTGTACATCTCATTGTCGATGTACATCTGCGCTGACTTAGGCTGTAAACCGAGCGAGTTGCCACAGAAATAAATAGCGTCACGGCCATTTACCTGCGGAAAATAAAAGCGGTCTTTGAAATGCTTGAGTGGATCAAGGTTATCTTGTTCCTGCGCGAAGGCAAGGCTATTTTGATAGTTCATTTTTCTGATGCGGGTAAAATTCAGGCGCTGTACCTTAAAGGACCTGCGCTTATATCCTGCAAGATAAGAAAATGAACAGGAAATTGGGGAATGGGGAGGGGCACTGATTAAATCAGACTACAGATTCAGTAGCGCTTTACGTAAAGACCACGCAGGTTTATAGACTGTGTATTTTTATTCCATTGTATTCTATCCACTGATTAACAGTCCGAATCCAATATTTCAAGAAATCGGGGCTTAAGAACTGGTTGGAAAAATCATCGAACCGTTGCACATGAATGCCTGTGTAATGCAGCCAAATGGCTAAACTACCATACGGAATCAGCCTTTTTTCCTCATCTGAAATGGAAGCAACTGACTCATAACCTCGATAGAAGCTCTCCTTTTTTGATTCGAATTTTGCCTGGTCTGGTTCGTTTCTGAACAGTATCATCAGGCTGTAGGCCATGTCTAAGAACAGCCATCCATTACCGCAATTGTCGAAGTCAAAAAAAGTGATTTGAGATTCATCTTTAACCTTCATATTCTCATACCACAGGTCAAGGTGGACGATACCATATCTTAAGCTACTGGTGTCAGCTTTTTCGAATACAGCTGAAATTACAGCACTGGCTTGCTCAAAGTAATCCATTTCAAAGGAAGGCTCTGTAAAGTGGCGCTTTGCAGCTTGAAGTGCCCACGTAACAAGCGTGCTCGCGTCGTAATACTTTCGCTTAACAGTTCTGTTAAGGGTGAGTTGATGCATCTTTGCCATAGTCACACCCAGGCTGTAGCTTACACTCTCCAATGGAACCCTGACAGAGTCGCCTTCGGCAAATGAAAACAACACAGCAAAACGCTCTCCCTCAAAAGCTGCTATTCGATTGATATAATTCCCATCACAATCCTTTATGGGATAAGACACCGAAATGTCATTCTCTTTTAAATAATCTAACAGCCGCAATTCCTCGCGTATCTCATCCTCGCTTCTCCAGTTGTAGAAGTACACTCTCAGTACAAACTTTTGATTAGAGGTCGTTATCAGATAAGTGTGGTTGATACCTGTTTTTAATATCCGGCACGTTGTAGTTTCATCGAAATCATAACGGTTGACAACAAATTCTGCCAGATAAGTTGGTGAAAGGATTGAGCTTGCTGCAGGCGCGTAATTCATTATTTGTTGTTTCTAAATAGCGTATAGTCAACCCCTATACCTTCGCTTTCAAACCATTGGAAGATTCCTTCACAAACCGGCTCTTCTCCAGATTCAGCCACTCCAAAGCGGTGCCGTGCAGCATACGGTCTTTGGTGGCGCGGTCGTAGGGCATGGATTCAATCAGTTTGCCGGGCTCGAGTTCGCCTAGCGGGAAAGGATAGTCGGTACCGAGGGCAATGCTGTTGGCGCCTACCAGGTTTACGAGGTAGTCGAGTGCCTGTGGGTCGTGCACGAGGGAGTCGAAATAGAACTTGCCGAGGTACTCGCGAGGGTTCACATTGTTGTCGACTGCGCATAGGTCGGGGCGCACTTCGAAGCCGTGTACGATGCGGCCAATGGTAGCAGGAAAAGAACCTCCACCATGGGCAAAAGCGACACGCAGTTTCGGCAGACGCTCCAATACGCCGCCAAATATCATAGAGCAAATGGCCAGACTGGTTTCGGCAGGCATACCCACGAGCCAGGGCAGCCAGTATTTGCTCATCTTCTCCTTGCCGTACATGTCCCAGGGGTGCACAAATACTGCCGCCCCCAACTCTTCAGCAGCCTGAAAAATCGGAAACAGTTCGGGTGCGTCGAGATTCCAGTCGTTGATGTGCGATCCGATCTGTATACCTGCCATACCCAGCTCTTTCATGCACCGCCCCAGCTCTTTAATGGCCAAATCGGGGTCCTGCATAGGTATAGTACCGAGGCCAATGAAGCGGTCGGGATAGTCTGCTACGATACCTGCGATATGGTCATTGAGCATGCGCGACAGATCGTAGGTATGCTCGGGCTTCGCCCAGTAGTTGAACATAACCGGCACTGTGCTCAGCACCTGTACGCCCACCTGGTGGTGACTGCATTCGTGCATGCGCACTTTAGGGTCCCAGCAGTTGTCCTGAATCTCGCGGAAGAACTTGTCGTCCATCATCATGCGGGCGCAACACGGCTTGTGGTGCTCCAACCGTACGAAGCCGCCATAGCCGTAGCGCTCACGCAGATCGGGCCAAGTAGCGGGCAGGATATGCGTGTGAATGTCAATCTTAAAAAGATTGTCTGTGGCAGGTATGGGGGTTATAGGCTTCTGGTTTTGCATGTTTGTAATCGGGCGAAAAACGGCTATAAAGTGTACGGCCAAATCAGGCAATCCAACAAGATACGCATTTTATCAGTTTTACATTTGGCTTGGGATAAGGAATTGTGAAGATCTCCCATTGACTTTACCAAAATAGCTGGAAAAACTCATGCACTATTCGGACAGGTCGCGACCCGTCCCTACAATAACAACCGACAGCCAAAAGTTAATCCAGATTTCTCAATGACAACTTCCGTTATGCAGGTTTTACAGGAGGCTGCAGCACCTCTCCGCATTTATCGCAGGTACGCAGATCTTCGCTGTCCCAAAAATTACCCATAATAACCGGTAGTTGCTTCACAATGTCCGTCACTTCTGTGAAGTCTTCGTGCAGCTTGTTACCGCAGTTCTCGCAGAACCACATGAAACCGTCTTTCTCCCCTTCGCGGCGGTAACGCTCAATCACAAGACCCACCGTGTTGGCAGGTCGCTGTGGGGAGTGCGGCACTTTGGGCGGTAACAGAAAGATCTCTCCTTCCTTGATTGGAATATCCACTGGCTTACCATCCTCTATGATTTTCAGCACAATATCGCCTTCCACCTGGTAGAAAAACTCCTCGCCTTCGTCGTAGTGGTAGTCTTTACGGGCGTTGGGGCCGCCGACCACCATCACAATGAAGTCGTCGTTGCCTTTGTATACCTGTTGGTTCCCTACAGGTGGTTTCAGCAAATGGCGGTGTTCCTCTATCCACTGTTTGAAATTGAAAGGTCGCTGTATGGCCATCGTTTTATCGGGTTAGGTTTGTAGCTTGAATGTACGAAAAAGTAAGCATAAATGGTAAATCAGGTATAACTCCTGCTCAGACCGCCGTGCAAGTTTAAAGCCTTTTGCGTACTTTTAAGTTATGAACTTAGACCTGACTGATAAAAGAGCCATCGTGTGCGGCAGCACGCAAGGTATAGGCAAAGCCATCGCCGTGGAACTGGCGCAACTGGGTGCCAGCGTAACACTGGTGGCCCGCAACGAAGCCAAGCTGCAAGAGGTAGCCCAGGAACTGGACAATAGCAAAGGCCAGCAACACGATTATCTGGTAGCAGATTTCAGCAAGCCCGACGAGTTGGTGCAGCAACTACAGGTATACCTGCAGCAACACGATCAGGTACACATCCTTGTGAACAACACAGGCGGACCAGCGGGCGGACCGATTGTGAACGCCAAGCCAGAAGAGTTCCTGAGCGCTTTCAACATGCACCTGATCAACAACCACAATTTGGCGCAGGCGGTGATTCCATTGATGAAAAAAGCAGGCTATGGCCGCATCATCAACATCATCAGTACATCGGTGAAACAGCCTTTGCAAGGCTTGGGCGTGTCGAACACTATACGTGGTGCTGTAGCCAGCTGGGCCAAAACCATGGCGAACGAACTCGGTCAATTCGGAATTACGGTGAACAACGTGCTCCCTGGTGCTACCCGCACGGGACGTCTGGAATCTATCATCGAGAACAAAGCGAAGAAAACTGACAGTGAAGTAAATAAAGTAGAAGAAGAGATGATGGCCGAAATCCCAGCCCGCCGCTTCGCCGAACCTGAAGAAGTTGCCGCAGCGGCAGCGTTTCTGGCGACGCCAGCAGCAGCTTATATCAACGGCATAAATGTGCCGGTTGATGGGGGCAGAACGGGGAGTTTGTAATCCCACCACAGCCCTCCCCTAAAAACAGGGGAGGGAGTTGTAAATTATTGAGAGCTATCTGTTGGACTCGGGCCGTTTTGTTTGTGCCTAATAACACAAATGTTGGGACACCACTGAATAACGCACACTTACGAGACGAGAGCGAGAGCTTAAGAATACTTAATCTATCAAATTAAAAATCCCAAAGCTCCTCCTCCTGTTTTTAGGAGGGGGTTGGGGGGAGGTAACATGCAGCACATCCATAACTACATCGACGGCCAACTGGTAATGCCTGTGGCGGGGCAGTACATCGACAACTATAACCCGGCTTTGGGAGAAGTGTACTCGCTTATACCTGACTCCGACGAACAGGATGTGGAACAGGCGGTGCAGGCGGCTTTGAAGGCCTTCCCGGCCTGGTCGAACACACCTGCCGAGAAGCGTGGGCAGATTATGATGCGCATTGCCGACCTCATCGACCAGAATCTAGACAAGCTGGCTGAGGCCGAATCGATAGACAATGGCAAGCCGTTGAAGCTGGCAAAATCGGTGGATATACCCAGGGCGAGTAGCAACATGCGCTTTTACGGCACGGCCATTCAGCATTTCGCTTCGGAAGCGCATTACATGGAAGGAACCGACGCCATTAACTATACCGTGCGCCATCCGCATGGCGTGGTGGGCTGCATTTCTCCCTGGAATCTGCCCCTATACCTGTTTACGTGGAAAATAGCTCCTGCCCTTGCCGCTGGCAACTGCGTGGTAGCGAAACCGTCTGAAGTCACACCCATGACGGCTTACATGTTGTCAGAAATCTGCATAGAGGCAGGCTTGCCTGCGGGTGTGCTTAACATCGTGTATGGCTACGGCCACAAGGTAGGCGCCGCCATGACGGCGCATCCGAAAGTGCCGGTTATCTCTTTCACAGGCGGTACCGCCACCGGACGCACTATTGCAGCTACGGCGGCTCCGATGTTCAAAAAGCTGTCGTTGGAGCTGGGAGGTAAAAACCCGAACATCATCTTTGCGGATTGCGACTTCAACAACGCCCTGCATACCTCCATCCACTCCTCTTTTGCCAACCAAGGGCAGATTTGCCTCTGCGGTTCCCGCATTTTCATAGAGCGACCACTATACGAGAAATTCCGCGATGCTTTTGTGGAGAAGGTTAAAGGAATGCAAGTAGGCGACCCTATGGAAGAAGGTTCGAAAATGGGTGCCGTGGTGTCGGAACAGCACATGCAAAAGGTGCTCTCTTACATAGAACTGGCCAAACAAGAGGGGGGCACCATCCTCACGGGTGGTCACCAGGTGCAGGTCGAGGGTCGTTGCCAGAACGGCTGGTTCATCGCCCCGACCATCATTGAGGGACTACCCTACAACTGCCGCACCAATACCGAGGAAATCTTCGGCCCGGTTGTCACGCTCACCCCTTTCGACACCGAAGAAGAGGTGATCCAATACGCCAACTGCACCGACTATGGCCTCTCTGCCACCATCTGGACGCAGAATTTGAATCGCGCACACCGTGTCGCGCATCAGGTACACTCCGGCATCATCTGGGTAAACACGTGGCTCCTGCGTGATTTAAGGACACCTTTCGGTGGCATGAAGAATTCGGGTGTAGGACGGGAAGGTGGTTTTGAGGCGCTGCGTTTCTTTACGGAGCCGCAGAATATTTGTGTAAAGTTGTAGGAAACCCTTTCGACTGAATACTCTTGTGACAAGAGCAGGAGAAAGCCGGCTAAACTGCAGGTAGACGGAAGCTACGAAATAACCCAAATTCCTTGCATTCCCGAAAGGACAGAAAGGAATGTAGAAGCCTCGTAATCCGGCTCCTCCTTTACCCATCCCTCCATTTCTCCGTACCTTTGCAGGATGGACTTTAAAAGAAGAAGACTGGCCGTTACATTGCGGAACCAGATTAACTATCCTTTACAGTTTAACCCATTTGTATTCAGCAAGATATTCCTGCTGTGGGTAGCTATTGGCATAATTGGGGGTATCATCGCAGGGATTTACTGGATGATTCTGGAGGGGTTGCTTCACTTTCTGGCACCTGTACAGGGTCTGTATGTTATACCGTTAATGGCCGGGGCCGGCTTACTCGCCGGACTTATCATCCACTATCTTGGCGACCCTGGCGAGATGGATCTTATTGTCAATAATATCCGCTTTAAAGGAGGGCACTTGGAGCCGAAGAATAATCCTTCCATGATTTTGTCGTCGTGGCTGTGTATTGCAAGTGGCGGTAGTGCCGGTCCTGAGGCGCCTTTGGTACAAGTAGTTGGCTCCACCGGTACCTGGATCGCAAAACAGCTCAAAATAAGAGGGGAAGACCTCCGATCTCTGACAATAGCAGGTATGGCCTCTGCTTTTACTGCCCTCTTTGGTGCGCCGCTCGGCGGCACTCTGTTTGCTTTGGAAATCCTGCATCACAAGCATGTAGTAGAATACTACCAGGCGCTTATACCTGCCTTTGTCGCCAGTTGCTCCAGCTATGTTGTTTTTATCCTGATCACACACATCGGCATAGGCCCTACCTGGAACTTCCCCGTGTACTCTACCCCTGAGCTAAACGACTTCTTCTACGCTATGCTCTATGCGCTAGCAGGTACTGCGGCAGGCTGGCTTTTTATTTTCACTGTGCGCCAGTGCAGGGCTCTCTTCAAAAAATTCAGGGTACCGATCTATGTGAAAATGGCCGTGGGAGGATTACTGATCGGCATCATTGCCTATTATGTTCCGCTTTCGCGTTACTTCAGCCACGACGAACTCAATGTGCTCCTAGCGGAGGAATTCACACTAGGTTTTTTACTTCTGCTTCTGGTAGCCAAGATTCTGGCCATCAGTTTTACCGTAACCTCGGGCTGGCGGGGTGGATTTATCATTCCGCTCTTCTTTGTGGGAGCTACTGTAGGAATGATCGTCAATCAGGCTTTCCCCGGACAGAACCTACCGCTTATACTTATTAGCTGTATGGCAGCTATCAATGCCTGCGTTACCCGCACTCCTATCAGCACCATTATTTTACTCGCGACACTCACCGGCTTCCAGCACTTTATCCCGATCATGTTTGCAAGTCTCACAGGGTTCTTTTTGGCTCCCAAAACGCCACTGATTAATGCACAGCTTGGGGTAAAAGAATAGTCTATCCCTAAATACTTTCAGGCATCCATTTGCCTTCAACGGTTTATCACGTAAGTATTTAAAAACAGCGACTTAGAGGCTTGAATAAAAACACAAGTTCGGGACAATCTGCTTCCAGGTTACTCAACTCGCTTGGCCTGGGCGAGTCAGAATGGCGTGCGCAAGGTATAGCACCCCAGACGCTGGTGGGCATTTACCATGACTTTCTACGGCGTAAGCCAGAGTTACTGGAGATTGCAGCGCAGACAGCCCAAAGCCTGCAGCACCTACCCGAAGTGCATGCTGTGCGCTATCGGGTAAAGGACCCGCTGCACCTGTTGCGCAAGGTGATCCGCAAGAAATCAGAATATCCTGACCGCCACATTGACGAGCATAATTACGTCGACTGGATCAATGACCTGGCTGGGGTGCGGGTGCTATACCTACACAAGACTACCTGGCATGCTCTGGGAAAACACATACAAGCCACCTGGGAACTGAAGCGCCCTCCTTTCGCCTATATCTCCCCTGGCACAGCTACAACTACTATTCAAGAATTTGAAAAAGCCGGTGTAAACATCCGTCTGCACGACCACGGCTACCGGGCGGTGCACTTTGTAGTGAGCACCCAGCCTAAACGACAGCGCTACTTTGCAGAGATACAGCTGCGCACGCTTTTCGAGGAAGGCTGGAGCGAAATAGACCATAAGGTGCGTTACCCTGACCACAGCTGCAATGCTTTTGTGCGGGACCTGCTTAACCTGCTCAACCACTTCACAGGCCAGGCCGACCAACTAGCCTCTTTCATCAAAACGGTGCTGGAGAAGCTGCATGGCCATACCCCGGTTACCGAGAAGGAACGGGCACAACTACACACTCAGATAAACCAGTTTGCTATACCTGACACAGAAAAGCAGCGGCTATACCTGCACCTCAATGCCCTGCAACGGAAAAACAGCTAGGCCCTAAAAGCAATAAGGCCCGCCATTGCTGGCGAGCCTTGTTGCTCAGGTATAAACTTCAGTTTTCAAACTTCGCTCCAGGTATAGTAACATGTTATACCTGGAAGGACTTTTGTCCGTCTCCTGAAAGTCCTTAGTACTAGCTATACCTTATTGGTTTTGCTCTGTAGTCGGGTTGATCAGGTTGCGCTCCAGGAAGTCGGTCATCATTTTGAAGCGGTGCAGGCTCGTGATGCCGCCACCCACGCCGTGGTTACGGTTCGGGTAGTAGAAGCTTTCGAACTGCTTGTTGGCGCTGATCAGGGCGTCCTGCATAGCCACCGCATTCTGGAAATGCACGTTGTCATCACCGGTACCGTGGATCAGCAACAGCTCACCCTGCAGTTTGTCGGCAAAGAATAACGGCGAGTTATCGTCGTAGCCAGCAGCATTTTCCTGCGGCGTTTTCAGGTAACGCTCTGTATAAATAGTGTCGTAGAAGCGCCAGTTCGTCACCGGGGCTACCGATATACCTGCACGGAACACACCATTGCCTTTGGTCAGGCCAAGCAATGTCATGTAACCACCGTAGCTGTGACCCCAGATACCGATGCGGTCCTTGTCCACGTACGGCTGGTTGCCCAACCACTTGGCTGCTTCGATCTGGTCTTCAATCTCATACTTGCCGAGGTTCGCATAAGTCACTTTCTTGAAGTCAGCGCCACGGGCACCAGTACCACGGTTGTCCACGCTCACGACAATGGCTCCTTTGCTGGCCAGCACCTGGTACCACAGGTAGTTGGCACCGCCCCAGCTGTTGTTCACCGTCTGTGATCCAGGACCACCGTACACGAACATCAATACCGGGTATTTTTTCTTCGGATCGAAATCAGTTGGCTTGATCATCCAGCCGTTCAGTTGCGTGCCATCCGGGGTTTTCATGGTGAAAAACTCCTGCTTGGCGATATCATACTGGGCCAGTGTGTTTTTCAGCTTCTGGTTATCCTCCAGCACCTTAATTGACTTACCGTCTTTAGCCGTGTGCAGGCTTACAGTAGGCACCTCGTTAGCAGCAGACTGGTAGTCCAGGAAATATTTGAAGTCGTTGCTCATGTTCACGCGGTGTGTACCAGCTTTCTCAGTAAGGCGGTTTTTCTTGCTGCCTTTACTGTTGATGCTGTACAGGTGGCGCTCCAGTGGCGATACCTCCGTGGACATGTAATACAGGCGGTCGTTCTTCTCATCGTATCCGATGTAGTTGCTCACTTCCCAGTTACCCTTTGTGATCTGACGCACCAGTTTGCCGTTCATGTTGTGCAGGTACAGGTGGTTAAAGCCGTCTTTCTCAGAAGAGTGGATGAAGTGCTTGCCATCTTTCAGGTAAGTCAGGTCGTCAGTGATGTCGATGTAGGCTTTGTCTGTCTCCTTCAGCACCACGTTGGCCTTACCAGTTGTCGCGTTGGCGTGCAGCAGCTCCAGTGTGTTCTGCAGACGGTTCATCTTCTGGATAGATAGCAGGTTGCTGTCGTTTGTCCACTTGATGCGCGGGATGTAAATATCGGCTTCGTTGCCGGTATCCATCTTCACTGTTTGGCCATTGCCCAAATTGTACACCGATACCGTTACGATAGAGTTGGCCTCACCAGCCTTCGGGTACTTGAACTTGTAATCCTGTGGGTATAGCTCACCCCACATCTGCATGTTAAACTCCGGCACGTTGGTCTCATCGAAGGTATAGAAAGCGATCTTAGAGCCGTCCGGTGACCAGTGGAAACCCTGTGCAAACGAAAATTCCTCCTCGTATACCCAATCCGCATAGCCATTGATGATGGAGTTGAACTTACCAGTGTTGGTGATCTGCGTCTCCTGCATGTTGCTCAGGTCCACAAAAAACATATTTCCCTCACGCGCAAAAGCGACACGCTTCGCATCCGGCGAGAAGGTCGCATACAACTGCTTGCCACCGTTGCTCAGTTTGGTTAGTTTCTTCGAGGCGATGTCGTACACATAAAAATCAGCCTTTGAAGAGCGACGGTAGATCTGCTCTCTTTCAGTAGCGAACAATACCTTTTTCTCGTCTGAGCTGAAGGTATAGCCATCAAACTTAATTGGCTTGTCACTGCCCTCCGGCTTCAGGTCTTCGCCTTCGATGATGGTGTTCACCGGCTGGCCTGTAGTCACGTCGTAGCGCACAATGTCGTTTACGCCGTTCTTCTCGTCCGCTACCTGCGAGCTGTAGTAGCGGCCGTCGTTCATCCAGTTCACGCCGTACACCGACTTGGCCGAGAAGGTGCCATTGCGGTAGATGTCCTCCAGCGTGACTTCTTTTTTCTGCTGCGCCTGCGCTACAAAGGCAAAGCACAAAAGCACGACAGCCAGAAAATTAGTTTTAAGGTTGATATGCATGTGTTTAGGTGTTGTTAACGTTTAGTTTGCTAATTTATCAGAATAATATGGTATTGCCATACCTTACCGCCAAAACCATACCGCGCACAGGTATAGACACAAAAAAGCGGCATCCCTTTCGGAATCTGCCGCCTTTCTGAAAACAGGAAAAAATCTTTAGAAATTATACCCGAAGGTCAGCATCACGGTGTTCAGCTTATCTTCAATGTCTACTACTGGAACGAATACAGTAGGATCGTTGAAGTTGTATGGGCTGTACAGGCTATTGGACGTCGAGCTCGTAAAGGCAACATCAGCATAATATCTGTTCAGGCGTATACCTGTGCCCAGCGTGAAGGTATTTATCTTGCCATCAAAATCGGCATTGCGGTAGGGGTCACCAGTTATAGCGTAACCTGCTCTGAAGCGGAACACCTCGTAACGCGCCTCCGCTCCCAACCTGAAATTGAGGGCCGACTGATACGTACCTGAAATGCGGTCATTCACGCTATTAAAGTAAGTGCTGTTGCCTCCAAAATCATCACTTTCAGAAAAACGGGCATTTGCATAGTCCACGTACTCAATGTCTGCGGCTATGAAACCGTACTTCTGAAGGAAAAAGGCCACACCACCCGATGCACGGAAAGGCGTTGTAAGCTTATAGGAGAACTCACCAGGTAGTTCCACGGCACTGTAATTTTCACCCGGCAAAAACTGGGAATACATAGAGCGCTGGTACGTTTCGTTGAAGTTATACAGGGTCGGCGTTTGGATGGATGCTCCCAGTCGGATGACATCAGACGGCCGAACGATGATACCCAGTTTCAGGTTAACGCCTGTTCCGCGTGTTCTGTACTCATCACGCAGCTCCAGACTGGTAAAATCGGTACTGGCATTTTCTTCTGTCTCCCTAAAGATGCGCTCCTGCCTGAAATCTGACGTAATCACACCAAGCGACGCTCCCAGGTATATTTTGTCGCGATAGCTGGTACCACCAGCTATATCAATCTGATTCTGAGAACCTCTTCTGATAATCTCCTCTGATTGGTTAACATTTCCTATCCGATCAGTAGGTATAGCAAAGCCGTCTTCGTCAAAGTCAAAAAGAAAAGTCCCATAGGCTAAGCCTTCCATAGTAGTGAATCCATTATCGAACTCGTTGTCCAGGTCTGTTTGCGTGCGGCCACGCAGGTTTGCCAGCTCTGTAAAGTATTCGACAATAGTTGGATCCTGTCCGCCGGCTGTGTTGCGGTATGAGGTTCTGTTGTTGAAATTATTGAGCCTGCTGAAGCTTATACCGAAGGTAGCACCGCGCCAGTCGCTATTCTCATCACTTTGGCGGTCAGCGAACACAAAACCAATGTGAGGTACTGCTACGCTGTTGCGTTCGTCGTTTGTGGAAATTCCGCCGACACGTCCGGTTGAAGTGGAGAAGCCAAGGCCGGGTGTAATACTAAACTCTGAACGTCTGAACATGCCCAAGCCTGCTGGGTTAGATGCCATGGTGGAAACGTCTGCACCGAGTGCCGTTTGCGCTCCGCCTATACCTTGGATGCGTGCGGAGCCAGTGAGTCCGTAACGGGTGTAGCGCAGTGCGTCTACCTCGTCTTGGGCAAAAGCGGTTCCGCCCCAGCCCAGCATTAGTGCCAGGCTGGCGGAAACAATCTTAGTTATTTTCATGGATCAGGGGTTTGTGATTAGTTTCCTCCTCTATTTCCACGGCCACCGCCGCTGGAGTTAGTTCGTACCGGAGGACTAGATGTACCGGAACTTCTGGTTGGTGGTGAGTAGCTAGGCTGCGAGCGCTGCACCGGTTGGCTACGCTGGTAGCTTGGCTGCGAACGCTGTACTGGCTGGCTGCGCTGATAGCTTGGCTGAGAACGCTGTACTGGCTGGCGCTGAATCTGCTGACGCTGCACAGGTTGCTGAATTCTTTCCTGACGCTGCGTAGGCTGCTGTATACGTTGCTGGCGCTCCACTGGTCGTGGCTGCGTTGCCGGCGACACATTGCCTTCTCTTGACTGATTGAGTCGCTGTACTGGCTGCTGGCCTTCCGGCTGCTGACGCGATGGTCTTACCTGACCGCTCTGCGGATCATAACCACGGTTTGTAGTGGCCGGTCTGGCTGGCAGAGTACGTCTAGTATTCTCTCCTGCGTTGATTTCCTGGCCTCTTACGTTTGTGTTGCCTGTGGCACGCTCTGTTCTGCCAGGGCGGGCATAGTCTACACCTTGCGTAGAACGCTGTTCATCTCTTACAGACTCCGATCTGTTCGGACGTCCGGCTACTCGCTCTGGGTTACCTGAGGCTGGCACTACGCTGCGCTCACCACGTGGCCCGTACTGCACCTGACGCTGCTGCACGACACCCGGGCGGTCATAGATATAGCGGTTACTGCCATAGAACCCTCGGTTATATCCGTGGTAGAAGCCGGCATAATAGTTATTGTGTGGCCAGTATCCGCCACCCCAGAATGGATCATACATACCATAAGGGCGTCCCCAGGGATGTCCCCAGCGGTTCCAGCCGGATCCCCAACCCATGCTCAAGCCAATGTTCACACGCATGCCGCCTCTGTGAAAGAACGGGTCATACATGAATGGATCGTAGAATGGGTCATAAAAGAACGGGTCGTAGAATGGACTAACGCGACGATGCACGTAAGCAGTTGTCCAGTATGGATCCACGTAGGCATAGTTAGTGGTGTTCCAGGTTGCCTGCGGACGATAGGTACGTCCGTCATAGTACTCGTCGGCAGTATAGTTTTGAGTTACATCACCAGTAGCGGCCTGCTGATTGTCTTCAGCTGAAGCATACTGCTGCTGTTGGGAAGCCTGAGCCTGGGGCTGCACATACTCGGTATGATCTGATGAGCTGTAGTACATATCATCATACTCGGTCGACTGCATAGCTACCGGGCTACTGCAACCAACCGCGAAAAGTGCAATCACAGGGGCTAGTGCGGTGTATATGTTTAATTTTTTCATGGCCTTCTGTGTCTAAAAATGCTTCTATATCAAAGATATAAACACAATAGCGCAAAACCTTATCAATAGTATAATATATTAACGTAATTTTGGGCGAGAATGATATTAAATCTTCACTATGTGGAAAGCAATATTCATTCCAAAAAGATTAACAATTACTGATATTAAATAAATTTTTTCAAATAATGAGCAAAGGGCTGCCAAAAAGAAGCGAAGACTATTCGCAGTGGTATAACGAGCTGGTGAAAAAGGCCGGTTTAGCGGAAAATTCCGCTGTGCGTGGCTGCATGGTGATCAAACCTTACGGTTACGCCATCTGGGAAAAAATGCAGCGTCAGCTGGATGACATGTTTAAGGCCACTGGCCACGAAAATGCCTATTTCCCGCTGTTTGTACCCAAGAGCTTGTTTGAAGCCGAAGAGCAGAATGCCGAAGGCTTTGCCAAGGAATGCGCCGTAGTAACGCACTACCGTTTGCAAGCCGACCCTGATAAGCCAGGCAAGCTGCGCGTTGACCCGAATGCCCGACTGGAAGAAGAACTGATCGTACGCCCAACATCGGAAGCTGTGATCTGGAACACGTACAAAGGCTGGATCCAAAGCTACCGCGATCTGCCTATCCTGGTGAACCAGTG
Source organism: uncultured Pontibacter sp. (assembly GCF_947502515.1). NCBI lineage: Bacteria > Pseudomonadati > Bacteroidota > Cytophagia > Cytophagales > Hymenobacteraceae > Pontibacter > uncultured Pontibacter sp. The sequence goes on along the minus strand of NZ_CANNAI010000001.1, from coordinate 86,841 downwards.
GGCCAACGTAGTACGCTGGGAAATGCGTACCCGCCTGTTCCTGCGCACCGCAGAGTTCCTGTGGCAGGAAGGCCACACGGCCCATGCTACCGCTGAGGAAGCCATTGCCGAAACAAAGCAGATGCTGGAGGTATACGCCACCTTTGCTGAACAATACATTGCCCTGCCGGTAATCCGTGGTGTGAAAACGCCAAACGAGCGCTTTGCTGGTGCTTTGGATACCTATTGCATCGAAGGCTTGATGCAGGACGGCAAGGCGCTACAGGCAGGTACTTCGCACTTCCTGGGCCAGAACTTTGCCAAGGCATTTGATGTGAAGTTTGCCACCAAAGAAGGCGGACTGGAGCACGTATGGGGAACTTCATGGGGTGTGAGCACGCGCCTGATGGGTGCACTTGTAATGGCCCACTCCGATGACGAAGGCCTGGTACTGCCTCCAAAACTGGCACCTATCCAAGTGGTGATCGTACCGATTTACAAAGGCGAAGAGCAACTGGCGCAGATCAGCGAGAAAGTGCTGCAGCTGAAGAAAGAGCTCGAAGCTAAAGGGATCAGCGTGAAGTTTGACAACCGCGATACTGAACGTCCTGGTTTTAAGTTTGCCGAGTGGGAGCTTAAAGGGGTTCCGGTTCGTCTGGCCATCGGTGCACGCGACCTGGAAAACGGTACCGCCGAAGTGGCCCGCCGCGATACCAAGGAGAAGAGCACACAGCAATTCGACAGCCTGGCTACTTACATCCCTGCCTTGCTTGACGAGATTCAGGAGAACATTTACAACCGTGCCTATACCTTCCGTGAAGAAAACACGACGAAGGTAGACAGCTACGAGGAGTTCAAGCAGGTACTGGAAACCAAAGGCGGCTTCGTGCTGGCACATTGGGATGGTACACCAGAAACGGAAGAGCGCATCAAGGAAGAAACAAAAGCAACCATACGTTGTATCGCCCTCAATACGCCTGAAGAAGACGGCGTGGATATGATCACAGGCAAGTCATCGAAGCAGCGTGTATATTTTGCAAAGGCTTACTAAGCTTCGGCTATACCTGAGGATTAATCAAAATTTATAAAAAGAGAGCCATTTCCTGCGGGAGATGGCTTTTTTGTTTTACGCACAGTATAAATTAAATGAAGCGATCAGGGTAATTGAATCGCAAAATCGCTATATTTACCTAAACCTACTCCCAAACTATGCTCTTAGACTGGCTTACAGTAGTGCTGCTCATTGGCATCGGTCTTGTTCTGATCGTGGTAGAGCTCATATTTGTGCCGGGCGTTACCATTGTCGGTATTCTGGGCTTTATACTCGTTGCCGTGGGCGTCTGGATCAGCTATGCCGCCCTGGGAACGGAAACCGGACATTTGGTGCTGGCAGGGTCCGTCCTGGCCGGCGGAGTGGCTCTTTTCTACAGTTTCAGGTCGGATGCCTGGTCGCGGTTTGCGCTCAAAGACAGTATTAAAAGTCGGGTGAACGAGGAAAGCCCTCACTTACTTGAGGTTGGCGAAGAAGGCAAGACTGTTTCGGCGCTGCGTCCGCAGGGAACTGCCCTTTTTAAGGAGCGACACCATGAGGTACAGACCACTGGCGCTTTTCTGGCGCCAAACACACCCGTGCGCATTATCAAAATAGTAGCGAATAAAATCACAGTAGAAGCAATTACCTAAAACAACTCAATGGAAAATTTTTCAGTCTTATTCCTGATTGCGGGTGGCATTATCCTGCTGCTTATCTTTCTTTATTTTGTGCCGATCAGCCTCTGGATCACAGCCCTGTTCTCGGGTGTTAAGGTAGGCCTGCTGGAGCTGGTGTTCATGCGTATTCGTAAGGTACCGCCAAGCCTCATCGTAAACTCTATGATCAATGCTACCAAGGCAGGTATAGATGTAACGACCACTGAGCTCGAAACCCACTACCTGGCTGGCGGTAACGTGCCAAATGTAATCAAAGCCCTTATTTCGGCAGACAAGGCGAATATTCCGCTATCCTTCAAGCAGGCTACCGCCATCGACCTGGCAGGTCGTGATGTGTTTGAGGCTGTGACGACTTCCGTAAACCCGAAAGTGATCAATACACCAAATGTAGCCGCTGTAGCGCAGGACGGCATCCAACTCATCGCCAAAGCCCGTGTTACGGTGCGAGCCAACATCATGCAACTGGTAGGTGGCGCCGGTGAAGAGACTATCCTGGCCCGTGTAGGTGAGGGTATTGTAACGTCTATCGGCTCCTCCAGCTCCCACAAAAGTGTACTTGAAAACCCGGATATCATCTCGAAACTGGTACTCCAAAAAGGCCTGGATGCCGGTACAGCTTATGAAATTCTCTCGATTGATATTGCTGATATTGACGTGGGTGAGAACATTGGAGCGAAACTGCAGATTGACCAGGCAGGCGCTGACTTGAAAGTAGCTGAAGCGAAAGCCGAAGAGCGCCGTGCCATGGCCGTTGCTGTGGAGCAGGAAATGAAGGCCAAAGCCCAGGAAGCCCGTGCCTCTGTAATTGCAGCCGAAGTAGAGATTCCGCAGGCCATCTCAGCTGCTTTCCGGAGCGGCAACCTCGGCATCATGGACTACTACAAGATGCAGAACATCCAAAGCGATACCGACATGCGCAACTCGATTGCCAACCCGAACCAGGGAGGGCAAAATAAGCCGAAGGAGTAGAAGCAAGCTTCCATAAAAAAGCGAGGGCCACCAGTACTGGTGGCCCTCGCTTTTTTATGGAAGCTCCGCCTTGAACTTTACTACTAAATGCGACCCCCAGTCGTCTGTACCACGCTGGTATGTATAGTACCCTTCTCTGGATGCTTTATCGAGATGGAACCTAGAACTACCTTCTCCCACTCTGTTATGGGCTATAAGCCTGTCTGACTTGTCATCATTCTGGTCATAAAACCTGAAGTATGGATAAATGTATGACCAGTATTCACTACCGATTGGTACTCGATCTACTGGAAAGGTTAATGGCAGTTCTTCTCTTGAAACTTCATACCGTGTATCACTCCTGTATATGGCCTGCTCTGCTAAATTATTATCATAAGTGAAGACTTGTAGGTATACATTAGGTTTACCTTCTGAAGGAGCGGCCAAATCGCCACCTTCCAGGGCATAGTTTTCAACATAACTGCGCAGCTCTACCTCGTAGGCATACAACTGAGCCACCTTTACCTCTTTCTCTACAGTACTGGCATGGCCGTTGATATACGTTGTAAGCTTTACAGTGTAGCTCCCAGGCTGTGTATACCTAAACGTATCTGGCACCCGGTATTCAGATGTCTCACCGTTCCCTAAGTCCCACTTATAAGCATCAGCCTCGCTTATATCTTTAAAAGTAATACCCTCCCATATGGTATAAAACTCTTCCGGAATAGTAAACTCAGGTGTAGGTATAGCAACGGGATCATCTTTTTTACAGGAAGCAAAGAGAGCCAGTGCTGTAACGGCAGCAAGTAGTTGTTTTCTCATGTAATAGGAAGTGGTTAAGTGTTTGAAGGTTTTAGCAAATCCGATGTACAGGCTTGCTAAACATTAGTTATAAACTATATAGCCAAAATTATACCAAAAAAGCCCGCGATGGAGGTCGCGGGCTTTTTTTAATGGATTATAAGATAACTTAAATCTTAGCTTTCTTTCAAAGTGATTGTGCGTGTTACCGAGTTGTAAGGACCAGGTATAACAGCACCAGCATTGTTGATCAGCTCCAGCTTGATGGTTGTTTCGCCCATTGGCAAACCTTCAATGATATGTGGCATCCACTTGTCTAACACAAACTCGTTGCCGTTGATCGTAGCACGCACCTTGTTGCCAGTAGTTGACAGGTCGGTGTTCACCAAGTAGAAATCAAGCATGATGCGGCGGGTGTCGCTACCTACGTACTCGCCCTTCGGACGGCTGTAGAACATGTGCTGGCCCTTCATATCGAACTCCATACGTTGCTGTGGTCTGCCTACTGTCACCATGCGTAGGTCGTAAGCACCTCTGTGCTTCAGACTTTCATGGTAAGAACGCGATATGAATGAAAGTACCACGTGCTCGCCTTCCTCCATCTCTTTTGTAAATGAAGTCTCATAATGCGCGGTGTAAGGCTCGTTGTCTACGATGTTATGGATGTGCTGTCCTTCCTGCGAGTTGGCCATAAACTCCGAATTGGAGTGTGGCGTCATACGGGTCAACTGGAAGTTAGATAGTTCATACGAAAACTCTACCGGCCCTGGCTGCACTACACCGTTAGCTGGAGGAGTATTCAGGCGAAGCTGTGACTCCGGGTATTTCTGTGAATCGTCGAAAGCGAATACACGCAATCCGCCCTTGCTCATAACAGCTCCGGTAGGTGTTGGCCCTGTAGTAGTAGCCATCACAGGGGTACGCGTTTCGTCATCCTGCATCTGGCGTGTTGTATCGCAGGAAGCAAATGCCAGCATAAGGGCCGAAGCAAAGAGTAAGTAGGTTTTTTTCATCGAAAGAGGGTTTGAATTAGCAAATAGCCAATATACTGATTTTATTTGTATATTGCGCACTACGTAATATTAACGTAAAAGTATACAAAAAAGACTATATGAGCGAGATTTTGTTTGATGAAGTTCCTTCATTGGACTTAGCTGATTTTACATCGGGAGATGAAGGACGCAGAGCGCGGTTTGTGCAGCAATTGGGAAACGCTTATCAGAACATTGGCTTTATTGCCCTGAAAAACCACGGCCTGAGCGATGACCTGACGGAAAGACTCTATGCAGCCGTTAAGAAATTTTTTGCCTTGCCCGATGAGGTAAAGCAAAAATATGAAAATCCGGAACTTGCCGGCCAGCGTGGCTATGTGGGCAAGGGCAAGGAAAAAGCCAAAGGTTTCAATACCGGTGACCTGAAAGAATTCTATCACGTAGGTCAGGAACTGAGCGGTATTCCGGACAGTGATCCGATCAAGGCAGAATATCCGGCTAATATCTGGCCATCGGAAGTACCAGAACTTGAGGAGGTAACGCTGGAAGCTTACAGAAAACTGGAAGCAGCCGGCAAACAGGTGTTGCGCGCCATCGCTCTGCACCTGGGTCTGGAAGAAACTTACTTCGACGAGAAAGTGAAGTACGGCAACAGTATTCTGCGCCCAATCCACTATTTCCCGATCGAAAACCCTGACCAGGTACCGGCTGACGCAGTTCGTGCTGCTGAGCACGGTGACATCAACCTGATCACTTTGCTGATGGGTGCCAGCGCCGACGGTCTGCAAGTGTTGCGCCGCGATGGCAAGTGGATCCCGATCACGGCCCTGCCAGAGCAGGTAGTTGTAAACGTAGGCGACATGCTCGCCCGCCTGACCAACAACAAGCTGAAGTCGACTATTCACCGTGTGGTAAACCCGCCGCGTGAGCTGATGCATACTTCCCGCTATTCTATTCCATTCTTCATGCACCCGCGTTCAGAAATGGACCTGACTTGCCTGGAGAGCTGCATAGACGAGCAGAACCCGAAAGCCTATCCTGATGCTACTGCAGGTGAATACCTGAACGAGCGCCTGGTGGAGCTTGGGCTCAAGAAAGCTTAACTGAACTGAAACCAGTAAGAAGAGAGATAGTGTCCGCACTGTCTCTCTTTTTTTGAACCTACGGCATGAGTCTGCGCTACTACATCTTCCTGAAAGACGTACTGTTGCTCGCCCTGACCGCCTTTGGCGGTCCGCAGGCACATGTTGCCATGATGTTCCGGTTGCTGGTGAACAAGCGTCGCTACCTGACAGAGCAGGAACTGATTGAACTCAATGCCCTGTGCCAAATCCTCCCTGGCCCTACCTCTACCCAAACTCTGACAGCTATAGGCTATCGCATTGGCGGCCCCAATCTGGCCTACCTGACATTGTTGGTATGGTTGCTACCAGCCTCCAGCATCATGGCTGCAGCCGCAATAGGTATTTCTTACCTCCAGGAAAACAACATATCACTCCAATTCCTGCGCTTCATACAACCCATGGCGGTAGGCTTTGTGTCTTATGCAGCCTACGCAATCAGCTCCAAAGTAGTAAATACCAAGCTGGCTATTGGTATTATGGTGGTTTCAGGTATACTGGCCTACTTTTTTCATTCGCCTTGGGTATACCCGCTGCTATTGCTGGCTGGAGGAGCCATTACGGCACTCCGTTTCAGGCAGCACCCGCAGGAAAAAGACAAGAAACTAAACATTCAGTGGGCCAATTTTATACTTTATGTAGGCGTGTTGATCACGGCAGCTGTGTTGGGTGGAGCTACATCGTCACTCCCCATCAGGCTATTTGAGAATTTCTACCGAAACGGGAGCCTGGTATTTGGCGGTGGACAGGTGCTGATTCCCCTCATGTTCACTGAGTTTGTTGACTTTAAGGAATACTTATCAGCTGAAGAGTTTCTATCAGGGTTTGCCATTGTACAAGCCCTTCCCGGACCGGTCTTCTCTTTCTGCTCTTTTATCGGCAATCTGGCTATGCGCGAACACGGTGTGTGGGGGCAACTACTCGGCTCACTGGTAGCCACAGTTGGCATCTTCCTACCCGGCACTTTCCTGATCTTCTTTGTGATCCGCTTTTGGGATGACCTGAAAAAATACAGGGTCGTGCGGGCATCGCTGGAAGGTATAAGTGCCGTAAGTTCAGGCATGGTAGTAGCCGCAGCCGTTATGCTCTATCGCCCAATCGATAATACACCACTTAATTTTGGCATAGTAGTCGCCACCTTTTGTCTGCTCCTCTTTACCCGTATACCTGCGCCAATCCTCATTTTAGTGGGTTTTGCTCTTGGCTTTATTTTCTAGCCGCGCTATACCTAATCTCAGGCTCTGTTCAAATAAAAAGCTGCCCATGCATTAGCACAGGCAGCTTTATGACTTAGGCTGGGCTTCGTATCTACTTACCTAAATGTCTTTTCTTTCATGATGCGGAGCAGGTACTCGCCATACCCGCTTTTGCGGAGCGGCTCTGCGGCTTCTCTAAGCTGCTGGTCTGAGATGTAGCCCATGCGCCAGGCCACCTCCTCGATGCAGCCGATCTTGAGCCCCTGCCGCTCCTCGATCACCTGCACGAACGTGGCCGCCTGCATCAGCGACTGGATGGTGCCCGTGTCGAGCCAGGCCGTCCCGCGGTTGAGCACCCCCACCTTCAATTTGCCCCTTTTGAGGTACTCGCGGTTCACGTCCGTGATCTCGTACTCGCCCCGCGGGCTGGGCTCCAGGTTCTTGGCGATCTCCACCACCTCATTGTCGTAGAAGTAGAGGCCCGGCACAGCGTATTTTGACTTCGGCTCACTCGGCTTCTCCTCGATGGAGACGGCCCTCCCCTCTGCGTCGAACTCGACCACCCCGTAGCGCTCCGGGTCCGTGACGTGGTAGGCGTACACCACGCCCCCCTCGGGGTCCGCGTTCTGGCGCAGCACCGCGCCCATGCCGGCCCCGTAGAAGATGTTGTCGCCCAGCACAAGGGCCACTTTGTCCCCCCCGATGAACTCCTCCCCGATCACGAAGGCCTGCGCCAGCCCGTTCGGTGTCTGCTGAATGGCATAACTGAACTTGCAACCGATCTGCGAGCCGTCGCCCAGCAGGCGCTCGAACATGGGCAAATCGTGCGGCGTGGAGATGATCAGGATCTCGCGTATGCCGGCCAGCATCAGGGTGGAGAGCGGGTAGTAGATCATGGGCTTGTCGTAGACGGGCATGAGCTGCTTGCTCACGGCCAGCGTCAGGGGGTGGAGGCGGGTGCCGGAGCCCCCGGCCAGGATGATGCCTTTCATTTGTCTTCTATTCGATTTTTATGGTTGATGCTCGGAGCGTCCCCGTCTGACGCGCCACTTCGGCAAAGATAGTCATGTCTTCGGCAATCGCCTCCCAGCGCTGCCTGGCAGTACTCACAGGCCCTGCCTGAACGCGGCGAAGGAGGGGCTCTCGCGGTCCTTGCCGGAGACGACCAGCTCGGACGCCTTCAGGCCCCAGTCGATGCCAAGCTCCGGGTCGGCGTAGTGGATGCTGCCCTCACTCTCCTTGTGGTAGTAGTTATCGCACTTGTAGAAGAACTCGGCCTCCGGGCTGAGCACCACGAAGCCGTGGGCGAAACCGCGCGGGATGAAGAGCTGCAGCTTGTTTTCGGCGCTGAGCACCACCGAGAAGTGCTGCCCGAAGGTCTCGGACCCGGGTCGGATATCCACGGCCACGTCCAGCACCTCCCCCTTAAGCACCCGCATCAACTTTGCCTGCGCGTGATCGCCGCGCTGGAAGTGCAGTCCCCGCAGCACGCCGCGGGTGGAGTAGGACTGGTTGTCCTGCACGAAGCGCACCTCTTCTCCCGCCAGGGCGTTGAACCTGTCCTCGTTGAAGCTCTCATAGAAGTGGCCCCGCTCGTCTGAGAAGACCGCCGGCTCAAGCAGCAGGCAGTCCCCCAGAAATGTCTCTATTACTTTCATCTGTGTGCTTGTTCCTTTCCTTATCTGCCCTCGTACTGCTGCGCGTAGTACTGCTGGTAGTGGCCTGTGGTGACCTCCTCCAGCCAGGCCTCGTTTTGCAGGTACCAGTCCACGGTCTTTCTCAGCCCCTGCTCGAAGGTCACCGAGGGCGCCCAGCCCAGCTCCTCCATCAGCTTGGAGGAGTCGATGGCGTAGCGGGCGTCGTGGCCGGCGCGGTCCTTGACGAAGGTGATCAGCTTTCTCGATTCACCGCTCTCCCGTCCCAGCTTCTCGTCCATCACGTCGCAGAGCAGCTCGATCAGGTCGATGTTGCGCCACTCGTTCACGCCCCCCACGTTGTAGGTCTCCCCCACCCTGCCGCGGTGAAAGATGGCCTCGATGGCCCTCGCGTGGTCTTTCACGTAGAGCCAGTCGCGCACGTTCTCGCCCCTGCCGTACACAGGCACGGGCTTTAAAGCCTTGATGTTGTGGATGGCCAGCGGGATGAGCTTCTCGGGAAAGTGGTTGGGGCCGTAGTTGTTGGAGCAGTTACTGAGTTTCACCGGCAGCCCGTAGGTATGGAACCAGGCCCGCACAAAGTGGTCCGAGGCCGCCTTGGAGGCCGAGTAGGGCGAGCGCGGGTCATAAGGGGTGCTTTCGGTGAACAGGCCCTCCTCACCCAGCGAGCCGTACACCTCGTCGGTGGAGACGTGGTAGAAGAGCTTGCCGGCGTAGTCCCCCGCCCAGCTGCAGCGGCAGGCCTCCAAGAGGTTGACCGTGCCCATCACGTTGGTCTGGACGAAGGCCATGGGCCCCGCGATCGAGCGGTCCACGTGCGACTCGGCCGCCAGGTGCACCACCGCCTCGAACTGGTGCTCAGCGAAGATTTCCTCCAGGTACGCGGCGTCCGTGATGTCGCCGCGGAGGAAGGTGTAGTTCTCCCGCCCCTCGATGTCCGAAAGGTTCTGCAGGTTGCCCGCGTAGGTCAGCGCGTCGAGGTTGAAGACGTTATAGTGCGGGTAGGCCTCCACAAACAGCCGCACCACGTGCGAGCCGATGAAGCCGGCACCGCCGGTAATAAGTAAGTTCATATGTTAGTGCTGTACTGTTGATTTTTGTAAATGCATTTGCCAGTCCCAGGCGCTCTTCATGGCCTCTTCCAAGGTGCTGGTGGTCTTAAAACCTAACTCCTCAGTAGCCTTGGTTACGTCGGCGTATATTTTCGGCACGTCTCCCGGACGGCGTGGGCCAATTTTATAATTTAATTTCTCGCCAGTAGCCTGCTCAAAAGCCTGTACCGCCTCCATCACTGTGTTGCCAGTGCCAGTGCCCACGTTGAAGAACTCGATATGCTCCGCCTTATCAGACAGCAGTCTGTCAATGGCGACCACATGTGCCTTCGCCAGATCCACCACATGCACATAGTCGCGGATGCAGGTGCCATCTGGAGTGTCGTAATCGTTGCCGAAAATCGTAAGCTCTTTGCGTATACCTGCGGCGGTCTGCGTAATGAACGGCACCAGATTGTTTGGAACTCCGAGCGGCAGTTCGCCGATCTTGGCAGATGGATGTGCTCCAATCGGATTAAAATAGCGCAGTGCAATAGTATGCATGTCGCTGCCACTGGTCGCCAGGTCGGTTAGTATCTCTTCACAGATTTTCTTGGTGTTGCCGTAAGGTGAGTTGGCTTTCTGCACCGGCGTTTGTTCTGTTACAGGCAGCTTGTCAGGTATACCGTATACAGTGCAGGATGAGGAGAAAACCAGTTTATTTACTTTAAACTCCTCCATCACCTGCAGCAGAGCCACCAATGATCCCACGTTGTTGTGGTAGTACTTGAGCGGCTCGGCCACTGACTCACCAACGGCTTTGTAAGCGGCAAAGTGAATCACGCCGGCTATACCTGTTTCCTTTTCAAAGACACTGCGCAGCGCTGCGCCATCCGTACAGTCGATGCGGTGGCAAGTGATTTCGCGACCCAGTATATCGGCTATACCTTGCAAGGAGCGCTCCTCGGTATTTGAGAAATTGTCGATGATAATGGGCTCGTAACCTGCCTCCACTAGTTCCACCACGGTATGGGAGCCGATGTACCCTGCCCCACCTGTCACTAATATTTTCTTCATATAATTTGTTTTCAAGCTTGCAAAAAGCTTTCATGTTGTGCAGCCGCTTATGACCGACTACTGTTTAACAACTTGTATATTCTGGTTGATCGCCAACAGATCAGCAATCACTTCCTAGGAGTCTTCTGGTGCTAGTATATTTCATCAAAGCACTTGTACTGTATTATTAGAGTACCGGGTTCAGATGACAGGCTTTGCTACAACAGGAGGCATCACAAAAATATAATATTAAACTGTATTTATTGGTATAGGCAGACCAGACGTAGCCCTGGCAGATTAAGTGCTGCTTTATTAATGCGTACAATACTCTACAGCTCTCCTCTCACGATCCTGTCTTTGCCAAACAAGTCCTGCACCACTTGCGCCTGCTTGAAACCCGCCTGCAACAGCAAAGCCCGTACTTCTTCGCCATACTGTTCATTTATTTCAAAGTATAGCCGTCCGCCTGTTTTGAGCAACTCTGCCCCTATTTCTGTAATGCGCCGATAGTACTTCAGTGGGTCTTCATCTGGCACGAACAGGGCCAGATGGGGCTCGAACTCCAGCACATTGGTGCGCATCAGCGCTTTCTCCTGCTCCTTGACATAGGGCGGGTTGCTGGTAATGATATCCAAAGAATGAGATGCTATACCAAGGAGCGGTTCAAATACGTCCTGCTGAAGCCAGGCAACCGGCAATTTCAATTGGCGGGCATTCGCTCGGGCCACCTTCAATGCGCCCTCTGATAGTTCCAGCCCGTATACCTGACGGACCTGCAAATTGGCAGCCAGTGCCAAAGGTATACAGCCGCTGCCCGTGCAGATGTCAAGTACTTGAAGATTACTGTGACCTTGGTGCTCACGCACGACCAGATCCACCAGTTCCTCCGTTTCGGGGCGGGGTATCAGTACACGCTCATCTACCTGTAGGTCGAGGCCGTAAAAGTGGGCGGTGCCAAGTACGTACTGCACTGGCTCCTGCTTTTGCAGCCGTTCCACAGCCTGCTTTATCTGCGTCTCCTGCTCTTCATTGACTTCCTCCTGTTGCCCCAGGCTGAGCTGCATACGGTTTTTCTGTAGCACATGCTCCAGTACCAGCTGCGCAATGGCCCCGGCCTCAGGTTCAGGATAGGCATGTTGTATGCTTTCGCGGATGTATCGAGCTGTTTGCAGTATGGTGGCCACAGGTATAGGTTTTGTTTGATTTTAGGTAACTTTGCAAAAGTAAAGTTTTATCGCGTATAAGTCACAAGTGTAAAATCAACTTGTTTTCTATTATTGACTTGGTTTTTACTTGATCTTAAACCCTTTAACTCCTAAGCTCCTGAACTTGACTGACGAACTCTACATGCGGCGTGCGCTGGAACTGGCCAGACTGGGTAGCGGCTATACCTACCCGAACCCCATGGTGGGCTGTGTGGTGGTGCATGAGGGACGCATAATCGGCGAGGGCTGGCACCGCAAGTTTGGTGGTTCTCATGCTGAGGTTAACGCCATCGCAAGTGTGCAGGACAAAAGCCTGTTACCTAAAAGCCGAGTATACGTAACGCTGGAACCTTGCTCGCACTTTGGCAAAACTCCTCCTTGCGTCGATCTGCTGATCAGCAGTGGCGTACGTGATGTGGTGATTTGCAATACTGACCCGAACCCTAAAGTGGCAGGGCGCGGCATCAAGAAGCTGTTTGATGCGGGTGCACAGGTGAAAGTAGGCCTGCTGGAAAACGAAGGACTGGAGTTGAACAAGCGCTTCTTTACGTTTCATACCCAAAAGCGGCCTTACATCCTGCTGAAATGGGCAGAGTCGGCAGACGGGTTTATCAGCGGACAAAACAACCAGCAGGTGCAGATCAGCGGTCCGTTGTCGCGCAGGCTGGTGCATAAGTGGCGCTCCGAAGAGCAGGCGATCATGGTGGGCAGCCACACGGCAGCGTGTGACAACCCACGCCTCGACACCCGCTTCTGGCCCGGGCACAGTCCGCTGCGGGTGGTCATCGACCGCAAACTGCAACTGCCCGACCACCTGCACCTGTTTGACAAGAGCCTGCTAACCGTGGTGTATACCTACCAGCAAAGGGAACAGCAGCACGAGAACCTAGCTTATGTGCAGCTCCGCGAAAACGAACCGCTGCTGCCGCAGCTGATGCAGGACCTGCACCAGCGCCAGGTATTGTCGCTGCTCGTGGAAGGCGGCACTTACCTACTCAAAAGCCTGTTGAAGGAAAACCTGTGGGACGAAGCAATCTGTTTCAAGAGCCAGACTTGTGTACTGCGCGATGGCACACCGGCTCCAGGTATGGTGCACAGCCAGTTGCTTGAAGTGCAGGCAGCTGGCTCCGACAGGCTGTTGCATTACCGAAACAGTATATCAAAACTTAATTTATAAATCCCGCGCCGGAGCGTTGTACCTCTTATCAGGTATAGATTTCCTCGATGCGCACTTATGCTTATACCTTATCCATTATGGCTGAATCACTTATAGTAGACCAGAATCTAACGAAAGAAGAAAAATATAAAGCCTTAGTGCCTCAGATCGAGGCGCTGGTTACCGGCGAGAGCGATTTGATCGCTAACCTCTCCAACATGATGGCCGCCCTGCGCCAGGGAATGGGCTTCTTTTGGGTAGGCGTGTACTTCAACAAAGAGGGCCAACTGGTGCTGGGTCCCTTTCAAGGGCCGGTGGCTTGCACCCGTATTCCCTATCACAAAGGCGTATGTGGCGCCTGCTTCACCCGCCAGGAGACGATCCTGGTGCCTGACGTAGAAGCCTTTCCGGGACACATCGCCTGCAGCAGCGACTCTAAATCGGAGATCGTGATACCGGTCATAAAAGACGGTGAGGTGAAACTGGTGCTGGACGTGGACAGTGACAAATTAGACGATTTTGACGAAGTTGACCAGAAGTACCTCGAGCAACTGATGAAGCTCGTAGAAAGCTGGTATTAAGCTCTGCTTTCGCTAAAAAGAATGGCCTTATCCCTGCTTCGGGGTAAGGCCATTCTTTTTTGAGGTTGCTCCCAATAAATTTACTCTACTACAGCCTCACCCGCATGCCTAGTGCTAGGTTAAATATCTTGCCTGGCCCCAGGTATCGCGGGTTCTGGATATATGAAATCAAATACTCGGCGCTGGTGCCCACTTCGTAGTACAGCCCAAACCGTTGCAGTTTCTCTACACGAGTGAAGTCCATCTGCCCACCCAGGTATAGGTATAGGCGTACTGCCGTCGGGAAACCATAGTAGCCTCGGCTATACTTGTCGTGATGCTCAAAGATAAAATACTCCTCCCCGAAGGTATGGCTCACTTGAAACCCGGTGCGCAATGGCTGCCAGTCCAGCGACTTCAGGGGCACGGGCCTGAAAGGTGCAAAAGTAGTCTTCAGGGCGGCCGTCCAGATGCGATCTCCTCCTATGCGCTCGGGCAGATAGCCCAGAAACAGGTCTGTCTCCAGCTTTTCACGAAAAAAGCTCCGCCCGACACCAACCGAAGCAAACCCAATGCTACCCGCATACTGTACCTTGACATGATAGGGTGAAAACGACCGCTCCTGGCCATGTCCCTCGTAAGGACTCAACAGGAATAGCAAAGCGACGAGATATGTGATAAAGAACCGCTCCATATCAGTAGGCAATTCTATCAAAACTGTACCCACCGGCCCATACTTTCAGGTATGTAAATTCACGCTTCTTTACAGTGGAGGTAGCCAGGTATAGCACCTCCTCATCATAGCGAAAATCGGCCCTGAAGCCATGGATATGGCCGTGTAGACTCAATTGCACCCGCTCACTCTCCTTTAGTGTTCTATGGAAAGCTCTTTCCAAAGCCGTATCAAAGTCATCGTCATAAGGAGGTATGTGAGACACTGCGATGGCCTGCTCCCAACTATCGCCTTCCTGGTGAAGCAGTTGTTTACTCAGCCAGTCGATATCGGGTACTTGTCCATTGTAATTGTACTCCAGACTGTTTGTATCAATGAATACAAAGCGGGTATGCCCGTAGTCAAAGGCATAGTTAAAGTCACCGTACATCTGCTGGTATACCTTGCGGCCATTGCCCAGCATGTCGTGGTTGCCGATCACGGTCAGGTATGGCCACTTCAGCCGTTTCATGATGTCGTGCACCCACCGGAACTCCTGTGACATGCCAAAGTCAGAGATATCACCCTGATGAATGACGAAGTCGATATGGGGGAAGGTATTGGCGGCGTCAACAAAGGCGCTGGCGGCGTCATAAAAGCGCTGCGTATCGCCCATCACGAGCAGGTGCAGCGTATCGCCGGGCTGCTGGTTTTGTAGCCGCGCCAGGTTGCGGGCGGTGAGGTTGCGCTCGTCGTCGTTTAGTTTGATCTGGTTCGGGTGGTACTCAAACAGCTCTTCACAGGACGAAAGCAAAGCCAGGCTCAGTGTCAGTAACAGGTAGCAGATTTGTTTCATAGTTGCCTCAGGCGACACAGTTATTCTCCTATCTGCTAACGCTATATAAAGGAGAATGTTAATGTGCGGTGATCAACATACAATATCCTGATTCTGCTTATACAGCTGCCCTGTTTAATACATAGAACAAAAGCAACTGACCTGAAGCTCTTTACAATGTGCTTAATAAGCAAAAGGCCGGCCCTGGGATTATCCTGGGCCGGCCTTTTTTTACCTCCTGTAAGGTATACCTATACTTTAGAATCTTATCCGAAGAAGGTCGGAGTTTCAGTCTTGAGCTGAGCAATCACAGTTTGACCGCCTTTGGTTTTCTGACCGAGTTCCACTTTCACCTCTGTGTCCAGTGGCAGGAAAATATCCACGCGCGAACCAAATTTGATGAAACCAAACTCCTCACCCTGACTTACTTCGTCGCCTTCGTTCACATACCACACAATGCGGCGGGCCATGGCACCGGCAATCTGACGGAACAGCACTTCAGGACCGGCAGTGGACTCTACCACCACAGTCGTACGCTCATTCTGCGTGCTCGACTTCGGGTGCCAGGCTACAAAGTAGTTACCCGGGTGATACTTGAAATAGCTCACAATACCTGATACCGGGTTACGTGTGATGTGCACGTTAATCGGTGACATGAAGATCGAGATTTGCTTGCGCTTGTCTTTGAAATACTCTGTCTCCTCTACCTCCTCGATCACTACCACCTTGCCGTCGGCAGGCGCTACGATCAGATCTTCGTGCAATAACAGGTTGCGGTAAGGACTGCGGAAAAACTGCAGGATAAGCAGAAACAGAACAGCTGAAACACCGGAGAAAATCTTGTTGAAGGTATTGTTGTCGGCGTTGAAATTGTAGAGCAACAGGTTGAGCACTAACAAAATCAGCAATGTAAAAAATAGAATCCTTCTTCCTTCCTTATGAATTTTCATCCGTGAAAACTAAATGCTACAGGTCTTATATAACTTATAATAGCCCATCCAGTTTCGTAGATGGGCTATTATCTGCTTCAAAAATATATAAACTTTCGTTTATTTTAATAAAAATCTTCTCTTAGAAACCGCCGCGATACTTATAAGTCATCGCTACTTTGTCGATTGCCACGATGTAAGCCGCAATACGCATCGGCACGTTGTACTTCTGAGAGGCAGCATACACACGCTCAAATGACTCGTTCATGATGCGCTCAGCACGTGTGTTCACACGGTCAAGCGTCCACTTAAAGCCCATGCGGTTCTGTACCCACTCAAAGTAAGATACGGTTACACCACCTGAGTTAGCCAGGATATCCGGCACTACCATGATGCCTTTTTCGTTGATGATGTTGTCTGCTTTGTATGAAGTAGGTCCGTTGGCACCCTCCACGATCAGGCGGGCCTGAATCTGGTCCACGTTCTTGATCGTGATCACATCTTCCACAGCAGCTGGCACCAGCACGTCTACTTTAGCAATCAGCAGGTCGTCGTTGCTGATCTTCTCAGCGTTCTTATAACCTTCCAGACGGCCGTTGTTGTTGTTCTTATACTCGATAGCCTCTTCGATGTCAATACCGTTGTCGTTCCAGTAAGCACCGCTCACGTCGCTCACACCCAGTATCTTCACACCACGCTCAGCCATCAGCTTAGCTGCCCAGGCACCTACGTTACCGAAGCCCTGAATCACTGCCGTTGATTTGGCCGGATCCATGCCCAGTTTATCCATGGCCGCCATAGCCGACACCATCACACCGCGGCCAGTCGCCTCTACGCGGCCGAGTGAACCACCCAGCACAAGCGGCTTGCCTGTTACCACAGCGTGTACGGTTGAGCCTTTGGTTTTGGAGTATTCGTCCATCAACCAGGCCATCTCGCGCGGGCCAGTGCCCATGTCCGGAGCAGGTATATCCTGGTCAGGGCCGAAGATGTCAATCAAAGCCTGGGTATAGGCTCTTGTCAGACGTTCCATCTCACCTGCCGACATTGCGTAAGGGTCGCAGATGATACCGCCTTTGGCACCACCGTAAGGGATGTCTACCACGGCACACTTCCAGGTCATCCAGGCAGCCAGGGCCTTCACCTCGTCCAGGAACACATCCGGCGCGAAACGGATACCACCTTTTGATGGACCCAGGATAGTAGAGTGAATAACGCGGTAACCTTCAAACACTCGCACTTTGCCGTCATCCATTGTGACAGGTACGTTCACGATTACCTGACGCGTTGGAGTCTTAAGGACATTGTAAACCTCCTCATCCAGCCCAAGTACCTCTGCCGCGATATTAAAACGCGACATCATCGATTCGAAAGGATTTTCTCTATCCTTGATCGGTGCAGGCTCTTTGTATAACATCATTTTAAGCTTTTGAATTAATCAGTGATTAACAATTATGGCGGTAAAGTTATGTAAATATTATTTACACATACCTACACCTTAATCAACAATAATTTAGAAAGTTTTGAGGAATGCGACGATGAATGGAACGGCCAGGATCAGGCTGTCGAAGCGGTCCAAAATGCCTCCGTGGCCAGGCAACAGCGTACCCGAATCCTTAACACCCAGGCTGCGCTTGAGCAGGGACTCCACTAAATCGCCCAACACGCCAAAAACCGATACTATAATAGCTACGCCTATCCACTGGTATAGTTCCAAATCATGAAAGAACATGGACAGCAGCCAGCCAACCAGCACGGTCAATATAGCGCCGCCCGCCCAGCCTTCCCAGGTTTTGCCCGGAGAAATGCGCTCGAAGAGCTTGTTTCTGCCAAAGTTTTTGCCGGCGATGTAAGCCCCCGTGTCAGATGACCAGATCAGCAGCATGAGCCCCAGGATAGGCTGCCAGCGGTATTCACCCTCCAGATAACCCAGCAACTGTAGCAGCGAAAATGGTACAGCGATGTAGAGTACGCCCAGTATGGTAAAAGAAATGTTGGTAAACGGCTGCGGCTCTTTGCGGTACAGTTCCAGCACAAATATAAGGAACAGGGCAGGCAGTATCAGGTATAGCAGCTCGGCTGGCATGTACTCTTTGTCGATCAGAAATACAGCGATGAAAACTCCGGCCGCCAACAGCGTGCCATACACCTTGTTGGGCTTGATGCCAGCTACCTCTGACAGTTTATAAAACTCCAATGTGCCCAGCACGGTGAGCCCCAGAAACAGGATGAAAAAGGTCCACTCGCTGAAAATTATACCTCCGATAAAGAGTGCCGCCCCTAATACTCCTACAATCAGGCGTTGCTGTAAATTACTAAGGGCAGATAGCTTGGTGCTCATGCGTTACAGGTTACCGGCAGCATCAGCCGGGTGGTTCGTCTTGAATTATTGGTTCCGGCGCTCATCTGCAGCCTCGGCTATACTTTCGGGGCGAGTGGGCGTCAGCATAAACTGCTTGTAAAGGTAATAGATTAAGGCTGCACTCAGCACCGCCGATATCAAAATGGTCATGATCGGCATCGGCTCCGTCGACTCTACATTAAAATCGATAGCGCCCGTCTGCTGCAGGTATAGCAAAAACACGGTGAAACCGTTGTTGAAGAAGTGCGCCACAATTGGCACCCAGATGTTGCCCGACCATAGGTATAGGTAACCGAATAAGGCTCCCAGCAACACACGCGGCACAAAGCCGAAGAACTGCACGTGTATAGCTGAGAAAATGATTGCTGCTACCCACACCGCCACATGCGCGTTGCCGGACCAGCGGTGCACCTGTCGCTGCAGGATGCCTCTGAACACCAGCTCTTCGCCTATGGCAGGTATAACCGCGATCACGAGCAGGCCCATCAGCAGGCGCGGGAAGGTTCCGAAGTTGGCAATCAGTTTCGTGAGCTCGGCCAGTTCATCTTCTTTAGCACGGGCCCACTCCTCAAAGCCTTTCATGAAGTCCGGCAGGGAGAGCTCGGCGTTCCAGTTGATGATAAGTGAGTTGGCTGGCATGATAAAAACAACCAGAAAGCCCGCCAAAAGCAGCAAAGTTGGCAAAGGAAGCTTTTTCCAGTTCAGGTAGTGATCGATGTTCACACCAGCCAAACGCAGCATTAAGAGTGGCCCGAGTACGAAAGAACAGAACTGCACCAGGCCCTGAAAGAGCAAAAGCGCGTCGGCTGCTTCCGGATGTTCCGTCGGATTAGCCAGCAAATTAGTCAGGTCCATCACCTCTATTCCGAGCACCGCATTTACCAGCACCAGGTATAGGAAACTGGCCACAAAATAGCCGCCCAGCATGAATGCCAGCAACAGTAGCAGAACTAAAAGTGGGTGTCGGTCTTCGGAGATGAAACCTTTCATAGAGAAGATTAGGTTTAATTGACGTAAATTTACGTGAAAATTTAACTTTTGCTTTGGTAAAGATAGCGAACATAGAACTGGGCGAGTTTCCGCTGCTGCTGGCGCCGATGGAAGACGTGAGCGATCCGCCTTTCCGAAAAGTGTGCAAGGCCAACGGTGCAGACCTGATGTATACCGAGTTCATCTCTTCTGAGGGTTTGATACGTGATGCCGCCAAAAGTGTGCAAAAACTCGACATTTTTGACTACGAGCGCCCGATCGGTATTCAGATATTCGGCTCTGACATTGACTCGATGCGTGAAGCCGCCATTGTGTCGTCGCAGGCCGGTCCTGACCTGATTGACATCAACTACGGCTGCCCTGTAAAGAATGTAGCCTGTAAGGGTGCCGGTGCCGCTTTGCTGCGTGACGTGCCCAAAATGGTGAAGATGACCGAGGAAATCGTGAAGGCCACTCACCTGCCCGTGACGGTGAAGACACGCCTGGGCTGGGACGATAATACAAAATACATTGTAGAGACTGCTGAAAGGCTTCAGGATATCGGTATAAAAGCCCTGAGTATACACGGCCGTACCCGCGTGCAGATGTACAAAGGCGAAGCTGACTGGAGCCTGATCGCAGAGGTGAAGAATAACCCGCGCATGCATATCCCGATCTTCGGAAACGGTGACATCGACTCGCCGCAGAAGGCGCTTGAGTACAAAAACAGATATGGCGTAGATGGCATCATGATCGGTCGCGCCAGCATCGGTCACCCCTGGATCTTCAACGAGATCAAACACTATATGGCCACCGGCGAAGTACTAGCACCGCCTACACTGGAAGAGCGCGTGGAAGTATGCCGCCAGCACTTCACGCACTCGCTGGAGTGGAAAGGTGATAAGCTGGGCATCTTTGAGATGCGCCGCCACTACACTAACTACTTCCGTGGCCTGCCGCACTTCAAGCCATTGCGCATGAAACTGGTGCAGTCCGAAGACATCCAGGAAATCTACGACACGCTGGACGAGATAACCCAGACGATGGCGTATGAAGAAGTATAGGACTGAGAGCGTTTAGTAATCAACGCTTCAGATAAAATTAAAGGAGTTGGTGTCCGGCATGCATGCTGAGACATTAACTCCTTTATCTTTGCAAATGGTTTGAAAGCGATGGATCTCTCAAACCCTTTAACTCTTAAATTCTCAAACTTATCAGAACTGTTACTACGCCCAAACAGGAGCAGACAGGCACTCCGGCTATCGCCTGGGTACTGGTTGTTATACTTGCTCTTATCTGGGGCACTTCGTTTATACTTATCAAGAAGGGACTCGTCGTTTACTCTTCCGACGAACTGGGAGCTCTGCGCATGGTCATTGCCTGCGCCGCCCTGCTGCCCTTTGCCATCAAGAACCTGCGCAAAGTAGAGCCAAGCCGTTGGAAATTTCTGCTTGGCAGCGGTCTGCTGGGCAACTTCTTCCCTGCCTTTCTATTTGCGATTGCCGAAACGCGCCTGGCCAGCGGACTAGCCGGTGTGCTGAACTCACTTACTGCGCTGTTCACCTTGCTCGTAGGCGCTGCACTGTTTGGCCAGTCCATCACCTGGATGCGTATGCTTGGCATCGTGATCGGTATTGCGGGCACGGCCATCCTGATCTTCACAGGCAATGGCAACGCTGAGCTCGACAACATGTACTATGGTCTGTACATCGTGCTAGCCACCGTCTTCTACGGCATCAGCGCCAACATCATCAAGCACCGTCTGCACGGCATGAAGGCTGTTGCCATTTCCAGCCTGGCCCTGCTTACGGTAGGCCCGGTTGCACTGGTATACCTGCTCACCACTGATTTTTTCTACAAGCTGCAGCATGTTCCGGGTGCCTGGGAGGCGCTGATGTACATTGCCATACTAGCTGTTTTCAGCACCGCCATCGCGCTGGTGCTCTTCAACAAGCTGATTCATATCTCCACTACGCTGTTTGCCAGTTCTACCACTTATCTTATACCTGTGGTGGCCCTTATGTGGGGCGTCCTCGATGGTGAGGTGATTCACTTATGGCACTACCTCGGCATGGTGGTGATCCTGGCGGGCGTGTTTATTGTGAACAGAGCTCGGTAAATCTACGCCATACCTGATACTGACAGCCCCTGTGCCACCGGTGCATGGGCTGTTTTCTTTTCTAAAGCCGCCTTCCGCCAATATCAGAATTTTCTAATCTCTCAATAATTTACTTACTTAAGGGTTTACAAGAACCGACCCTACAACCACATGAGGTTATTACAGACCCTTTTGAGTCTTGCGCTGCTGATGCTTCTCTCCTTTCAGACGATGGCGCAGGAAGACAGCACAGAGTTAGCCATAGAAGAATTCAGACTGCAGGCCGTCAACGATACGGCTTTTACCCTGCGCACCACCAACGAGGCGGGCAACCTGGTCAAGTATAGCGGACCGCTGCCTGTGCGCATCAACGGCAACCTGCAGGAAATCAGCTTCACCGAAGGTGAGGCCCGCTTCTCACTGCCCCAAAAGGCCAATCTGATACAGGTTAGTGCCAATGTGGGTACCCACACCATCGCCCGCCTTTACCGCCTCGATGCCGAAGCCGAGCACGGGGTGCACCGCTTCCCGATGTGGCTCTCTATTCTACCACCACTTATTGCCATTATTCTGGCCCTTATTTTCAGAGAGGTGCTACTCGCTCTTTTTGCAGGTATATGGGTGGGAGGCTTTGTGATCTACGGCATGTCCGTTAAGGCTTTTTTTACAGGTCTGCTCGCTGTAGCCGATACCTACCTGGTCAGTGCCATGACCGATACGGACCACATTGCCGTAATCCTGTTCTCGATGCTGATCGGTGGCATGGTAGCTATTATCTCCAAAAATGGAGGTATGGCGGGAGTCGTGAACAAATTATCCCGCTACGCACGCTCGGCCCGGAGTTCACAGTTGGTGACCTGGGTATTGGGTATTGCTATTTTTTTCGATGACTACGCCAACACTTTGATTGTCGGCAACACCATGCGTCCGGTTACTGACAAGCACCGCATCTCCCGCGAAAAACTAGCCTATATTGTAGATAGTACCGCCGCCCCTGTGGCTGCCATCGCTTTCGTAACGACCTGGGTTGGGGCTGAGCTTGGCTATATTAAAGATGCCGCCACCACCTTAGGTATAGAGGAGGGTGCTTATTCACTGTTCTTCCACTCGCTGGAGTACGCCTACTATCCG
The DNA here is from genome assembly GCF_947502515.1 of uncultured Pontibacter sp. Classification (NCBI taxonomy): domain Bacteria; kingdom Pseudomonadati; phylum Bacteroidota; class Cytophagia; order Cytophagales; family Hymenobacteraceae; genus Pontibacter; species uncultured Pontibacter sp. The sequence continues at coordinate 64,455 of NZ_CANNAI010000001.1, read as the reverse complement.
GTGCTGACACTGGTGTTTATGTTTATGCTGATCTGGATGAACCGCGACTATGGATTGATGCACAAAGCTGAAGAGCGAGCCCGCACCACCGGCGCTGTGAGTAACCACCGCCCCGACAGCCGCAGCGAAGCCCGCCAACAGCAGGAAATGGCCGAGTTCGAAGCTATTGACCCCGATCGCAGCCGCGCTTTCAATGCACTTATACCTGTGCTGGTAGTTATTTTCGGTACCGTGATCGGTCTGCTCTATACCGGCTACAACCCTGATACCTGGGCGGACCAAAGCATCGGTTTCTTCCGCAAGCTCTCCATGACCATAGGTGACTCCAACTCATATACTGCACTGATCTGGGCCTCACTATCGGGTGTGGTCGTGGCGATAGCGCTTACGGTGAGTCAGCGTATCATGAGTCTGTATGAAACTATGGAGTCGCTGGTGACGGGCTTTAAGACGATGCTACCGGCCATGCTCATACTGGTGCTAGCCTGGTCACTGGCGCAGGTTACCAAGGAGCTTTACACCGCCGAGTACCTGACCTCGCTCTTTTCGGGTAACGTGTCGCCGCGCTGGTTACCTGAGATCACCTTCTTCCTGGCTGCCATCATCGCATTTTCAACCGGATCGAGCTGGGGCACCATGGCGATTCTATATCCCCTGATGCTGCCCGCTGCCTGGTACGTGAGCCAGCAGCATGGCATGAGCGTAGAGGAAACCATGCCGATCATGTATAATGTGATTTCGGTGGTGTTGGCTGGTGCCGTATTCGGTGACCACTGCTCCCCTATCTCGGACACCACCATTCTAAGCTCACTTGCCTCTGGCTGCAACCACATAGACCACGTAAAAACCCAGTTGCCTTATGCCGTTACGGTGGCACTGGTAGCTAACTTGGTTTGCACCTCGCTCTCTAGCTGGGGAGTGCATTGGTTCCTGGTATACATCATAGGAGCCGTTATACTTTGGGGTATTATCAAGCTGTTTGGCAAGAAAAACGAGTATGAACCCATCGCAGCGGAGGTACCAGTTTGAGTCTAAAAAAATAGAGAGCCCATGATTCCAAAGTTGCAACCACGAGCGCATGTAGTGCAGTCTGAGAAACTGACAAGGGAGTTTGATGACATGCAAAGGTTGATAGATGCCTTAAACAGCAAAGAGATACCTGAAGGTATAGCTACCGCCATTACACAACAGCTAGAGCCGCTCAACAGCCAAGGTATTCCAGCGGAACAGTATACGGCAAGACTAAAGGAAACCCGCAGTTCCATCCTCAAGCTCGTGGAAAAGCAATTGAAGCTGGTGCCTCAAAAGCATCATCAAAAGTTATGGATGGCTCTGGGTATGACAGCGCTAGGACTTCCTTTCGGTGTCGTGTTTGCCTTGATGCTGAAAAACTTTGCTTTCCTTGGACTGGGCATGCCAATTGGAATGGGCATAGGTATAGGTGTTGGCACTAAGCTGGATGAGCAGGCCAAGGCTGAAGGTCGACAACTGGATCTGGAGTAGGTTGAAGGTAGTACCTTTCTTACCTGAGATCAGAAGTCCAATCGGTAAAAGTCATGCACCACAGTGCGGGCGCCGTAACTTTCTTTGTAACTCGCCAAACCCTCGTTCAGGTATAGCCCCTGCTGCTCTGTAGAGATGCCGAAACTGAAATACTTTTTGTGCGAGTATACCTTATTTATCAGGTGGTCAATCAGCACGTGAGCAGCACCTTGTTCCTGGGCTCGTTCGCTTGCACCAATGTATTGGCAGTGGGCCACGCCAGCAGTTTCGTATACCAAAGCTCCGGCCAGGAGTTCACTCTCCTGCTTTATGATGTAAAGGCTGATGTTCTCAGGGAAAAATTGCGCTAGTTTCTCTACCTCAGCTGCTGTATGCACAGGTTGCAGCTTGTGCCTGCTTTCAAGCTGTATAGTTACCAACTGCATAAAATCCGCATAGTCTCCTGAGCGCTTCACCTCCCATTCATGGCTTTTGCACTGTGACAGGCGCCAACGCCGGTCTTTGCTATACCTGACAGGCTGCCCTAAGTCAACAACAGAGTTTACATCCCGGCGATATAGAACAGCGCCATACCTAAACAGGGCATACAGATCTTCCTCGGCTGGCAGTTGGTGGTAGATGTGTGGGGTGACTTTATAATAAAGTGACTTGAAATGCTGTTCCCGGCTATACCTGATCAAAGCATCGAACACCTGCAACATCAGTGAGGCCTTCATCTTATGGCCACTTGTCACACCCCCGTAACTTAAGCCGGCATGTGAGTGCAGTTCATTGTTTGTGGTATTAGCCGGCAGCACTGCCACCAGTTTGTCTTTATAATAGAAAAGGAGCGAATGATCCTCGAAGCGGTCAGCATGATATTCCATGTAATCGCGCATAAACAGGAACGTGCCGTTTTTGGACGCCTTTATAAAAGCATCCCACTCCGACTTATACCTAGCGCTATACCTGACGACTGTAACCATTTCTTCACAAAAACTAAAAGCGTATCACGACACACTATTAAGCAGCACGATTCTCCAGCATAAACCAGCCCTCAACCTACCCCCTGACAAATGCTCGCGCCTATAGGCACCTTTTAGTTTTTAACTCCAGACTTTCTACCTCTCAAACTTAACTCTACCTATTCAGCACGATCCTAAAAGTGGTACCTTTTCCGATTTCAGAGGACTTGACATAGAGTCTGCCTGCATGGTAGTTGTCAATGATGCGCTTCGCTAACGCCAGTCCCAGTCCCCACCCCCTCTTTTTAGTGGTAAAACCAGGAAGGAAGACCGAGTCCATTTTACTCTTTGGTATACCTTTGCCTGTATCACTTATGTCGAGTGCAACCTGGCTTTTTCCGAGTAGCGAGAGCTGTAGCTTGATGCTGCCGCGGCCCTCCATTGCATCCACAGCATTTTTGCAGATGTTTTCGATCACCCAATCAAAGAGCGGCACGTTTACCTTAGCCGTAATATCGGGTGCAAAATTAGAGATTACGCTGAATTCGACTTTACTTGAGATGCGGTTCTGCAGGTAGTTGATGGCATTCTCTGTCACCTGCAGGACATTCTCGTCACGTAACAACGGCACCGACCCAATATTAGAGAAACGCTCCGTTATAATCTCCAGACGGCGAATATCTTTCCAAAGCTCGGCTGTGATCGGCTCATTTTCGAACTTAGGGCTGGCTTTCATATATTCGTACCAAGCCATCAGGGACGAAAGTGGTGTACCCAACTGGTGCGCAGTTTCTTTGGCCAGACCTACCCATACCCTGTTCTGCTCAGCCTTACGGGAGTAACTGAAAGCAAAGTAGGCCATCAAGGCAAAACAGGCAATGACCATCAACTGCACATAAGGATAGTAGCGCAGCTGCGATAGCAGGGCCGAGTCTTTGTAGAAAACGTAATTTTCAGAACCCTCTGCCCAGGGCACTATGATCGGAGCGTGCTGTGCCTTCATGCGGGCAATTTCGCGCTGCAGCAGCTCATTTTTGCGGTTTTCTGAAATGTTTTCGGGAAGATCGATGTTCTTAAAATCGAGAATATTTTCGTGCTCGTCAGTAAGAATAACAGGTATGGTATGGTTAGAGGACAGGATCTCTTCTTCAATGAATACGATATTATCGTCGCTGGGAGCATTGATCATATAGCGCAGGCCTTTGGCGTAGAGCTGCACCAATTCTTGCTCTCTTTCAGACAATTTGCTCACTAATACGTTAGTGTACGTAATGGTAACCGCCCCAATAATGAGTGCGACAATGACGACAAGAAACTTTATTCTGTTTTTCTGGGCGTAAATGGGAATCATGCGGTGGCGCGAAAATTATCTGAAATTAGTATAAATTAATTAATAAGGGCAAGGAAGTTTCATTTTAATCATCAATACAGTAATTTTGCACTTTAGTATTCCGAACGTAAGTTATGCTTCAGAACTTTAAAGCAATCAGCCTGTCATATAAGAAAGCACCGCTGGATATCAGGGAGCTGATTGCCTTAGATGAGAACTCATGCAGGCAATTTATTCAGACGCTGAAGAGCTTTATTCAGGCTTCTGACATTCTGGTGCTCTCTACCTGCAACCGCACCGAAGTGTACTATAACTCCGATGTGGACTATAGCACCGAAATCGTAAAGCTGCTCGGTATCACGAAAGGCATCGACAACATCACCCAATACCTCGACTATTTTACCATCCTCAACGAGCACAACGATGCTGTGCAGCATTTATTTGAGGTGAGTATGGGCCTGGAGTCGCAGGTGGTAGGCGATATGCAGATCACCAATCAGGTGAAACAGTCCTACCAATGGGCTGCCGACAACGAGACTGCCGGTCCGTTTCTGCACCGTCTGATGCATACCATCTTCTTCACTAACAAGCGTGTGGTACAGGAGACTGCCTTCCGCGACGGCGCCGCCTCTACTTCTTATGCTGCCATTGAGCTGATCGAGGAGCTGACTGCCGATGTGGTGGCTGAGCCAAAGATACTGGTAGTAGGTGTGGGTGAAATCGGTGCCGATGTGTGTCGTCACCTCAAAGACAAAGGTTACCAGCATGTGACCATTACCAACCGTACGATGGCTAAAGCACAGACGTTAGCTGACGAGTGCGGCATGGCTGTGCTCCCATTCGAAGATATCGTGCAAGGCTTGAAAGAAGCAGATGTGATTATCTCTTCTGTAGCCCGCGAAACGCCTTTCTTCACCAAAGAAATGATCCAGCGCCTGAACGTGCTCACGTTTAAGTTCTTCATAGACTTATCCGTACCTCGTAGTGTAGAAGCCGAGGTGGAAGCCGTACCAGGGGTGTTGGTTTACAACATCGACACTATACAGAACAAAGCATCTGCCGCACTCCAGCAGCGTATCAACTCTGTGCCGCAGGTACGTACTATAATAGAAGAGTCAAAAGAGCAGTTTAACGACTGGTCGAAAGAGATGATGGTATCGCCTACTATCAACAAGCTGAAGAATGCGCTCGAGACGATTCGCCAGGAGGAAATGGCCCGCTATATGAAAAAGCTCGGCCCGAAAGAAGCCAAGCTGGTTGACAGCATTACTAAATCGATGATGCAGAAAGTAATAAAATTGCCGGTGCTGCAACTGAAAGCTGCCTGCAAACGCGGTGAAGCTGAAACACTGATTGACTTGCTCAATGATCTGTTTGATCTGGAGAAGCAACCCGCAGACTCACATTAGCATTGTTAAACATCATTAATAGAAAGCTGACTCGAAAAAGTCAGCTTTTTTTGTGTTTGCACTTGCGTTATATAATTATTTATACATATCTTTGTACATATAAATATTCAAATAAGATATTTACTTAAACCGCAGAAAATACCGATCCAAGCTAAGAGAACAGCAGCAAACAAAATCTAACCTATTACCCTTAGTGCAGTAAAAATGAAAAACATCTCGACCATCCTATCCTTTATTACTGTTGTTCTGCTATTTAGCTCTTGCACAAGCCATTCGTTTATGCTGACTGAGCGTGATATTGCCAACGACGGTATAGCTCCCATACAGAAGTCGGACTATAGAATGGTAGCTGATAAGCCCGCTGACGCTTATGCAGACGCAGATGCCAAATGGATTGCAACCTCAAAGCCACATGTTGTTAGTACCTCCTCCCGTGTCGTGCGTCGGACCGATGCCGTAGCGCTCTCTGCTGCCACTACGCACGAAGGCCACGAGATACTGAAGCGTGAAGTTGAGAAGGCTATGAAAAAAGACAAGCCTGCCCCTACCCCCAAAAAGGTAAAAGTGAAAAAGCAAAAAGAGTCAGGCGACAAAATTCTACTATAAGCCCCAGGCAGCAGCATTTGCTTCACCGCAAAACTTTGTTAACTGTCTGTTTTATTTAGTCAATAGAAAAGCCAAAGGTCCCCGCCAGCTTCTTTAAACGAAGGGAACGGAGACCTTTGGCTTTTCTATTGATGCAATATTCGGTGCCAAAGCACCAGGGCGAATCACTAAATATCAATGCAACACTCTTCCAGGCAATCGATCACGTCGATTAGCTTTGGTATGGCAAGGGAGTAGTAAATCTTGGTGCCTACTTTAAAAGAAGAGAGCACACCTTTATCTTTCAGCGTAATCAAGTGCTGGGAAGCAATAGCCTGTGGCAGGTCCAGATACTTATAAATTTCCGTAACAGTCATTTTATCTTCCTTGCCGAGCAAGTCCACTATCGCCAGTCTTTTCGGGTGCGCCAGTACTTTCAGCATGGCGGCCGCCTTATCTATTTTTTTAGATTCAATTCTAGACAACAAACTTTTCATAATTAATAATTATACCTAACAGTTTCTACATACATTTAAACAATACAATTCATATTAAGATATATACGGCAACAGCGACATTTGGCTGATGTAGCTTCAAAGGATTTTTAAAATTTTCTTCTGAAGGCTCCCATAACACAACACACTCCTTGTCAGACACATCCTGAATGCTGAATTGAGTAGATGTACGTATAAAAATTAAAATTGGATATATAAAATACTTAATGTTAATAGATTACTATATGGCCCTTGCCCGATTGACTCCCTCCGCGAATTGTCCAACCTGACTTCCTTTTACCAAAAATCCAGTGTCGTAACGCGTATTCCCAGTACAGTACAATCCTCTCCTCCAAGGTTCCTTAAGATTTCGCGGGTCTGTACGCTCCGATGTATTTTTGTACCTTTGCGGTCTGTAAACCCTTAACTACAAACAAACCCATGAAAGAGCTTCTCGAAAAATTTGAGAATAAACGCCCTGAGATAGTATTTGAGTGGAAAGATGCTGAAACCGAAGCCGAAGGCTGGGTTGTGATCAACTCGCTGCGGGGTGGTGCGGCCGGTGGTGGCACCCGCATGCGCAAAGGCCTGGACAAGCGCGAGGTAGAGTCATTAGCCAAAACCATGGAAGTGAAGTTCACCGTATCCGGTCCTGCTATCGGCGGAGCCAAGTCTGGCATCAACTTCGATCCGGCCGACCCGCGCAAGCGAGGTGTGCTGGAGCGCTGGTACAAGGCCGTTATTCCGCTTCTGAAGAGCTATTACGGAACAGGTGGCGACCTTAATGTGGACGAGATACACGAGGTGATTCCAATTACAGAGGACTACGGCCTGTGGCACCCGCAGGAAGGGGTAGTAAACGGCCATTTCAATGCAACCGAGCCTCAGAAGATAAACAAGATAGGTCAGCTCCGTCAAGGTGTGATCAAAGTGATTGAGGACCCGGCTTATACTCCGGCTGCTGCCCGCAAGTATACCGTGGCTGATATGATTACAGGGTATGGCGTGGCCGAGGCTGTTTGCCATTACTATACTATCTGGGGTGGTTCGTTTGAGGGTAAGCGTGCCATCATACAGGGCTGGGGCAATGTAGGGGCCGCTGCTGCCTTTTACTTGGCAGGCAAGGGCGTTAAAATTGTTGGCATTATCGATCGGGCCGGTGGTCTGATCAATGAAGAAGGCTTCACTTTTGAAGAAATCAGGGAACTGTTCCTGGGCCGACAGGGCAATGCACTCTATACCGAAAATTTGATCCCGTTTGAGGAGATGAACAACCGCATCTGGTTACTTCCTGCCGAGATCTTTATACCTGCCGCTGCGTCGCGCCTTGTTACGCGCGGACAGCTGGAGCAAATGATCGCCAGCGGCCTGGAAGTAATCTCATGCGGTGCCAACGTACCGTTCCAGGATCCGGAGATTTTCTTTGGCCCTACCGGCGAGTTTGCCGATCGCAACATATCCGTTATACCTGACTTTATCGCAAACTGCGGCATGGCGCGTGTGTTTGCTTACCTGATGGAGAATGAAGTGGAAATCACCGATGACGCTATTTTCCATGACATTTCCAGTGTCATCCGGGAGGCATTAGAGAGAACCCATACCAAGAACCAGGCAAAAACCGAGATCGCCAAAACTTCTTTTGAAATAGCACTGAGCCAACTGCTATAATACAATGAGCATGGATGATATAAGAGCGTATCTTTCCTATGAGTTTTTAGGCAATACAGTAGCGGCTTATCTTTGGTTCGCCACTATCCTGCTAATCGGTTATATCTTTAAAACCCTGCTGTCGAGGCTGATCACCGGTATCATTTTCAGGGTGGTGAAGCGCTTTGCAGACGAGGAGGGCCAGGCTAGTCTGAAGCGGTTTCTGATACAGCCGCTGGAGATGGTGGTGTTTCTGGTCTTTCTTTTTCTGGCTGTTAACGTGCTGAAGTTTCCATCCGGGATGGAATATATCGGCAGCCCTATGCTGCAGATAGCTTTATTTCGCATCTACCAAATCTTCATCATTGCAGCCATTACCTGGGTTATTACACGCTTCATCGATTTCTTTGGGCTTGTGTTTCAGCGCAGAGCCAGCCGCACCACATCCAAGCTCGACGATCAACTTGTACCGTTCTTTAAGGATTTTTCCAAAGTCATCATCTACATATTTGCCTTCTTGGTGGTGCTGGGTTCGGTTTTCGGAGTAAACGTAGCGGCCATTGTTGCCAGTTTGGGTGTAGGTGGCCTGGCCATTGCCTTCGCTGCCAAGGAAAGCCTGGAAAACCTGCTCGCCTCTTTTACGATCTTCCTGGATCATCCATTTGTAGTTGGTGACCTAGTGGAAGTAGGCGGCGTAACAGGTGTGATTGAAAAAATCGGATTTCGAAGCACGCGCATACGCACACTGGAGAAGACCTTCGTGACCGTACCCAACAAGAGCATGATCGACAAACCGCTCAATAACCTGAGCCTGCGCACTTTCCGCAGAGTTCAGTTTGACGTGAACCTTACTTATGACACGACGTCAGCTCAGATCAAGGCCATCACCAGCGAATTGCAGGAGTACATCGACAGCCATCCACAGACAAACCAGGATGGCCGCATCCGCTTTCAGAACCTTGGAGCGAGCTCTAAGGACGTCATGGTGCTCTACTTTGTGGAAACTCTGGATTGGAACGAGTACATCAATATTAAAGAAGAAGTGGCTTACAAGATCGTGGAAGTAGTAGAAAAGCACGGCGCCGACTTTGCTTTCCCTACGCAGACATTGCATGTTTATAAGGAAAATAAGCGGGACACTCCGCAGGCACCCGAAACAGCTCATTTCCCTCCTTCTGATCTGCACTAAGTAGAAATACTTGCACAGCTATAAATAAAAAAGCCGGAGAAACTCCGGCTTTTTTTTCACCCTTATATTTTCAAACTGCAGCATCTCCTTCACCATTATTGGACCTTACCAAGGGAGCTTACAGTAGTTTCACATCTATTCCAAAAAATCAACGCAAATCATTATTGTAATTTTGTTTTATCTAACGACCGAATGCCCGTCAGGTTATACAATCAACAGTATTTTTTTAACAAAGAACCACTTTAACAAGGTAAACGATCATTAACAAAGGATGTAAGTAAAATATAATTTTTACAATACTGCATTTATACCTATTATAACATCCCACCTATACCTATTTGAGTTAACCCAATCCGCACAAATACTGACCAGGTATAACCGCTGTGCTGTAGCCTTAGTCAAAGTCGAAATACTCTCCTTCCTGCAGCTCCACTTTCTTCTCTTGCTTTACTGGCTTTTTGCCACGCAGCAGGTCCTTGAGCTCCTGCCCTTCTTGCTTCAGGTCTGTTTTGATTTTCTCACGCACCCGCTCGTTGTCATAAGCAAGCTTAAAGTCGCTCTCCTTGCCACGCAGGGTCAGGAAAAGTGAACTGTTCCCTGCATCCGGATCATCTGCCACTACCCCATATACACTATCACGGTCAGGGCGGCTCCCTTTGGACAGCGGTAGCTTGATGCGGTAGTCCATGTCCTGGTCAAAGGTATGGGTGCCCGAGATGGACACTGAAGGTATAGCTGACAAGTTGGAACGAATGTCCATCTCAGGAATGAAGATGGTGCGCTGCTGTATCCAGAAATTGTTGCTTAGCTCAGCAAACTTCATATTCGCCAGCTCTGAACGCTTCACGAAGGCGGACATCTTCTGCATCGGAGCAAAATTGATCAGCTGCCCGTCGCGCACTGTAGCGGCTATCTCGGCCTGCATCAGGTCAGTTTTGGCATTGAGATGGCTGTCGAAGTACACATCTGATACAATATTGGCTGTGAGCTTACCCCGCAGGTGCTTATCGGAGACAAAGCTCTGCCCAAAGTTCTCGAAAACATAGAACAGGCTGTCGACACTCATGTTGCTTAGTTTGGTGGCTGTGCTCACCTTGATGTGGTCGCGGTTACGGGCATCCAGGTTGCCGCGCACGGCAAAGTTGCCGCCAATGGCATTGAATGAGATATTGGGACTCGATACGATCTGGTTACGCAGCTTTACCTCTCCTTTGATATGCTCTCCTCTGAAGCGCCTGAACTTCGCCTGACGGATGGTGGCGCTCAGGTCAAAGGCAATATCCGGTGAAATGTTAAATTTATAGGCGCTACTACTGGTTTGTCTGGCATCGGCCGGGGTATTCAGTTCTTCGCTAAGCAACTGGTCGAAGTTGAGGTACTGGCTACTGAAATCCGCTTCCACGAGCAGACGCTGCCTGTCAAGCAGCAACCAGGCCATGACATTGCGAAACATACCATTCAGCACAAAATCTGAGTCGCCTAGCTGCCCTTTGAAGTCCGACACCGCCACATCATTCTTCTTGAAAATGAAATTGCCATTCAGACTCTTCAGTGGCATCGGCATTTCCTTGAGGTTCAGCATTACGTTGTGCAGCGTAATGTCGCCGCTTGTGTTCAGGGTGCTGTTGCCCGGCTTGGCCTTAAACTCTTTTAAATTTCCTGCAAAGGCAATGCGTACATCTGCCAGACCACTTCCACCGCGCACCTCATCCAGCTGCAGCAGGCTCACAACATAGCCTACATCCAGCATACCTTTGGCGCTAAAGGCCAGGTAGGGGTCATCAAAGTTGCGATAAGTCAGGCTTCCTTCAAACGGGCGCTTGTTCAGCACGCCTTTCAAATTCTTCAATTCCAGTAATGAGGTTGCAGCGCTCTTTCCACTGCCGTTTGTAAAGTAGCCGTCCAGGTGCAGGCCATCAACCTTCTGCTTCGTATCGGGGTGAAAGAAAGATGCATTACGGGCGCCAAACTCAAAGGCCACCTCCGGGTTGTGCTTAGCGGATACTTTGCCCCGTACAGTGCCTTTAAAGAACACATCGCCTTCACTGCGGTATTGGTTATACTCACGCGTAATTTGCTGCGGCAACAGTGACAGCAACGACTGTATGTTGGTGTCTTTTCCCTGCAGTTGCAAATCCAACTCTGTAGTACCACCATAGGCGATCTGTCCACCGACTTCATAAGCGGCCCCCTCCACCTGCACAACTGATGGCTGCAGGGCAATGGTCTGTGCCGTGCGGTTTATGGTAAGGGCGGTGTGTAGCGCAACCGACTTCTCTTTAAAGTACTCGCTCTCTCCTATCCGTATAGTCGCTATCGTAGCATTTCCTTTCGTTTCCAGCGCTACCTCATCATTTGTGATGGTCATAGCGGCAACCAATTGCGATGCATCGGCTTCGATGTAGTGGTTTAGCTGCAGGTCAGTGTAGCGCACCGCCACCTGGCTCAGGTTAATCTTTTCCAGATTGAAGGCGAAATTACCGGAGGAATCGCTGGAATCAGTTGCAATGATGTGGTAGTTAGCCTGTCCGTTTTTCAGCACGCGCACATGGATGGAGCCATTCTCCAGGTATAGCTGTTTCACATCATACTTACCACGGATGATATCAAATATGCTGAATGTGAAATACAGCTTCTCGGCTCGAGCCAGCGACGAATCACTGTCGGCTATACCCTCGTGCACGTTTACCTGGTCAAGCGCCACAGCCACCTGCGGAAACTTATCGAAGAGGGAGAGTGAAATCTTACCGACTTCTACCTTTGTTGTAATGTGCTTGTTGGCTTCGGCAACAAAGAGGCCAATTATTTTATCCTGATACGCATATACCAAACCCGCCGAAATGCCTGTAATCGCCACTGCTGCCAGGGCGATATAAAATAGCACTTTTTTCACAACACGATTTCGTCCCAAGAGAAAGTTCAGATTTTAAGCATCTTACAAAAGCTAAAGGTACTGCAGTATTCACACGTGCACAATAGGCCTAAGGGCACGAAAAAAAATTTTAAGATTTTTTTTCCAAATGTTTTGCAGTTCCAAAAAAACGCCCCATATTTGCATCATCAAACGGGGACAACAGGTCAACGAAACGATAAAACGGGGTGTTAGCTCAGCTGGTTCAGAGCACCTGCCTTACAAGCAGGGGGTCACTGGTTCGAATCCAGTACGCCCCACAAAAGGACAACTTAAAAGTTGTCCTTTTTTTATGTCTATACTTTTCTGTTTTGCCTGATTTTCAGGGCTGTACCTACTGGTCACCAATTCACCCTCTATACCTTAACGCCTATCCCTGTGTATTGGTATGCCAAGCACCTGGCTCGAAGTCGTTAAAATAAAAAAGGCCATACCTGTTACCGGCTGGCCTACATCTCTGTTTCGCTTCAACTGTTGCTTATACCTTATCCAAAAACTGCTGGTGCAGGCTAAGCACCTGCGGGATGATCAACTGCTGATCATCGTTGTAGACAATGTGCTGTGCCCGGGCAATTTTCTCTTCTTCGCTTAGCTGTTTACTGATGATTGCCTTTATATCAGCTTCTGTCCGGTGCGCGTCTCGTTTGAGCAGGCGCTTGAGACGCACCTCCAACGGGGAAGTCACAACAATAATTTCATCCATCTGCCGCCAAGACCCTGACTCGAACATCAGCGCGGCTTCCTTGATCAGATAGGGGGCTTTAGCATTCGACGCTGCCCAACGCTCAAAGTCGGTGCCTACATGTGGATGCACCATGGCATTCAGCTTCTCCAGTCGCTCTTGGTTATTGAAAACCACCGACGCCAGATAAGCGCGATTTAATTGTCCCTCTGAGGTATAGGTTTCCTGCCCAAAGGCCTCCTGTAACTCTTGCTTTAGCGCTGGGTCATGTTGCATTACCCACTTGGCGCGGGTGTCAGCGTCATACACAGGTATACCCAATACCTGAAACAGGCGGCACACTATTGTTTTGCCAACTCCTATACCTCCAGTTACACCTATCCTGAGCATAAGATTATTTCTGTAAGACAGCTTTGATACGCTCAGGCCAGAGCGTGATGTTGCGGGCTCCGGCGGGCTTCTGTACTAGCTCAGGCACCACCGTTGAGTCCTGGCGGTTATACCTTGAAAAGTCTACAATGGCTTTAAATGCGTCTGAATTGATGACAGCTCCCGAATCTTCGAGGGCGAGGTAACGAATCAATACCACCTGCGGTCGCAAGGTCACATCTGTATTTAAAGGCACATTCACCATCTCCGGCGTTACCTGGAGTTCCCGCTGCTGCAGGGGTCTAATCCTGACCGACACTGTGGCTTCTGTTATATCTGACTTTACCAGCGACTTATTATCATATTCGATGGGTACCACGATCTTGGCGGACTCAGTCATATTGGTAATCGGCAGTCGCAACACGAAAGGGCTCGGTAAACTGTCGACCATGGAAGACGGTCCTCGGAAGGTAACGGTGTCTGGATCAATGCGAACAGGGCGCAGCATCGCGTGGCGTTCGCCTGTTACTTTCTGAGTAGGGTCGAGCTGCAATGCGATACGACGCGTCACCTTCTCGTTGAAGTTGAAGAAAAGGGTGTCCGTCACTACAAAGTTAAGCTGCAGACCATCCATGGCATTCACCAGAGCGGGACGCAAGGCAGAGCCAAGCAGATAATTGTTGCGGGGCAGATTACGGATGTAGATCTCGGCAGGCTGTACCTCTACCCGAAGTGCTTTGCGAAGGAGTTTCCATCCCCGTCCGGTAACGTTAACCGCTACTTCTTCAGGCAGGGGGTTGATCGGCACCAGGCGCTGATCATTGAATACAAAACGCACCGGATAGGTGGTTTGGGTAGAGTAGCTTTTGTTGAGGGCATTGAGCAGCCAGAAAGTAGAGGCCGCCACAAAACAGAGCACTACAATTCGCCAGTAGTGCTCTGTTTGGGGCTTAAATGGCCTTACAAACCATAAAATGATATTTCGGGCTTTCTCAAACGACAAGGTTTCTTATCCTTATTTCACTTTTGCAGTGGCTTCCAGTGAGATAGCAGATTTTTCAAAAACAAGGCGTACGCCTTTATCTACTTCTATCTCTACGGTGTCATCGTTTACTGCTGTTAAACGACCATGCAGTCCGCCTATTGTCACGACCTGCATGCCTTTCGTCAGCTCTTCACGAAATTTTTTCTGATCCTTTGCTTTTTTCTGCTGCGGACGGATCATGAAAAAATAGAAAACAAGGATAATAGCGCCGAACATCAGGAGTTGTGGCAGCATGCCACCATCTGGTGCGGCTTGGAGGAATATCGTTTGCATAAAAAGGTTGTACGCTCTGTTTAAGAGTGATTATTAGTTGAGTCTTACAGGGCCGTCAGCGCCTGCAGTCGGAATGTTTGATGTAGCCACATTGCCTTTCATCGCAATGCGAACAATGTTAGGCTCTGTGTTGGCACGGATCGTAACGGTAGGTGCCTGCTGGCCAGCCTTGTTGTTACTGTCAAAGCGCACTTTCACTTCGCCTTTTTCGCCTGGAGCTACCGGAGCCTTGGTCCAGTCAGGAGCTGTACAACCGCAGGATGCAGAAGCGCTCTCGATCACCAATGGCGTTTTGCCTGTGTTAGTGAATGTAAAGGTATGCTCTACCACCTCGCCCTGCTTGATCGTACCGAAGTCGTACTCAGACTCCTCAAACGTCATCACAGCTGCATTTTCAGTGCTTGTCGTTTGGCTGGTCGGCACTACATTTGGGTTATCGATCTGCTGTGGCTGTTCGGCTGTAGCAGTTGTCTCAGCGGCTGTTGCCTCTGCTTCCGTTGTGTTGTTCTGATCGCAGCTGGTCACTGTCATGGCAGCGCCAAGTGCTAGGGCTAATAAGAAATTCTTTTTCATATCAGTTAAACAGCTTTTGAGTTGATTATAGTTTCGAAATGATGTGCTGTGCAAATTCTATGGTGCTGGCATTGCCACCCAGGTCGCCTGTGCACTGCTCGCGGTTAGCAAGCGTAGCGTCAAGGGCCGTCTCGATGCGGTTTGCCTCGTCCTTCAGGTCGATGTGATGCAGCATCATGATGGCAGAACGCAACAGGGCAGTTGGGTTAGCCTTGCCTTGACCTGCAATATCTGGAGCAGAGCCGTGCACCGCTTCAAAGATAGCCATGTCATTGCCGATGTTAGCACCGGACACTACGCCCAGACCGCCTACCAGACCCGCGCACAGGTCAGACAGGATGTCACCGAACAGGTTAGTAGTCACGATCACGTCGAACTGCTCTGGCTTGATCACCAGCTGCATACACATGTTGTCGATGATCTTGTCGTCGTACTGGATGTGCGGATATTCTTTTGAGATCTCGCTTGCCTCGCTCAGAAACAGGGCTCCTGCGCTCTTCAGGATGTTGGCCTTGTGCACTGCTGTTACTTTCTTGCAGTTGTGCTTGTTGGCGTATTCAAAGGCAGCACGGATGATCTTGCGGCAACCCACACGTGTCAGACGGGCCACGGAGTCAGAGATCTGCAGGCGCTCGTCGAACATCTCCAGGCCAGAGTACAGACCTTCGGTATTCTCACGGAATAGCACCAGGTTTACATTCTCGAAGCGGGTGTTTACACCGGGTGTAGTCTTGGCAGGTCGTACGTTTGAGTACAGGTCAAACATCTGGCGCAACTGCACATTGATGCTTTTGAAACCTTTACCAACCGGCGTTGTGATAGGGCCTTTCAGGGCCACTTTATTCTTCTTAAGCGAAGCTATCAGCGTAGAAGGAATCAGTTCACCGATCGAGTCGAAGGTGGTCTGTCCTGCATTTTCCTCTTCCCAGGTTACAGGCACGTTTGCAGCGCTAAAAACGGCTTTAACGGCTTCTGTGATCTCTGGTCCAATCCCGTCGCCGGGAATCAGTGTAATCTCTCTCATGTTTATATTTCTTTCCTGCTGTTAATCTCGTTGATAAGTGAATCGACATCGCCCAGTAGCTTCTCGGCTTTGTCTTTGGCATCCTGTATCACGCGCTGTCCTTCTGACTTGGCAGTAGTAGGCACCAGATTACGATCCTCTACCAATTCTTCCAGCAGGTCTGAAAGGGTATCGCGATACTTTTCAAGGCGGTAACTCAGCCAGCTGCGTGTCTCTCTCCCTTTTTCAGGGGCAAACAGGATACCAGCTGCAGCTCCCACAGCGGCTCCAGAAACGAAAAACAGTATATTGCTCGTTTTGCTCATAGGATTATCTCTATACTTATATATTAG
The DNA here is from genome assembly GCF_947502515.1 of uncultured Pontibacter sp. Lineage (NCBI taxonomy): Bacteria > Pseudomonadati > Bacteroidota > Cytophagia > Cytophagales > Hymenobacteraceae > Pontibacter > uncultured Pontibacter sp. The sequence continues at coordinate 48,145 of NZ_CANNAI010000001.1, read as the reverse complement.
GTATGTCGTTTTCCCCTATTACGGTATATCGGGGCTTAAAGACGCACTATACCTTATTTGTTATCGATCAAACCGCGGCCTGACTTACGAATGTCTCCTTTCGAGGTCAGTTCCTGCGCCATCTTGTCCAGTACACCGTTCACAAACTGCTTGCTCTTAGGTGTGCTGTACAGCTTCGAAATCTCAATGTATTCGTTGATGGTCACTTTAACGGGTATGCTTCGGAAGATGTGCATTTCGCAAAGCGCCATTTTCAGGATGATCTTGTCAAGCAGGGCCACACGCTCCACATCCCAGTTCTTCACGCTTTCGGCTATCATGGCCTCGTACTTTTCGTCATCCTGCAGTGTCTGGTGGTAGAGCTCCTCAAAGAAGGCTTTGTCGTCTTCCCAGTTAGCCGAGAGGTCCAGTAGCACGGGCTCCTCTTCGGTCTCTTCGCCAAACATCTTGACAGTCTTGTTGACCAGGCTTTTCACGATGGATTTATTCTCCACCCAGTTCAAATCCTGCTCCTCAAACAAAGATTGTAAGTTTTTTTCTTTAAAAATAATGTTTTTGAAAATATGTTTCACCACCTCCAGGTCCTCTTCAAGGGTAGGTTCAGGTAGTGCGAGGTAGTTCAGAAAGACCTCATCCTGCTTGAGGATGTTCTTATAAACCGCACGAATTTCGCTGATGTCAGAACCCCAGCTGATGTTGCGGCGGATGATGTTTTCCTGATAAGACTTGTTACTGAGGATGCGCTGTGCCACGCGGTTGTTCAGGAAACGCTTTACGTCCGGGCCTTTAGCCTCCGTGAAACGCTTTTCTTTCTTTTCCTCTTCGTCTTCTACCAACTCGTTCAGCAGTTGCAGTATTTGCAAGGTGCCCAGGTAGTGGTCGTAGATACGCTCCACAGCGCCCATCATCTGGTTGCTGTAATGCTTGTAGTCCTTCTTGAGGGTATTCTGGTAGTAGACGATCGCTCTGTTTACCGCGTCAATGATCTCCTTGTCGGTCTCTTCTGTTTCGAACTGGCCGGTTTCGTGCCACTCTTTGAAGAGCAGCTGTGCAATTTGTTTACGGCCTTCAAGCAGCTTACGGTCCTGCACTTCCATGGAGTTCAGGTCTGGAGCGAAATCGTCTGCTATCTGGTCAAGTGCCAGCTGGTAATCCGAACCTTCGGCCTGTTTGTAGGCATAGATGGCTTGCATAGCCTTGATTCGAAGTGTTCTGCGGTTGAGCATAATGGTATTTTAAAGAACGTGTTGGTTGAAATGTATTAGTACTCTTAATTAATGCAGGAGCATCAGGTATAGCAGCTTATTGCTATGGTAATTTTATACGAAAAGGTAAGCCAATTCGCTAAAAACAGAACAAGTGTAAAACAAAAGTGCCACAGGTTAATGCAGCACTTCTGTTTTATCATCTTTTCAATAGAAGGACCTTAGAAAGTAGATCTTACTTTGCTGATGCTGTTGATACGCTTCTCAGCCATTTTAGTGGCGGCCAGTTGCGTATAGATGCCTTCTTTCTCGGCCAGCTCGAAGATATCCAGGGTATAGCCGTAGATACGCTCAGTCTGGGCATAGGCGCTCTCGCGGTTGTAGCCCTGCAGCTCAGAATACACGTTGATCAAACCACCTGCGTTGATTAGGAAGTCTGGCGCGTATACGATGCCTTTCTCTACCAGCGCAGGACCGTGCACGGCCTCGTCGCGCAGCTGGTTGTTTGCGCAACCCGCAATTACCTGGCACTTCAGGCGACCCAGTGTGTTGTCGTTGATAGTACCACCCAGCGCACATGGCGAGTAGATATCCACGTCCAGGTCATAGATCTCGTCCATACCTACGATCTGGGCGTTGAACTTAGACGATACTTCGCGCAGACGGTCTTCGTAGATGTCTGTGATGAAGATCTGAGCCTTTTCTTTGGCAAGTAGCTCCACCAGGTAGCCACCTACGTGACCAACACCCTGTACAGAGATCTTTTTGCCGCTCAGTGAGTCAGAGCCGTAAGCCTTCTTGGCAGCGGCTTTCATACCCATGTAAGTACCGTAAGCCGTAACTGGAGACGGGTCACCGCCACCGCCCATCGACTCAGGCAGACCAGACACGTGCTCCGTTTCCATACGGATGTACTCCATGTCCTTAGTGGTCATTCCCACGTCCTCAGCAGTGATATAAGCACCGTTCAGGTTCTTAACAAAACGGCCGAAACGACGAAGCAGGGCCTCGTTCTTGTCTTTTTTGGCGTCGCCGATGATCACGGCTTTACCACCACCCAGGTTCAGGCCAGAGATAGCGGCTTTGTAAGTCATACCTCTCGAAAGACGCAACACATCATCAAGCGCTTCAGCTTCAGAAGCATATGACCACATACGGGTACCACCCAGGGCAGGGCCAAGTACTGTGTTGTGGATACCAATGATAGCTTTCAGACCAGTTTCTTTGTCGTGGCAGAAAACTACTTTCTCATGGTTATACTCTGATATCTGACCGAAGACCGACTTGTCTTTCTTCAGTTCAACTTCTTTTAGTTCGACCATTTATGAATTTGATTAAGGGTTATTCTATCTTTGTAGAAGCGAGGCAACAGATACCCCGTTTTTCGTGCTGCAAAATTAATTCTTTTTTTGATTAATTCAATTTGAACCTACTAAGTCTACGTAAAAGCCTCTGAGCTTCATATTCTTGCTGTGAAATCACTCCGTTATCTCAATAAATATCTCCTCAAGTATAAATACCGTCTCCTGTGGGGCCTGGTATTCATCATCATATCCAACTTTTTCCAGATTCTGCCTGCCCAGGTGGTGCGTCATGCCTTCAACCTGATCAAGGAGGGGATCAACCTGCACAACCTTTTTGAGGGAATGGCGCAGCAGGAAACAGTGTATGACACCTTCGCCAGTAGCATACTGGTGTATGGGGTGATCATTCTGGTGATGGCTTTGCTAAGGGGGCTTTTCCTGTTTTTTGTGCGGCAGACGATCATTGTGATGAGTCGCCTGATCGAGAACGACCTCAAAAACGAAATTTACGAGCACTACCAAAGCCTCCCGCTGAGCTTCTACCGCAAAAACAACACAGGGGACCTGATGTCGCGCATCTCCGAGGATGTGAGTCGCGTGCGCATGTACCTTGGGCCGGCGATTATGTACGGCATCAACCTCGTGATTCTTTTCCTGATGGTGATTCCCTACATGCTGTCGGTGAACGTGAAGCTCACGCTCTATACCTTGATTCCACTTCCTGTTCTGGCTATCAGCATTTACTACGTCAACAATATTATTGAGCGCAAGTCCGACGAGATACAGCGCAGCCTCTCAGGTATAACCACTTTTGTGCAGGAGGCTTTTTCAGGTATAAGAGTGCTTAAGTCCTTTGTGCGGGAAGACGACTCGCATAATAACTTCACCAAAGCCAGCAACAACTACAAAGACAAGTCGCTGGAACTGAACTTCGTAAACTCACTTTTCTTTCCACTTGTGCTGTTTCTGGTAGGCCTGAGCACCATCATCACCGTATACATTGGCGGACAGGAAGTAATGAACGGCAGCATCACGACAGGAAACATCGCTGAGTTTATCATCTATGTGAACATGCTCACCTGGCCTGTTACCTCGCTGGGCTGGACGGCCAGCCTTGTGCAGCGAGCCGCCGCCTCACAGGCCCGCATCAACGAATTCCTGAATACGAAGAATGATATTGTGTCGCGTGAGAACATCCGGAAGCCGATCGAGGGCGACATCGTATTTGAGAATGTGGACTTTGTATACCCTGACACAGGTATACATGCCCTAAAAAACGTATCGTTTGACATCAAGCATGGCGAAACCCTCGCCGTGATCGGCAACACCGGCTCAGGCAAAAGTACCATCGCCAACCTGCTCCCGCGTATGTATGACATAACGGGCGGCCGAATTCTGATCGATGGCATTGATGTGCGCGATTATAACCTGGAGAGCCTGCGCAGCCAGATTGGCTACGTGCCGCAGGACGTATTCCTCTTCTCCGACTCCATCCGCAACAACATCGGTTTCGGTTTGCCAAGCATCACAGAGGAGCAAATGGTGCAGTCGGCCAAAGACGCTGATGTGTACGAAAACATCATGCGCTTCCCGGAGCAGTTCGACACCAAGCTGGGCGAGCGGGGCATTACCCTTTCAGGCGGTCAGAAGCAGCGTGTCTCTATAGCACGGGCACTGGTGCGGGAGCCAAGCATCCTGATCCTCGACGACTCGCTTTCGGCTGTGGATACCAAGACAGAAAACGCCATCCTCAACAGCCTGCGTCGTATCATGGCTAACCGTACCTCGATTATCATTTCACACCGGGTATCGTCAGTGAAGCTGGCCGATAAGATTCTGGTGCTTGATGATGGGGAGATTGTGCAGCATGGCACACACGATGAGCTGATACAACAGCAGGGGCTCTACAAAGTGCTCTACGAGCGGCAGTTGCAGGCTGAAGACTCTCATTAGCCACCAGCACTTTCGCATTGAAAATCAAAAACTTAGCCGAACTGAAATTAATAGCCCGGGAATTTTTTGATACAGAAACTGTTATAGGTACGTATAGCAATTTTATATGACCTTCTAACACTCTCTATCTATGGCTATTGACTTACAGCAAATTGGCAAAAGGTTCCGTTTCTATACGAACATCAAAGAATTGGAAATGCCCCAACTCTTAGAGATGACGGGCAGCGACGAAACAGTGCTTGCCAATATCATATCTGGCAAGAATTATCTTTTAGACGAGTTGGTGGGCATCGTAAAGCACTTCCATGACCTAAATTCGCAGTGGCTCATCTACGGTGAGGGCAGTATGTTCAAACCTATGGATGAGAATGGCACCTGCAAAGACAATCACAAGGGGTGTCTCAAAAAGGACAAAGCCGCCTACCTGAAACAAATGCAAAACATGCTCATCGAACTCGATGCAGCTGAAGTAGCCAAAGGTCATCACGCCGATGTGGACGCACTGAAGGCCAAGTTGGAAGAATATAAATCCAATCACCCGCAGGAGTAGCCCCCGCATTTAGGGGAAACCGGCTACCCAAACCCAGCATTCCTTTCCACGGAACCTTCAAGCTCTGACAGGGCTGCTATAACAATGCCCCAACCTAAGATGCTTGCTTAAGTTGGGGCATTGTTACTTTAATGCTTGTATCTCCTGACTCTTACACCTTCACCCGTATACCTTCCATAATCAGATTGACGGTGTACAGTACTTCTCGCTCTATCTTCTCAAAATCAATGGAGGGGAGGTTATGAAACTGAGCCCGTTGGAATTCTTCAAATTGAATCAGGTCTTTGACCACCATGATAGAATAAGCGACCCGATCGGCTTCGCAGTCTATGAAAGTGCCGTTGGCTATACCTTCTTTGATGACCGTGGCGTAAAAGTTTGACTCCTTGGCCCGCGATTCCCTGAATAGCTCCTGGAACATGGTGCGGGTCTCGATGAGCACCTTGATGGAGATGGTGTGTTGTGTTACGATCTCCTGATAATAGCGCAGCGAAGAACGGATGTAGCGCAACAGGCGTTCACGGGGATCTTTCTCCTGCTCTGCTATTTTCTTGATGCGATACAGGCTATCCTTCCACTCCTGCGAAAAAGCTTCGATAAAGAGGACCTCTTTGCTCTTGTAATAGTAGTAGAGTGTCGGTTTCTTGAGCCCGATGGCATGGGCGATATCGTCCAATGTGGCTTTGCTGTAGCCCAGCTTGCCGAACACCGACTTGGCTGCCTCTAGTATCAGCTCTTTCTTTGCCTCTGCCTTTTTGCCCAATTTGTTTTGTTGCTATCGTTCCACGGGGAAAGGTATAGCCGCTCCCCTATCACCAAAGATATAGAGATAATCTATACTTGCAAGCTACTCCTTTACAGGCACCTCCACTATACCTTGGTGGTCCTCCGGAAACCACTCTACATAGAAGGTCTCCAGCTCCAGACTCTTTTCCTCGGCGTAGTTAAAAATGGCTTCGTAGAGTTTGTTAGGTGAAAGCATATAATGGGCGTTTACTTCGCCGCGCAAGGCACGGCGGCCACCCGGTACTACCCGCAGTTCGTAATCAGCTGGCAACTGTACCGAGCTGTCAGGTATAACCACTCCAATAAATGCATCCACACTATCAGCTCGGCCTTCCGGATTGTTGTAGTAGATGTTACCCAGCATACCTTCCAGCTCTTTCTTATCAAGCACCTCGGCAGCTCTCCTGAAAGCGTCATTGATTGCATTGTCGTTTACAGAGCCTTTGAAAGAGCGGCCTGCCATGTAGAGCTGCTCCGAGCTAACTTCTGACACCTGTGCTGAGCTGAAACCTCCCAGATAGGCGTAGAAAGCCCCCACAATGATGGCTAGCACCGCCATTACTAACAAGAATTTCTTGTTCATAGATCGATCATGTTTTTATACTGCATGTGGTAGAGTTGGGCATAGTAACCCTCGTGGCGCAGCAGTTCCTCGTGGTTGCCCATTTCTTTTATCTCGCCCCGGTCCATCACGATGATCTTGTCCGCCTTTTGAATGGTAGACAGACGGTGAGCGATGACGATGGACGTACGGCCATGCATCAACTGGTCGATGGCGTACTGGATCAGTTCTTCAGTTTCGGAGTCGACGCTGGAAGTGGCCTCGTCCAGAATGATAATTTCCGGATTATAGACCATGGCCCGCACAAAGGAAATGAGCTGGCGCTGGCCTACTGATAATGTGGCTCCGCGTTCCATCACCTGGTAGTGCAGCCCGCCTGGCAAACGCTCAATGAACTTACGGGCGCCCACCAGGTCGGCGGCGTGCCACATCTGCTCTTCGGTGATAGCTTTGTTACCCAGGCTGATATTGTCGGCGATGGTGCCTGAGAACAGGAACACATCCTGCAGTACCACGCCTATGTGATGACGTAAGACATCCAGGTTATATTCTTTAATATCGTGCCCATCAATCAGAATCTGGCCGCTGTTGATCTCGTAAAAACGGTTGAGCAAGTTGATAACCGAGGTCTTGCCCGCACCCGTTGCACCCACAAAAGCCACTGACTCGCCGGCCTTCACATCCAATGAGATATTGCGCAGCACCCAGTCCTCGTCTTTGTAGGCAAACCAAACGTCCTTGAAATTCACATTACCCTTGATCTTCTCCGGTGCATAGCTACCGTTGTCCGGAATCATCTCTTTGCTATCGAGCAAGCGCATGAGACGCTCGGTACTCACTACACCCAGCTGCAGGGTATTGAAGCGGTCGGCAATCATGCGGATGGGGCGGAAGAACATTTGAATGTAGAGGATGAAGGCCATCAGCGTACCCAGTGATACGTCATTGTCGATCACGCCGTGTGCACCATACCACACCAGCAAACCAAGACCCGCCGCACCGATAATCTCCGCTACCGGGAAGTAGACCGAGTAGTAAAGCACGGAGCGTACGTTGGCGCGGGTGTGCTCCTTGTTGATCTCCTTGAACTTCTCCATCTCGCGCTTCTCGTTGTTGAAGATCTGCACGATGCTCATACCTGTGATATGCTCTTGCACAAACGAGTTGAGCCGCGCCACGGCAGTACGAACGTCCTGGAACGTATCTTTAATCTTCTCCTTGAAGATGTAAGTACTGATAAGCATAATCGGGAAAGTGGACAAGCTGACAAGCGCCAACTCCCAGTCGATGTAAAACATGAAGCCAAGAATGAACACCAGCTGCAGGATATCCCCAATCATAGCGGCCAATCCCTCGCTGAACACATCCGATAGCGTTTCCACGTCCGACACGTTGCGGGTCACGAGCGTACCGATCGGCGTGCGGTCGAAAAACTTAAGGCGCAGGTTGAGGATGTGGCGGTAGAGCTGCACCCGGATATCGCGCACGACGTGCTGCCCCAGCCAACCCGCGAAATAGGTATGGAGGTACTGCACAATAGCGTGTCCCACAAGAAGCACCGCGAGTATCACGAACATCTTGTTCAGGCCCTCCCAGTCGTTCTGCAGAATCTCATTATCGACAGTATACTGAATCAGGAACGGCCGCAAGGCGGCCAGTATAGCCGAGGCGAACGTGAGGAACACGATGAAATAGAACGTCTTCAGGTAGGGCTTCACAAACGTGAAAAGCCGCCGTATGACGTCCGCATCGAATACCTTGCCTGTATCTTTTGGTTTATCTTCCAAGTTTGTTTTTTCAGGTTTAGTTTGTCTGAATCAGGATTTTCAGGATTAGAGAGGGCCCCTACCCCCACGGATTTACAGGATTGTTACCTCCCTCTAAGACCATCCTTTTGTCTGAATCAGGATTACGGGGATTATAAATGATCCACAGGATTTCTATGCACGATTTATACACCCTGCCCCTCTTAAGAGAGGTTTTTGTTGCTACCAGTTCACAAGTATGGCTTCATCTTTTTTAATTTGCTATACCTTATTGAACCACCCCTTCCCCTCCCGAGAGGGGGTTATTGCCGCTACCAATTCACAGGTAGAAGTTTTGTAATTTCTGTAACATACCCTTGGCACGCATTCCCAAGTAACTTGCACGCTCACAATGCAATAATCAACTGTGCCCGGTGCGCCCAAATGACTACCCACTGTTTGAGCGTTCAGCGAGTTTGGGGAGTCTTGATTTTTTTGCTTACTTTTTTCATCAAGGAAAAAAGTGAGTGCCCGCCGCACAGGCGAAATGGTGCCCGGCTGGCTAAGCCATGCTATGAAACAAAACCTCTATATCCGAAAGCACAGTTGCTATACCTGCGCAAGCAATTGCTATACCTAGGCCAGAGGCCCTTCTATAATAGACACAAGCGAAGACACTCACGCCTTACGCACGCTAGCCATTACATTCTCCAGCTATAACCTTACGAATCCTAATCGTAACCGCTTGCAAAGTTAATGGTTTTTGCATCAGGATTTTCGGGATTTCTCACGCACTATTGTCAAAACAAGGTAGAAGCAATGTTACAAAAAAGTCCTTCCCTGAAAACCAGAGAAGGACTTAAATAAAAGTTATACTTAATATCTATACTTCCGCTTCCACAGGTATAGCTACTTTCTCCAGCGCCTGCGCAATATCAGAGATGATATCTTCCGGATGCTCCACACCTACTGAAATGCGAATCATGCCTTCGCCTATACCCATCACGGCTCGGTCGGCCAGGCAAATGTCAGAGTGCGTCATGGAGGCTGGATGCTCAGCGAGCGACTCGGTGCCACCCAGACTTACCGCCAGTTTGATCAGCTTCAGGTTATTCAGGAACGTGAAGGCTTCTTTTTCACCGCCTTTGATGTCGAAGGAAATCATGGAGCCAGCCGCTTTGCACTGCTTGTCATAGATGGCCTGTTGCTGCGGGTTGTCCTGCAGGTAGCCCAGGAAGTAAATCTTATCTACTTTCGGATGCTCTTGCAGGTATGCCGCTACTACTTCGGCGCCACGAGCTTGGCACTCCATGCGTATTTTCAATGTCTCTAAGCTGCGCATCAGCATCCAGCCAGTCCACGGACTCGCCATGGAGCCCATGAATGTACGCATGCCTTTTACTTGCTTCATCAGGTCAGCTGGACCGGCACAGGCACCTGCAATCAGGTCGGAGTGACCACCGATGTATTTGGTCGCAGAGTATAAAACCAGGTCAGCACCGTGCTTGAGTGGGTGCGAGAACACGGGGCCTAAGAAGGTATTGTCTACAGCTACGACTACTTTTTTGTCAGCAGTTGAGTGCTTCTTGGCCATGGCAGAGCATGCCTCAATGTCTACCAGGTGGTTGGTCGGGTTAGCCGGGGTTTCGATGTAAACCATCGCCAGTTTGTCGGCCATACCTGATTCCTCTAGCATTTGCTCTACTTCCTCGATTGGGGTATTGGCACGGAAGCCCATGCTCTTCACGCCAAACTTCGGCAGGATGTTTTTGATATAGTAGTCTGAGCCTCCGTAGATGGGCTCGCTGTGCAGAATCAGGTCGCCCGGCTTGAGTAGAGCCAAAAGTGTGGTGCTGATAGCGGCCATACCGCTGGCAAACACAGCTGCTTCTTCAGCGCCGTCCCAGAAGCGGAGGCGGTTCTCGAGGATTTCAAGGTCAGGGTTGTTCAGGCGGCTGTAGATGAGGCCCAGCTGCTCTTCCGCGTGCTTCTCACGCAGGCCATACGCTAGTTCAAAAAAGGCCTTACCTTCTTCTGCGTTTTTAAAAACGAAGGTAGAGGTTTGGTAAATAGGCGCCTTCACGGCCATTTCTGACCACTCCGGGTTGTACCCGTAGCTCATCATTAAGCTTTCAGGGCGAAGGTGCTTGCCGTTTAGATGGGGACCGTTCTGGTCTTCTGGTAATTGCATGCTATAAAGGGTTTGTTTTGGGTGATGTCTTGAAAATATGCTCCGGATACGTCACCTTGGCCAGGTATAGCCCCTCCGAGGGAGCCGCTCCACTCGCCTTGCTGCGGTCCTGACTGGCGATAATCCGCTCAAAATCTGCCACGGAAAGCTTGCCGCGACCTACATCTAGTAAGGTTCCTACCACCAGTCGCACCATACCTCTCAGGAAGCGGTTTGACCGGATCGTGAATATCAGCTCGTCGCCTTGCTGTTGCCACGCAGCTTCGTAGATGTTGCAGCGGTAGTGCTTGGTGTCGCCTTTCACTTTGCTAAAGGTCGTAAAATCCTCGTAACGAAGCAAAACCGTGGCCGCCTCATTCATCTTCTCCACATCCACGGAACGCGGCAGGTAAGTGGCGTAGTATCGTCTGAAAGGGTCTTTGGCTAAGGTGATGTGGTAGTGATAGGTGCGCTCAAATGCGTCGAAGCGGGCGTGGGCCTCGCCGGTGACCAGGTATAAGCTCTTTGCTACGATGTCGTCGGGTAAGAGGCGGTTGAAGCGATAGACCATGTGCTCTAAGTCCAGTTCCTGCTCCACGTCAAAATGCACGAACTGCTGACTCGCATGCACCCCCGTATCGGTGCGGCCGCTGCCTGTCGTGCTGATAGGCTGCCGCAGCACTTTGCTCAGACAATCTTCGAGCACTTCCTGTACGGAGAGTGCGTTGGGCTGTATTTGCCAGCCATGAAAACGGGTGCCGTCGTAAGCGATTTCCAGAAAGTAGCGCATGAAACAAAGGTAAAAAAATAAACCCGCAAGCACTGTAGTACTTGCGGGTTTCAATAGGTAACTCTTAGCTAGTCTTTCGCTGCAGCCTCTACCTGCGCGTTACGTTTCAGGTAGCGCAGTTCTATTTCGTCCATCACAATGGAGGCCAGTTGGCCAAGCACTTTCTGGTCGGCTTCCGAAAACTCACGCGGCTGTTTGTCTACGATGCAAAGCGTGCCCAGATTATGCCCGTCGGATGTCCTTAGCGGAGCACCGGCATAAAAGCGAAGGCCGAAGTTTCCCGTCACCAATGGATTTGCGAGTAAACAAGGCTCATTAACGGCATCTGGAAATACGGTAGGGCCATCATTCAGAATCGCAAGTGAACACAAGCTAACTCCTCGACTCACATTCTCCACATCTTCCATACCCACGTTGGCTTTAAACCATACACGCTCTGAATCAACCAAAGCAACCAGGGCGATGGGCACATTGAACATGCGGGCAGCCATAGCTGCAATGTGATTAAAAGCACCCTCGGGTGGCGTGTCCAATATTTCGTACTCCTGCAATTTCAGCAGTCTTTCCTCTTCGTTCTGAGGAATCAGGTTCACCCCAATGAAGGTGTTTTTCATAATTTTCTCGTCAATGTCTATGCGCACGCAATGCGTAAGACTACAACCCTTCAAGGTGCTTAACCGTTCCAGCTGCTTTGCATAATGTGGAGGCTATCGGCCTACACAATTATTGATTTACTATACCTTACTAACCACCAATAGATTAGCAAGGCTATCAGGAATATTATTTTTAAAGCTTTTCGTAAATAATAGCCGCGCCTTGCCCTACACCTACGCACATCGTAGCCAGACCGTAGCGCACATTGTCGCGGCGCTGCATTTCGTGCAACAAGGTAGCTGAAATGCGGGTACCACTGGCTCCAAGCGGATGACCAATAGCGATTGAGCCGCCGTTCACGTTCACGATGTCCGGATTAATGCCCAGCTCCTGCACGCAAGGTATAGCTTGTGCCGCAAAAGCCTCGTTTATCTCGGCTAAGCCGATATCGTTGATGGTAAGTCCGGCTCTTTTCAGCGCTTTTTGAGTAGCGGGCACAGGACCCATGCCCATGTAAGCAGGCTCTACCCCTGCCACTGCCGCTGATACAATGCGTGCCATTGGCTTCAGGTTGAAGCGTTTCACCATCTCCTCACTCACGACCAGCGAAGCAGCCGCCCCGTCGTTTATACCTGATGCGTTGCCCGCCGTAACGGTGCCACCTTTTTTGAAGGCTGCGCCCAGTGTGCCTAATTTCTCCACGGAAGAAAGACGCGGGTGCTCGTCGGTGTCGAAGATAATCGGATCGCCTTTGCGCTGTGGAACAGGTATAGGAATGATCTCGTCTTTAAACTTGCCGGCCTCAGCTGCGGCCTTATACTTGAGCTGCGAGCTGTGGGCAAACTCATCCTGCGCTTCACGTGAAACACCGTAACGCTCGGCCACATTCTCGGCCGTTTCGCCCATACTGTAAGGGTAGTGCAATGAAGAAAGCTGGTTATTCACAAAGCGCCAGCCAATAGTCGTGTCATAAATTTCAGGAGTGCGGGCGAAGGCAGTCTCGGCTTTGGCCATTACAAAAGGGGCACGGGTCATGCTTTCAACGCCGCCCGCCAGGTATACAGCACCGTCGCCACTCTTAATGGCACGGCTTGCATCCATGATGGACTGCAACCCTGAAGCGCAAAGACGGTTCACGGTCACGCCGCCAATCTCAGCCGGAAGGCCTGCTAACAGAAGCGCCATGCGGGCCACGTTGCGGTTGTCTTCGCCGGCCTGGTTAGCTGCGCCCATCACCACGTCCTCAATCAGGCTCGGGTCCACCTGCGGATTGCGGGCCATTAACTCCTTCAGAATAAAGGCAGCCATGTCATCGGGACGCACGCTGCTGAGTGCTCCGGTAAACTTGCCAACGGGTGTTCTGACTATATCAATTATATAAGCTGTGCTCATCAATTTTTGTTTTACAGGTCTTTGTCTAATTTTGCATCTCTTTGCAAGTTAAATTAACCCCTTTATGATACAAAGAATTCAAACCGTATTTCTGGCGCTCATCGTGATTGCCATGATCTCTTTGCTGTTTTTGCCGCTCTGGTCTAAAGTAGATGCCGTATCTGGCGAAGAAGTAGTATTGACCGCCTGGAACCTGTTTTTCCAGTCAGTGAACGAGCAAGGTGAAGCCGTGCAAGCCGGTGCACAGACTGGTACGAGCACAATCGCTATTGGTATATTGGCCATCGTGGCGGCAGGTGTAGCGCTTTATGAGATCTTCCAGTACAAGAGCCGCATCACCCAGATGAAGTTCGGCCTGATCAACACGCTGGTGCTGGTGGCGCTGTTTGGTACGTCATTTTACTATGCCAACTACGTAGGCAACGTTATGGTTTCTGGTAACGAAGGCAACTACGAAGCTGGCTTCTACATGCCGGTGCTGGCGCTGCTCCTCAATGCCCTAGCCAACCGCTTCATTAAGAAGGACGAGGACCTGGTTCGCTCTGTAGATAGATTACGCTAAGGTATAGCAACCAAAACAAAAGAAGGCTTCTCCCAAACGGAGAAGCCTTCTTTTGTTTTTAGGCTAAGAATGAAGTAGTAACACCCATTGTCATTTCGAATGCAATGAGAAATCTGGAATAGCCTGGAAACCATTACATAACTCAGATTTCTCACTAGCGTTCGAAATGACAGGGAAATATATCCTCAAAGCTAATCCTTTACTAGGCCGCTGCTCTCTTCGCAACAGGCACAGTGCCACGCTTCGACTTCTTGCGCAGTTTGTTGATCCAGATGATCGTGCCGGTTACAGGCAAACTGGTAGCAACCAGGCAAGCGATGAAGTAGAGGATCTTCGAGAAGGTACCGTATACGTTGCCTACATGCAGTGGCTTGATAGACGATGTGATCTTTTCGTTGAAGGCTTTGTCCGCAAATACATCGGCCTTGAGCACTTCGCCGCTGTACTGGTCAAGCTGCAGTCTGTCTGACGCCGCCGGTGCGAAGAAACCTACTTTGTTCTTGCTAACCGAAACTGTAGCGGCTGAGTCAGTTGACAACGAAATGCGGTAGTCGCCTTCGTAAGGCAGCACCTGATCGGCGGACTTTATGTAATCCGTAATCGTCAGGGTAGCAGCCTGCGACAGGTCAGCTGGCACTTTTGAGAAGAGTGGCTCCTCTTTGCGGTCTTTCGGCTGCTCTACACCCAATACTTTGAAGAAGCCTTCTTTGTACCACTCAAATGACCAGGTAAGGCCTGTGAGAGACATGATCAATAGCAGGAAAGATGAGTAGAAACCAAGCGAGTTGTGCAGGTCATGGTTGATGCGCTTCCAGTTGCCACTCCACTTGATCTTAAGCCCCTGACGCCAGTTCTTCACTTTCTGTGGGAACCAGATCACCAGACCGCTGATGATGATCAGCGTGAAGATAACCGTTGCCCAGCCTACGATCGGACGACCAACTTCAGTGTCGAGTAGCAACCAGCGGTGCAGGCGGAACATCGACATGAAAAACTCTGAGGCAGGACCGTCAGTTGTGCCCAGCACCGCACCAGTATAGGGGTTTACTAAGTAGTTGGTACCACGCCCGCCTCCGGGTCCACCCTTGCCACCGGGTCCGCCACCAGCAGGACCGCCTTTCGCTACAGCGCCTTCAGGGCCCTTTTTGCCTTCGGCAGCTTTATCGCTTTTGGCTTTATCCCCACCTTTTCCTTCACCACGACCTCTGCCTTCGCCTTCTTTCTTTTCCTCTTTCTTCACATTCAAGGTATAGCTACGGCTGGCATCGGCAGGTATGGTAATAGCGCTTACCTTCCCGCCTGTTTCGGCAGCCACTTTTGCAATGATCGCTTCAGCGGCTAGGGGCGTTGCGCCTTCCGCTGCCTGTACCGTAAATTTTTCGGGCTCCAGCATTTCCTGTATCTCTGTGCTGAAGGTATAGATCGTGCCGCTTAAGCAGACTACAAATAGAATAATACCGCTCGCTATACCCATCCACAGGTGGAGGTCATTGAACAGCTTGCGCACCTTTTGCCAGGTCGATGGTTGTTGATTCTTTTTCATGATGAGAGTTTAGCTAAAAACCTCCTCCGCTTCTGGAGCGAAGGAGGGTAGGTACTAATTCTATTTTCAATCTACTTACTTATTCCAAAACACTCTTGAGCGGAAAGGATCGATGGCGCCCTGCTTCGCTATTTCCTCACTGTTGGTGTATACCTCCGACTGGCGGTAGGTCAATCTGCGCGGCCTGAAATCCGTGTCAGCTGACGGGCTCTGCAACGACTGCGGCAACCGGCTCAGGTAATTCAGCCTTCTGTAATCGTTCCAGGTTTCGATGCTGCTGATACTGTTCAGTGCCAGCCACTTCTGCTCCATGATGCGCTCTATTTTATTCGATGCCAAAGCAAAGTTAACAGATGGCTGCGCATTGTAAACAGTAAATTCGGAGGCAGGCACATTCATGTACTTGAAAGACTCTTTGATGGCTTCTTCATAGAGCATCTGCGCACCGGTCAGCCACCCTCTCTCGGCCGCTTCGGCCTGCAGGAACAAGCTCTCAAAAGAAGACAGAAGCACAGACGGCTGCTGGGCGCTCTTCAGCAAACCCGCTGGCTGGTTTCCGTTTTCGTTTGGCCCCAGCAAAGCGGAGGTCTTCGCCATGGTAAAGTCGGCACTGGTTGCTCCCAGCGGCACTCCTACATAGTCGCCTGCTACGCTGCGGTAGAGTTTCGGCAAACGCGGGTCGTTGCGCTCTTTGTACTGCTGCACCAGGTAGGCTGTTGGGCGCAGGGTATTGTAGCCTGTCGTAAGGGCTCCGGCCTGGTTTCTGTAGTAAGCGTCCCAGAAAGGGTTCTGCATACCTGCCGTGATCTGGTAGCCGGGGTTCACCAGCGCACTCTCGCCGACGCCTAGGAAGCCGCTTCCCTCCTGCCTGATCTTGGCCAGTTCATCGTTAATGTAGCCTTCTCTACCGGCTTCAGACTGACGAAGCAGGGCTCTTAGCTTGATCGTATTGGCAAACTTCACCCAAAGTGTCAGGTTGCCTTTGAAGATAACGTCGTCGGTAACCGGCTTTTTAGACAAAGCCGTTGCTGCTTTTATATCCTGTATACCTGCTGTGATCAGGTTGATGGCTCCATCATAAACCACCTGCCCTTCTTCGTACTTAGGCGTCACGTTGGTGCTGCCCTGCAGTGCGTCAGAGAACGGCACATTGTTGTAGAGATCCACAAGGCGCATAAAATGCCAGCCTTGCATGATCTTCGCTATACCTACATAGGCCAGATCGCCAGTGGCCGCTGCGCTGTTTTCGATGTCTTTGTAGTTCACCAGCGTGGTGTAGCTGTCTTCCCAGATCGGACGACCATCGCGGTCAAACGACATGGCTTCCACACCATAGGTTTCCTCTAGCCTGAACAAAGAAGTGTTGCTGGGTCCGTCAGTAGCTTTGGCCCAGTAGCCCACCCACACGGCGCCTAACTGGTTCAGGGCACCTGTCTCGAGGTTTACTGTCTTCACAAGTGCATTAGGCAGCTTCTGCTCTACCGGCACGTCGACCGGCGCATTGGGGTTCACATTCGTATCCAGGAAGCTATCGCAGGCGGTGAAGCTTGTACCTGCCAATGCTATCAGGAGTAGAGATAATACTTTTTTCATATCACTAAGTATGAAGGATGATGTTATTTTAGAATACCACATTTACATTGAAGCCGAATGATCTGGCCGGTGGCAGGTGTCGCCAGCTCATGTAGCCTTCGCTGCTTCCGCCGGCGTAGACAAACTCCGGATCGTTGTAGATGTTGTCTTTTGCCCAGATAGAGAACAGGTTGCGACCCACAAAACCGATCATTGCTTCTTTCACCAGGTTCTGACCGTCCAGCCAGTTAATTGGCAAGGTATAGCTCAGGCTCAACTCTCTCATTTTAAAGAAGTCGGCACTTACGGCATAGTTCGACTGCACCGTCGCATAGTGGTTTGCCCAGTAGTTGCGGTCACCTTTGGTCTGAATCTCAGTGTTTGGTGTGAACACGCCCGGCGAGGTCTCAATCACAGAGTTCGGAATCACGAATGGTTCGCGGCCATACTGTGTGGTGAGTGGGCTGGTACCGTCTGATATCATGCGGGCGGCAGCCTCGGTGTATACCACGGCACCCATACGCCAGTCGAACTGCGCACCCAGCTGGAAGCTTTTGTACTGCAGGTTGGTATTGAGGCCGATCTGATAAGGTGGTGTACCGGTGCCGCCGTAGTAAAGCTCTGAGCCACTCACTGGGTTTCCTGTGGTCGGATCCACGATCACTCTTCCCTGTGGATCACGCTTGTAATCAGTGAACAGGTAGCTGTTGTATGGCTTGCCCACAATCAGGTAGTTCTGACGGAAGTGGAACAGCTGATCGATGCCGCCGTAAATCTCCTGCACTTCACTCTTAATATGCGTCAGGTTAGCGCCCACGTTCCACACCAGGTGGTCGCGCTGAATCACATCTCCGTTTAGGTTGAGCTCAATGATCTTGTTGCTTGCCTTGAAGGCGTTCACCCAAGCTGAAGTGAAGCCCGATCCGGCAGAAATATCAGCTAAAATGGTACCGTCTGTTGTTTTAGCATCCACATAGGCAGCTTCCAGGTTCAGGCGGTTCTGGAAGAAGCTCAGCTGCGTACCTACCTCGAAGGAGGTCACAAACTCCGGCTTTAGGTTCGGGTTGGCATCAGAGGTACCTAAGCTAAAGCCCGGCAGGTTACCGTAAGGAAAACCGTTGCTTTGCGCATACACATTCTGCAGCTGGTATGGGTCTACCACTACGTTGCCGGTCTTGTTGTAAGAAGCGTATACCTTGCCGTATGAGAAGGTGTTGTTGTTTTTCAGGGAAGAGATCGCATCGCTGAACACGAATGACGAGCTCACACCTGGGTAGAAATAGCTGCGGTTTTCAGGACTCAAAACCGACACAGCTTCCTGGCGTCCTGTAAAGGTCAGGAACAGGTAGTTGTTGTAGCCGGCCGTAAACTCTCCGAAGGCTGCCACTTGTCTTCTCTGGCTGATGCTGGACTTGCCTCCAAGCTGTCCTAAGCGGTTGTCCTGGTTGAACAGGCCAGGCACTACCAGCGCCGAGGCGCTCAGGTTGACGGCTTTGCTGTCGTCGGTGCGCACGTTGTTGCCCAACAGCAAGCGAGTGCTGAACTTGCCGAAGTCTTTGTGCATGTCAAGAATGAAATCGCTGTTAATTCTTCTGAACGTCTGGGAAGCATCATTCACGCTGCCCGGTATGTTTGTGCGGCCCGGGGTGGTGTAAGTAAACTTGCCCACCGTAGTGCGGATATCGTTGTTGCGGTTGTAAAGGCCCAAACGGTAAATGGCGTTGATCCAGGGAGCGATCTCGTAGTTGAGCTCGATGTTTCCGGTCAGGGTCTGCTGCTCGTTTACAGTACGCTGGTTGGCAGCATTGAAGAACGGATTGGGCTGGTTGGTGCTGAACCAGTAGTTCGGATTCACAAACAGGTTGTTTTCCCAGTCCTTCAGGTCGGCAAAAGGCAGGCTCGCCGGCAAGCGATATACCGTTGACCATGGTTCACTCTGCGTCACGTCGCTCTTGTTGAACACATAGTTAACATTATAGCTGGTGCTCAGCTTGCCGAACGAGCGCGATCCGTTAAAGCGGGCGCCTGAGCGTCTGTTCTTATCTCCTTCGATAATGCCTTTAACCAGTACATCCTGCAGCGAGAAGTAATAGGTGGATCGGTCGTCGCCACCAGAAAAGGACAGGTCGTTCTGCGTTGTAGTGCCGGTGTTGAAGAAGGCCTTTCTGCCATCCGAATTGGCGCTGTAAGGCAGTTGCCACTGGCTACCGTCTGGCAGCACGGGTCCTACTGGTCGCATCTCCCCGTCGAAACGAGGCCCCCATGACTGGTACTGCAGTGGGTCGTAGATGCCGTTCAGGCCCTGACCGAACTCTGTCTGCTGCTCCGGCAGGCGGGAGATCTTCTCAAAAGTGGTGGTATTGGAGAAGTTGATGCGCTGCATGCCTGCACGCCCCTTCTTAGTGGTGATCATCAGTACACCATTCACCCCATCGGAACCGTACACGGCGGCTGCGTTTGCACCCTTCAGCACGTTGATGCTCTCGATATCGTTCGGGTTCAGACGGTTGATGTCAGGTATAGGCACACCATCTACAACATAAAGCGGTGCGTTATTACCGGTGTGGGAACGTATACCGCGCAGGTTCACCTGCACATCCGGGTCTACTTTGCTGTCGAACATGTTGATGCGAAGACCAGACACCTTACTGGCCAATCCAAGTATCGGGTTCACGATCTTGCCCTGGTTCAGTTCGGCGGAGTTAACTTGCGCACTGGCCGTGCCCAGTTCACGGGCGGGCCGCTTTATACCCAGGGCACCTGTTACCACTACCTCCGATAGTTGGGTGTTGCCAGACTGAAGTTGCACCTGCATCGAACCCGCGTCACCGTTCACAGGCAGCTCACGGGAAGCAAAGCCAATGTATGAGAACACGAGCACCTGCCCTTCGGCGGCCTTCAGTTTAAACTCGCCTTCACTATTTGTTGTAGTGGCCTGGTTCGTGTCTTTTACGCGTACTGTCACGCCTGGCAGCGCAGTGCCTGTGGTTTGTTCTACTACCTGCCCGAGTACCTGAAGCTCTTGGGCATTGGCTCCCATGGTGGTCGCTAGCAAGAGCATACATAGCAGTAAATTTCTTAACATGTCTTATTGTGCTGAGGTTAACGTTTTGTTACAGGCTCTGCGAAAGATCTTTTTCTTTCTTCCGGTTCAGCCGTAATATTTTGATGTTTGCTATTTAGAAATAGTCTAAATAAATTTAACTTGCGCAAAAGTATAACCTGCCGAGCACTTCCGCTTACAAGTGGGGGAATTCTTATATCATATAAGGGAAAATTATGGAGCAAGATTTAAGCACTTCCGGACCTGAGCACGCGGCTTACTATCATGCCCTATTTAGTGGTGCCGATGATACTCTGATAGAAAAGGAGCAGGCTTTCTCTAATAGAAGCTGTTGCGAAGGGAACGGCCAGCTTCGTGAATTTTACTTTGAGGATATCTATTTCGGCTATACCCAATGCGAACTGAAAGGTATAAAGGTACTCACCTATCAAAACTGCCAGGACTTTGTGCAGATGCACTTTTCGCTGCGCTGCCGCTGTGCCGTTACTTCCCTGAACGACAACAGGATCTTTGCCCGCTTTGATCATCAGCAGCACAACCTGCTTTACTTCGGTGACAGGCCTGTGCAGAAAAAGATAGCACCGGAAAAGGAGTTAGAGGTCATTATTATTAACCTCTCCAAAGTTTTCCTGTTGCGTTACCTCAAAGACAGTTCCCCTGCCGCATTGCAGCTGCGCGAGTGCCTCACAGCCCTCAGCCCCGGAAAGCTATGCCAGACGAACCTCTCTATTACCCCCAGAGTTAGAACACTGCTTTACGAATTGATCAACTGCCCTTACGCTGGTCACTATAAACGCATGTTCTTAGAAGCGAAAGTTGTAGAGCTGCTGATGCTGCAACTGGAGCAGTGTGATCAGGTGGGTACTACTCCGGCACAGTTGAAAATGAAGGAAGCGGATGTAGAAAAGATGTACCATGCCCGCGACATTCTGCTGCAGAACCTCGAAAATCCACACTCGCTGGTAGAGCTGGCGCACTTGGTGGGCACTAACGAGTATTACCTCAAAAAACACTTCAAGCAGGTGTTTGGCACTACTGTATTCGGGTACCTGAATGACTATAGAATGGAGCAGGCGAAGCAGCTGATCTTGCAAGGCGACCTTAAGATTGGGGATATTGCGACTATGCTGGGGTATAAATATGCTGCGCACTTCACATCGGCATTTAAAAAGCACTTCGGTTATCTCCCACAGCAGCTCAAAAGCTAATCTGGCTTTGGCTATACCTGCCATTATGAAAACCCCTCTGAAAGCTTCGCTCGCAAACTCGCGTTTTCGTTTGTCCTAAATTGAGAATCTCTGCTATACATTCAGTAAGTGTGTCACTTGTTTTGCCCTAGCTATACCTTAACAGAAAAAGAGCAGCGTAGGCATTGCCCACACTGCTCTCACAACACGCATAAACTTTAAACTCTCTAACTCTTAAAATCGCTAACTCCTAAACTTGCTTCACCTTCTCCGGCTGGTATACTCCTCCAGTTCCCGCACATGGTGGTCGAACTTGAAGATGTCGTAGATGTAGTAGAAGCGCTCTTTGTCGCACACATTGTCGTAGGCGAACTTAGCAAACTCCAGACGGGTGCTCTCAAACTCAAAAGCTAACAGCACATTGCGCAGGTCCTCTGACAGGATGCTGCCGTTGCGCACAGCCTCGCGGGCGATGGTGAGGCGGGTGCTCTCGAAGTCGCGCCCTTTCATGGCGTCGATCAACCGGTCCACATCATAGCGATCCAGCAGGTTTCGGCAGGCACCAGCAGGCTCTTCGTAGCGGGGTGGTACCGGCTCGTAGCGTGGCGGCACAGGTTCATATCGATCGGGATAGCGCGGTGGCGGTGGCACGACCACTACGGGCGGCGGACCCAGTGGTATTTCGCTGATTACACGCAGACTGACTTTTCGGCCAGACACCCGCACGGCATAGTTTGTTTCGAAACCAGCGCGGGCCAGCACGTTTATACCTGTTCTATAAATGCCATGACGGCCTCTTATCCTGAACTCCACATAATGGTTGCCGGGCCGCAGGTGCGTAATGCGCACAAAGTTGGAAGCCGTACGGTTAATCACGCGCCCGTCCAGTGCCATCTGGAAAAGTTCGCCCCGGTGGGTGGTAAACGTCACGACGGTGGGTTGTGCGAAAGCCGGCAGCGCCAGCAGCACAAACAGAAGCGGAAGTAGAAGCTTTTTCATGGCTTATAGGTTTTAGCGTATACTTTCGCCAAGCCAATTATTGTGCCAGTTTGTGGAACTAAAGCGGGGTGAGGTTTGTCTGCGGGGATTTGTTGAATGCAGGTCTAGGTATAAGAAAAAACCACAGGTGTCGTGCCTGTGGTTTTTTTCTAGATGTTCTAATGCGACTACTTGAGTTTATAGTTTAGGCCTATACCTACTGACATAGGTCTTTGATTATGTAATGTTCCTCGGGTATGAAGATTTTTATAGAATATCATTCCATCCACAAAACCATCAAGCCGGGAGCTCATCTTATAATTTAATGTTAGGCCACCTGTTGCCACTACATTAAACGCCGATGTTTCTTCATTATATAGTTCTGATGAATTTCCCTCAATACTCTCAGTAGCGCTTGCTTTAATGCGACCAAAAGTTGGAGCAAGAGTCGCATTGGCATAAAGCTGTAACTTCCTGTGAGGGTTAAAAGGTGTAAACTTTAATGTGACGGGAACAACCAGTGCCTTCATATTTTGGGTTTTCTGCACTTCGTAAATCTCATCAGCCGAAACATACCTTGTGGTGGACAATGTTGATGCATTCGCACCATACCCTACCCCAGCTTGTAGGGTCGCTCTCCTGCTTAAGGTATATCCATAATGTATGGTTAAGAATGGAGTAACTCCCGCTATATACTCATACTTTGGCTTGCCGATTAAGTAATAACCCGTGGTACTCAATCCAACTCCTATGAAGGATTTAGATGCTGAGGTCTCACCTTCAGAGCTTTGCCCAAAAACAGGAAGTGCTATTATAAGAGATAAGATAAACGAAAAGAGTGGCCGGCTTAGAACCCCACACCGACTGGGAGAGGTCAAAGATTTTGTTTTCATAAAGAGGTTTTGAGTTTCATATAATCGGTACAATATATAGTAAAATCCAACTCAATAAAAATTACCTCCAAGAATTTTAACACAGGATAGACCATGGTTATATCTCAAACAAAACCACTGGTGATATACCTGTGGTTATTGACAAAGCCCACTCCTTGACTACAACTGATAATTTACCCCAAAAGCGAACGATCTGAAAAGGCGACGTCCCCAAGGAGAATAGGCTTCCCAGTCATAATCAAAAGAGTTGTCGCCGATCAGGTTTTTCTTAAAAAGGAACAGTTCGGTATAACCCCTGAAGCGTTTGCTGATTTTGTAGTTAACGCCTAAACCAGCCATCAGGAAAATATTGATTCCCTTGTCCTGCACATGCTCTGTTGTTGGTACGCCATGCAAGATCTCGGTTACACTTCCATTTGTTCTCCCAAAGGCTGTTATAGCGGAAACCGTACCGTAGAAGGGAATCCGGGTGTAGCGCCTGAATAAATCTACCTGTATAGTAACAGGCACCGCTAGCACATGGGTACGTGTATCTGCTCGAATCTGCAAGGTATCATCATCATGATCATTCAGCGACCAGTGTACATCGCTTTTACTACCTCCATAAGCTATACCACTTTGGAGCCTTACCGTACGGCTCGCCTTATAACCCACATTCAAGAAAACCGGCGTGAAGTAGCCTGTCGAGCCATATTGTACTGTCGGATTTTTGTAATAGATATGATAGGTGATGGTGGTGAGTCCCATACCTGTGTAAAATCTGCTTTCGCGCGCTTTGGCTGTATCCCCTTCACTGGCTATGGCCGGAAATGGAAGAGTCAGGTATAGTGCTAATAAGGTGAAGCATGCTTTCATCAGAAGTTGATGTTTATTCCATACCAAGTTTATAATTCAAACCTATACCTACTGACTTATAAAAGTGCAAAAGCCCTGTAAATCCCTGATCCCAATCGTGAAAGAAAGAGTTTCTGCCAGTCAGGTTATGCTTTAGGGCATGATACTCTACCTGCCCGTAAAGGCGCGGACTTATTTTATAATTAATTCCTATCCCTGCCGTCACAAAAGTGTTGATTCCTTTCTCTGTAATATTACTTATCTCAGCTGTGCCACCGTTCTCTGACTGAGAATATTCTGTCTGCGATATACCGTAGGCAGGCATCAGTGTACCGGTAGCATACACCGGGAACCGCCTAAAAGCTTTGAACATGACATGCTGTAGCGTTACGGGCAGTGCGACAACATTTGTGCGAGAGGAGGCTGTGTGGAACACTTTATTGTCAGGTGTCCAGCTGAATTTTTCTGAGCTGCCACCATAAGCCAAACCTGCTTGTACCCGCATGTTCCTGCCGAAATTGTAGCCCAGGTATAAAGAAAGCGGAGCAAAGTAGCCAGAACTGATAATATCCTGGGCTTTCGAATCTTTGTAATAGATGTGATGCGATACCGTGCTAAAACTTATACCTGCATAGAGTCTGTCATACTTGACTTTAGCTGTATCCTCGATGTTGGCAAAGGCAAAGAAAGGGGTAAGTAAGCAGATCCATGGAAGAGTAAAGCATGTTTTCATATAGGTATAGCGCAAGAATCATATTCTTAATATATAACTATATTTTAAACAAATTAGTCTATCTCCAAATTTTATTTTAGCCTATTTAAAGAAAAGCTAATCTTTGCCCTTATAAAACAGAAAACCACAGGCGCTACACCTGTGGTTTCTCTTTATAAAGCTTATCTGATTTTCTACCCTTCGTAATAAAATGTTCCCTTGTCGCTCTTAATGGTGAGTTCATTTCGCTCGCTGGCTTCAACACGACCTACAATCTGCGCTTCCACGCCGAATGACTTGGAGATATCGATCAGGCTTTGGGCGTGTTGTTCCGGCAGGTAGATCTCGAGGCGGTGGCCCATGTTGAAGACCTTGTACATCTCTTTCCAGTCGGTGTGGCTCTGCTCCTGAATGATACGGAACAGCGGCGGCACCGGGAAGAGGTTGTCTTTGATGATATGCACCTTGTCGGTGAAGTGCAGCACTTTGGTCTGGGCACCACCGCTGCAGTGCACCATGCCGTGTATGTGCGGACGGTGCTGCTCCAGTATGGCTTTCACGATAGGCGCATAGGTACGCGTTGGCGAAAGTACCAGCTTGCCTACTTCCATACCTGTTTCTGGCTCTACATCGGTGAGGCGGTAGTTGCCAGAGTATACCAGGTCCTTTGGCAGTTCCGGGTCATAGCTCTCCGGGTAAGAGGCCGAGAGATAAGAATGGAACACATCGTGGCGGGCGGAGGTAAGGCCGTTGCTGCCCATGCCGCCGTTATACTCCGTTTCATACGTGGCCTGCCCATGCGAGGCAAAGCCCACGATCACGTCACCAGCTTGTATGTTGTCGTTCGAAATTACCTCGTCGCGACGCATGCGGGCGGTCACCGTGCTGTCTACAATGATGGTGCGCACCAGGTCGCCAACGTCGGCTGTTTCACCGCCGGTGCTATAGATGCCGATACCGTTGTCGCGGAGCATCTGCAGCACTTCTTCAGTGCCATTGATGATAGCACCAATCACTTCGCCAGGTATAAGATTTTTGTTGCGGCCGATGGTGGAAGAAAGCAGGATGTTATCGGTGGCACCCACGCACAGCAGGTCGTCGGTATTCATTACCACGGCGTCCTGTGCTATACCTTTCCATACGCTCAGGTCGCCGGTCTCTTTCCAGTACATGTAGGCTAGGGCCGACTTAGTACCCGCACCATCAGCATGCATGATGGCGCAGTACTCCTGATCGCCGGTGAGGATGTCGGGGATGATCTTGCAGAATGCTTTCGGGAAAAGCCCTTTGTCGATGTTCTTGATGGCGTTGTGTACGTCTTCCTTAGAGGCGGACACGCCACGCCGGAGGTATCTATTTTCCATAGTGCTTGGTCTTACTTGCTCTTACAAATGTAAGAAAAGGCCTTTGTATATACGGCAAAAGCAGTGCTTTAAAAAAGGTTGTTGCGGCAAAATACTGGAAGATTGAGTTCCTCGTCAAGCCTTACACAACAGGTATGCGCTATAGTCCATCAAAGAAAACAGACGCTATACCTTGCAACCATTCCAGAATATATTGACTCCTCTATATAAACAAACTTAAAACTTATGAAAAAGATACTCTTGATTTTACCCTTCAGCTTGTGCCTTGCTGGTGCAGCACAGGCGCAGCAGGACTCGTTGCACGTTAAGCCGTATGTATCGGCTCCTTATAAACTTGCTGTTGGGATGCGTTATGCAACCGGCCCAGCGGGCTTAGCGTTGGGCATCACAGCGAAGTATTTTATACGGGAACAGGCTGCCCTGGAAGCTTATTCTGACCTGAATCCTGAGGCTCGCCAGTTTCTTTCCTCGATTAGCTATGTCTGGCAGCCTAAGCTCACTACATCCAGTCGACTTAGGCCTTATGCCGGTGTAGGCGTTGGCTTGCTCCACACCAAAAACCCTGCACCAATGTATTTCGACGGCCCCTCCTCTTACACCAACCCTGTAGGGGTCTTTTCTTTCGGCGCTGAATACGCTTTCAAAAAATTACCCTTGGCTATCTCACTCGATTACCGATCCACCTTTCTGCGCTACGGGCGCTCAACGCCTGCCTATGTAAACCACTATAGGGCCAGTAATTTAGGTATAGGCTTGAAATATACTTTCCGCTAGGTATAGCTCCGAGCTCTTTGTCTCTTCATCTTTCCGAATCTATCATCTCAAAAACTTCACGCATGATTAAGAAAACAATGCTTACCCTACTCGGCGCTTGCAGCCTACTAACTGCTCAGACGCAGGATTTGCCTAATGCAAAGCCACAGGCTTCAGCACCTTATAAAGCAGCTGTCGGATTTCGTTACACCGTAGCAGGCGCAATCTATTCAGACTTTGGCATAACTGCCAAATACTTTGTTACCGACCAATCGGCCTTTGAGGCCTATGTCATGTTACCTTCTAGTTCTCGTGATTATCTGGCTTCCCTCAGCTATGTCTGGCAACCGAAATTGGCTTTCTCAGACCGCTTCCGGCCCTATGCAGGTGTAGGAGCTGGTGTGCTGCGACATACAAGTACACCTTATGCCCGAGTAGATAGAACCTATACTAGTCCAATTGCTTTTGGCACGGTCGGTATAGAGTACCAATTCAAAAAGCTGCCAATAGCCCTTTCAGTGGACTATCGAACCCAACTTTTCAGCACCGGGCTTCATGCACCACAGTATAACAATAGGAGTCAGGTCAGCAATATCGGGGTTGGAATGAAGTATACCTTCCGTTAGTTCTAACACAGATAAAAAGAACCGGCGATTATAGCATTAAGCTATAATCGCCGGTTCTTTTTATCTGTAAGGTATAGCACTATACCTTATACCTGTTATTCTTGAATACGCACTACTTTAAACTCGGTGCGACGGTTGCGCTGGTGCTCGTCTTCTGTCTTGGCATTGCGCACTACCGGGCGGCTCTCGCCATAACCACGGGCTGTGATGCGCGACTTGTCTATACCTTTCGAGATGATGTAGTTCACGGCAGACTGGGCACGTCGCTGGGATAGATCCTCGTTGTAAGCGTCATTACCACGCGAATCCGTGTGCGAGCTCAACTCGATGGAGATGCGCGGATTGTCTTCGAGTATCTGCACTAGCTTGTCCAGCTCCTCAGCAGCGTCTGGTCTGATGTCAGCTTTATCGAAGTCGTAGAAAATATTCTCGAGCACGATGGCTTTCTCTTTCACAATCTCCGTCAGCAGCAGGTCAGCGGTGAGGCGTACCTCGTTTACTTCGTTTGGCAGCTGGTTCTGCGGCGGCATTTTACCCACAGTGCTCACACGCTGGCGGGCCGCGAAGAAACC
The DNA here is from genome assembly GCF_947502515.1 of uncultured Pontibacter sp. NCBI lineage: Bacteria > Pseudomonadati > Bacteroidota > Cytophagia > Cytophagales > Hymenobacteraceae > Pontibacter > uncultured Pontibacter sp. The sequence continues at coordinate 20,434 of NZ_CANNAI010000001.1, read as the reverse complement.
GGCTTTTTCGGCCAGCAGCGAGTAAGTAGAGGCACTATCAAGCGCAAAGGAGAACTTACCCTCTTCATCGGCAGTGGTTTCCGCTATTTTCTGTCCACGGTTATCCTGCAACACCACTGGTATATTCGGCACTACCGCCTGTTGCTTGTCTTTCTCGCGACGCTGGTACACTGTTCCATCTACAAAGAAGTTCACCAGCTTGCGTGCCGAACGGGCAATGGCGTAGATGTCATCGCCGCCTTTGCCGCCTTCGCGGTTCGAGGAGATATAACCAGAAAAGGCATCCTGGAAGAAGATACCAAAATCGTCACCACTCGAGTTTACCGGTATGCCCATGTTTACAGGCTTGCCCTCTTCTATTTTAAACACATCGAGCCCACCCAAACCTGGCAGACCATCAGAGGCAATGTAGAGGGTGCCGTCAGGCCCTACATACACGTAGCTTTCGTTGCCCGGAGTGTTGATGTCCGGCCCCAGGTTCTCAGGTGCCGAGAAGCGGCCATTGTCGTCAATAGTAGTTTTGTAAATGTCATTCCCTCCCAGTCCGCCACGGCGGTCAGACGAGAAGTAAAGTGTTCTGCCATCAGGGGCGAAAGCCGGAGAAGAATCCCAGGCGCGCGGGTCACTTATGCTGAGCAATTTCGGCTCGGTCCAGGCGTTGGAGCGGTAGAACGAGATAAACAGGTCCACGTTGCGGCGGCCTTTCTTAGTGCCCTCGTTGCCACGTGCAAATACCATCGTGTTGCCCTCGTCAGCAAAGGTAGCCAGTGCCTCGTGCAGGTCGTCGGTGTTTATACCTTCCAGTTTGCGCACGGCAGCTCCCAGGTTGGCTGAGTCGGCATCCAGTGTAGTAGCGTATAGATTGATGAAACCTTCGCCGTTACCCAAGTAGGTTTTGCCCGGTCCGCGTGTAGACGAGAAAACAAGTTCGTTGCCGCGCACAGAAGGTGCAAAGTCAGAGCCTTCTGTATTGAGCGCTTCCAGGTTATAGATCTCGAAACCGGTGTTCTTCTTGAGGATACCGCTCAGCTGGCTCAAAGTCTCTACTTCACGCAGAGCTAGGGTTTTAAGTTCCTGCTTGCTGCCGATGCGGGCGTAATCCTGCATCTGACCTAAAGCGGCTTCGTATTTGCCATTGGCTTTCAGCGCCATACCGTAGTAGAAAAATCCTTCCTCCTTGCGGTAGTTGTTGTCAAGTGCAGCTTTGTAGTAAGTCTCAGCCTCCGCCAGGCGGTTAGATAGGCGGTATGACTCGGCTATGCGGTAGTTGATCTCGCCAACATTATTCGCCCCTTTCAGCGCCTGCTTGTAGTACTCGATGGCCCGCTCATACTGCTCTTCTCCGAAGCGCTTGTCGGCCTTGCTGAGGTACATGCCCGCCCCACAGGAGCTAAGCACCACTGCCAGCAGCAGAATGGCTGCTGTAAACTTCAGGTAATGGGCCACTGACTTGGTCGATAGCGTCTGCTGCATGAGGGTAGGTTTTGGATTAGCGGATCTAAAAATACCTGGAAAGCCAACTCTGCTGCGCTGGCCGGGGCCAGGCATCCTGCAACTCTCCGTAATTATTTACCAATGTATCAAAATATAAGGTCTGTCCGTCAATTTCGCCGGCTGCCACTTTATTTTTTAACTCGTTCATACCCACCACCTGCATCTCTCCGTCCTTCAAAAAAGCCAGTCGGGTACGGTCGAAAAACGAAACACCGAAGTGCTGCTCCAGTTCCCGCACAAAGGCCACAGACTTATCAATAGAACAGCCACTGGCTGAAGTAACAGTTTCGTTGTTGGCCAGCACCAAAAAGCGGTCGTGCAATAAGCTGGCCGATGCCTGCAGCCCCTTGCCATGACTACTCCAGTCAGTAGCAAAACGCTCCAGCATTGGTTTTATTTCTTCCTGTTCAGCCGCCGTCAAAGCCCTGTCAGCCTGGTAGATCCAGAGCCGGGCATGCGGTGGCAATTGGTCAAAAGGAATGTACATTTCTTAATTGTTGAATTGTTGATTGTTGATTGATCTCTTAAAGAGTAGTTCGCTGACGATTTAAACACTAAGAAAGCTATACCTGTTTTAACCTTACTACTTAGCAAAACAGCTATACCGGAGTTAATCCGGGAGTAAACAATAAGCAGCAATTATCAATCAACAATCAGGTATTACTTACTCAACCCCTCCGCTTGTGCGATCAGCTCGGCGATGTCAAAAACTTTTACGCTTTCTTCCTGCTCCTTGTTCTTCACGCCGTCGCTCATCATCACCATGCAGAACGGGCAGGCTGTTGCGATCACGCCACTGCCGGTACCCAATGTGGCCAATGCTTCTTCCGTACGTTCGATGTTGATGTCTTTGTTGCCTGGCTCTGGCTCTTTGAACATCTGGGCACCACCGGCACCACAGCAAAGTCCGTTGGCGCGGCTGCGCTTCATCTCTACCAGGTCGGCATCCAGAGCGGCCAGCACGTCGCGCGGAGCTTCGTAGATGTCGTTGGCGCGGCCCAGGTAGCAGGAGTCGTGGAACGTGATACGCTGCCCTTTGAAGGCCTCACCGCCTTGCACCTTTACTTTGCCCTCATTGATGAGCTGCTGCAGGAACGTGGAGTGGTGAATTACTTCGTAGTTACCGCCCAGGTCCGGGTATTCATTCTTAAGCGTATTGAAGCAGTGCGGACAGGCCGTCACGATCTTCTTGATGTTATAGGCATTCAGCACTTCGATGTTGGTAATGGCCTGCATCTGGAACAGAAACTCATTACCAGCACGCTTGGCAGGCTCGCCGGTGCAGCTTTCTTCTGTGCCCAGCACGGCATATTTCACGCCCACATGCTCAAGTATCTGCACAAAGGAACGGGTTACACGCTTGTATCGGTCGTCAAACGACCCGGCACAGCCAACCCAAAACAGCACTTCTGGCTCCTCTCCGTTCGCTGCCATTTCCGCCATGGTTGGCACTTTCACTAGTCTTTTATTCTCTTCCATCTGGTAAGGTAATTCTAGGGCTTGTAAAGTGTAGCTAATGCTACTTTATTAATTTTTACTCGGCACATACAGGTCCTCCGCCCAGTTGAAGCGGTCGGACGGCGAGAAGGCCCATGGTGCGCCGTTGTTTTCAATGTTGGTGAACATGGCGTTTACCGAGGCTGGTGCTGCAGACTCTTCGAGCACCAGGTAGCGGCGCAGGTCCATGATCGTAGACAACTGGTCGATGTTCACAGGGCAGGACTCCACACAGGCGTTGCAAGTAGTACACGCCCACAATTCCTCCGGTGTAATGTAACCCCGCAGCAAGGTTTTTTCGTCAGTTGTTTGCACACGCTCCACACCCAACTCTTTGTAATGATTCGGTGCAAAGATGGCCGGATGCTCCCCTTTCTCCTCCATGCGGTCGCGGGTGTCCATCACGATCTTACGTGGCGACAGGAGCTTGCCTGTGATGTTGGCCGGGCACACAGAGGTACAGCGACCGCACTCGGTACAGGTATAGGAATCCATCAGCTGTTTCCAGGTCAGGTCTTCCACATCTTTGGCACCGAAGCGCTGCACGATCGGGTTACCTTCAGCGTCCATTTCCGGCGCTGGCGGCTGGTAGCTTGGATCCAGCATGGCTTTGATCTCATGCGTGATGGCCGGGTTTGTCGTGAACTTACCCTTCGGCAGTAGCTTAGAGTAATACACGTTCGGGAAGGCCATGATGATATGGAAGTGCTTCGAGCTCGGCAGGTAGTTCATGAAGGCCAGAATACCGATGATATGGAACCACCAGCCTACGCGCTCAATGATGTGCAGGCTGGTCGGGTTGTCGCCAAAGATATTCACGAACATTTGGCTGACCGGGTAGCTGCCTGCCACTTCGCCGCCTTCCATCTGTACCAGCTTCAAACCAGCAATGTTGAAGGCAAACAAGGCAAACATCAGCACGATCTCGGTAATCAGGATAAAGTTTGCATCCAGCTTTGGCCAAGCGCGCATCTCTACACCACTTGCCAGGCGCGGCACCTTAGTCACGTTACGTCTCCAGAGGAAGATCACGCAGGCGATGATCACCAGCGCAGCCAGTATTTCATTAATGAACATCAAGGCGCTGTAAACAGGTCCGAGGAAAGCCAGTACGCGGTGCGTGGCAAACACTCCATCGATCAGGATCTCGATCACCTCAATGTTGATCACCAGAAAGCCCACATACACGAACAGGTGCAGCACGGCCGGTAGCATACGCTTGAACATCTTCTGCTGCCCGAAGGCTACCAGTAAGGTTTTGTTGATACGCTCCGATGGGTTATCCGTCAGATCGACGTCACGGCCCATCAGAATGTTCTTGCGAATCTTGCGGATCTGCCACACAAACAGGCCAATGCCCAGGCCTGCTACAATCAGGAAGATAATGTTCTCGAGTTGAATCACGGTGAATTATTCGTTATACATACCAATTCGTAGATAAAGATAGCAGAATAGTGAGAATAAACGTATACAAGGCCACTTTTTTAAAATATTTTTGCCGGAAAGTTTGCGTCTTCGATTTTGGTTACTACTTTTGCATACCCTTTCGGAAGAGGGGGGCACAATGGAGCTGGTGATGTAGCTCAGTTGGTAGAGCAATGGACTGAAAATCCATGTGTCGTTGGTTCGATTCCAATCATCACCACCAGCTTAAACCCTTACCCTAACCGGTAAGGGTTTTTTGTTTTTATACCCTTCTCCTTTCTGCTGCCCTACTATACTTCATAATAAGCCGCTGGTTGTCTAAATTATTTTCAGGTTATAATTCTTCCTGCATTTTAGTACCTTAGCTGTTACAACACTTATTGCCATCATGAAAAGAATTTTCTGGAGCGCTATTTTTGCGGGCATGGCTGCCGGTATCGGTACTGTGCTTGTATTGGCTCTTATCTATATGTTTTTCATCCAAAACATACAGTTTTAGCATATGACCCGACGAAAAATATTCTGGACTGCTTATGCCGTTGGTTTTGCCGTAGCGGGCGTTATTGCCGTGTTTGCCTTTTATATGCTCAACCAAACGGTTCCGCAACATGTGAACTGGCAGGCACTTCAACTTACAAGCCTGCAGGGCGAGCCCATCTCCATTGACAAGTATAAAGGAAGAGTAGTCGTGCTAAATGTGTGGGCTACCTGGTGCAAGCCCTGCATCGAGGAGATGCCCGCCATGGATCGCCTGCAACAGCTACACCCTGATAAGATAGCCGTCGTTACGATATCGGACGAGGAGTTGGAGAAAATCCTGAAATTCAGAAGCCGCCAGCCTTATAGCTTCACTTACCTCAAGGCCAATACCCCACTTGCTAACCAGCAACTGACAGTATACCCTACTACTTATGTGCTGAACCCGAGCGGCGATGTGAAGGAAATTTACCTGGGTGCTCAGTCTTGGGACAGTGATCGCATGCAGAAGCGCTTGCTCAAATACTTTTAGCGACAGTTGGCCCGCAACTCCAGCACCGCAGCTGAGTAGCCCAGACGGTAAGCTTCTCTGAAGTGAGCACAGGCAGAGTCAGGCTGTGCCTGTTCGAGCTCCGTGCGGCCGAGCAGGTAATATACCCGGCCATTGGCGTTATCAGCTTGCAGCACCTGCCGGTAGTCTGCCTCCGAGGCGGCGTATTCACCTGTTTTGTAGTACCCGAAGCCCCGGAAGGTCAAGGCATTTGCCCAGGACTCACCTTTGGATGTATGACGCAGAAAGCTGGTAAAATCGGCTATGGCAGGCTCAAATTTCTGCAGGTAAAACAGTCGCACCTCTCCCCTGTCTAACTGTGCGGTGTGCAGTGTGCTGTCAAGCGTGAGCGCTATACCAAAATCCCTTTCGGCCTCCTGGTACTTCTCCAACTTGGCCAGGCACTTGCCCCGCAACATAAACACTTCTCCAGAAGGTCTGTCCTGCAAAGCAATCACCTGATTCAGGTCCTCCACAGCCGAGCGGTAATTCTCATACACGTTCATCGAGATACTCGCTCTTGTGAGATAGGCGTCAGAGTGCTTTGGCCGAAAATAGATTGCATCGGTGAGCAAACTGTGGGCACTGCTATACTTGCCGTGTTCAATGTAGCTGAGTGCGGTCTTATACCTGTCTTCGCCTGTGATATAGTCCATGGTAGACTTCAGCAGCACGCTGAATACGAACATGAAAGCGAAAAATCCGAGTGTGATGTACAGGTCCTTGCGCACAAAGCGGCGACCCTCACGCCGAGGTATATTTTGGTAGTGACGCTCTGAAACCGGGGCCGGTGGCCGGGTTTGCCGGTAGCGGGGATTATGGTGTGGCTGATGCTGCCGTATGGCCTGCCGCTGTTCGCGCAGGTACTGCAGACGCAAATCATAGCGCACGCGCTTTTGGGGATCGGACAGGGTCTGATAAGCAGCGTTAACGACCTTGAACAATTCCTCCGCTCGCGCATCGCCTGGGTTACGGTCAGGATGATACTTCAAAGCCAGCCGCTTGTAAGCCAACTTGATCTCCTGCGCCGAGGCCGTAGGACTCACGCCTAATGTGCTATATAGGTTATGCTCCAAAGAGACTAATGTAACAAAAAAGTGATACTTAAGTTAAGTAAACACGGACAAGATACAGCAAATTCCGTACTACAACTTTAACTGGTTATATCTTCCGCAAATTTTTTAATCTAATAGCGTATACAGAAAAAGCACTAAAAAAGCTGGGCACTATGAATGACAACGGCACAAGAGAGAAAAGTAATAACCTCATTGATAACTTAATGGGGTATATTGATACCCGCATAGACATTATACGTCTGGAAATACAGGAAAAGCTAAAAGCTGCTTTTGTAAGCGCGGTACATGGTGCCTTGCTGGCCTTTTTTGGCCTGATGAGCTTCCTTTTTGTTAGCATCTTTCTGGGCCTTCTGCTCAACCACCTGCTTGACAGCTCTTTCTGGGGCTTCGGCATTATCGCACTATTCTATGTGATCGTGCTGGTGGTGCTGCTTGTTGGTCTCGACAAGAAAGTGTTTCAAGGTATGGCTGACAAAGCCTTTGATAATACGATATACAAAACAGACAAAAGAGAGAAACAAGTATGAGCGAGACTAACAACCCCCTGTTCGATAACGAGCGTGAACTTCTGGAGCGTCAAAAAGAAGAATACAAAAACGCGCTTATGGGTGATGTGGATCAGATAAAGACACAGGGCCAGCAGATGGGCAAAAAAGTCGCCATTGCAGGCGGTGTGCTGGTAGCAGGGCTCCTGCTGAAGAGTATGTTCAGCGGCGGTAAAAAAAAAATTAAAAAGCTGAAGAACAAGAAGGCTCTAAAGAGTTCAAAGTCCCACAGCAAGGAGACGGATGCGCTTGGCTTCAACAAGTATGCGTACGACCAGGAGGATAGCTACACCGCAAGAAATGCAGATGTGGCGGGTTACAACTCCTTTGTACATGAACAAGAGGACGACTATACCTTGTCATCAGAGCGCATGCCACATACACCGCAGCAACAAACCGGCGTATCTAAAAGCTTTGTGAACTCTGAACTGATGCAGGTGATCAGCCAACAGGTTATGGCCCTGCTCCTTGTATACCTTACTAAAAAGGTGGAGGAATACTTAAGCACTGTTTCTAAAAATAGCGATATTGCAGCAGCACCCATTGAGGTGACTGAAGTAGAAACCATTGCTTATACCATTCCAGAAGAGGATGCCATTCAACAACCTTTGTAACAGACAGCAGCATGAGCCAGGCAGAAAGCACTTTGCCGTCCTGATCGACCCCGATAACCTGGACGAAGCTTCCTGCCTGAACCTGCTCTCTCTGAGCGAAACCCACCAGGTAGATTTTTTCTTTGTAGGCGGCAGCCTCATCACCACCGATAACCAGGCCGCCATCATCAAACTTATCAAAGAGAACAGTTCTATACCTGTTATTCTCTTCCCGAGCAACAGCCTGCACATCGACAAACAGGCCGACGGCATTTTGCTACTGTCTCTTATTTCCGGTCGCAACCCAGACTTTTTGATCGGCCAGCATGTGCTTTCGGCTCCCATTCTCAAAGCCAGCGAGCTACAGGTATACCCAACCGGCTACATGCTCGTAGACACTGGCCGTCAAACCACTGCTTCTTACATGAGTGGCACCACACCTATACCTTATGATAAGCCAGCTATTGCCGCCTGCACTGCCATGGCCGGCGAGTTGCTGGGCCTACGCTACATCTACCTCGACGGAGGCAGCGGCGCTATGCAACCCATCAGCGCAGACATGATTAAGGCAGTGCGTCAGTCAGTGGATGTACCTGTTATTGTAGGCGGAGGCATCAACACGGCAGCTAAGGCAAAAGCAGCACTGGAGGCTGGCGCCGACGTCATTGTGGTAGGTAACCACATAGAAAAAAACCCCGGCTTTTTGGCCGAGGTTTCTCACACTATTGCTTCTTATAATCTAGCCTTAGATGTTCATCGCTGATTCGCGACGGCGCATCTTACCGGCAGGTATACCAAACATCATCTTGAAGCGACGGCAGAAGTAAGCTGTATCTTTGTAGCCCACATCCTTACCGATTTCGCGAATGCTCTTCTTCGTCGTGCGAAGCAGGAACACAGCACGCTCCATGCGCTGGTACTCAATGTAATCCTGAGGGTTAATGCCTGTCAGCATTTTGAAATACTGGCCTACATAATCTTCAGATACGTTGGCCACGTTAGAAAGCACTTTGTTAGACAAGTCGCCGCCCAGGTTCTCCTTGATGTAGTTGAACAGGTCGATGAGGCGAGGGTCTTTGAAGTAGGTGCTGTTCGTAGCAAGCTGCTCCACAAACATCTTGTTGCGCAGGATGTGACGCACGATCTCTACCACGATGTTCTCGGTGTAGATGCTGATCAGACGCTCCTTGCCTGGCAGGTCCTGCATGCTTTCTTCCACTACCTTGATCACCAGGTTAGCCAGCTTGTTGTTTCCTGAGATCAGGAAGGCAGGCAGGTCAAGTGATGCAAAGAAGTTAACTGAATCGAACACTTTCGCTTCGAAGCTCACATAGCTGTGGCTCTCTTCCGCGTCGCCGATCAGGTCGAGGTCGTTGTTGCTCTTAAAGAACTTCTCTCTGTTGGTGATCAGGTCATCGTTTGTAATGGATCTGCCATCGCCGGAACCATAGGTTACCTTTGTGCTACGTCCACCCGGTATAAAGAGCAGTTCGCCCTCTTCTACCATCTGTTCCTCCTCACCAAAGAAAATTGTACCTTTATGAAGCAGAATCAGGTTGTTGCCTACGTCGTAGTAGTTGCGTACCGAGAACGGCTGCTGCAACACCAGATTTTTCGCTTTAATGAACCGCACCCCAAGCGACTCAATAATCTTATTGTAATCTTCCATGTGTGTTACCAACTAACTTTTATACTATAAACCCTTTTATTTTGTCCTAAAGCTAGGCTAATCTTTATAAAATTCAAAATATTTTAAATATTTAATTTTAATTCAATAAACCCTATCCTTAGCCTAAATAACACAATAACAAAGGTTTAAGTGCCAAATTACTTTAACAATTCTCTTGAAATTACTATTTTCTGGATCTCAGAAGTGCCTTCGTAGATTTGTGTGATTTTGGCATCGCGCATCAAACGCTCTACATGGTACTCTTTCACGAAACCGTAACCGCCATGTACTTGCACTGCTTCTACCGTTGTGTCCATGGCTACTTTAGAAGCGAAAAGCTTCGCCATTGCACCGGACATGCCATAATCCTGATGCGTGTCTTTGTGGTAAGCGGCCTTCAAACACAGCATGCGGGCAGCTTCGATGTTCGTAGCCATGTCAGCCAGTTTGAACTGGATTGCCTGGTGCTTCGCAATCTCCACACCAAATGCCTTACGCTCCTTAGAGTACTTCACTGCTAGCTCGTATGCGCCAGAGGCTATACCTAACGCCTGTGCAGCTATACCTATACGGCCGCCTGCCAGTGTAGACATCGCAAACTTAAAGCCGAAGCCGTCTTCACCGATGCGGTTCTCCTTAGGTACTTTTACGTCAGTGAACATCAAAGAGTGTGTATCAGAGCCACGGATACCCAGCTTGTTCTCTTTCGGACCAATCTGGAAACCTTCCATGCCACGCTCAACAATAAATGCGTTGATACCACGGTGCTTCTTCTCAGGATCTGTCTGGGCAATCACCAGGTATACGGAGGCTGTGCTGCCGTTTGTGATCCAGTTTTTAGTACCATTCAGCAGGTAATAGTCGCCTTTGTCTTCAGCGGTGGTGCGCTGTGACGTGGCGTCAGAACCAGCCTCTGGCTCAGAAAGGCAGAAAGCGCCTATGATCTCGCCAGTAGCAAGCTTCGTCAGGTATTTCTGCTTTTGCTCTTCGTTACCATATTTCTCAAGGCCCCAGCATACAAGTGAGTTGTTCACCGACATCACTACGGAAGCAGAAGCATCCACTTTAGAGATCTCTTCCATAGCCAACACATAAGAGATGGTATCCATACCACCACCGTTGTACTTCGGATCAACCATCATACCCAGGAAGCCAAGCTCTCCCATTTTCTTGATCTGCTCAGCCGGGAACTTCTGGTGCTCATCGCGCTCAATTACACCGGGCAGTAACTCTGCTTGTGCAAACTCACGGGCGGCAGCCTGCACTGCCAAATGTTCTTCAGTTAATTGAAAATTCATGCTTTTATATATAAAAGGACTGTAATTAATGGATTATAGTACAAAACTATGAAATTTGGTAATATTTGTATAACTCTCCTAACTAATATTTGTTAGGCAGTGGATAAATTCAGTGCAATAAAACAGAAACGCCATCCGCTCTGAAAGAACGGATGGCGTGTTGTCTGCTATCGAAGTTGCATCATGATCAGCTTAGTCCCGACGGCCCATAAGCAGTGACACATAGTAAAGCAGTGTAGCCAAAGAGCCAAGCGCTGCGACCACATAAGTCATGGCAGCCCACTTCAGCGCGTCCTTCGACATGGCCAGCTCCTGCTGTGTTACAATATTGTTGGAGCTAATCCAGGCCAGCGCCCGCTTACTCGCATCAAACTCAACAGGCAGTGTTACAAAACTGAAAATGGTGGTCAAGCCAAACAGCGCCACACCAATAGCCAACGGCACAGGAGTAGTCTGCAGCATGAAAATACCGATCAGGATGATCCACTGCATGTAGCGTGAGGCGATGCTCAGCGCCGGCACCATGGCCGAGCGGAACTTCAGGAAGCTATACGCTCTGGCGTGCTGCACGGCGTGGCCGCATTCGTGCGCTGCCACAGCTGCAGCAGCCGCGCTGCGTGCCTCGTACACATACTCGCTCAGGTTTACGGTCTTGTCAGCTGGGTTGTAGTGGTCCGTCAGGCGGCCAGCTACCGATATTACTTTTACATCATGAATGCCGTTATCGGCCAGCATCATCTCGGCAATCTCACGGCCGGTGTAGCCCGACTGCAACGGAATTTCGGAGTACTTCTTAAACTTGCTCTTCAGTCTCCAGCTTACCCACATGCTGAGGCCCATGAAGAGAATAACAATCACATATATTCCCATTGGTCTATTTTAACTTTATGAACTTTGTTGGTTTTCTATTTTTCTAACAATGTTTGTGGTGGAGTAGCCTTTCACGAGCGGCACGGTTTTCACCTCGCCCCCACGTGCTGTAACGACATCCTGCCCCACAATATTTTCGATGATGTAATCATCGCCCTTCACCAGTATGTCCGGCTGCACAGCCTTGATCAGTTCGAGCGGTGTATCTTCATCGAAGAATACTACGGCATCCACAAACAAAAGGGATGCCATGACGCGTGCACGTGACATTTCGTCCTGAAGTGGGCGGCTCGGACCTTTTATACGGCTTATTGACGCATCTGTGTTAAGGCCAAGTACCAATTTATCGCCAAGTTGTCGTGCTTTTTCGAGGTAGTCGACGTGGCCGAGGTGCAGGATATCGAAGCAGCCGTTGGTAAAAACGATCTGCTGTCCCTCACTGCGCCATGCCTGCACAAGCTCCTGCAGGTCAGGCAAGGATAGGATTTTATCTTTCGAATTCATGTATAGGTGGGTTTGCCTGCGTGTGCTCTTCCACTGCGGCAGGCTTATGCAACATTCCTGCTATAAAGCTAAACACTCCCATGGCAACTACCAAAAGCGTTTGCGAAGTATGGGCCACTAAGGCGTAGGCCATCCCAGCCTCTTTGGGTATACCGTAGAGCAGTAGCACAGTCTGCACCAGCAGGTGGTACACCCCTACTCCCCCCTGCACAGGCGCCGCCATACCTAAAGTACCGATCACGAGCACCGATAGGCCGGCTACTGGCGTCAGGCCGGACGTGGCAGGTATAGCATAGAACACGACAAGGCTCATGCCATAGTACATGGCCCATACAAAGAGGGTATGCCCCCAGAAGGCGGCCTGGTTTTCAATTTTAGTGATGCTGAACACGCCCTGCAGCATCCCACGCACGAAGGTCACCGCTTTTTTGAAAAAGGCGTTCTGACGCAGCTTGTTCAGGTATAGCAACCCCAGCACCAGAAACACGGCGCCAACTACCATTAACAGCACAACCAGCAGGTATAGCGACCCGAAGCTTTGCTCCAGGCTGGCGTACTTATCTGTGAAAAGACCAAAAAGAAAATCGCGGAGGCGGTTTACCTCCAGCATAAAGGTGAGCCCCAGAAACAGAAGCAGCATGACCATGTCGATGATGCGCTCTGCGATGACTGTGCCAAAGGCTGTATTGACAGGGATGCCATTGCTGCGACGGAGCATGCTGCAGCGCACTACCTCTCCCATGCGGGGCAGCACGAGGTTAGCCAGGTAACCTACCATCATGGCATTGTAGGTGTTCTTAAAAGAAGGGGTATAGCCTGTCGGCCGTATTTGCATGTGCCAGCGGTATGCCCGGCTCAGGTAAGCTGCGATGCCCATCAGGACTGACAGCACCAGCCACCCATAACTGATATTCTGCAACTCTGCCCATAGTTTTTCGAAGTCAAGCTCTTTAAGGGCATACCACATCAGAAATGCAGAAAGCCCCAGAAGCAGGCTGTACTTCAGTAAAGAGAGCAGTTTTCTCATGCAATGGCGTTACACCAGTCGGTTGTGCTGATCCGGGAACACGAGCGTCGGCTGGTGGTTCTTTGCGTCTTCGAACTTGATGGAGCAGTAAGAGATCACGATCACGATGTCACCTACCTGCACTTTGCGAGCGGCCGGACCGTTCAGACACACCGTGCCGGTACCACGCTCACCCTTAATTACATAAGTCTCGAAGCGCTCTCCGTTGTTGATGTTGACGATCTGTACTTTCTCATTCTCCACCACGTTGGCGGCATCCATCAGGTCTTCATCAATGGTGATGCTTCCCACATAGTGCAACTCAGCCTGTGTAACCCGGCAACGGTGAATTTTGGATTTTAAAACCTCAATATACATGGTTTATTTTTGTAATAGGCCGCAAAGTTATGCATTTAGCTGCAGATAAACTACCAGCGTCTCAGCATCTTCTTAAGCCTTTACAATCCCGAACAAATCAGCCCTCCTTTAGATTCACGAGCATGTTGTCGATCAGCCGCACCTCCCCCACAAAAGCGGCAATGCAAAGCGCCACTTCTTCTTGACCGCTTATGTCCTGGAGCGGCTGCAGGGTAAGACTGTCCACTATTTCGAAGTACTCCAGCTCGAGCTCTTCTACCTGCTGCAGCTGTTGTGCCACCTCGCCCCTGATGACTGCCACTGGCTTCTGCTTCAGATTGGCTGCGGCCATTTGCAATGCTTTGTAAAGCTGCGGTGCCTGTTGGCGTTGGGTGTCGCTCAGGCGCTTGTTGCGTGAGGACATGGCCAGTCCGTCGGCTTCGCGCACGGTCGGATAGCACACCAGCTCCAGGTCAAAGCTCAGGGCGTGCACCAGCTGGCGCACAATGGCCACCTGCTGCAAATCCTTTTGCCCAAAATAGGCCTTGTGTGGCTGCACGATATGGAAAAGTTTGCTCACCACAGTCGCCACTCCGTTGAAATGCCCCGGGCGATGTGCGCCCTCCATCACCGCTTCGAGCAGTCCGAAACTAAACTGCAGCACAGACTGTTGTGGATATATCTCCTCCGCACTGGGGGCGAACAGGTAGTCGCAGCCAACGCTTTGCAGCAGGCTGATGTCCTGCTCGAGTGTGCGGGGGTATAGCTTATAATCAGAGGCGTTATTGAATTGAGTCGGATTCACAAACACACTACAGATCGTCACGTCATTCTCGCGGGCCGAGGCGCGCAACAGCTGCAGGTGCCCTTCGTGCAGGGCGCCCATGGTAGGCACAAAACCAATGCGCTTGCCGCCGCAACGCAGCGCTGCCACAATGGCCTTAAGGGCTGCCACCTGCTCTATAACTTCCATATTAATAGGTATAAATGATGCAATTGCTGAAAGCCGTCAAAAGTAGGTTATAGAACATTAAATTGAAAATTAGAATAAAAAATACTAATTTTGCACGTCCCATTACTGTTGCTTATTAAATTTTAATTACATACTCATGTCTAAATTGCGAATCCTGTACGCCGCCACCGAAATCCTTCCTTTCCTTCAAACCACTAAAGTAGCAGAATTTCTGAACACGCTACCGCAGAGTATGCAGGAGAGAGGTATGGAGATCCGCATCTTTGTACCCAAGTTCGGTATAATAAACGAGCGTAAAAACCGTTTGCATGAGGTAGTTCGCCTGTCAGGCATCAACATCGCCGTGGGTGATGACGAAAAGCCGCTTGTTATTAAGGTAGCCTCTATCCCAAATGCCAAGCTGCAGGTATATTTTATCGATAACGAAGACTATTTCCAGCGCAAGTCCGTTTTTGTGGATAAGAACAACAACTTCCACCAGGACAATGACGAGCGTGCCATCTTCTTCTGCAAGGGTGTACTCGAAACAGTGAAGAAACTGGGCTGGCAGCCGGATATCGTACATTGCAACGACTGGATGACCGGTCTGATTCCAATGTACCTGAAAACTACTTATAAGAAAGACCCGATCTTTAAGGATTCGAAGTCTATCTTTACGGTTTACAACCACGAGTACAAGCACAAGTTTAACGGCGACCTGCTCGAGAAAGTAAAAATGCTTGATATCGATGACAGCATGCTGGTCTCTTTGCAGGAAGCGGACCTGGACAGCTTTATCAAGGTTGGCATGGAGTACGCTGACTCTGTGATCAAGACAAATGAGAACTTCGGCGAAAACATCAGCGCCCTGTTCAATGAATTTGTTGAGACAAACAAGAACATCAATACCATCAGTGCCGACGACAACCTGTGTGATTCATACTTCAACCTATATAATGAACTCAGCCGTTAGGAGATTACTCTTATTCTTCTTTTCATTTGCCGCTCTTACAGCCTGCGAAGACCCAAAAGACATCGGACTCGAACTACAGGACGAAAACCTGATAGGTACCGAGTTTACTGATACCCTTACCATCCGGACCGGAACTGTGTTTCAGGGGGACTCGATCCTTTCGTTCCGCTCACAGCCGCCTTTGCTAGGCCAGTATGTGGATCCGGTGCTGGGTAAGGTGCGTGCCAGCACAATCACGGAGGTGGCAATCAACGGTGCCGGCTTAAACTTCGGCGCAGGTGCCAGAGCAGACTCGCTGGTGCTTACACTTGACTATTCGTTTAAGTATGCGGACACCCTGAAGACGATGCAGGTAAATGTGCATCGTGTGACAGGTGCATTTGACGAGAGAACCTCTTACTTCACCAACACTCCTTTTGCTTACGACTCTAACCCTGTTGGTTCGAAAGCTTTTCTGCCTCGCATAGATACAGAAAGGGCGGAGAATGTGACGACAAAGAAGACGAGACTGCTGAAGATAAAACTGAGTAGCGAGTTGGCAAACGAGTTTATGGCCCAGTCAGGCCAGGCGGGTTTAGCAGACCAGGCCGGTTTCTCTAACTTTTTCAAAGGCCTTGCATTGACAGTGCCTGAAGGCGAGAATGCAAGCATAGTAGGTCTGACACTGGGTAGCACTAACACGAGCCTGACACTGCACTATACCACAGCCGAAGGCACTGCCAGACAGCATAACTTTTTGTTGGGCGCAGGCAATTACTTTACCCAGATATCATCTGACCGCACAGGCACTGCCGTTGCTGAGCTGCAGTCGAATGGGGACTTTGTACCTGCCAGCGAAACAGGCGGAGATTCTTATATACAGGCGGGCACGCAACTGCTTAGTAAGATCACGATCCCTCACCTGGAAAAATTCAAGGATATCCCAGGCACATTGATCATCAACCGGGCCGAGCTGATCATACCTGTTAAAGCGGCTTCTTCGGAGAACAACCTGCCGAGACCGCCTCAATTGGCTTTGTATGAAACCAACAATGCAAACCAGTTTTTGCGAGACATAACAGGTACTGTACGTGCAGTGCAGCAGGATGGTGTCAATCCACTGGATACCCGAGTGCCAGCTTTGGTGGCTAGTAGCCGCAAGAATGGCGTAGATTATTATACCCTGAATGTGACCAGTTACCTGCAGGGTGTGATGATGGGCCTGAAGCAAAACAACGGACTGATGCTGGGCGCTGTCTCGGCTGCTTCGCAGTCAGACGGAACCGTAACTATTCGTCCGGAAACGCGTCCTTACCGTGCCATTGTGACAAACAATGAAGCAAACCCAGTAAGGCTCCTGATATACTATTCGAAGCTACAATAGTATCGCGCAAA
This sequence comes from uncultured Pontibacter sp., assembly GCF_947502515.1. Classification (NCBI taxonomy): domain Bacteria; kingdom Pseudomonadati; phylum Bacteroidota; class Cytophagia; order Cytophagales; family Hymenobacteraceae; genus Pontibacter; species uncultured Pontibacter sp. Next base: position 3,774 of record NZ_CANNAI010000001.1, on the reverse strand, counting down.
TATTAAGCAGATACTTTATACATTATAAAGAAAAAGGTACCTTTGCAGGTACCTTTATTTTTTTTACTGAAACTTAATACTATATGTGCGGAATTGTAGCGTACGTAGGGCATAGAGATGCTTGCCCTATTGTCCTTAAGGGCTTGAAACGACTTGAATACAGAGGCTATGACAGCGCAGGCATAGCCCTGATGAACGGAGGACTGAACGTCTTCAAAAGAAAAGGCAAGGTAAGCGACCTTGAGGAGTTTATTGCAGATAAAGATGTGCACGGCAGCATCGGCATGGGCCATACTCGTTGGGCTACCCACGGTGAGCCAAACGATGTCAATGCACACCCACACTACTCTAGCTCCAAGAACATTGCCATCATCCACAACGGCATCATCGAGAACTACGCTTCCCTGAAGCAGCTCCTGATCCAAAAAGGCCATACCTTCCAGTCCGAAACGGATTCGGAGGTTTTCATCAACTTAATTGAAGACATCAAGCAAAACAGCAACTGCTCACTGGCAGAGGCGGTGCGCCTGGCGCTGCACGAAGTAGTAGGAGCTTATGCTATTGTGGTGCTCTCTAAGGAAGACCAGAACCAACTTATCGCTGCCCGTAAGGGTAGTCCATTGGTAGTAGGTATAGGCGAAGGCGAGTACTTCCTTGCTTCTGACGCTACTCCAATTATTGAGTATACCAACGATGTGGTGTATGTGAACGACTACGAACTGGTCGTGATCAAAAACGGTGAGTTGGAGATCCGTACCAAAGAGGACGTGGTGCAAACACCATACGTTCAGCGCCTTGAAATGGCCCTGGAGTCGATTGAGAAAGGCGGCTACCCGCACTTCATGCTGAAGGAGATATTTGAGCAACCTCGCTCTATCCTGGACAGCATGCGTGGTCGTATGATCGCAGAGAGCAATCACCTGATGATGGGTGGCATCCGTGAGTTTGAGAACAAATTTGTGAATGCAGACCGTATCCTGATCGTGGCTTGCGGCACGTCTTGGCATGCCGGTCTGGTGGCCGAGTACCTGATCGAAGACCTTGCTCGCATACCTGTGGAGGTAGAGTATGCTTCAGAATTTCGTTACCGCAACCCAATTATCAGCGAGCGTGACATTGTAGTAGCTATTTCACAGTCTGGCGAAACAGCTGACACACTGGCCGCACTGGAGCTGGCCAAGTCAAAAGGTGCTACAATATTCGGTATCTGCAACGTGGTAGGTTCTTCTATCGCCCGTGCTACGGATGCGGGTGCTTATACCCACGCTGGTCCTGAGATCGGTGTTGCTTCTACAAAGGCCTTTACCGCACAGGTAACGGTGCTTTCGCTGATTGCCATGATCATTGGCAGCAAGCGTGGCACGCTGGAAACAACCAAACTGCATCAGTTGATGGTGGAGCTGGAGAGCATTCCGGCCAAAGTAGAGAAAGCACTGGAGCTAAACGACCAGATCATCAAGATTTCGGAGCAGTACAAAGACGCTACAAACTTCCTATACCTGGGTCGCGGCTATAACTTCCCGGTTGCACTGGAAGGCGCCCTGAAGCTGAAAGAAATCTCTTACATCCATGCCGAAGGCTACCCTGCCGCTGAGATGAAGCACGGTCCTATCGCCTTGATCGATGAGCAGATGCCGGTGGTAGTAATCGCTACCAAGGACAGCTCTTATGAGAAGATCGTATCGAACATACAGGAGGTGAAGGCCCGCAAAGGTAAGATCATCGCTGTTGTAACCGAAGGTGACACGACTATACCTGCCATGGCGGATCACGTGATCGAGATTCCAGAGACGAGCGAGCACCTGGTGCCGTTGCTGTCGGTTATTCCGCTGCAATTACTGTCTTACCACATCGCGGTAATGCGCGGTTGCAATGTAGACCAGCCTCGTAACTTGGCGAAGTCTGTGACAGTAGAGTAATCGATTAATAGTTATAAAAAAGGGCCAGCGACTAATCAGTTGCTGGCCCTTTTGCTTTATGATGAACTATCTTAGAAACTAAACTTCTCTCCTCTCAAATACTTTGTCTTGAGCAGCGGGCAAATCTTGTAGCGCTCTTCTCTGGTGTCTTCGTACATCGCCTCCAACACTTGGTATACATTATCTATACCTATCGCATTCGCCCATTCAAAAGGTCCGTGCGGATAGTTGGTACCCAGTTTCATACCCAAATCGATATCCTGAATAGAGGCAGTGCCTTCCTGCAAGGTATAGCAGGCTTCGTTAATGATCATGCACAGGATGCGCGGTGTGGCCATACCTGCACGGTCTTCTACTAACTGATACTCCGTGCCAAGTTGTTCGCATACCTGTTTCAGTTTCTCGGCATCCTTTTGCTCATATAGGCTTACCTCCAGCACCGGACGGTTAAAGAGAGTTGGCAGTCCATTGAAACCGAATAAGGTGCAGATCCTTTCTAAACCTGATTCACGCACCAGCGAAGCCAACTGCTTCGTCACGGCCTGGCAGAACACGATTTGATCTGGGCCATAATCGCTCAGGCGCTCCGGTTCTTTATGCAGCAGGAAGTCAAAAACAACATCGCCAGGCTTGAGCTGATCATCGGTCAGGTGACGGCTATGCAGAAAGGTATAGGTATTGCCGTTGGCTCCTTCCGGAAATTTCTGTTTAAACTCAGCGGCCATTTCATCGCCAGACAAAACAAGTATGTGCATATTTCTGTACTTTTGATGGGTAAAGATACACATTAAAACTAATCGGACTATGAACCATACCATTATCAAGTCGGCCAATGCGCCAGCCGCCATTGGGCCTTACAGCCAAGCCACACTTCACAACGGGATCATGTACGTTTCGGGCCAAATCCCATTAGACCCGCAAAGCGGCGAGCTAGTAAGCGGCACTATTGAGGAGGAAACGCACCAGGTGATGAAAAACCTATCCGCCATTCTGCAGGAGGCCGGCATGGGCTTCGACAATGTGCTTAAGTGCTCCATCTTCGTAAAAGACCTGGGCAACTTCGCCAAAATAAACGAGGTATACGGCAGCTACTTCAGCTCTAACCCGCCTGCCCGTGAGACGGTAGAGGTGAGCCGCCTGCCTAAAGATGTGAATGTGGAGATTTCCTGTATTGCAGCTTTGTAAGCAGTACCAAATTTTAAGAGCTATACCTTTAGCCATGCCAATGGATAAGGGTATAGCTCTTAATTATTATATAATATATTCGGTAATCCGGTTACGGTTGTCTGTCGAAATCGACAAATAACCGTATGTCTATTCCGTTTAGCTAGAAGTTGGGAGGTATAAGAATTAATAAATGAAGAAAATATACACGATCTTCTTTGTGTTGCTTTTGATAAGCTGTAGTGTAAAAGAGACCGAACAAGAATCTGTTATCCAACATCAAGCTAACACATCTTCTCCAGCAGTTGAATCACAGCACTCAGGTGCACAGTCTTTATTCACTAACGAAGATATAAAAGGTATATGGACTTCAGGAGAATCTGAAAATGCCAGCTTTAATATTGAAGAAGACTCGATATTGTTTGTAGACACATTTGAATACTTAAAATACGAATTCAGAAATGATACTCTGATATACTTTGATGATAATGTTCCCTTTTTTAAAACAAGGGTAATAAAAGCTGACAAAGATTCTTTAGTAACTTCCAACGAGGACGGAATTCGTAGATTGTGGAGATTTAAAGATTAGAAGTTGATACAAAATTTCATCTCCCAATCGAGTAGACGGCCCCGTCAGCGTTAGCTGACGGGGTGCGCCTCTCACACCACTGTACAAGCGGGTCTCGCATAC